>NZ_JACSLW010000003.1:0-343489 GCF_018618345.1 Exiguobacterium sp. s36
CCGCCAGCGTTCGTCCTGAGCCAGGATCAAACTCTCCAAAGAATTTGATATAGCTCTTTAAAAATGACGAAGCTTGCGCTTCATTCAAAAATTGTAAAACTTTTTTGCCTCATCGTTCAGTTTTCAAAGTTCGTCTGCCGCTCTTAGCGACTCATTTATAATAGCACCTGCATTCTCTTTCGTCAACTATAAAAATAAAATATTTTAAAAGAATAAAAAAACAGTGTGCTCCTTCTTTGCACTATATAGAAGGAACACACTTTCTATTATTGAAATGCGATGATTCGTACTTCGTCTAAACGAGTTAAATCATACGTTTCTTGCGTCGGTTCTGATACGACAATCGGTTGTTCGACACTCGGTGTATAGTGATGAATCTTCCCACGAACCCCACTACTCAACAAAACGGTTCGACCCACTTCATAAAAGCCGAGTAACGTAGCTAACAGTGTGAGCGCCTCTCCATCGTACGCTTCATTTTGCCACATATAGAAGTAAGCTTCTTCCGGAGTGAGTGCAGCTCGGAATGTTCGCGGTGCCGTCAACTGACAAAAACGATCTGCCACGATAAACAGAGGAGAGGCCGGATGAAGCGCTCGCTCTTCAAGACGATTTGGGAAGCCCGATCCATCGAGCCGCTCATGATGTTCGGCCACTAATTTATCGACACGCTGCCGTAATGTCCGATCTTCAGGTAACATCGCCATCGATACGAGTGGATGTTGATACAGAAGCTCACGTTCCATTTTTGTAAAATAGCGCATATGTGACCATTTGCGGATTTTAGCGTAACTGGCATCGGCGAAATAAGATGCGATTCCATAGTCAAACTGAAGCCGATGTTCGTCCCCCCGATATTTCGATAACGTTTTTGCGACGAGCGCCCGATAAATCGCATGATGAATCACATGATTTTTACGTAACGGTTGGTTCGTGAAAAACTTGACGATTGCTGATAAAGGATAATCTTGGCGAAATAACTGATGAATAAATTCAAGAGCCTCATATGGATTCGGTGATATCCGTTCTTCCCATTGATTGTAGTGACGTTCATACTGAAGAATCTTTTCGCATAAGTCGCGTTCTTCCTCATGTGTAAAGGGACGGCGTTCTACCGGAGCAACTTCAATCGCATCAACTTTCAAAAAGCGGAGCAAACGTAAATGTTCGTTCGTCAGTCTAATCCCGGCCTCTAATGAAGAAACAGATGTTAAGAGCGTCATACCTACGTGCACGTTTGAAATAGCGAGTCGCATGCTCATCCCTCCTGATCGTATGAAAACAGGTCGAACGGAAGCTCCGCTCGACCTGTTTCGCCTTATTCGGTCACTTCAGACGATAGGTCGGTTTCTGGTGCTTCACCATCAAATCCATTCTCCATCTCATCTGCTGATTCCTCTTCTAGCTCATCTTTTTTCAATTTGGCAATTGTAGCCAAACGATCGCCGTCTTCGATGTTCATCACTTTCACACCGCGCGTACTGCGACCCATTTGCGAAATCGTCTGTGAATCGATCCGAATGGCGACACCGAGCTCGGTCATGAGCATGATATCGTCGTCCTCATCCACGACTCGCATACCGACGACGGTACCGCGGTCAGTCTTGATTCCGATAATTCCAGAACCGCCTCGACCTTGCGTGCGGAATTGCTCCATCGGCGTTCGTTTGCCATAGCCTTTTTCCGTGATAATCAATACGTCTTGCGTCGGGCGTACGATTTCCATCGAAACGACTTGATCGTCATCCTTCTTCAGACGAATCGCACGGACACCTCGGGCGGTACGGCCCATCGACCGTACTTCACTCGCAAGCGGGAAGCGAATCGACATCCCTTCACGCGTCACAATCAACATTTCGTCATCGCTCTTCGCAAGACGGACAGTAACCAATTCGTCCGTATCATTCAAGCTAATGGCACGAAGTCCGTTTTTATTGATGCGGGCGTAAGCCGAGAGCGGTGAACGTTTGACGAGTCCTTGCTTCGTGATAAACACGAGCGACAACTGCTCGTCTGCCACTTCAGCTTCCGAATCTTCACTTCCATCCTCAACGATGGCTTTGTCTGCCAAGTAACTATTGAAGTCGACCGGAATCATCGTCTCGACTTTTTCGCCTTTATCGACTTGTAGCAAGTTAATAATCGGCATCCCTTTCGCAGTCCGGCTCATCTCTGGGATTTCATACCCTTTCAAGCGGAAGACGCGACCGAAGTTCGTGAAGAACAGGATCGTATCATGCGTCGAAGCTGACAAGAGACGTAACACGAAGTCCTCGTCATTCGTACCCATCCCTTGCTTGCCTCGTCCGCCTCGTCGTTGTGTACGATACGAGTCGCTTGGGATTGATTTGATATAACCTTCGCTCGTGAGCGTGATCATCATGTCGCGAACTGGAATCAAGTCTTCATCTTCAAGCTCGATGATATCCGTACGGATGACTGTCCGACGTGCATCGCCATAACGCTCTTTGATTTCTGTCAACTCGTTGCGAATGATTTGAAGCAAGAGTTCTTCGTCGCCTAAGATGGCACGCAACTCTTCAATCAAGGCGCGAATCTCGCGATACTCGCCTTCGATTTTCTCACGCTCAAGTCCAGTCAAACGTTGAAGACGCATATCGAGAATCGCTTGCGTCTGCTCGGTCGACAACCCGAAACGGGCAATCAATTTCTCACGGGCCTCGTCACCGGTCCGCGTACTGCGGATGATGGCGATGACTTCATCCAAGTGATCGAGGGCAACGCGCAATCCTTCAAGGATGTGTGCACGGGCCTCGGCCTTGTCGAGATCGAACTGCGTCCGACGGCGGACAACTTCTTTTTGGTGCTCGATGTAGTAATAAATCGCTTGCTTCAAGTTGAGCGTCTTCGGTCGTCCCCCAACGAGGGCGAGCATGTTGACCCCAAACGTCGTTTGCATTGGCGTTTGTTTATACAAGTTGTTCAAAATGACACTGGCATTCGCATCGCGGCGTACTTCAATGACAACACGCATCCCGTTACGATCCGACTCGTCGCGAAGATCAGTGATGCCTTCGATTTTCTTGTCGCGTACCAAATCGGCAATCTTTTCGACGAGGCGCGCTTTGTTCACTTGATATGGGATTTCATGAACGAGAATCCGTTCACGACCATTTTTCAACACTTCGATTTCAGCTTTGGCCCGCATCGTGATTGATCCACGACCCGTCTCATAGGCGCGGCGAATTCCGCTACGTCCTAAAATTTCGCCGGCTGTCGGGAAGTCAGGCCCCGGGATATGCTGCATCAACTCGGAGATGGTGATATCCGGGTTATGCGTCAACGCAAGAACGCCGTCAATGACTTCGTTCAAGTTATGCGGCGGTACGTTCGTGGCCATCCCGACCGCGATTCCACTCGTCCCGTTGACCAAGAAGTTCGGGAACCGGGCTGGCATGACGACCGGTTCTTTCTCTTCTCCGTCAAAGTTCGGTTGGTAATCAATCGTGTTTTTGCCGATATCACGGACGAGTTCCATCGCGATTTTCGACATACGTGCTTCTGTATAACGCATCGCTGCGGCTGAGTCTCCATCGACCGATCCGAAGTTTCCGTGACCGTCGACGAGTTCATAACGATAACTGAAATCTTGCGCCATCCGAACCATCGTCTCGTAAACGGCAGAGTCACCGTGCGGGTGATACTTACCGATAACGTCACCGACCACACGGGCCGATTTCTTATGGGGCTTGTCAGCACGAATTCCAAGTTCGTTCATCGCATATAGAATACGACGGTGAACCGGTTTCAGACCGTCTCGTACGTCTGGGAGGGCACGTGACACGATAACGCTCATCGCATAGTCCATGAACGAGGTGCGCATCTCTTGGCTAATATTTATATCCTTGATATTTTCTTGTTCTGCCATTCGTTATTGCCTACCCTTCTTTTTAAATATCGAGGTTTTTCACGTAATGCGCATGTGATTGGATGAAATCACGTCGCGGCTCGACATTGTCACCCATGAGCGTCTCAAAGATCTCATCCGCCTCAATGGCGTCTTGAAGGTCGACACGAAGCATCGAGCGTGTCTCTGGATTCATCGTCGTGCTCCACAGCTGTTCAGGGTCCATCTCACCTAGACCTTTGTAACGCTGTACGCTGTAACGAGCATTCTCCGGAAGCTGTTTAATCGCTTCTTGCAATTCACGGTCATTCTGCACGTAAGTGACATCTTTTCCGTGCTTCAAGCCGTAAAGTGGTGGTTGCGCGATATAGACATACCCGCTCTCGACGAGCGGACGCATGTAGCGATAGAAGAACGTCAAGAGCAGTGTGCGAATGTGGGCTCCATCGACGTCGGCATCGGTCATGATAATCAACTTATGATAACGAGCCTTCCCGAGATCGAACTCTTCCGCAATCCCTGTCCCGAGCGCTGTAATAATCGTACGTACTTCTTGGTTGGCTAAAATCTTATCAAGTCTCGCTTTTTCGACGTTGATGATTTTACCTCGGATTGGCAAAATCGCTTGGAAGTGACGATCGCGACCTGATTTCGCTGAACCGCCGGCCGAGTCACCCTCAACGATGTACAGCTCAGACTTCGATGCATCTTTCGATGAACAGTCGGCTAGTTTCCCAGGCAATGAACTGACTTCAAGGATCCCTTTACGGCGTGTCATCTCACGAGCACGTTTCGCTGCGAGACGGGCACGGGCCGCCATCAAGCCTTTGTCGACGATCAATCGACCGACAGATGGATTTTCAAGCAAGAATTGCTCGAACGTGTCTGTGAAGAGCGAGTCTGTGGCTGTACGCGCATCGGCGTTACCAAGTTTCGTCTTCGTCTGCCCTTCGAACTGTGGCGACGGGTGTTTGACCGAGACAATCGCTGTCAATCCTTCACGTACGTCATCTCCTGACAGGCTACCGTCAGCCTCTTTCATGAGACCGAAGCGTTTTGCATAGTCGTTGATTGAACGCGTGAGCGCCGTTTTAAATCCAGTCTCGTGCGTTCCGCCCTCATGGGTCGGAATATTGTTCGTGAATGAATAGATGTTGCTCGCAAATCCTTCGTTGTACTGAAGCGCAATCTCGACTTCAATTCCATCCTTCGTGCCATGTACGTAGACAGGCTCGTCGTGGATTGAGGCTTTCGAGCGGTTCAAATGTTCAACGTATGACTTGATTCCACCCTCGTAGTGATAATTGCGTTCAATCGTCTCATCGCTGCGCTCGTCTTTGGCGACGATGCGGAGTCCTTTATTCAGGAAGGCAAGTTCGCGCAAACGTGTGGCGAGTAAATCAAAGTCATATTCGAGCGTCTCTTCGAAGATATCCCCATCCGGGAAGAAACGAACAGTTGTACCAGTCGTATCGGTCGTACCGACGATTTCAAGTTCGCCTTGTGGGACACCGCGTTTGAATGACTGATAGTAGACGTTGCCGTTACGACGGACGAACACTTCAAGCTTCGTCGACAACGCGTTGACGACCGAGGCCCCGACACCGTGCAGACCACCTGAAACTTTGTATCCGCCGCCGCCAAACTTACCTCCGGCGTGAAGGACGGTGAAGATGACTTCGACGGCAGGACGGCCCGTTTTCTTTTGAACATCGACTGGAATCCCGCGTCCGTTATCTTCGACAACAATCGAGTTGCCTGGTTCTACTGTCATCGTGATCGTGTCACAGTGTCCGGCGAGCGCTTCATCAATCGAGTTGTCGACGATTTCCCACACCAAGTGGTGGAGTCCTCGTGAGCTCGTTGAACCGATATACATCCCCGGGCGTTTACGAACGGCTTCTAACCCTTCAAGCACTTGAATCTGATCAGCACCATAATCTTGCATTTGTTTTTCGTTTTCGTTACTCATCGGTTTTGTTCACCTACTATACATGAATTGGTGTTCATATGGATTGGTCTTACGTTATACAGATTCCGTTTCAACTTCGCCTTGTTTCACGTGAAACACCTTCGCTTGTTGAATCGTTTCGTGAGCGATGCCATCAATGTTGGTCGTCGTGATAATGGTTTGGACTTTTTGGCCCATCGTGTCGAGCAGATGGGTTTGGCGATGGTCGTCTAATTCAGATAACACGTCATCTAACAAAAGCAATGGATATTCCCCGACCTCTTCGTGGATCAGTTCAATCTCCGCTAACTTTAAAGACAAAGCCGCTGTACGTTGCTGGCCTTGTGAACCGAACGTTTGGACGTTGCGATTGTTGACATACAATTCAAAGTCATCTCGATGCGGACCAAATAACGTCACGCCTCGTCTTCGTTCGTTCTCTCTTATTTTATCAAACTTTTGACGATACGTTTCAAACATCGTCTCTTTTGGGTAACGTTCTTTTTGGAATGTATCCGATACGTATTGAATCGTCAGTGTCTCCAAGTCACGTGTGATGCCGGAATGGATGGGTCCCGCCCATTTTTCAAGCTGATCGATAAAATGATGACGTCGCGAAACGATTTTCACGGCAAGCTCAATCATTTGATCGGTGAGCACCTCTAGTAGCGTCTCGTCTCCGCCTTTGATGGACAGTTGCTTCAACAAGGCGTTCCGTTGCTTCAGTGTCTTCAAATACTGATTCAATTCATGTAAATAGACAGGACTCACTTGCCCGATTTCCATATCTAAAAACCGTCGTCGTCCTTGCGGGCTACCTTTGACGATGGCAAGGTCTTCGGGTGCGAACAGCACGACGTTAAAAGCGCCGACATAGTCGCTGAGGCGGCGTTGTTCGAGATGGTTCAATTTCGCTTTCTTCCCTTTCGGTGAAAACGTGAGCGACTGGACCGTCTCCCCGGTCCGTTTATGAATCCGTCCCTCGACCATCGCTGCATCCGCCTCCCAGCCGATCAGTTCACGGTCTTGCGTCGTCCGATGTGACTTTGCGAGCGCAAGTACGTAAATCGATTCGAGCAGATTCGTTTTCCCTTGGGCATTCTCACCAATGAGAACGTTCGTCTGTTCTGAAAAATCTAGCTCGAGGGTTTCGTAGTTGCGGTAGTTTTGCAATCGGATCGACTTTAAATGCACGTTAGTTACCCTCGATTTGGAAGTCTCCGAAACCTTCGACCTCAATCGTGTCCCCATCGCGTAGTTTGCGTCCGCGACGTTGATCAATCTCACCGTTCACTTTCACTTGAATGTCCTCTAAGAAGAACTTCGCTTGGCCTCCGCTTGAAATGATATCAGCCAACTTCAAAAATTGTCCGAGCGTTACATACTCGGTTGTAATCGACACTTTTTTCATGTCGTCACTTCCTTTCTTTCATACTTAGTACAAAAAATCGCCATACTTATTAGTTTATCGAAAAACGTCGAATAAGGCAAAAATGGGGATGACAAGGTGAAACACCTCATCATCCCCGAATCTGCTCAGTCTGACTTAAGACGTGCGGACTGGCAAGATCAACTGTAGGACGCTATCTTGCTCGACCGGACGCAAGATGAACGGACGCATCGAACCCGTGAACTGGATTTCGATCTCTGAAGCATCAAGCGCACGAAGCGCATCCATGACAAATTTCGAGTTGAATGAAATTTTTAACTCTTCTCCTTCAAGCGACAGGATGCTGACGCGCTCTGACACTTTCCCGACTTCTGGAGAATGAGAGGAGACTTCGACCGTCGTCGCTTCTTCAGCGACAAACTTGATGACGTTATTGCGATCAGCGCGTGCAAGCAATGACGCACGATCGATAGCTTGGAGGAAGTCCTTCGCGTTCATGCGGACCGCTGTCCGGTATTCTTCCGGAATCAAGCGTGATGTATCTGGGTATGCACCGTCGAGTAGACGCGAGAAGAACGAGATGTTTTTCAAGCGGAACAAGATTTGTTGGTCCGTCAACACGATTTCGACTGGCAACTCTTCCCGATCAAGCAATTTTGCGAGTTCGTTCAATGAGCGGCCTGGGACGACGACATTTTGGAACGTCAAATCGTTGTCTGTCTCAAACCGTGCCCGGCGAAGTGCCAGACGGTGGCTATCCGTTGCGACACACGTCAAGAATCCTTTTTCGGCAGAGAAGTTGACCCCTGTCAACACAGGACGTGTCTCTTGTCCAGAAACAGCGAAGCTCGTTTGACGGATAATCGTCTTCAACAAATCGGCCGGCAAGTAGAAACGACGCTCGCTTGATAGTTCAGGCAGGCGCGGGTATTCATCTGGATCGAGTCCGTTCAAATGGAACTCGGCTTGTCCCGATTCAATTCGTGTCATAAAGTTCGGAGACACTTCGAGTGTCACTTCATTCGTCGGCAACTTTTTAACGATCTCACCGAGGAAACGTGCATTGAGCACGACGCTACCTGCTCGTTGAATTTGAATGAGTTCGATTCCGCCTTCTTCAATCGGGATTAAGCGTTCGATTGAAATTTCCGTATCGCTACCTGTGAGCGTCAACCCATCGGCATGGGCTTCAAGCTTTAATCCTGTGAGGATTGGAATCGTCGTTCGGGAAGCAACAGCTTTTGATACATCTTGTACGGCTTGCATGAATACATCTCGCTGAATCGTTAAATGCATGTGGATAATTCCTCCTAAGTGAACTGAGTCATATAGTTAATAATAATAGTATTATTTAAGTCATAATAGTAATAAGGGCTGTGGATACTGGGGATAAGTGACTTTAACCACTGGTGTTGAGCCATTCTGCCTGTGAATAACTTGTGGATAACTATGTGGTTTTATCCACAGGATATCCACAATGAAATTGAAGCGTTTTATGACAATGCTTTCTTTAACGTCTGAATCGTCTCTTGCATCTCCGGATCGTGCTTGAGCAACGTACTAATTTTCTCATGGGCGTGAATCACTGTCGTGTGATCGCGTCCACCGAACTCTTCCCCGATTTTAGGAAGCGAGCTTTCCGTCATCTCACGTGATAAGTACATCGCGATTTGACGAGGGAATGCGAGCGTCTTCGTCCGTTTCTTCGCCTTCAGTTCATCGACTTCAATATTAAAGTGACGGCCCACGATTTCTTGAATGTCCCGAATGACAATTTTCTTCGCTTCTTGGACCGGCATGATGTTGTGCAACGCTTCAGCAGCGACATCCGGGTCAATCGGACGACCGACGAGCTTGGCATAGGCCACGACGCGCGTCAACGCCCCTTCGAGTTCACGAATGTTCGTGTCGATTTGGTTGGCAATATACAGCATGACGTCGTTTGCGATATCCAGTCCTTCTGCCGTCGCTTTCTTGCGTAAGATGGCAATCCGTGTTTCAAGGTCAGGCGGTGTGATGTCTGTGATAAGACCCCATTCGAACCGCGAACGAAGACGATCTTCGAGCGTCGGAATCTCTTTAGGCGGTCGATCACTCGAAATCACAATCTGTTTCTGATCGTTATGAAGCGCATTGAACGTGTGGAAAAACTCTTCCTGTGTCTGTTCTTTCCCGGCTAGGAACTGAATGTCATCGATTAAGAGAACATCAATGTTCCGATAGCGGTTGCGGAATTCTTCGGTCTTATTGTCACGAATCGAGTTGATAAACTCATTCGTGAACTTTTCAGATGATACGTAAGCGATTCGTGCGCCAGGCTTCTGCCCTTTCACGTAATGACCAATCGCATGCATCAAATGCGTCTTGCCGAGCCCGACTCCTCCATAAATGAAGAGCGGATTATAGGCGCGCGCCGGCGCTTCTGCGACAGCGAGCGAGGCAGCGTGAGCAAATCGGTTACCCGACCCGATGACAAACGTCTCAAAAATGTACTTGTCATTCAGCTGTCCGAGGTTCCCTTCCTCTTTTGGTAGTACTGGAAGTGGCTGTTCTTTCATTTCTGTGGCAGCAATCGTCTCTTTCGATCCATCCGCAGGTGCATACTTGTGTGCTTGTGATTCCTCGATAAAATGAATCTCAAGCTTGTTGTTCGTTACTTCTTCAATCGTATCTTGTAACAATGACAAGTATTGACGCTCAAGCCAAGTCACAATGAAACTGGCTGGCGCGGACACGACGAGTGTCGTCCCCATCAACGAAATTCCTTCTGTTGATTTCAACCACATATCAAAGCTGGCTTTTGGTGTTCGTTCCTCTTCCTCAATCAGAGATAAAACATTTCTCCAAATCTCGCGAGCATTCTTCAATGAAAGACCTCCTTTACTCACATGTTGGCGAAACTTATTCACACGATATACACATACACTATTCTATAGTAGATAATAGGGTTATCCCCAGAGAACAAAAACTGTGGATAACGTTATCCACATGGTGTTGATGTTGGGGATAACAGTTATCCACAGCCTGTGTATATCTTGGAATTGCTAAAAGTTCATCCACAAGTTTGTGCACATTCAGTTTATCAAAATAAAATAGACGTGGCAACGGTTTTTGATATTTATCCACAGACTGCAAAAAGAATCCACAGGTAGTTATCCACATGCTGTGTATAGTGTGGATAAACTGTGGATATGTTGTGGATAATCTGAAGTGAGGTAAGATAGCGACAGAAAAGTTATACACAAAAGAGGAAGAAGGAATTGTGGAGAATATTTTTTCAAGAGAAGAAAATGAAAAATTAAAAAATGGAATCGTAAAATTGTTGAAAGAAGAGGAGTTATTCACATATAAGTGTGGATAACTCTTGGGATATGTGGATAAAATGGCTTTAGACAGCTATTTGTAAAAAAGTCACTGGCGGATTGTCAATTCTCCATGTGATTCATTGCTTCCGTTTCTTCTAGATCATGCCATCATGAGGTGATTGTCCCCTTCCCGTTCGAAGGATTTCATCCTAATTGAAAACCTGGCGAAAACTCATTGACAATCTAGACAACAGTTTATATAATCTTAAAGACTGCCTTAAATGAAACTATAACTTGCTAATAGAGCGTTAACCTTGAGGAGGTGCTTTAACAATGAAACCAACTTTCAATCCTAACAACCGTAAGCGTAAGAAAGTCCACGGATTCCGTGCACGCATGGCGACTAAAAACGGCCGCAACATTCTTGCAGCTCGCCGTCGTAAAGGCCGCAAAGCCTTGACTGTCTAATACAGATCATGAGATTGCCCGAGGAATCCTCCTTGGGCAATCTTTTTTTGTATCGTCACAGAACTCACACAAACGGACGGAAAAAGCTGATTCACTCTCGTTGAAACGAATGGGATATGGTATGATGTTAGTTGACGATTTTTGAAGCGAAGGATGGAGTGAGAATTTTGAAAAAAGAATACCGCCTGCAAAAGAATGAAGAGTTCCAAGCGGTGTTTCGTGAAGGACGCTCCGTGGCCAATCGTCAGTTTGTCGTCTACACGCAAAAAGCGGATCAAGCGCACTTCCGGGTCGGACTTTCGGTCAGCAAAAAGCTGGGAAATGCCGTGGAACGGAACCGGATGAAACGATTGATGCGTGAATCGCTTCGCTTGCTCGAACCGAACGTGGCTCCGCACAATTATGTCATCATTGCGCGCAAACCAGCGACGTCGCTTACGCAAGATGAAGTGACGGAAAGCTTGAAACACGCATTCAAACGGGCTAAAGTTTGGAAGCAGAGACAAGTCGATCGATCATAACAATCCGAGCTCGTTCTTTCATATATAACGCGAACTAATTAGGATTGACCGATAGACGTGTGATGAAACAAAAGAATCGATAAAGAAAGCGTAGGAGGAACTATGAGCAAAAAGCTAAAATTAGGATTGTTGGCCGTCATGACCGGCGTCATCATGTTGATGGCTGGATGTGTCGACCCATCGACGATCCAAGGAGAGCCGATTACGGCTGAGACGGAAGGCTTCTGGTCGCAATACTTTGTTTGGCCACTAGCATGGTTGTTGAAAGAAGCGGCTTACTTAATTGGTGGGACGTGGCAGTACGGTTACTCGATCATCGTCGCGACGATTATCGTCCGCCTCTTGATTTTACCGCTTATGATCAAGCAGACGAAGAGTATGGGTGCGATGCAAGTCTTGCAGCCAGAGATGCTCAAGCTGCGTGAGAAGTACAGCTCGAAAGACCAAGAGACGCAACGTAAACTGCAAGAAGAAATGATGAAAATGTATCAAGAGTACCAAATCAACCCGCTCGCGGGCTGCTTGCCAATCTTGATTCAAATGCCGATTTTGTTCGCGTTCTATGATGCGATCCGTCGGACACCTGAAATCTTTGAAGCGCAGTTCCTCTGGTTCGACCTCGGGGCACCAGATCCAACGTTCATCTTGCCGATTCTGGCAGCGATTTTGACGTTTGTACAGCAAAAAATTTCAATGGCGGGCCAAGAACAAAACCCACAATTGAAAATGATGCTCTACATCTTCCCAGTGATGATCTTCGTCATGTCGATCACGCTTCCAGCCGCCCTTTCGATGTACTGGGTCGTCGGTTACATCATCTCGATTATCGTGACGATGGCAATCATGCTCCCGATGCGTGAGAAGATGAAAGTTCAAGCTGAAGCGAAAATCGCGGCGAAAGAAGCAGAACGTGTCGTACTCGCAGAAGAAGAAAAAAAGGCAAAAAAGAAAAAACGTAAATAAACGCTAAGGCTGTGGATAACCAATCCACAGCCTTTTTTGTCGTTCGGGATAGATCAACCTTAAATCCGGGAATAAACAAAGCAGTGGTAGAAATCGTCGAATCAGAAAGGGGTCTTTCATATGGAGACGCTCATCAAACGGTTGGAACGGTCGACGTTCATTCAAGCGGCGCTTTACGTGGTAATCGGGTTACTCATCATCTTGTATCCGCGCATCTTTTTTGATGCGATCGTCTATTTGGTTGCGGCTTACTTTGCCATCATCGGTCTCGTCGCCATCATTCAAGGGTTGCGGCACAAACGGGACGGGCTCCCAGCCGGTTTTTTTTATGGGAATCATCTATTTATTGATCGCTTTAATCGTCTTTTTCTTCGCTGAAACGTTGGCAAGTCTGCTCCCGATTTTTATCGGCGCCTTATTCTTGTTTGGTGGCATCATCCGGTTGATTCAAGCCGTCGGATTTCGCCGGACCATCGCCAATCGGTGGATGTACTTCATGCTCAGCAGTCTATTGTGGATTGGGATTGGCCTACTCATGTTGGCGAACCCGTTTGACAGCCTGCTCGTTTTGTTCCAATTGTTCGGCGGTTTTCTCATCGCCGTCGGGGTGATCGAATGGGTGCTCTATTTCACACTCCGCTCCTCGAGACGCCAGCAAGCATAAACGAAAGCCGCTCACATTAGGAGCGGCTTTTTTCACGGATGACGAGTCGGTCGAAAAACGGACGAATCACTTCGAACGCAACGGTCGTCTCGAAGAAGGGACGCTCGACTTCGAGACGGGAGATATACCATCGAGCGGCTGTCGCATGATGGTCGGGTGTCAACGCTTCATAAAAGGTCCGGATTTCAATCCGCTGTCGGGCGGCCACGTCTTTCAACCCGAGTGCGGCCCGTTCGGGTTCGTAATGAGCGGCGAGCACATAGGCGAAATGACTCATGCCTTGCCGAAGCATCTCGACGGCCCAGACATCGTTGCCGCGGTCACGGGCTTTCGTATATTGGAAAAAGAACCAAATCGCATCAAACACGTGTCCGCTTAAGTCTTCATCCGACAAGGTGAGCGAACTCGAGTGATGTTGCAGTCGATGTTCCGGATCATACAGCACCGTGATTGTGTCTTGATGGTTCAACGTGTCCGCCGTCACCGTGAAGAAGTCGAGATGCAAGAAATCATCATAGACGACGATCAGTTGCGGGGCTACGATATCGATTTCGTCCTCGAGCAGAATCGGGCGATATGTGGCCAGATGGTCGCGGCGGCGCGACAAGAACTCATTCAGGCTGTCAGGGGCGACCATGACGTACAAGTCGACATCGGAATGTTCGTCCGCTTCACCACGCCCGAACGATCCTTTCAAGAAAATGGCCTGCACGTCCGTATCGGAGATGAGGCTGTCGGTCAATGTGGCGATGGCATCTTGCTGTCGCATTTCATCACGTCCTCCATGGAAATATATTCCTTTATTGTACTAAAGTAATTCACTGAAATGCAACCGTTGCTCGAGAGGTCGGACTCTTTCGTTCGAGACAAATATCGTGTATAGTAGGTGCGTTATGCATAAGATAGAGGAAGTAGTAAGAAGTATGGGAGGGAAAGATGATGCTAGAGTTTGACACGATTACGGCGATTTCGACGCCGATGGGTGAAGGGGCAATCGGAATCGTCCGCTTGTCCGGTGACCGCGCTGTCGAGACGGTGGGCCGTGTGTTTTCTGGAAAGGATTTGACGAAAGTGGAGTCACATACGATCCATTACGGAAAATTGAAACGTCCTGGCACGGACGAGGTCGTCGATGAAGTCATGGTGAGCATCATGCGCGCACCGAAGACGTTCACGCGAGAAGACGTCGTTGAAATCAATTGCCATGGAGGAATCGTCGCGGTCAATCGTGTCCTCGAACTGATTCTTGAACAACCGGACATCCGCTTGGCAGAACCGGGCGAGTTCACGAAACGCGCCTTTTTGAATGGACGGATTGATTTGTCGCAAGCCGAGGCCGTCATGGATTTGATTCGTGCCAAAACGGATCGGGCTATGAACGTCGCCATGTCACAAATGGAAGGACGCTTGTCACGGCTCGTCCGCGAGTTGCGTCAACTGTTGCTTGAGACGATTGCGGCGGTCGAGGTCAATATCGACTATCCGGAATACGACGCCGAAGAGATGACCCAGGCCATCGTCGAAGACAAGGCGGGCGAAGTGAAGCGTGTGCTCGAGCAACTGCTCGAGACGGCGCGACAAGGCAAGATTTTACGAGAAGGGCTCGCGACAGCGATTATCGGTCGACCGAACGTCGGCAAATCATCGCTCATGAACACGCTCGTACAAGAGACGAAAGCGATCGTCACGGAAATCGCAGGAACGACGCGCGATACGATTGAAGAGTATGTGAACGTCAAAGGCGTTCCGCTCAAATTGATTGATACGGCAGGGATTCGGGAGACGGAAGATATCGTCGAGCGGATCGGTGTCGAGAAATCGCGCAAGGCGCTCGCCGGGGCGGACTTGATTTTGCTCGTCTTGAACGGGCACGAAGGTCTGACTGTCGAGGATGAGGCCTTGTTTGAGGCGATTGCTGGTATGAATGCCATCATCATCATCAATAAGACGGACTTGCCACAAAGTATGGATTCTTCTAAGCTGGAGAAACTAGCGGCAGGTCGCCCGATTGTGGCGACGTCTCTCTTATTAGAAGAGGGAATCGATGCATTGGAGAAGGCGATCTCGAACTTGTTCTTCGCCAAAGGCGTCGAATCACAGGATATGACATATATCTCGAACGCACGACACATTCAGCTCATCAAACGGACGATCGAACAAATCGATGAGGCGCTCGGAAGCGCCGCCATGAATTTGCCGATTGATATGGTCCAAATCGATTTACGGCGAGCGTGGGATACGCTCGGCGAAATCAACGGGGACACCGTTCAAGAAAGTTTGATTGATCAACTCTTTTCACAGTTTTGTCTTGGGAAATAATAAGGAGGAACAACTATGGCTTACACGGCAGGCGAGTTTGATGTCATCGTCATCGGAGCCGGTCATGCGGGAATCGAGGCAGCACTGGCTTCGGCGCGCATGGGCGCGAAAACGGCGATGCTCACGATGAATCCGGATATGGTCGGATTCATGTACTGCAACCCATCGATCGGTGGTCCCGCGAAAGGGATTGTCGTTCGCGAAATCGATGCCCTTGGTGGCGAAATGGCGAAGGCGATCGATGCGACGTACATTCAAATGAAGATGCTCAACACATCAAAAGGTCCAGCAGTGCGCGCATTACGGGCGCAAGCGGACAAATTCCAATACCAAAATCATATGAAGAAAGTGCTTGAAGACGAACCGAACCTATTGCTTCGTCAAGCGCTCGTCGAACGACTTCTCATCGAAGACGGGAAAGTCGCCGGCGTCGTCACGAATACTGGTTCGGAGTACCGCTCGAAAGCGGTCATCGTCACAACGGGTACGTTCATGCGCGGTCAAATCATCATCGGCGAATTGTCGTATGAGAGCGGTCCGAACAACCAGATGCCTTCGGTCGAATTGTCGAAGCATTTAGAAGAGCTCGGGCTCGAACTCGTTCGTTTCAAAACGGGGACACCTCCACGCATCGACGGCAAGACGATCGATTACTCGAAGACGGAGATTCAACCAGGGGACGACAATCCGTCGCTCTTCTCCTACACGTCGAAAGACCTCGACCCGATCGAGCAAATCCCGTGCTGGCTCACCTACACGAGCGAGCGGACGCACCAGTTGATTGACGAGAACTTGCATCGTTCGCCAATGTACTCAGGTGCCATCAAAGGGACGGGCCCACGTTACTGCCCATCGATTGAAGATAAAGTCGTCCGGTTCAACGATAAACCGCGTCACCAAATCTTCCTCGAGCCAGAAGGTCGCGACACGGAAGAAATTTACGTGCAAGGCTTCTCGACGAGTATGCCGGAAGACGTTCAGCATCAAATGCTCCGGACGATTCCAGGGCTTGAGAACTCAGAGATGATGCGCCCTGGATACGCGATTGAGTACGATGCAGTCGTACCGACGCAACTTTGGCCGACACTCGAGACGAAGACGGTTGGCGGATTGTTCACGGCAGGTCAAATCAATGGGACGAGCGGCTATGAAGAAGCGGCCGGACAAGGCATCATGGCCGGAATCAACGCCGCATGCCAAGTTCTCGGCAAAGAGCCAGTCATCTTGGACCGCTCACAGGCGTATATCGGCGTCCTGATTGATGATCTCGTGACGAAAGGGACGAACGAGCCATACCGTCTGCTCACATCCCGCGCCGAGTATCGGTTGCTTTTGCGCCACGACAATGCGGACCTTCGTTTGAGCGACATCGGCCACGAGGTCGGTCTATTGTCACCAGAGCGTCATGCCCACCTTGAAGACAAACGAGTCGCTATCGCGGCAGAAGTGAAGCGTCTCAACGGACTCGTCATCAAACCGTCCGCTGACGTGAACGCCGTGCTCGAAGAAGTTGGCGCGAATCCGCTCAAAGAAGCGACGCATGCCAGCATTTTGTTGAAGCGGCCAGAAGTGACGTACGCGACGCTCATGCGCTTTGCACCGGCACCGATCGAAGTGCCGTTTGAAGTGGCGGAGCAAGTCGAGATTCAAGTGAAATACGAAGGCTACATCTCGAAGCAGCTCGAGCAAGTCGAGAAGATGCGTCGGATGGAAGAAAAACGGATTCCGGAGAAACTCGATTACGATGCAATCGGTGGTCTTGCGACGGAAGCGAAACAAAAACTAAAACAAGTTCGTCCGCTCTCGATTGGACAAGCGTCACGTATTTCCGGGGTAAACCCGGCGGACGTTTCGATTCTTCTTGTCTATATCGAGCAAGGACAATACGCGACAGTGGAGTGAAACGATGAACCAATCCCAATTTATTGAGGCGCTGCAGGCAGAAGGGTTTGAATTGAGCGAGAAACAACTCGCTCAGTTCGAATTGTATTTCGAGATGCTCGTCGAGTGGAATGAGAAGATGAATTTGACGGCGATCACGGACAAGGAAGAAGTGTATTTGAAGCATTTCTATGACTCGCTCAGTGCGGCGTTCCATTTCGACTTCGCAAACGTGGATACCGTATGTGATGTCGGTGCCGGGGCTGGATTCCCGAGTTTGCCGCTCAAAATTCTATTCCCGCACCTTCACGTGACGATTATCGACTCGCTTAACAAGCGAATCACGTTCTTGAACGAACTCGCGCTCGCGCTCGGGTTAGAAGGTGTCGCGTTCCATCACGGACGCGCCGAAGAGTTTGGAAAAAATAAAAAATTTCGTGAGCAATTTGATGTCGTAACCGCCCGTGCGGTTGCCCGGATGACGGTGCTCGCCGAGTACTGTTTACCGCTCGCAAAAGTCGGCGGAACGTTCGTAGCGCTCAAAGCAGCGAAGGTTTCCGACGAGCTGGTCGATGCGAAAAACGCCTTGGCCGTGCTCGGTGGGAAAGTAAAAACGACACACCAGTTCCTATTGCCAGGAGAGATGAGTGAGCGTAATATCGTAATTGTAGATAAATTACGAAAAACGCCTGGGAAATATCCACGTAAAGCGGGTACCCCAGCGAAAGAGCCGCTAATCTGAGCAATAGTGTTTCACGTGAAACTAAAAGCAGATTCCGGTAGTGGAATCTGCTTATTTTTTACATAGAGGGGTGCCGACGTTGAAGAAAACATTTGCTAAACTGTTCGGAAGTCGTCCAGAAGTGGCGGTTACAGAAATCGCAGAAGTCAAACCAAATGACGCGGTTCAAGACATCGCGTTATCGTTGCTTCTCCCGAACCGTTATCAACCGCGTAAAGTATTCGAGCCGGCTAAAATCGAAGAGCTCGCTGTCACAATCGATGAACATGGTCTCCTGCAGCCAATCGTCGTCCGAAAAGCAGAAGAGGGACGCTACGAGATTATCGCTGGGGAACGCCGCTTCCGCGCCGTTAAATCGCTCGGCTGGTCGGTCATTCCGGCCATCGTCCGGGAGATGGATGACGATACGACTGCCGCTCTGGCATTGATTGAGAACTTGCAGCGCGAACAGCTAAGTCCGATTGAAGAAGCGGAGGCGTACGATCGTCTGCTCGCCATGAAAGGTCTGACACAAGACGCGCTCGCGAAGAGTCTCGGCAAGAGTCAGTCGACGATTGCCAATAAACTACGCCTGTTGAAATTGCCGAACGACGTCAAGCAATGTTTGCGCGACCGCCAAATCAATGAACGTCACGCTCGGGCGCTCTTGCCGCTCAAAGAGGAAGGACTCCAGCTCCAAGTGCTCATGGAGATTATAGAGCAGGACTTTAACGTCAAAGAGACGGAAGAACGCGTCGCCTTCTTGACGACACCGATTGAAGAAGAGAAGCGGAAACCGAAAAAGCAACGCCGTCGGACGAAAAGTTTCGCACGTGACACGCGAATCGCCCTCAATACGATCCGGGACTCGGTCAGTTTGATCGGAAAGACCGGGATTGAAGTCCAGACCGAGGAAGTCGAAGAAGACGAATTTGTTGAAATTCGAATTCGAATCCCGAAAGCACGGCCACAAAAGTGAGCCTGTGCTTTTTTTATAGCTATCAGTCAGAAGGAATGGAGGAATCATGATGGAACGGTTACCGATTAAACACATTCGTCCCAACCCGAACCAGCCCCGCAAGCAGTTCGAACCAGAAAAGTTAGACGAGCTCAGGCAATCGATTGAACGTTATGGGGTGTTGCAACCAATCGTCGTCCGTAAAGCGAGTGGGTTTTATGAAATCATCGCCGGCGAGCGTCGGTTTCAGGCTGCTCAATTGGCCGGCAAGACGGATATCCCGGCATTGATTGTCACGGCCGACTCGGACCGCGTCATGGAACTCGCCTTGATTGAGAATATTCAACGTGCCGACTTGAACGCGATCGAAGAGGCGCTCGCCTACGAACAGTTGATGCAAACGCTCGGATTGACCCAGCAACAACTGGCCGAACGCGTCGGCAAGAGTCGGAGCCATGTGACGAACAGCCTGAGACTGCTTCGGTTACCGAGTGCGGTCCAGCATGCGGTCATGGTCGGTGAGTTGACGATGGGCCACGCCCGGGCCATCACCGGCATGAAATCGGTTCAGGCGATGGAACAGATTGCCCGTCGCGTCATCGCCGAGCAATGGACGGTCCGCCGACTCGAGCGCTATTTACAAAAAGAGCGCATTGAAAAAAAGACGCTCAAACGCTCGGACGCCGACGTGGAAGCCGTCGAGGCGGTGCTAGCGGAACGTCTTCAAATGGATGTATCGATTCGCCCGCGTCGAAAAGGGGGCGTCCTCGAGCTGAAGTATTTCTCGCAAGACGATTTGGAACATCTATTGACGTTGTTATCGCCTCAAGATTTCGATTCGTCACGAGACTGACGAAGTCGGGTGATGGCCGCCTCTTCTTGATGAAGCCGCCCGATGCGTGAGTCGAACTCGACGAACCCGTCGGTGATGAAACGGGCCAGCTCATAGACGAGGTGGAGGCGCGTGTTTTGCAAAATCATCATTTCCATGAAGCCACTTACGTTGACGACGGCTTTAATGTTGTATTCGCCGACCGAAGGGAGTTCTTTTTGAACACCGGCACCGGGGGCGAGCGGTCCTTCTGAGAAGAAGATATAACCGACACTCGACAAGCGACCGAGGCAAGCGTCGATGGCGATGATGAGGGGGCGATGGAACCGTGTCTGAATCTCATGGAGCGTCTCGACAAGGTTCAGCGCATGGACCGGTTTTGTCAACGTGCCGTACACATGGATATTGCGGACAAAGCGCTCCTCAAGGAACGTGCCGACGAGCGGTCCGAGCGAGTCACCGGTGGAACGGTCGGAGCCGATACAAACGAGGACGATTGGACGATGCGTCTCCTTTGCCAACTGATCATGCAGTTGATCGGCAAAGAGCTTGGATCCACTCCGTTCGGTATGTTCGATGAAGAAAGAGTATGGTTTATGAGGTTTTAGGCGAAACGGCATGAATCTCATCCTCTCTTCTAAGCTGCCTGCGTCTAGTTGCAATTGCGGAATGAAACCGTATTATCCCATTCCCGGAACACCGAAACTTATAACGTCCGGATGTAGGGTTTGAGAAAAGTCGTTAATTATGGTTTGA
The DNA here is from genome assembly GCF_018618345.1 of Exiguobacterium sp. s36. Classification (NCBI taxonomy): domain Bacteria; kingdom Bacillati; phylum Bacillota; class Bacilli; order Caryophanales; genus Exiguobacterium; species Exiguobacterium sp. s36. Next base: position 20,598 of record NZ_JACSLW010000003.1, read on the forward strand.
TGGGTTAGAATCTATAACGCTAGAGGTGACAACATGGCTTCACAAAATACAGATACAAACTTAAGCACGGTAGCCGACGAAACGATGGATAGTGTCAATCGGTTCGTCGCCTATTTTCAAGACACGGAGATGTGGATCGGTCTCGGTATCAAATTGACCGGTGTCGCACTCATCATCTTGGCACTTTACGTGGCGTCACGCATTTTGACGTCGATGGTCCAACGCGTGTTCGCACTGCGTAAAATTAAAGAGCACGATATTGTGACGCAACGGCAAAATGAGACGCTATCGAAATTGGCCCAAAACACGATTCGCTATGTGCTCGGCCTGATCATGATTTTGACGGTGCTCGGGCAGTTCGGCGTCAATATCGCCGGTTTAATCGCATCGGCCGGGGTCGCCGGTCTGGCCATCTCGTTCGGTGCGCAAAACTTGGTGAAGGACGTCATCACAGGTGCGTTCATCATCTTCGAGAACCAGTATAAGAACGGGGATTACGTCAATTTAAATCAACAAGTCGACGGCACCGTCATCGAAGTCGGGATTCGGACGACGAAGTTGAAAGGGTTGAACGGACAAGTGACGATTATCCCGAACGGACAAATCATGCAAGTGACGAATTATTCACTCGAAAACAGTGTCGCAGTCGTCGATATCGGTGTCGCGTATGAAGAAGACACGGATAAAGTGGAGAAGGCGTTGAAAGAAATCGCCCATACGGTCGAGGAGAAGTATCACGACTTGTTCATCGAACCAATTACGCTCGCTGGTGTGCAGTCGCTCGGACCGTCGGAAGTCGTCTATCGTCTCATGGCCGAAGTTCCACCGACACAACACTTCGCGGCCGGTCGGATTTTGCATAAAGAGTTGAAGGCCGGGCTAGATGAGCGCGGAATCGAAATCCCGTATCCGCGTACCGTCATGATGCCGCCAACCACAACGACTAAAGGAGCGCCGGAAAATGCAGGCTAAATCGTATGAGTTGAACGATTTTGTAGAAATGAAGAAACCGCATGCGTGTCAGACGAATCGCTGGCAGGTGACTCGGGTCGGAATGGATATTCGCATCAAGTGTCAAGGATGCGGGGCGAGCGTGCTCATGCCGCGTCGCGACTTTGATAAGCGATTGAAAAAAGTGCTTAAACAAGAGAACGCCGCTGAATAAGTGGCGTTCTTCTCTATGTTGCAACCGTGAGTTGCGGTTTAATCGAGGACTAACTATAATTGTGAAGGATGTGACGGTGTGGTGTACTGAACGTACCCACTCCACAGACGGATCAACATTTCCCGGGAAAGCCGGATGAGGAGGACATACAAGTGGGATTAACAGCAGGAATCGTCGGATTACCGAACGTCGGGAAATCGACATTATTTAACGCCATCACGCAAGCCGGTGTAGAAGCAGCAAACTATCCGTTCGCGACAATCGACCCGAACGTAGGGGTCGTCGAAGTGCCGGACGCACGTCTCGATCGGTTGACGGAACTCGTCAAACCGAAGAAGACCGTACCGACCGCATTTGAGTTTACAGATATCGCCGGAATCGTGAAAGGTGCGTCAAAAGGAGAAGGGCTCGGAAACAAATTCCTCGCCAACATCCGTGAAGTCGACGCGATTTGCCAAGTCGTCCGTTGCTTTGAAGACGACAACATCACGCACGTGGCAGGAAAAGTCTCGCCGATTGATGACATCACGACCATCAACCTCGAATTGATTTTGGCCGACCTTGAGTTGGTCGAGAAACGCATCACGCGCGTTCAAAAAATGGTCAAGTCGAAAGATAAGGGTGCACCTCAAGAACTCGAGGCACTTGAAATCGTTCAAGCCGTCCTCGAATCGGAGCGCCCGGCTCGCGTTGCCGAGTTGACAGAAGACCAGCTTGCGATCGTCAAACACTTCCAATTGCTCACGATGAAGCCGATGCTTTACGTCGCGAACGTCAGTGAAGACGAAGTGGCGGATGCCGATCAAAACCCATACGTCCAAGCAGTTCGTGAACACGCGGCGACAGAAGATGCGAAAGTAATCGTCATCTGTGCCCGCATCGAAGAAGAAATCTCAGAGCTCGAACCAGAAGAGCGCCTTGAGTTCTTGCAAGACCTCGGCATCGAAGAATCAGGTCTCGATCAATTGATTCGTGCCGCTTACTCGACGCTCGGTCTCGCGACTTACTTCACGGCCGGTGAGAAAGAAGTACGCGCCTGGACGTTCAAGCAAGGCATGAAAGCCCCACAATGTGCGGGCGTCATCCACTCGGACTTCGAGCGTGGATTCATCCGGGCAGAAGTCGTCTCGTATGAAGACTTGTCAGCTGCCGGCAATATGACGACGGTCAAAGAACAAGGGAAACTTCGCTCAGAAGGAAAAGAATATGTCTTCCAAGATGGCGACGTCGTCACGTTCCGTTTCAACGTTTAAGCCATTTTACGGAAACGTATTGTAAAACGAACAGAAGTTTGATAGTATATTATGACGTGAGTAAAACATTTGTTTGCTCCTTGCTCCTACAACCGGTAGGAGCCGTTAGTCCAAGAGGAGGTGAAAGATAATGCGTAAATACGAACTTCTTTACATTATCCGTCCATCAGTTGATGAGGAAGCTAAGAAAGCTTTAATCGAACGCTTCAACAACGTCATCACTGAAAACGGTGGTACTGTTGATAAAACAACAGACATGGGTAAACGTCGTCTCGCTTACGAAATCAACAAGATGCGCGAAGGACACTACGTTCTTCTCAACATCACTGCTGAGCCTAAAGCGATTCAAGAAACAGAGCGTCTCATGAAGATCTCTGATGACGTTGTCCGTCAAATGACAACTAAAGACGAGCGTTAATTCTTAACGCTTCATATTGCGAAAGGGGAGCTTTGAGATGATTAACCGAGTTGTGTTAGTTGGTCGATTGACACGCGATCCAGAAATGCGTTACACGCAGAGCGGGATTGCCGTAACTCGCTTTACTCTCGCTTGCGATCGTCCATTCACTGGACAAGATGGGAAGCGCGAGGCGGACTTTATTGATTGTGTCGTTTGGCGCAAACAAGCAGAGAACGTGGCACAATATTTGAAAAAAGGCAGCATGGCCGGCGTAGACGGTCGCCTTCAAATCAGTAGTTACGAAGGTCAAGATGGCCAACGTCGTTACCGGGCAGAAGTCGTAGCCGATAGCGTACGCTTCCTTGAACCACGCGGTGCCTCAGGGCAACGTGATACAGCACCGGCTGGAGATGTCTTCGGTGGTGGTGAGTCAAGTGGGTCAGGATGGGGCGCAGCCGCTTCTTCGACTTCATCTCAGTCCTCGAACTCAAACAAAGGTTTTGAAGCTGACCCGTTCTCGGGTGGCGGAAAAATCGACTTATCGGATGACGATCTGCCATTTTGATCGCGTCGATTCGAAAACTAAACTAAAAAGGAGGTCTTCACATGGCACGTCGTCCAGGAGGTCGTCGTCGTCGTAAAGTATGTTTCTTTACGTCGAACAACATCACCCATATCGATTATAAAGACGTAGAATTGCTCAAACGCTTCGTTTCGGAGCGTGGTAAAATTCTTCCACGTCGTGTGACTGGTACTTCAGCGAAATACCAACGTCCACTTACTGTCGCTATCAAGCGCTCACGTCAAATGGCTTTGCTTCCATACGTTGCAGAGTAATTTTTGACACACGGCTTATCCCTCGGGATAGGTCGTTTTTTGTTTTCTGAGCCGATGTAGGAGTGTAAGTGAAACGGGCGGATATGGTATGATAGAGCAGAAACCATTTAGACATCATGGGTGGAACACCACTCATTTTAGGAGGCACACATGCACAGTGGTGAAGCAATAACATCAGTGAAGAACCAGTACGCGCGTCACGCCGTTCCATATGTGATTGGAATGTTGGTCGCGTTAGGATTGGCGTTCTACAGCATTGTGGCGGCAATCACCCTGTTCGTGGGCACGCTGATTTTTTTCATCTATCAGCAAGTGACGATTCGACGAGAGCGCAAGGCATGGGAACAATACGTTCATTCCTTGTCGCATCGGATTGAAGATGTTGGGAAAGAAGCGCTCACCGGCATGCCGATCGGGATTCTCGTCTTTGACGAAGCTCGTCGCATCAGCTGGTTCAATGAACAGTCTCGACTCATCTTTGAGCTCGAGATGGAACTCGGAATCTCGATTGACTCGATTCACTCGGCGTTCACCGAATTGATTGAGGAAGAAGAGGACGAGGCGACCATCGAAGTCGGAGACCGCGTTTATCGGGTCCTCTACAATAGGGAGTATCAGACACTTTACTTGTTCGATATGACGGATGAGGCAGAGATTGAACAAAAATACTCGGAAACACAGACGGTAATCGGCGTCTTATACTTAGACAACTATGACGAGATGTCGACCGCTGTGGATGAACAGGTCCGGAGTGAAATCAATCGACGTGTGACCGTCCTCTTGAACCAATGGGCTCAAAAATACCACATCTATATGCGTCGGACGGCAGCCGACCGCTTCTTTCTCGTCATGAACGAACGGACGCTCTCTGAACTCGAGAACAACCGCTTCTCGATTCTCGATGAGGTCCGTGAGGCGACGAAAGAGCATAAGATTCCGCTCACACTCTCCATCGGGATTGGTTGCGGAGAGACGACGTTGACGGAACTCGGCAACTTGTCGCAATCGAGTCTCGATTTAGGGCTCGGACGTGGCGGTGACCAGGTCGTCGTCAAGCGTCATAACGGGAAAGTCCGCTTTTTCGGCGGCAAGACGAACCCGACCGAGAAACGGACCCGGGTTCGAGCCCGCGTCATCTCGAACTCGATGCGCGATTTGATTCGCGAGTCGAGCCGTGTCCTGATTATGGGGCATAAAAACCCCGATATGGATTCACTTGGGGCTTCGATTGGCATCATGAAACTGGCTGAATTTGTCGGTCGCGAGGCGTACGTCGTCATCCCGGCCGGCGAGACGAGTGTCGGCATCCAACGTCTCGTCAATGAAGTCGAAAACGACGAAGACCTATATAGCCGTTTTTTGACAGAGTTCGAGGCTCAACCGCTCATCGACGAACAGACGCTCCTCGTCGTCGTCGATACGCACCGACCGTCGCTCGTCATCTCACGGGACATTTTGGACCGGGCGGAACGGGTCGTCGTTATCGATCACCATCGCCGCGGCGAAGAGTTCATCGAGGATCCGGTCCTCGTCTATATGGAGCCGTACGCGTCATCGACGTGCGAACTCGTGACGGAGTTGATCGAGTATCAGGCCGGGACGCGCAAGCTATCGATTTTAGAGGCGACGTCGCTCCTCGCAGGTATGGTGGTCGACACGAAAGGATTTACCTTGCGGACGGGGTCGCGGACGTTCGACGCCGCTTCCTTCCTTCGGATTCAAGGGGCAGACACCGTGCTTGTCCAACACTTCATGCGTCAAGACCTTGAATCGTATATCGAACAGTCCCATATACTCGAAAACACGGATATTTATTCCGATGGTATGGCGATCGCCGTCGCTTCGGATGATGAAGTGCATCATCAAGTGTTGATTGCCCAATCCGCTGACCAACTCCTCAATATGGAGGGCGTTAAAGCGTCGTTCGTCATCGCCATCTTGCCAGACGGCCGGACCGGCATCAGTGCTCGTTCGCTCGGCGACGTCAACGTCCAAGTCATCATGGAGATGCTGGACGGGGGCGGCCATTTGACGAACGCGGCGACGCAATTGAACGTGAGCCGGGAACAGGCGAAGACGTTATTACAAGAAGCGATTGATCATTATATGACAGATGAAACAGAGGGAGAGGATTCTGAATGAAAGTCATTTTAAAAGTAGATGTTAAAGGTCAAGGTAAAGCTGGTGACGTCAAAGACGTCGCGGACGCTTACGCGAAGAACGTACTCTTTAAAAAGAACTTGGCGGTCGAAGCGACACCGGGTAACTTGAAGGCGTTCGCCGCGAAAGAGCGACGCGCTGAAGAAGCGGCCGAAGAAGAATTGAAGCAAGCCCAACAGTTGAAGGACAAGCTCGAAAAAGAGACGATCGTCGTCAAGACGAAGTCAGGTGAAGGCGGTCGCGTCTTCGGATCGGTCACGAGCAAACAAATCGGTGAGGCGTTGAAAGGAATGGGCTACAAGATCGACAAGCGTAAAATCGAGCTTGAACACCCAATCAAAGCGCTCGGGTTCACGAAAGTGCCGGTGAAGTTGCATCATGACGTCACGGCTTCGTTAAACGTTCATGTTCAAGAAGCGTGAAGGTGAGGTAGACAACGTATGAGTGATGCGATTCAAGTCAACACCCCGCCACATAGCGTCGAAGCGGAACAAGCTGTCCTTGGGGCCGTCATCCTCGATTCTGATCGGCTGATTACGGCCTCGGAACGGGTCGACCCGGACGACTTTTATCGTGTCAGCCATCAACGGATTTTTGAGGCGATGCTGAAGATTAACGACCGCGGCGAACTCGTCGATTTGGTCACGCTCAGTTCGGAGCTTCAAGCCCAAGGCATTCTCGATGAAATCGGTGGGTTGAACTATTTGGCGGAAATCGCCGAAGCGGTTCCGGCCATCGGCAACATCGGTTATTATTTGAACGTCGTCGACCAAAAGGCGGCGCTTCGCCGCTTGATTCGGACTGCGACGAATATCGTCTCGGACGGCTATGAACGCCAAGATGAGGTCGATGCCGTCCTGTCAGACGCCGAGCGGAACATTTTAAAAGTCTCGCAACGTAAAGGGCAGTCAAGCTTCCATCCGATCGGCTCGGTCTTATCGGACGCCTACTCGACGATTGAAAAACTGCACCAATCGAGCGGCGAAATCACCGGTATCGCGACCGGGTTCAGCGATCTCGACAAGATGACGGCCGGTTTCCAACGCAACGACCTCATCATCGTCGCGGCCCGTCCTTCCGTCGGGAAGACGGCCTTCGCCTTGAACATCTCGCAAAACGTGGCCGTCCGTACCGGCGAGAACGTCGCCATCTTCAGTTTGGAGATGGGTGCCGAGCAGCTCGTCATGCGGATGCTCTGTGCGGAAGGCAATATCGATGCCCAGCGTCTACGGACGGGACGGCTCGAGGCCGAGGACTGGGGGCGACTCTCGCTCGCCATGTCGTCGCTGTCACAAGCCGGTATCTATATCGATGATACACCGGGTCTTCGCGTCAACGAGATTCGGGCCAAGTGCCGCCGCTTGAAACAAGAGCACGGCCTCGGCATGATCATGATTGACTACTTGCAGCTCATCGTCGGGAACGGCAAGCCGGGCGAGAACCGGCAACAAGAAGTCTCGGAAATCTCGCGTACGCTCAAAGCGATCGCACGTGAGCTTCAAGTGCCGGTCATCGCCTTGTCACAGCTCTCACGTGGTGTTGAGAGCCGTCAAGACAAGCGGCCGATGATGTCGGATATCCGGGAATCCGGGGCGATTGAGCAAGATGCCGATATCGTCGCGTTCTTGTACCGGGATGACTATTACGACAAAGAGAGTGAAGACGCCAACACGATCGAGATCATCATCGCCAAGCAGCGTAACGGTCCGACGGGGACGGTCAAACTCTCGTTCCGAAAAGAATATAACAAGTTCGTCAACATGGAGACGCAAGCCTTTGCGCCACCGATGTAGGACGAATGATTCTGCCAGGCGACGTCTCATGACGTCGCCTTTTTGGTCGGTCTTTAGACCTAAACGTATCTTGATTTTGAAGAATTCCATCATTGAACGAGAAATGACACGTCAATAACGAACGAAAGGTTACAACTTAAAAATATCGTTCGGTATTAGGTTGACTTTCAACAAGAGCAAGTGTACACTTACGGATGGTTTGAATAGAACGTTTATCTACAAGGAGGATTCATTATGTCATCAGTAGTCGTAGTGGGAACGCAGTGGGGCGATGAAGGTAAAGGGAAAATCACGGACTTCTTATCGAAGCAGGCCGAGGTCGTCGCGCGTTATCAAGGGGGAGACAACGCTGGTCATACAATCGTCTTCAACGATACGAAGTATAAACTTCACTTGATTCCATCGGGGATCTTCTACTCGGACAAAACATGTGTCATCGGGAACGGGATGGTCGTCAATCCGAAATCACTCGTCACGGAGCTCGCGTATTTGCACGAGCGCGGTGTGAGCACGGATAACCTCCGCATCTCGAACCGGGCCCACGTCATTTTGCCGTATCATCAGTTGCAAGATAAGCTCGAAGAGGACGCGAAAGGCGACGCCAAAGTCGGGACGACACTTAAAGGGATCGGTCCTTGCTACATGGATAAAGCGGCGCGCATCGGGATTCGCATCGCCGACCTGCTCGACAAAGAAGTGTTTGCCGAGAAGCTCAAGACGGTCCTCGCGATTAAAAACCGCATGTTCGTGAAGATGTACGAAGTCGATGCGATCGAATTCGATGACATCTTCGAAGAATACTACGCGTACGGCCAACAGTTCGCCAAGTACGTATGTGATACATCGGTCGTGTTGAACAACGCGCTCGACGAAGAACAGAAAGTGCTCTTCGAAGGCGCGCAAGGTGTGTTGCTAGACATCGACCACGGAACGTACCCGTTCGTCACATCATCGAACGCGGCTTCAGGCGGCGTATCGAGCGGTGCCGGTATCGGTCCATCGAAGATCCATCACGTCGTCGGCGTCTGTAAGGCGTACACGTCACGTGTCGGAGACGGCCCGTTCCCGACCCAACTTGACGATGAGATCGGTCACACGATCCGTGAAGTCGGAAAAGAGTACGGTACGACGACAGGACGTCCGCGTCGCGTCGGTTGGTTCGACTCGGTTGTCGTCCGCCACTCGCGCCGCGTCAGCGGCATCACAGACCTTTGCCTCAACTCGATTGACGTGTTGACAGGTCTTGAGACGCTCAAGATTTGTACGGCATATGAGTTCGAAGGCAAGCTCCTCGACGAGTACCCACCGAACTTCCGCGTGCTCGAACAGTGCAAGCCGGTGTTCGAAGAGCTCCCAGGCTGGACAGAAGACATCACAGGCATCCGCAAGTTCGAAGACTTGCCGGTGAACGCGCAGAACTACGTCAAGCGCATCGAAGCGTTGACAGGTATCGAATTGTTGACGTTCTCGGTCGGACCGGCACGTGAGCAGACGGTCATCTTGCGTGATATTTACGAAGCATAAGATAGAGAGCCCTCGTGGCTCTCTTTTCATTTCCACGGAAATGGACCACGCTTTCTAACCTATAGAAAAAGAGTTACAATGTAGACATGTACGTTTAACGATAAGAGGAGGACTCACTGAATGGATCGTACGATTTTAGTGGTAGATGACGAACAACCAATCGCAGATATATTGAAGTTTAAGCTTGAAAAAGAGGGATACCAAGTCCACGTCGCGTATGACGGGGAAGAGGCGCTCGTGAAAGTCGAAGAAGTCAAACCGGATTTGATTTTGCTCGACATCATGTTGCCGCTCAAAGACGGCATGGAAGTGTGCCGGGAAGTCCGTAAGAAGTACGACATGCCGATCATCATGTTGACGGCGAAAGACTCTGAAATCGATAAAGTGCTCGGACTTGAGCTCGGTGCCGACGATTACGTCACGAAGCCCTTCAGCTCACGCGAGCTTTTGGCCCGCGTCAAGGCGAACATGCGCCGTCACGCAACGGCTCCGGCCCCAGAGACGAAAGGTGCCAATGACAACGATATCGTGATCGGTGATTTGACGATTCATCCGGATTCGTACATGGTCACGAAACGGGAAGAGAAAATCGAATTGACACACCGTGAGTTCGAGCTCATCCATTACCTCGCCCAAAACATCGGGCAAGTCATGACGCGGGAGCATTTGCTCCAGACGGTGTGGGGCTATGACTACTTCGGCGATGTCCGTACGGTCGACGTGACAGTCCGCCGGTTGCGTGAGAAAGTCGAAGACAATCCATCGACGCCGACGTATATCATCACGCGCCGTGGTGTCGGGTACTATTTAAAAGCAGGAGAAGAAGACTAAACGATGAAACGGACGAACTTCTTTAAATCTATCCAGTGGAAGCTCGTCGTCATCTATGCGCTGCTCATTCTTGTTGCGATGCAAGTCATCGGAGTGTACTTCGTACGCTCCCTCGAACGACAATACATCAACAACTTCTCGCAGTCGCTCGTCGATCGGGCCAACCTTCTGAGCTATAACGTCAGTGAAGGGATCGCATCGAACGGTGGTGACTCGACCTCGGACCAGCAGTTGAACCAGGTACTGGATCAACTGCTGTCTGAGTTTACGGAGAGCACGACGCTAGCTGACGACATTCGCGAAGTCCAGATTATCGACACGAACAGTGTCGTCCGGGCGACGTCGAACCCGAACAACCAGAGTCTCGTCGGACAACGGACGGCGAACTCGTTCATTCAAAAATCATTCGCGACGAGCGGGGCGCAAGAGACGCTCGTCTATGAAGACTCGAACGAACGCATGCGCGTCGTTGCCGTTCCGGTCAAATCAGAAGTCGATGGGACGACGACCGGTATGATTTATATCGAGGCGTCGATGCAGTCCATCTACAATCAGATGGAACAAGTGACCCGGATCCTCGCGACCGGGACGCTCATCGCCCTCATCATCACGTCGATTCTTGGGATTTTGCTGTCACGGACGATTACGCGACCGATTGCGGATATGCGTCGTCAAGCCGTCGAGATGCGAAAAGGGAACTTCTCGCGAAAAGTTAAAGTCTATTCCGACGACGAGGTCGGCCAACTCGCCTATTCGTTCAACGAATTGACCGATGAGCTGATGGAGGCGAATGCCACGACCGAGGCTGAGCGACGCCGCTTGACGAGCGTCCTCGAGAATATGTCGGACGGTGTCGTCGCGACGGACCGCTCGCTTCGGGTCATCTTGATGAACGACCAAGCCCGTGACATGATTGGGCTCGCCGAAGAAGAGGCGATGGGTGCGAACCTACAGAACCTGCTCGAGTTTGACGACGAGATCGTCATCCCGGAAGACGGGACGATGCCGCCGAAACTAATCGACCTCAGTACGGACGAAGAGCTGTTCCTCGTCCGCGCCTACTTCTCGCCGATTCAAAAGCATAGCGGACCGATCACCGGTCTGATCGTCGTCTTGCACGACGTGACCGAGCAAGAACAAGTCGAGCAAGACCGCCGTGAGTTCGTCGCGAACGTCAGCCACGAGCTGCGGACGCCGCTCACGACGATGCGGAGTTACCTCGAAGTGCTCGCGGAAGGCGCATATAAGGACGACGAGCTCGCCCCGCGCTTCCTCGAGACGACACAAAACGAGACGGAGCGGATGATTCGCCTCGTCAACGACTTGTTGCAACTGTCGAAGATGGACAGCAAAGAGTATACGATGCAAAAAGTGAAGTTCGATTTTATCCAGTTCTTTAACGACATCATCGAGCGACATGAGATGACGAAAGGTGAGACGATTCAGTTCCGCCGTAAGCTCATGAAGCGTCGCGTATACGTCCATGCCGATCAAGACAAGATGACGCAGGTCATCGATAACATCATCACGAACGCCGTCAAGTTCTCGCCGGAAGGCGGGACGATCACGTTCCGGACAATGCTCCGTGCCAAACGGCTCGTCATCGGCATTAAAGATGAAGGAGTCGGTATCCCGAAATCAAACTTGAAAAAAATCTTTGAACGGTTCTATCGGGTCGACAAAGCCCGGGCCCGCAATATCGGCGGGACCGGACTCGGTCTATCAATCGCCAAAGAAGTCGTTTCCGCCCATGGCGGCGACATCTGGGCCGAGAGTGAGTTCGGACGTGGGACGACGATTTACTTCACCATCCCGTTCGATACGATCGTGGAGGTGAATGACTGATGGAACGACCACGCTTCTTGGCGAAGCCAGAACTAGTGAAATCGCTCGTCTTGCTCACCTTGATCGTCACGTCCATCGTCCAAACGGTCATCCTCTGGGATTACCATCCGAAGTATCAGTCGGTCCAATCGGAGACGCAAGTCGCGACGGTGGATGAGTCGTTGCAGCGCCAGGCGCGTCAAGTCATCGTGCCGGCCCAAACGGTCGTCCATGAGAACAACGCCGTCTTTGCAACGAAGAACACGCCGAAGCAGATTATGCGCGTCATCCGTGAATCGTTCGAAGCGAGCGAGTTCAAACCACTCGCCGTCAAGAACGTCCCGAGTTTGTATGCGGGCGTCGACGAGGCCGTCGAACTGATTTTACCGGAAGCGTATTATGCGGACACGCTCAGCTACATGCTCCCGGGCTCGTACAGCCTGTCCGGGAAAGTGCCGCAACGCGCCCTCATCTTCATGGAGGACGACACGTGGCGTATCCGTACCATCATGAGCGACCAGTCGCTCTGGGAAGGCCGCTTGTCGAAAGTCGGACAAGGGGACGTCAACAGCCTGTTCTTGAAAGATTCGGACCGGGCGATGCGACGTGTCACGTATACGGATGAACGCGTCAACTATATCCCGGTCGTCGGACCGGAGATGAATGAGCTGTTCGCCTATGACGTGTCTCAAATTCAAATCTCGGCGCGCCTCGACTGGATGCGCGATACGTTCTTCCCGGGTGACCCGAACGTGCAGGAAGTCGATCCGGCCAGCTCTGTTGGCGCCCTCACGAACGGGATTAGCGTCGCCGAGTACGATGCGAACCTGAACGCGAGCCGCTACCGTAACTTGTCGCGCAATAGCACGGAACAAGAGTCGGTCATCGGGCTCGACACGATCGTCGAGTTCGTCAACTTCCACGGAGGTTGGGTCGATGAGACGTCGGAGAGCCAAGGGTTGTCGCTTCGCTTCGATGCGATTACCCCGGCCAATCAAGGGTTTGAGACGACCGTGTTCCGGTTTCACGTGAACGGTTTCCCGGTGTTCAGTCAACGGGAGGCGTTCATCAACAACGACGCCGTCGATTTGTCGACGCTGCGTGTCGAGAACGACGGGACGCAAGTCCGGTCGATCACCCGGCACCATCTCGAAATCGATCGTTTGATTTCGGTCGGGACGACGCAGCTCGCGGATGGACAAGATGTGGTTGATACGCTCGTCAACGCAGGACGATTTGAAAACGTGACTGAGATTCGTCTCGGCTATGAGATTGAATACAATGAAGACACGAGCCGTTACGTCACGTTCTCCCCGAACTGGTTCGTTCGGGAAGCCGGAAGATGGATTCCATTCGATCAACCGGAGGACTGGACAGAAAGGATGATGTATCGTGGACTGGAGTAAAGCGAAAACGATTCTCCTCTTCGCCTTCCTCGCGCTGAACATCTACCTGTTGTTCCAGCTCTTGACGGAAACGTGGGCGACGGAGGTCGTGACGAACGACAATACGTCAATCGCGCAAATCTTGGACCAGCGCAACGTCGATGCGTCGAAGTTGCCACGGATGGGTCGGGACATTGGCTATTTGACAGGCTCGTCGGAACAGATGTCGGCCTCGATGATTACGCAGAATCGGGAAGCCCAACTGGCGACGACACTCGACAACATGCAGCTCGAAGTCGAGCTCAAACAGCCCGTCCCGCTCGATCAAAACGATTTGCGGACGACCGCGGCGACGTTCGTCTCAGAGTACGTCCCGTTCGGTTCCGAATATGCGTACTGGCGATATGACGCCGAGACGCGTCAAGTCGCTTTCGTACAGACGTATGAAAATAATAAAATTTTCTCGAACCCCGAAATCAACGGGGAGACGGAACAGTACATCGGTCCGTCGCTTTTATTGCTTCAACTGAACGAAGCGTTCGAAGTGACCGACTATAAACAACGTCATTTGACGAATTTGTCCTCGAAGTCGCAAGACGATCTCGTTTTGACGGCGAGCGAGGCGATCTCGCAACTCGCGGCCCGGAAATACTTCCAGCCGAATCAAGAGATGCGAGCCATCAATACAGGCTTCTATAGCCTGCCGCTCGACAGTTCCGGCAGCCTGATTATCATGCCGCCGCTCTGGGCGATCACGATTGACGAGGACGCCTACTTCGTCAATGCGATCGACGGGACCGTCGAACGGGTCGAATTTGATTCAGAAGAATGAAAGGAGTGATCGAGTGACTTTACGCTATAGTGTGCTTGCGAGCGGTTCGACCGGAAACGCCCTCTACATTGAGACGGAACGGGCGAAATTGCTCGTCGACGCCGGATTGACCGGGAAGGCGATGCAACAACGCATCACCGAAATCGGTCGATCGTTTGACGGTATCGATGCACTGCTCGTCACGCATGAGCACTCCGACCATATTAAAGGTGTCGGGATTCTCGCTCGAAAATACAATTTACCGATTTACGCGAACGCGAAAACGTGGGACGCGATGGAATCCTTGATTGGAAAGGTCGACCCGGCCTTGAAGTTTCACTTTGAGGTAGGCGAGATTAAACAGTTCGGGGATATCGAAATCGAGTCGTTCAACGTCAGCCATGACGCGGCCGACCCGATGTTCTACCAATTCGCCCATGACGGCAGACGCCTCGCCCATATCACCGACACGGGCTATGTGTCCGACCGGATGAAAGGTGTAATCCGCGGGGCCGATGACTTTATTTTCGAATCGAACCACGACGTCTCGATGCTCCAGATGGGACGTTACCCGTGGAGCGTCAAGCGCCGGATACTCGGGGACTACGGTCACGTCTCGAACGAAGACGCGGCCATCGCGATGAGCGAGGTCATCGGAGACCAGACGAAACGAATTTATTTGGCTCACCTCAGTAAAGATAACAACATGAAAGAGCTCGCTCAAATGAGCGTCTCGCAAACACTTGGGACGCGTGATGTCGACCTCGGTCGCATCAAATTGTGCGATACCGACCCATCGACCCCCACTTCGCTCGTTTCTTTATAAGCGAACTTGGGAAAAGACAGATAACACACTGTCTTGAAGGGGGGACGCGTCGTGAATGAAGAGAGACACCATGAGTATGAACCTCAAGACGTCGAACCTTTAGAGCACGAAGCAGATACAATGAACGATGTAAAACCGACGTACCCATCTCGTAGCGAGTGGCGCCCGAAGCAAGAAGAACATGTGCGCCATAAGCCGCGAGTGAACTTAAAACCGTTGTTACTCGGAGGGGTTGGCGGATTCTTAGGAGCGGCTTTGTTCTTTTTGGCGATGATGCTCTGGGATTCCCCAACCTCTCGTTTTGTGACGAATGAACTGATTCGGACGGAACAAGCCGTCACTGTCACGGAATCTGACATCACGAGCGCTGTGACGGGCGCTAAGACGTCCGTCGTCAGCATTACGAACATCCAGCGGGCGTTCACCTCGGACTCGCAGTGGGAGGCCGGAGCGGGCTCTGGTGTCATCTATAAGGTCGACGGCGACACGGCGTATATCGTCACAAACTTCCATGTTATCGAAGAAGCGGATGAGATTAACGTCGCGTTTTCTGATGGACAAGTCGCTTCGGCGACGATTCTCGGAGAAGACCCGCTCAACGATTTGGCTGTCGCATCGGTCAAACTGCCGGCCAATATCGACGTCGCCCCGATTGCCCTCGGGGACTCGACCGTGCTCCAGGCAGGCGAGACCGTCATGGCGATTGGGAATCCGCTCGGCGTCTTTTCAAACTCGGTCACCCGTGGTATCGTCAGTGGTGTCGAACGCACCG
Organism: Exiguobacterium sp. s36; assembly: GCF_018618345.1. Taxonomy (NCBI): domain Bacteria; kingdom Bacillati; phylum Bacillota; class Bacilli; order Caryophanales; genus Exiguobacterium; species Exiguobacterium sp. s36. The sequence continues at coordinate 36,179 of NZ_JACSLW010000003.1, forward strand.
TGCCGGTCGATACGAACAGTGACGGCCTCATGGATTATAACGCCGAGGTCATCCAGACCGATGCAGCCATCAACCCGGGTAACTCCGGCGGGGCACTCATCAACATCCGCGGCGAGCTCGTCGGCATCAACTCGATGAAAATCGCCGAGGCGAGCGTCGAAGGGGTCGGCTTCTCGATTCCCGTCAACGTCGCGTTGCCGGTTATCGATATGCTCGAGCGTGATGGGGAAGTGACGCGGGCCCAGCTCGGTGTCACGATTCAAGAAGTCATCGCCGTACCGGGTAACGTCCGGGAAGAGTATGGGATTAGTTTTGATAACGAAGACGGGGTGTTCGTCGAGGCAATCACGCCCGGCAGTCCAGCCGAAGAGGCGGGCCTCCGCGTCGGTGACGTCATTGTCAAAATCGGCGACCGTGACATCAAACGTTACGTCGATTTGCGAGACGCCCTGTACCGAGACGCCACGGTTGGGGATAAGGTCACGATTGAATATACACGACGCGGCAAGGCAGACAAGACCGAGGCCACATTAACTGAAGCAACCTAAAGGAGCGGCGACGCTTCTTTTTTAAGGAGGAAACATTGTGGAAAAAAAAGTATGCAAGGAACATGTTGAAATCGCTTTAGATATCATTGTCGATGAGACGGGGGAATACCCGTTGCTCGAAGAACTATCCACAAGTGGACAAGTGACATGTGAGTTCTGTGATGCCGACGCAACATATGTTGTGTCAAGCAAAAAATGATTATCAACATGTGGATTTGTGGATAACTCTGTGGATAACCCTATGGATAACTCCAAAAAAACTGTGGAAAAAGGAAGAATTGGATGAATATTTCAATTATCACGGTCGGCAAACTAAAAGAGAAGTATTTGAAACTAGGGATTGCCGAGTACACAAAACGCTTGTCGGCCTACGCGAAAGTGCAGGAAATCGAGGTCGCAGACGAGAAAGCGCCCGAGCATTTGAGTGAGGCGGACATGATTCTAGTAAAACAAAAAGAAGGCGAGCGGATTTTGGCGAAAATCAGTCCGGACACGCATGTGATTGCCTTGGCCATCGATGCCAAACAACGAACGAGCGAAGAGTTCGCCCGCGAGCTCGACAACTTGGCGACATACGGCAAGAGCAAAATCGCGTTCGTCATCGGCGGCTCGCTCGGGTTATCGGACGACGTCATGAAACGCTCGGATGATACGATCTCCTTCTCAAAAATGACGTTCCCGCATCAATTGATGAAGCTCGTCTTGTGTGAACAGATTTATCGAGCGTATCGGATCAACCGGAATGAGCCTTATCATAAGTAACCACATATATATTTGTTTAGCGTCAAAGGCAGCTTCTGTCTTTGACGCTTTTTGTGCAGGTAAATGTTTTCGGCTACCGAATGCTAATCATATTGAAAAAGTTTAAGAGCATTGAAAATCAAGTACCTACTTTGATTAAAACTCGCATGAATTGAATGATTGGAAGGAGAGTTAACTTTGAAAAAAACAGTTTTAATCAATGCATCTTTTTTGGTGGAAGTAGACGAAACGGAAGTACGTAAAGATTTTGGGATGATTGATCAAATTGCGAATGAGCTGTGTCATGATCAAAAAATCAGAATAGGTACGAATGAAGTGAATGTGGAATGGGAAAGTTCCTCCACGGTTGTCTTGGACCCAGGTTCAATGAATTGTGGAAAATGCTCAACTTGTGGACGTTGGATAACAGATAGAGAAAAAAGTGATCCATTGTTACAGTTGTGTAATGGAGCAACTTTTAAAGGGAAACTGCTGTGCGATGACTGTTTACCAGAGGATCACAGGTGGTCTTTTTAGTATGGAGGTAATTTAATAATCTATTTTAATTTATCGAAATTTATATTATTAAATAAAAGATAAAAACGTATAATAAATCCAAGGATAAAAATTACATATTTTTTAAGGGGATGCGACTGTGAAAAAGCTGATGATATCAAGTCTGATTCTAGTATTAGGAACTGTGATGGTTGGCGCAATTATTTTATTTCAATTCAAACCGTTTGAATTCACAACTAATAAGAGTTCAGATACAGCTTTAGTTCAAGATAGGATTGTAGAGTTGTCAGAGCTAGCAACATTGAAATATGAATATAGCCATGTCATTGTGAGTCGCACTAATAGAGAGGTCTCTTTAATAGGATTATCGGACATCAAATTCGCTGAAGCAATCAAACTAATCGAGTATTCCGGATATTTGAAAGCCGGAACTGACTTTAGCAATATTAAATTATCTTACGATGACAAAGATGAAAGTATGTTGGTGCAAGTGCCAAAGTCTAAAATTCTCGATAACGTTGCTGAAACGGAGAATACTAAAGTAACAGACATCAAAGGAAACATTTTTTCTGACTACCCTTCCCAAACGATTATGGACGAGATTACAAAGGATAAAGAAAAAGTTGAAGAGAAGAAAGTAAGTCAAGGCTTTTTAAAAGAAGCAGACAAAGCAACGGAAAAATTGTTGATTTCATTTTTGAACTCTAATGGATATGAGAATGTTACCATCGAATTTTATTGAATAGATCAAAGAATTGAGTCATCGATTATTGATGACTCAATTCTTTTTAAAATTCGCTGATGTACTCAAAATCTAGCCTCATATTTTTAGAATTGAGTAAATTAGTTAGAAAAATGAATGATCCGATGTCGTATTGCCGTCAAAAAACCGATGTGATAAAATCACATAGCAAATGATTATCATTATCAATTATCTAAAATGGGGGAGAATTCATCCAATGAACAATATCGAATTATATAAAACAGCCTTTATCAACGGACTCGATGTCGAGCCAGACGCGTCATTCGAAGAAATGAAGCTCGGTGTCACGAAAGAGTGGGATTCGATTGGCCACATGACATTGATTGCGGAGCTCGAGGACGCTTTTGACGTCGATCTCGATTCCGATGTGATCACAGATTTCAACACGTATCAGTCTGGCATCGACTTATTGAAACGCTTGGGTGTGGACTTCGGTTAATGAAACGCTTCGATACGATTGGTCAGTATGGAGAACGCACCGCCATTTATGCGAATCGTGCGTATTCCTACGAAGAGATGATTGAGGCGGCCGACGCGATTGCGCGTGAGGTCGGCGATCGAACGCTCGTCTTTTGTTTGTGTGCTAACAATAAAGAGTCACTCTTCGGCTACGTCGGGTTCCTGCGCGGACGCATCGTGCCACTCCTGTTGGATGCAGCGATTCATTCGGAACAGCTGCAGAACTTAATTGACCGCTATCGACCGACGCACATTTGGGCGAATCGGGAGCATGAGCAATTAATGCAGGAGATGGACACGACTTACGAATATGGGGACTATGCGCTATTTGAGTGTCCTCATGTGATTGAGCATGAACTGCATGACGAGCTCGCGCTCCTGTTGACGACGTCCGGCAGTACGGGCAGTCCGAAGCTGGTACGGCTCAGCTACGACAACCTGTTCCACAACGCGGCATCGATCGTATCGTACTTAACTATCACTGAAGACGACCGTCCGATCACGACGTTGCCGATGAACTACTCGTATGGTCTGTCGATTATCAACAGCCACCTCGTGTCCGGGGCGACCATCGTCGTGACGGAGGCGTCGATCATGCAGAAGGAATTTTGGCAGATATGTCGCAATCAGCATGTGACGACGTTCGGCGGTGTGCCGTTCGTCTACGAGATGCTACAACGGCTCAAGTTCGAGACGATGGAGCTACCAAGTTTGACGAAACTGACGCAAGCCGGAGGAAAATTAAATCCGGATTTAGCGAGTGCGTTTACCGACATCTGCGAACGAAAAGGCATTCAGTTTTTCACGATGTACGGTCAAACGGAAGCGACGGCCCGCATGTCGTATTTGCCTCCTGACCAGAATCAGGAGAAGGCGGGTAGCATCGGTATCGCCATCCCAGGCGGTGAATTGACACTTCGCAAGGAAACAGGTGAACTGATCACTGCGCCTAACATCGTCGGAGAGTTGATGTATCAGGGAGTAAACGTGTCGCTCGGGTATGCCGAGGCGTTATCCGATCTCGCGAGCGGAGATGAGAACGAGGGCGTCCTGCAGACGGGTGATTTGGCGTATATGGATGAAGACGGCTATTTCTTTATCGTCGGCCGCATCAAGCGGATGATTAAGATGCATGGGAACCGGATTAGCCTCGATGAAGTGGAGGACCTGTTACGAGCACACGGACATGAGTGTGTCTGTACGGGAACGGATGATGAGCTGTACGTGTACACGTTGCACGATGACCGTCCCGCCATCAAACAAGTCATCAAGGACATGATGCATACAAGAGGGGTCACGATTCTACAAATCGATGCCATTCCCCGGAACGAATCTGGAAAAATTCTGTATGCCGCATTACCGAAACGAGAGCTCGTCACCACCTGAACCAATAAGCGGGTGCAAGTGAAGCCTTTGTTGAAAGCTGTATAAGTTTAGAATAATCAGGTGAAGATATGACGTTTATTTCAATCGAGTTTTTACTGTTTCTCGCCATTTTAGTGGCGGTATATTATGTGGTGCCGCATCGCTTCCGCTGGGTATTGTTACTGGCGGCCAGTTATTTGTTTTATGCGACGCTCAGTATCCAGTTCATCCCGTTGTTGCTCGTGAGTACAGCCTTTACGTTCGTCACGGGAATCCTGATTGAACGACAAGACGAGAAGCGACAGAAGAAACGCCTCATGATGATTGGTGTCTCCACGCTGGTATTGTTCCTCGGCTGGTTCAAATATTTTAACTTCGTGAACGACTCGTTGCGCACGGTGGCGACATCGATGGGGTGGAACTATGACATCCCGTATCGAGATGTCGTCTTGCCGCTGGCGATATCGTTTTATACGTTCCAGGCCATCAGTTATCTCGTTGATTTGTATCGAGGGAAGCTGAAGGCCGAGCGCCATTACGGCTATTTCTCGATTTACTTCGCTTTCTTCCCGCAGCTCGTGGCGGGACCGATTGAGCGGGCCAAGAAGTTGCTACCTCAATTCAAAGCGGAACAACGGTTCGACTATGAGCATGTCAGTTATGGAATGAAGCGGATTGCCTGGGGCTTCTTCAAGAAGACGCTCATCGCCGACCGGTTGGCGCCGATGGTCGCGAGCGTGTTCAGTCAGCCAGACCCGACCGGCTCCGAAATCGTGCTCGGGACGATGCTGTTCTCGCTTCAATTGTATGCCGACTTTTCAGCCTGCAGCGATATCGCCATCGGGACAGCGAGACTATTTGGCATCAAGTTGACGGAGAACTTCCGACAGCCTCATTTCGCGGTATCAATTGCCGACTTTTGGAACCGATGGCACATCTCGCTGTCGACGTGGCTCCGGGATTATATCTTTATCCCGCTCTGCAAAGGGAAAAAGAAACGACATCAAATCTATGTCGCTATCGTCATCACGTTCTTGGTGAGCGGCATCTGGCACGGGGCCGCCTGGAGTTTCGTCTTATGGGGTCTGATTCATGGCATGTACCGCGTGTTCGGGGATGCGACGAAACATCAGCGGGAACAGATGGCGTCCTTCGTTCGATTGGACCGGACGCCCGAGCTTCATAAATGGCTGAAGATTGCGGTCACGTTCCAGTTGGTTTGTTTCTCCCGCGTCTTTTTCGTATCTGACTCGGTCGCCCAAGCGTTTCACCATGCCCAGTTGTATGTGACACCTTCGTCATGGGCACCGGTCGACATGCTGCAGGCACTTGAATTATTTTCGTTACTCGATTTACTCGTGTTCCTCTTCTTCTTTACGACCGTTCAGGTGTTTCAGTATATCGAACGGACGAAAGGTTCGGCTTGGGACTGGCTGGCCGAGCGTTCGGCTCTCACGAACGTGGCAATTCAACTGTTCGTGATTGTGTCGGTCTTGATGTTCGGCGTGTCGAGTGAAGGGTTCATTTATGGTGGGTTCTAAGTGAAAGGAATGGCTATGAGAAGTGTATGGATGAAAATTTCAGTGGTGTTGATTATCGTTGCGCTCTTATTGATTCCGCTCAACGACTTTGTCAAACAGTCGTGGGCGTACAATAACAACCGCGGTGTGTTGGCGTTCCAAGATGACCCGTCCGAGCTAGACATTATCAACTTGGGGACATCGCACGCGATGTTCGGCTATGCGTTCAAACCGCTCGGTCTGTCGCATCTCGATTTAGCGTTGCCGAGCCAAACGATTGAATACGACTTGAAGATGTTGAAGCAGTATGATGATCATCTGCGTCCGGGTGGGGTCGTCATCGTCTCGCTCTCGCAAATCACGTTTAGTAATGCGGAGATTGGCCGGAAAGAAAACTATTATCAGGTGTTGGACCGGGAAGACATCGAACCGGTCAGTACGTTTGATTATTATACGTACACGTCGATTCCTGCATTGAACAGTGGGAGCGTGTATACGGCGCTGTCGCGAGAAATTCGCGATTTCAGATGGGAGTCTCATAAACCGTGGGTGAACAATGGCCAGAATTATTCGGAACGAAAATACGAGATGGTCGAAGTGCAGTATAAACAGGCTGTGGAAAATCGTGACATCGAGCAGAATATGGAACGATTGAAAGACATCATCGAGTATTGTCAGGCGAAAGACTATCGCGTCGTGTTGGCGATGGAGCCGGTCCACGCGTCCTACAACGCCTATTTTGATCAAGCGGTCATGGACCGACTCGTTTATCAACATCTGGCCGCGCTCGAGTTGGACGTCCCGTTCTTAAACTATATGGATGACGAACGGTTCATCCATCAGCGCGAGTACTTTCACAATCCAGACCATTTGAACGGGAAGGGGAGAACGCTCCTATCTTCTCTCGTCTATGAGGATTTGAAACGACTTGGCTATCTATAAGAAAAGGAAATCTACAGCAGCGTAGATTTCCTTTTTCGTATTGCTCCTATTACGAAACAATCTCGTTCATCAACGCATGCGTGTTACCCTCGGAGTCTTTGAAAAAAGCCATCCATGTCTCGAGGTTCTCCATTTTCGCGACGAGGTGCGGCTGGTCGATAAACTGAACATCTTTCGCCAAAAGCTGTTCATACGCCTCAGTGATGTTGTTCACTTGGAGATATAGCACGGAGCTCGCTTTTGCAAAATCTTCATTCTCGGGACGCGACAACATGAGCCGAACGCCGTTGCATTCTAGAAAGGCGAGGCTGCCTGTTTGGAATAAGAGCGGAAGTTGAAGCGTGTCCCGGTAGAAACCTACCGCGCGATCCAAGTCGTGCACCGGTACGTAGATTTGTCTGATTTGCTGAATAAGATTCAAACGATATCCCTCCTAAAGTGGCATCTGTAACCGTGTAACGCATGTATTCTTGGTTAACGCGTTTGGCGAATCCGTTGAGCGGTGAACATCCCAAGCGCCAGAAGGACGGCAAGACCAATCCATGTGAAGACGTAGATCAATGGCGACCCAGTCGTCCCGAGGGTCACCTCGTTTTGAAGCATGGTGACGTTATCCGCCTCGGCGATGATGTCGGGTTCATAATTGAGCGTGCGGATGAAGCCGATTCCGAACGTGGCGACAACATAAATCACATGGAGTGCTGCGGATAGAAGAAGAGCGAGTCTGATTGTTTTCAAAATGGTGCTCCTTTTTGGATATAATCATGTATAACGATAGTATAACTAGAATTACCTAAACCTGACAGACAAGGAGTGAGACTGATCGAAACCGTTTATTTAGCAGGTGGCTGCCTCTGGGGCGTCCAAGCGTTCATCAAGACGTTACCCGGTGTCATCGAAACAGAGGCCGGACGGGCGAACAGGGCGACGGATACGCTTGACGGAGCATATGACGGCTACGCCGAATGCGTCAAAACGACGTTCGATCCGAGCGTCGTCACGATGAAGGAGTTGATGAATTACTTATTTGAAATCATCGACCCGTATAGCGTCAATCGCCAAGGCGAAGATGTCGGCGAAAAGTATCGGACCGGCGTCTATAGTGCAGACCCACGCCATTTGAAAGTCGCACGCACATTGATCGACAACCGAAGCGATGCGGACCGAATCGCGGTCGAGGTATTGCCGCTCACGAACTACGTCCGAAGCGCGGACGAGCATCAAGACCGGCTTGAGCGATGTCCGGACGATTACTGCCATATCCCGAAGACATTATTAGAGAAGTACAAACAATGAGCCGACACGATGCCGTGTCGGCTCATTTGTTATGCCCGCTCGAGGACGTTCACGAGCAAGCGATGCACGACCTCATGGTCGCGCACATCATGCAGTTTGTAGTCTTTCCCGGGCAATGTGTACCACTCGGCCGCACCGACGTACGTGATGGCGAGCTCGAGCGTGCCGTCTTCCTGGCACGTCGTCCGTAATTCAAGTTCTCCACTGATGACGCCGACTTCCTCGGTCATGACGCCGTGAGTAGCTTTAAATACTGAAGATTGCTGGTTCATCGTAGACTCCTTTCTGAATCAATAGACGCAAGCATTGATGGCCGTTTGAAGGGCCGTCTTTTCTGTCGATTGGAGGCTGAGACCCCAGCGGCTCTTCGTCTCGACCCACATCTTCGCATAAGCGCAACGTGCACCGGTGCGTGTCGGTTGCCATGTTGACGGGTCTTGGTCCCCTTTTGAACGGTTCGAGCTGGCCGAGACGGCAATCAGCTGTGGTCCGGTCAAATCGTTGGCGAAGCTTTGACGTTTCGTCGTCGTCCAGCTGTTGGCACCTGAACGCCACGCTTCGGCCAACGGTACGACGTGGTCGATATCCAAATCAGATGGTGACGTGAACGTGATGCCGTCATAGTAACTGTACCATGACCCTGATGTGACCGGACAGTCACCGACGTACGAATCGGCGTCACGTTTCAAGACGACTTGACGCGTGTCGCAGCCGTTCCCTTGTCCGCTCCAGTGCGGGAACAGGTCACGGCTATAGCCGGTCATCGTTCCTTCAGTTTTAACGGTCAATGCGTTCAACTTCGTGAGCGCACTCGATTTCGATGGAATATTGGGCGGAAGTGCCGAGGCGGTCGGCGTCGTGAAGTGGAGCGACGTGGCGACCAAGATGATGGCGAATAACGAACTGATGCATTTTTTAAGCATGTTTGTGCCTCCTATTATGTATGACGACTGAACGACGCGCATCGTAAACGCACGATGCACATCGACTATACATGGCAAGGAAGTGAGAAATACGCAAATTTACAAAAAATGAATCCAAAGATTATAAAAGTTGAGGTCAGGGACATGATACATGACATCAGACGTCCCGGCTTTAGCACTACTGGCATACGCGCAGGCACCAACTATTGGTATAATGAAGGCGGTTTGTAGTAAAGGACGAAGGAGTTGGGATGAATGAATCAAAAAGACATCGCGGCGATTCGCAAGCATTTCAAGTTGAATGCGGAAGCGGTCAAAATCGCTGACATTTATAATATTTATATTCGCCAAGACAGCAACGAGATTTTTTACGAGGAGTTACGCTCGTTCCCGTTTGTCGAGCAGGAGCACCAAGAGCTGTTTCTCGCCAACTTCAAGAAAGTGCTCGGCGGCAAAATCGACGAGAAGCTATTCGAAGTGAAGTTTCAACATCCGGAGCCGGGCCAGACCGACCATACGCAGACGTTGTTGTATGAGGCGCTTCGGACCGACGAGATCGAAGAGTGGGCCGGTATGATGCAGCGGATCGCGCTCAAGATGGTCCAGGAGGCACCGTTTGAGAAAGATATGGTCGTCACGTTCATTCGCTTCAAATACAATAAGCCGACACGCCGTCACTCGGAGGAGACGGAAATCGATATGCGTGACGAGGTATGGACGTCACGATTCATCCTATGTAGCATCAACCAGACCGAGCTCCCGAAACAGTCGCTCGTGTTCGATTATATCGAGCGGGAGTTCAAGTCGAATATCTTCATCAATCCGGTCATCAAACTCGATGCCCCGATTGGTGGTTTCATGTTCCCGTGCTTCACGGACAACGCGGCCGACGTCAACCATATCTTGTACGCCGCGCAAAAGGCTCATCAACCGGACTTTGGCTTTATCGAGAACGTCTTGAACGGGACCGAGATTGTGACGGCGGTCGAGGAGAAGGCGATGTTCGAGGAAGTCGTCAAAACCGTCATCGGCGAAGAAGTGAACGTGGGGACGCTCGCTACCGTTTACGATGAAATCAACCAAATGATCCTCGCCGAAGCGGAGCGTGAGGACGAGGAAGAGAGCGTGCCGATGATTGACGCCCGCACTGTCGAAATCGTCTTGAAAGCGAGCGGTGTCGAGGACGTGACGACGGAGAAGGTCGAGCAGGCGTTCCAACAAGTCGTCGACGACCGCCAATATGAGATGAAGGCGAGCAGCGTCGTCCCGAAATACACGTCGAAATCGATTAAAATCAATACGAAAGTCGCCAATATCTCAATCAGCCCGCAAGACTTGAAGTACGTGAGACAAGTGAACGTGAAAGGGAAACGTTGCCTGTTGATTGAACTAGAAGAAGACACGGAAATCGAAGGATTCAAGTTGATCTCGGAAGAACTGCTCGACTGACGCTAAGCGGACGGAGGCGAGCGGGTTCACCCGTTAGAAATCGTTGAGCGGATGACCGCCCTTGCTGTCCTCCTGTCGAGACATCGTTCGATTCGAGAGGACAAGATTGATTTTCTTCATTTGGAAGACTGAGGTTCAGACAATCGTCTGAGCCTTTTTTTGTCAATCACGTGAGGATAGTTGAATTTCGGAACGGTTATCGGTATGATGCTCTTGAAAGCGTTCTCTCGATAGGTCTTATTTTTTTAAAGTTCACCGAAAGCGCTTTCGGTAATGTTGGTTAAACACAAAAAAGGCCCGGAGAGATCTTCCTCTCCGAAACCTAGATTGTTTATTTATGGGCTTTACTAACTTTTAGTTTTTTACCTTTAATCGGTGTCGATTCCATCGCCTGAAGGACGAGTGAGCCTTTGCCGTTCAAAATGTCGACGTACGTCATCTGATCGTTGATTGTGATGATGCCGATATCGTCAGCCGTCACACCCGGTATTTTGGCGATGGTACCGACGAAGTCGACGGCGCGGAGTTTTTTCTTCTTCCCGCCGCTGAAGTGAAGCTTCATGATGTCTTGGTTGATCCGGGCCGTCTTGTTGTTGCGAACGACACGTCGTCCGCTCAACTTCTCTTCGAACGCGGCTTTGTTGCGCGCGACTTGTGTTTCGGTCGGGGCATCCATCTCCGGGATATCGAATTTGATGAACGCTTCGATGGCGCGAACGAACTTGCCCTCGTGAGGCGTCGCGAGCGTGATCGCTTTCCCGGCGTTACCGGCACGGCCTGTGCGCCCGGTCCGGTGCACGTAGCTCTCTTTTTCCATCGGCACGTCATAGTTGATGACGAGGTTGACGTTATCGACGTCAATCCCACGTGCTGCGACATCAGTCGCGACGAGATAACGGAAGTTACCCATCTTGAAGCCTTCCATGACGGCGAAGCGGTCTTCTTGCTCGAGGCCACCGTGGAGGCGTTCGCACGAGTAACCGGCCTGGTCGAGCTCGGTGTAAACCGTGTCGACATGTTCTTTCGTCCGACAGAAGATGAGGCAGCTGTCCGGATTCTCGACGACCGTCACATCTTTCAGCACGGCGAGCTTGTCTTCGCGGCGCACTTCAATCAAGCCGTGTTCGATCGTCGAAGCGGTGACACCGCTCGATTCGATGGCGACACGGATTGGTTCGTTCATGTGTTTCTGGCACAGGCGCTCGATGTCGTTCGGGAACGTCGCCGAGAACACCATCGTCATACGGTCGCGTGGCAATTCTTGAAGAATCGCCTCGACGTCAGCAAGGAAGCCACGGTTCAACATCTCGTCGGCTTCATCGATAATCAAGTAATCGATTTTATCGAGAACGAGTGTCTCACGTTCGATGTGGTCCATGACGCGTCCTGGTGTCCCGACGACGATGTGCGTCTTCTGCTTCAATTCTTCACGTTGTTTCGAGAACGGTTCTTTCCCGTAGACGGCGGTCGCCTTGATGCGTTTGAAACGACCGATGTTCGTCATATCCTCACGGACTTGGACGGCAAGTTCGCGCGTCGGTGTGAGAATCAGCACTTGTGGCTTGTTCTCTTCCCATTCGATGAGTTCCGTGACCGGGATGCCGAACGCTGCGGTCTTCCCGCTACCGGTTTGGGCTTTGACGACCAAGTCTTGACGCTCGAGTGCGAGCGGGATGACTTTCTGTTGGACTTCGGTCGGTGATTCGTATTTCATGATGCCGAGCGCACGTTGGATATCTTCGCTTAGGCGATAGTCTGAAAAGCTTGGTTGATTCATAGGTTTACCTCATTTTCGTGTAAGAAACTTCTATTCGAGAAATTTTCATTAGCAATTTGGATTACGCTTCATTATACACGAAACGAAGCGGTTCGTCGTTCATGCACGAAAACGAGCGAGACGGAAGCGACTCAAATCGAACGATGTTTGCCCGTCTAGCGTGAGCTGACTCAGCACTTCGCCCATGACACTGCCGAACTTGAAGCCGTGACCTGAGAAACCGCAGGCGATGAGCACGTTGGAGTGCTCGGGATGAACATCGACAATGAAGTCGTGATCGTCCGACATCGTATATAGGCACGTCTTGCCTTGATTCAAGGCACCGTTCGCCTCGGGCATGTACGTCGCGAGGAAGTGACGCAAATCGCCTTCGTCGGCTTCATAGCGACCGAAGTTTTGTGTATGTAGGTTCGGATCGATGGACTGACCGCCGTCGGTCCGTCCGACTTTTAGTCCGGCCCCGTCAAGACTTGGGAATCCATAGAACATCCGGTCATCGTCCTCGACGAAGAACGACGGGAACGTCGCGTCTGAATAGAGCGTCTCGTCCGCATCGAACCAGCCGACGACTTTCCGGGTCGGTTGAAGCGGGAGCGATATGTCAGGAAGTAACTGCTTCGCCCATGCTCCGACTGTGACAATCACTTTCTTGGCGTAAAACGTCGCCTCGGACGTGACGATGGTGACCCCGTCCGAATTGAAATCGAGCGACTTGACGGGAGTGTTCATGACGAACTCGGCGCCGTTTGCGACGGCCCGCTCACGATACGCCCGAATGGCGTGTTCGCTGTATAACAATCCTGATTCGGTCTCGTAACAACCGATATAGTCGTCTGGAATCGAGAGTCCGGGCCAACGTGTCTCGATGTCTCCTTTAGACAAAAGCTGGAGCGGCAAGTCATACTTTTCGGCCGAGGCAATCGTCTCATCGAGAAACGCCGAATCGCGTGGCCCGATACCGAGGACACCCGTTTTCTTGAAAATCGGATACTGCGACGTACGGTCGAGATCTTCCCATAATTTTTGGGCCCGTTTGACGAGTGAGACATACGCACGACCTTCCCCGTAGGCATGGCGGATCATCCGGGTGTCCCCGTGATGGCTGCCTTTGTTATGAGGCGGGTCGAACGCATCGATGACAAGCGTATGGGCACCGCGTTCCGTTAAAAACGAGGCAGCTGACATGCCCATCGTGCCGGCGCCGATGACAGCGACGTCATATCGTACTGGTTGTGACATATGGACATCGATCCTTTCTACTGGAGTATTAGTAGAATGGTATGGAAAAGCTGGATAATTGTCAATTTTTTCTTGTTGAGTAGGGCGAAACAGTAAGGAATCAGGGAATTGAATCTACGTGTCAATTTTGCCTATGAAAAGGGGACTACATATCATGTTGAATCCACGTGAGACGTATCGTGTATTGGTAGCAAAGCTTGAGACAGCTCGACAAGCCTACACAATAGACGGTGTCGAGACCATCATCAAACCTATCCCAGACACTGATGTGACCGGAGACCTCGATCCACGGGTGTTAGCCGTCATCAAAGGCTATGCCGCATCCGAGCCGGAAACGTCATTCGACTTGGCGTCTGCCCGTGCCAGCATGGGTTGGCCCAACCGTGACGTGACGACGATGGACATCACGACAGACCACGTTATGATTCCGAGCGCTGACGGTGACATCCCGGCGCGCCTGTATCGACCGCGCACGGAAGAGACGTTACCGGCCATTCTGTTCTTTCACGGCGGTGGCTTCTTCGGAGGGACGCTCGATACGGTCGAGAACCCGTGTAAGTTACTGGCGGAGAAAGCGAACGCCCTCGTCGTCTCGGTCGATTACCGGCTCGCGCCGGAGCATCCGTTTCCAGCCGGACTGAACGACTGTTACCGAGCGCTCGAATGGGTGCACGAGCGTGCCGATGAGCTCGGGGTGTCACGAGACGACATCGCGGTCGCCGGCGACAGTGCCGGCGGCAACTTGGCGACCGCTTGTTGCTTACTCGACCGATCGAACGAGACGAACATGATTCGTTTCCAGGCGCTCATTTATCCGGTCGTCAATTTAGGATCGATTCCGACAGACGATTACGAATGGACGCTCGACCGCTATGAAATCAAGCATCATCACGACTTAATCCGTGGCGTCGTCATGACGCTCGGAGATTCAGAAGACTTGTTGAACCAAATCTATTTACAAGGCAAGGCCGAGCTGACCGACCCGCTCGTGTCGCCGTTGTTCGCGGATGATGTGAACGGCTTACCGCCCGCTTTGATCATCACGGCCGAATACGATTACCTTCGTCTCGAAGGCGAGGCGTACGCGCGTAAACTCGCACGCGACGGCGTACCGACGCGACTGATTCAATACCGCGGGATGGACCACGCTTTTATGGATAAGCTCGGCGACTACCCGCAAGCCGAAGACTGCATGATTGAAATCGCAAATGGAATGAAGGAGATGACACGATGAAGACTTACACATTGAACTGGGATACATATAAACAACTGGCGCGGACAGCCGTCGCAGAAGGGGCCGTCCTCTTGAAGAACGAGCACGCGACGCTTCCGATTCAAGCAGGGACGACCGTTTCTGTGTTCGGACGCAGTCAATTCAACTACTACAAGAGCGGCACGGGGTCAGGCGGAATGGTCAACGTCTCGCATGTGACGAGTCCGCTCGAGGCGCTCCAGGCGACCGAAGGGATTCAATTGAACGCATCGCTTCTTAAGACGTATGAGACATGGGTCGAGGCGAATCCGTTCGACCAAGGTGTCGGTTGGGCCGGCGAACCGTGGTCGCAGCCGGAGATGGAAGTGACGGACGAGCTCGTCGCGGAAGCGGCCGAGGCTTCTGATTTGGCGCTCATCTTCATCGGACGCACGGCCGGTGAGGACCGGGATAACACGGCCGACCCGGGTAGCTATTTGTTGACGGACATCGAGCAGTCGCTGATTGAGAAGGTATCAAAAACATTCACGAAGACGGCTGTCGTCTTGAACGTCGGCAATATCATCGACATGGATTGGGCGCACCAACCGAGCGCGATTCTTTATACGTGGCAAGGCGGAATGGAAGGTGGCACTGGACTCGTCGACGTCTTGACGGGTGTCGTCACACCATCTGGTAAGCTGACCGATACGATTGCCAAATCGATTGAGGACTACCCATCGACGAAAAATTTCGGTCATGCGGACAAGGGCATCTATCAAGAAGACATCTACGTTGGCTACCGCTATTTCGAGACGTTCGCTAAGGATTCAGTGCTCTATCCGTTCGGGTTCGGCTTGTCGTATACGACGTTCACGACCGACGTCGCGACGGCGAGCGAACAGGACGGCGTGATCACGGTGACCGTTGATGTGACGAACACAGGCGCTGTTGAAGGAAAAGAAGTTGTCCAGCTGTACGTCGAAAAGCCACAAGGCACGCTAGGGAATCCAGCGCGTTCGCTCGTCGCCTTCGATAAAACGGACACACTCTCACCAGGGGAACGGACGACACTCACACTCAGCGTCCCGGTCACGGACTTCGCGAGCTATGACGACAACGGCGCGACCGGGCACGCGTCAAGCTTCGTTCTCGAGGCCGGTACATACGAGCTTCACCTCGGGACCGACGTGCGCTCGGCACGACCGGTGTTCGCGTATGAAGTGGCATCCCTTCAAGTCGTCGAGACGCTCAGCGAGAACATGGCCCCAGTTACTCCGTTCGATCGCATCAAACCGGTCACTGGCGAGAATGGTTATTTGGTCGAATACGTGCCGACGCCGCTCCGTGCGGTCGATGTCGAGGCACGTTACCTCGCCGAACGTCCGGTCACGCGCGACTACGTCGGTGACGACGGCTTCACACTGAAGGACGTTTATGCGGGCAAGGTCGAGCTCGATGCGTTCCTCGATCAATTGACGGATGAGGATCTAGCCTGCATCGTCCGGGGACAAGGCATGAACTCGCCGCGCGTGACACCGGGGACAGCCGCCGCGTTCGGTGGCGTGTCGGACCGTTTGACCGACCTCGCTATCCCGGCCGTATGCTGTGCGGACGGCCCGTCCGGCATCCGGATGGACATCGGGGCGAAGGCGTTCGCGCTTCCGAACGGGACACTCCTCGCGTCGACGTTCAACGTTCAATTGGTGGAAGACTTGTTCGAGATGACGGGGCTCGAGATGCGCAAGAATCGCGTCGACACGCTCCTCGGACCAGGGATGAACATCCACCGCAACCCGCTGAACGGCCGGAACTTCGAGTACTTCTCG
The DNA here is from genome assembly GCF_018618345.1 of Exiguobacterium sp. s36. Taxonomy (NCBI): domain Bacteria; kingdom Bacillati; phylum Bacillota; class Bacilli; order Caryophanales; genus Exiguobacterium; species Exiguobacterium sp. s36. The sequence continues at coordinate 52,738 of NZ_JACSLW010000003.1, forward strand.
GAAGACCCGCACGTGACCGGCAAGATGGCGATCGCTCAATTGAACGGGATGCATCGCGTCGGTGTGACAGGGACGCTCAAACACTTCAGCGCCAACAACCAAGAGGCGCACCGTCACGATATCGACTCGATCGTCTCGGAGCGGGCGCTGCGTGAGATTTACTTGAAAGGGTTCGAGATGGCCGTCAAAGAAGGCAAGGCGACATCAATCATGACGACGTACGGCGCTGTCAACGGTGTGTGGACGGCCGGACTCTATGACCAGAACACACGTATCCTCCGGGATGAGTGGGGCTTTGAAGGCATCGTCATGACCGATTGGTGGGCGAAAGTGAATCATCATGAAGACGAGCCGGCGAACCGTCAGAACACGGCGGCGATGGTCCAGTCACAGAACGATTTGTACATGGTCGTCGATCGTCCGGACACGAACTCGTTCGACGATAACACGGGCACGGCACTCGAAGCGGGCACATTGACGCGTGGAGAACTGTTACGGAGTGCGGCCAACATCTGCCGCTTCGTCTTGAACGCCCCGGCGATGGAACGTCTCGTCGGTGTCCACGACGGTTCGGTCGAGGTGATCGGGCTCGACGAGGAAGCCGGACAGGCCATCGACTTTGATGTGACGTATCGCCACCTTGAGAGCGGTGAGGCCGTCAGCTTGAGTGATGCGGACACATCGACAGGGAACACGCACGTCTTTGCTGTTTCGGTCGATGAGACAGGCACGTACGACGTGACAATCACGGCGAAATCGGACGCGGGCGAACTTGCCCAGATGCCGGTCACGCTGTTCGCCAACAACATCCCGGGCCCGACGTTCACGTTCAACGGAACGGACGGCGAATGGGTGACGCAGACGAAGCAAGTATTCTTCCTGAATCAACATAACTACTTGCAACTCTATTTCGCACTTGGCGGTCTCGACGTGAAAGACATCACGTTTACGCTCGCGGACTCGTTCAGCATGAAAAACGGATGATCAACAAGAGCTCTTCATTGTATATGTTCGCCTGCCTTTTAAACATCACGAGATGTTTTGTATAATGGGGTCAACATCTTGTGATTTGAAAGGGGGGCGCATATACGTGGAAAATCGTTTGAGATTTTCTAAGTCTTCAATCACTCATGCAAAGCCAGTTGTCACAAAGGCGATCATTTGCATGGGGCAGAACGTTTCATTTGATCGCTAAATCGTGTGACAACGATGGCTTTGCTTCCTTATTGTCGGATTCTTAATAAGGAGCGAGCAGAAATGAAGTATGTAAATGCGCAACAGATTCTTCCGGAGAAATTGCTTCAGGAAGTTCAACGATACGTCCAAGGGGAGACGCTTTACGTCCCACGGACCGGTCAAGACAAGAAGCGCTGGGGAACAGTCAGTGGTGGGAAACAGCTGCTTGAAAAACGGAATGAAGCGATTCGAACATCCTTTGAGAAGGGGACTCGGGTCGAGCAGTTGGCCGCTGACTATCATTTAGCGGTCACGACCATTCGGAAAATCGTCTACTCTTCACAGTAACTAGCGGTACAGCGCATTTTTTGCGACTGTACCGTTTTTGTATAGAACAGTTCTAATTCAAAGTCGGTACAATCGGGTCGTCCGAAATCCTTTACACTGAAGGGAGTCAGGATTGAGAAAGGATGACTGAATATGCAAGAGCGTTTTATTGAGAACCACCAATTTAATTTCATTCGAGAGCAAGTCGAGATGATTCGAGATAGTCGAAAGAAAAGCTTACCACCTTCCGTGTTAAAAGCCGTCATCGATTTGGCCAATGCCAAAATTGCTTTTCTGTTTCCTGAAGCGACATCAGCTCAGCTTGCCATGTTGGACGTATCAAAGTTACAAACCGACGAAGCCTATGATGGGTTTATAGATGAGTTAAGACCTCACGTCCGGTCGTTTCCGCAAGTGTCGGAACAGCAAGTGAAAAAAATGTTTCCAAAACAGAAAAAACTACGGCTTCCAGACGCAGCGGAACTTAATGTGAATCGTATGTCCTACATGAGCTGGAACGACCTGCGTTCCAATCGGAAATATATCCTTTGCGAAAAGAATCATCAGCTGATTGGGATCGAGCTTAAGGCAAGCTCAAATGCGAAGAAAAATATTTGCGCCTTCTGTAATCAGTTGGCAGAAGTCTCGTATTGCGTCACCATCACAAAAGCAAAACAAGCTAAAAATCCTGACTATTATAAAGCGATTGGGACGTATATTTGTACAGACAGTGCCTCATGCAACGAGAAAATGACGAATCTTGACCCCTTGATGACGTTCGTCGAAACAGCTTTGAAAGAGTGAGTGGGATTGACCATGCGTCAATCCTTTTTATATTGGGTTTAATGTGAGGTGACGTGATTTTGTCTTTACAAAACCTATACAGGATTGACGCCGTCTTGAAAAAGCATCTTAACAAATTTCCGTTAGTCTACAAAAGTCCAGAAACGCAGTACATATTCGGGAGGGACTAAGGAAATGAAGAAATCTATGAAAAAAGTGATTCCATTGGCGGTCGTGTCGACACTCGCACTGGGTGGGCTGATCGGGATGCAACAAAACGAGACAGAGGTACAGGCGAAGGAAGGCAAGAACGGCAAAGCGAAAAACGTCATCTTCATGATTGGGGACGGGATGGGCGTTCCATACACGACGGCGCTACGCTACATGAACGACACAGAAGGAGTGGACATGCCACAGACGGCGTTCGATCCACACTTGGTCGGCTTGCAGTCGACGTATCCAGAGGATGAGGCCGAGAACGTGACGGACTCAGCGGCAGCGGCCACAGCGATGAGCGCCGGTGTCAAGACGTACAACAATGCCATCGCGGTCGACAACGACAAGTCGGACGTGAAAACGGTCCTCGAGCAGGCGAAAGAGAACGGCATGTCGACCGGGATCGTCGCAACGTCGGAAATCACACACGCGACACCGGCCTCATACGGTGCCCACGAAGAAGAACGCAAGAGTGAGAACGCGATCGCCAACGATTATTATGATGAGTTGATTAATGGGGAACATAAAATCGACGTCATGCTAGGCGGCGGGACCGACTTCTTCGAACGCTCGGACCGCAATATCGCGAAACAGTTCCAACAAGACGGATATAGCTATGTGACATCGGCAGAAGAGATGAAGCAGGACGACAATGAACAAGTGCTCGGTCTGTTCGCCGAGGTCGGACTTGACAAGATGATTGACCGGGACGACAGTCAGCCGAGCCTGGCGGACATGACGACGTCGGCGCTCGACCGCTTACAGGATGACGAGGATGGTTTCTTCTTGATGGTCGAAGGCAGCCAAATCGACTGGGCCGGTCATGACAACGATGTCGTCGGCGCGATGAGTGAGATGAAAGACTTCGAAAATGCGTTCAAGGAAGTCGAGAAGTTTGCGAAAGAGAACGGAGAGACGTTGGTCATCGTCACAGCCGACCACTCGACAGGTGGCTTCTCGATCGGTTCGGACGGCAACTATAACTGGGATGCGGCTCCAATCCAAGCGGCGAAACGTACGCCGGACTTCATGGCGAAACAGATCGAGGCAGGAAAAGACGTCGAAGCCGTCTTGAACGAATGGATCGACCTCGACTTGACGGATGCGGAAATCAAATCGGTCCAACAGGCTGCCGAAACGAAAGACGTGACGAAGATTGACAATGCGATTGAAAAAATCTTTGATGCACGCTCAGGGACGGGTTGGACGACGGACGGTCACACCGGGGACGACGTGCCGGTCTATGCATACGGTCCTCAAAAAGAGCAGTTCACGGGCATGATCGACAACACGGATCAAGCCGCGCGCATTTTTGAGTTGTTGGAGAATCGTGGGAAAATAAAATAAGGAAAACGGACAGAGGGACCATGCGGATAGTTGCCGCGTGGTCCCTTTGATTGGATTCAGGAGGCATCGAGCGCTTTGACCGCGTGTCGTAACGCCTCGATGTCTTCGTTTCGCCAGCCGTGTCGGTCCGCGGCATTGATGAACTGACGTGTCGCTTTGATGAGGGCATGTTTCAATTCCTGAAGTGATACAGTCCCCATAGGCGTATGGAGATGGCCATCTTCTATGAACGTGAGCTCAACTTCTGTGGCGGTCACTTTTTCAGCGGTTATCCGGATCGGGCCGTCCATGAATTGAAACGAGTATGTCTCCCGCCACGGGGCGAATACGAGGGCACGGCAATTGTCGACCCACCAGTTCAAGACGATGGCGACGAAATCCGACCAATCCTGTCCCGGGAAATAATCATGAAAGTCGATGACGAAGGCGATGTTGCCGATGATATGTGTGTCATAGGCTAAAGAATCGAGATCCACCTCGATTGAAAGTTGATGGTTCATAAAGCCTCCTCTCGATGTTCAAAACAGGAAAATACAATGAAGTGAATCATAGTTGGGTAAATACTCGTATATATGGTATCACGACCAAATCGGAGGGATGACGATGAACACGCTCTATATGAAACAGAAGGTTTTCAGCCTGCGCGGCCGCTTCACCATCAAAGATGCGGATGAGAACGATTTGTACTTCGTTGAAGGGAGCTTTATGAAGCTACCGAAATCGTTCACGATTTCGGACAAAGACGGCCATGAGATTACGACAATCACGAAAAAGACGTTCAGTTTCTTGCCGAAGTTCTATGTCGATGTGGAAGGCCAAGAGACGGTCACGATTTCGAAAGAGTTTACGTTATTCAAACCGCGTTATACGATTGATGCGGCCGGAATCGATGTGCAAGGCAACTGGTGGGACATGGACTTCCAAGTGATGCAGAACGGCCAAGTCATCGGCAGCGTCCAAAAGAAATGGTTGTCATGGGGCGACAGTTACGAGATTCAAGTGATGGACGAGACGATGGAGCACATGCTCATCTCGATCGTCGTCGCCATCGATTGTGCGAAGGCAGACCAAGCCGCAGGTGCGAGCGCGGCGACATAAAGGGGATGGAACGATGGAGTTTTGGGATGTGTATGATGTGGACCGCAAGAAGACAGGGCGGACGTGGCAGCGGGGCACCCGCCTCGAGAACGGCGATTATCATCTCGTCATCCACGTCTGTATTTTCAACAAGGACGGACAGATGTTGATTCAGCAACGCCAACCGTTCAAAGACGGTTGGGCGAACATGTGGGACATCACCGTCGGCGGCAGCGCCACGGTCGGCGATACGAGCCAACAGGCGGCGATGCGCGAGCTCGAAGAAGAAATCGGGCTAAAACTCGACTTATCACACACAAGACCGCATTTGACAGTCAACTTTGACGAGGGGTTCGACGACATCTACCTCGTCGAGACAGAGGTAGATCTCGATGAATTGACGTTACAGGAATCAGAAGTGCAGGCCGTACAGTGGGCGGACGAGGCGACGATTCTCGACATGATTCGTTCAGGCGAATTCATCCCGTATCACGAGGGGATGATTCCATTATTGTTCGCGATGCGAGGGCAGTGGGGAGGAATCAATCATGTGGCAGCCATACACGTGGATCAATGAACCTAATGAAGTGAGCGCCGGTGAGCGCTTGACGTTCCAGACAGCACCAGACACCGACTTTTGGCGGAACACCCATTACGGCTTCAACCGGATGACGGCACACGCTTTGGTGACGGACGTGTCGACCAAGCAGTTCACGTGTCGGGCGACGATTGAGATGGAGCCGAGCCATACATACGATCAAGCCGGCATCCTGCTGTACGTCAACGACGACCATTGGCTCAAGACGTCCGTCGAGTATATCCCGGACGGACCGTCACACCTCGGGGCTGTCGTCACGTCCTTTGGTTATTCGGATTGGTCGACGCGTGATTTCCCCAACAAGGACATTCACGGACGGTTGACGTTCGAACTCGTCTATACCGATGGTGATGTCGAGGTGTTCTTCGAATACGAGGGAGGTGCGCGTGAACAGTTGCGAATCGCTCATCTCCATGATGTGTCGACGTTACGCGTTGGACCGTACGCTTGTAGTCCGGATCCGGAGGCGCCTGGATTCACGGTCACGATTTCAGATTGGATCGTTACGGAAGCATCGACTTGAGTCATCAGTCGATGCTTTTTATCAAAATTAGGCGAGAATGCTCCCGCTTCTAAACGTCGCGGGCGAAGCCCTAGTGAAAGTGGGCTATGAATCGCCAACCTCTCTTTTGGGTATAAATACCTAAGGGAGGTGAACATCTTGTTGAAGCATAAAGCGTATAAATTCCGGATCTATCCGACAACGGAGCAGGAGATTCTGATTGCCAAGACGATCGGTTGTTCACGCTTCGTCTTCAACCACTTCTTGACGAAGTGGGAAGAGACCTACGAGGCGACAGGAAAAGGACTGTCCTACGGTTCCTGTTCGAAAAAAATCCCTGTACTCAAGCAAGAGTTCGACTGGCTGAGGGAGGTCGATAGTAAATCTGTCCAAACCAGCGTCAAACACCTCGCCGAAGCGTTTGACCGCTTCTTCAAGAAGCAGAACGAACGGCCCCGGTTCAAATCGAAACGGAACCCCGTCCAATCCTATAAGACGAACATCCAAGGCAAGTCTCAACTTCCTGAGGTGTCGATCGTCGGCAACCGGCTTAAGCTGCCGAAGTTGAAGTGGGTCCGGTTCGCCAACTCGAAACAAGTCGAGGGCCGAATCCTCAGCGCCACGATCCGACGGAACGCGACGGGCAAATACTTCGTCTCCCTGTGCGTCGAGCAGGAGATCGACGAACTGCCAAAGACCGGCTCAACCGTCGGCGTCGACGTCGGACTGAAGCATTTCGCCGTCCTGTCCGACGGCACGGTGTACCAAAACGACCGCTATTTTCGCACGCTCGAGAAGAAACTGGCGCGCGAGCAACGAAAACTCTCCCGTCGTCAGCTCATCGCCCTGAACAAGAACATCAAGCTGTCCGAGGCGAAGAACTACCAGAAACAAAAACGCAAGGTCGCCCGCATCCATGAGAAGATCGCGAACAAACGTACCGACTTCCTGCACAAGGTGTCGACCGAGATCGTCAAAAACCACGACGTCATCGGCATCGAGACCCTGCAGGTGAAAGACATGCAACAGGACCGCAAGTTCAGCAAAGCCATCTCCGATGTCAGTTGGTCGGCGTTCTTCCACATGCTCGAGTACAAGGCGGACTGGTACGGCAAGACCGTCGTGAAGGTCGGGAAGACCTTCGCCTCGAGCCAGCTCTGTTCGAGTTGCGGCCATCGACACAGAGACGTGAAGCATCTCGGTCTGCGCGAGTGGACATGCCCGGGTTGTGGGATTCATCACGACCGCGATGTGAACGCAGGACTGAACCTCAAACGCGAGGCCGAGCGCATCCTGGCCTCCTCAACCGTCGGGACGACGGGGCTAGCCTGATCAGGTTCCGGTCGTCAGACCGGATGACTCAGGAATCCTCCACCTCCAAGCGAAGCGTAGGTGGGGTAGTTCAAGTCATTTTCATTTCACTTTAAGAAAATGGTTGAATCGAGGCATGGAAAAATTTATAATGACGTTAACGAAAGCGCTTTCGGAAAGCGATTTCAATCTGTACGTCACTAGAAGAGGCAAGGTCGATTGTGTCGCCCCTGCCTTCATTCATGCCAAGGGAGGAAATGTAATGAAGAAATGGGTCGCACTTGCACTCGGGACCGGTCTTGTCTTATCAGCCGCACAAGGCGCTTCTGCCGAAAAACCGGAGAAAAAAGACAACACGAAATGGAAGCTCGTCTGGTCGGATGAGTTCAACAAATCAGAGATCGACCAAACGAAATGGAACTTTGACACGGGGAACTGGTTAAAAGACGCCGAAGGCACGCCGGTCACACCGGGGTGGGGAAACAATGAGAAACAATTTTACACGGACAAAAACGAAAACGCTTTCGTAGAAGACGGGAACCTCGTCATCCGTGCCAAAAAAGAACAAGTGACAGACGAACTCGGGTCATACGATTTCACGTCAGCGAAGTTGACGACCAAAGGCAAGTTCAGTCAAACGTACGGCCGTTATGAGATGCGTGCGAAGCTCCCGACCGGCAAAGGGTTATGGCCAGCGTTCTGGATGTTGCCGGAACAGGACCGCTACGGCGCCTGGGCCGCGTCTGGTGAAATCGACATCATGGAAGCATGGGGCAGCCAGCCTGACAAGGTCGCCGGCACAATCCATTACGGCGAGAACTGGCCGAACAATAAATATACAGGCAAAGACTACCACTTTGAAGAAGGCGACGGCATCGACAAATGGCATACATATGCCGTCGAGTGGGAGCCAGGCGAGTTGCGCTGGTACGTCGACGGAAAATTGTATCAGACTCAAAACGATTGGTACTCGAAAGGATTGAACCAAGCGACGAAATACAGCTATCCGGCACCGTTCGACCAAAACTTCTATTTGATTATGAACTTGGCCGTCGGCGGCTGGTTTGACGGGGACGTTGATGCGACGACACCATTCCCGGCTGATATGAAAGTCGATTACGTTCGCGTCTTCGATTTGAAGAACCGCGACTATCGCGAAGCGGTCGAACCGGTATATACGGATGAAACGATCGTGCTTCCGGACGGAGCGAAACAACCGTCTGAAGACGGCAACCTTGTCTACGATCAAGACTACACAGAGCCAATCACGACCGTGACGAACGGTTCGCAGGCGCTCGACCCGGTGAATTGGAACTATGTGGCGCTCCCGGACTTCGGTGGGGTCGGATCGATTGATGTGATTGAGCAGGCAGGTTCGCGCTTCGCAGATATCTCGATCACGCAAGCAGGCAGTCAGCCGTACTCGCACCAATTGATTCAGAACGTGTCGCTCGGCAAAGGCGGTCACTACAAAGTGACGTTCGACGCGAGTGCCGACTCGGCCCGCTCGATCGCTGTCAAAGTCGGCGGTGGACCAGACCGTGGTTACGCCAAATATTCGGATGAAGGTTCGTTCGATTTGACGACCGACGTCCAGACGTACTCGATGACGTTCGACATGACGGAAGACACAGATCTCGCGGCACGCCTCGAGTTCAACGTCGGCCTCAGCACGGCAGGCGTTCAAATCGGGAACGTGCGCGTCGAACAGACACCGCGTGAAGCGCTCGACCCGAACGCGACGAAACCGGCGCTCGGAGACGGCAACCATGTCTATAACGGCACGTTCGATCAAGGGGCAATGGACCGCTTGACGTACTGGCAGTTTGACCCAGGCGCAACGAAAGGCACAGGCACAGTTGATGAGGAAGCTCGTCACTTCGAGTTCGTGACGAACGCGAAGAAAGGGCAACCGGCAACGCTCGTCCAAAACGGCATTCAATTGACGGAAGGCCGTGAGTACGTGCTTCGGTTCAACGCGAAGTCGGAACGCATCAAATCGCTTCAAGTCGGCTTGAATGGATTGGACGGACAAGCGTATCTCCCGCTCCAAGACGTGGCGTTGACGCGCGACTTCCAATCAATTGAAATCCCGTTCACGATGGGCCAAGAGACGGATTTATTGAGCCAACTTCAATTCGTGCTTGGTTCGGCTAAAGGTGAAATCACGCTCGACGATGTGCAATTACTAGATGTGACACCGGTCGATGTTGATCCATCACCTCTCAAGAACGGTTCATTCACTGAAGGATTGACGCATTGGGGCTCGTACGTCCACTTTGACGCTCAAGCGGCGGTCGAAGCGGTGAACGAGGCAGCTCAGTTGTCCATCACGCAAGAAGGACAAGAACCGTGGAGCGTGCTCATGGAGCAGGGTGGTCTCGAGTTACATGCAGGTCAAACTTATGTCGTGCGCTTTGACGCCAAATCGACAGTAGCCCGCAACATGGAAGTGACGATCGAGAACGCAGCCTACACGCGTTACTTGAGCGAAATCGTCCAAGTTACTCCTGAGACGAACACGTATGAGTTCGAGTTTGTCATGGGCCAGACAGACATGACAGCTATGAAATTCTTGCTCGGTCGCACGGAAGGCTCGCCGCTCGGCGCGCACGATGTGACGATCGACAACGTCAGCGTGACCGTAAAATAATCGAAAGCAAGAGCGCCTCGCATGCGAGGCGCTCTTTGACGTTTTAAGATTCTCGTTTCCGGCTGATCAACCGTGCCGTCCTGAGCAAGGACGGGAGCAGTTTCCGACGCTTGCGGATGGCCAAATATCTGGCTTCCCACGTCGGTGTGAACTTTCGTTTGAATTGACGGAGCCCGCTGAACGGATAGATGTAACTGATGTTCTCGAAGATGTCGGCCGCAATCCGCTCTGGCCAGTACGCGAATGTGTGCTCACCGACCGAGGCGAGCGGTGCCATGCCGAGGCCGACGTGGGCATAATCGTTGTCCCGTGCCCACTCGATCACGTGCAGAATCAGCACCTCAATCGATCCGGGCAGGGCGTCACCGTGAGAGCGCATCAAATCGATGGAGACAGTATCACTGCCGCGGAGCAACGTGATGAAGGCGACGACTTGTCCCGTCTCGTCACGAAGGAGGGCGACCGGATAGTGGGACAAGGCCTGCTCGTTGAAAAAGCCGAGCGAGAACCCTTTCTCACTTCGATTACCGAGCCAGTCTTCCGAGATGCCGCGCAGTGATATGATCAACTCAGGCGACGGATTCATGACGATGTCAGCCGTATAGCCTCGCTTCGTAAATTGGTTGTGGAGCGAGCGCATGTTGGCACGCTTTTTGCCAGTGAGCGAGAACGTGGCGACATCAACCGTCGCCTCTTCACCGAGCTTGAAGAAGGTGAACCCGGCGTCGTGCAGGCGCGGCATCCAGTCCGGGGTGACTTGATAAAAGAGCGGGATATAGCCGAGCCGGTCCGTTTCTTCGATAAAGGCGAGCAATAGGTGTGACGCGGCGTCTCGCGCTCCTTGCACATCCCCGAGGACGATGGCGTGATTGCCAGATACGGCGAACAAGAGACACGCCTCGTCGTCCGACCCATAATAGACGAGTTTGTCGTTCATATAGGCCAAGTCGAACGCGCTCGTCGTCGCATGCGTGGCTTGAAACGCCGCGAAGCGGGACGGTTCAAACGACGTGCCGAGCTTTGGACGTTTCAACCGGTTGAACAGCGTGAAGATGCCAATCAACAGCAGTCCGGACAAAACGACGGCGGCGATGCTCAACGCGGCGGCAGCTTCCGGATCGAAGAAAATCGTGTCGGTCTGACTGAACGACTGCAGCAGGAACGCATGCGTACCGACATAGAGGCCGACATAGGCGACGTTGCGGACGAAGCGGCTGACGGTCACGATGGAGCGGTAGCGTTTGTGCTGGGTCCGGGTCAACCAGACAAACAAGGCGAACCCACCGACGACGAACGCTTCAAACAGATTGAAGCCGCGCGCGATGACACCGATACTGGCAATGAAAACTGCGACCCCGACGAGCCAGAGCACACGCTTCGTCCGAATGTACATCCCGAACGTGGTCAGTAGCGTCAACAGACCGGCCGTGAACAGCGCGAGCGTGCCAACCCACTGTAACCAGAGGGCGGTCGAATAGAGCGGTGACACGCTCGGTAACAGCGTCTGGAACCACAAGACGAGGCTCGTCATCAATGCGATCAGGCTTCCGGCGAGCCGTTCGGTCTTGGCGAGTGTGCGCGACACGATGCGCCAGACGACGGTTCCGATTTCATAAGACGACCCGATGATCGGCTTATACTCGATCTGTTTGACGACCTGGTCCCCGAAGACGAGAGCCGCCAAGAACAGGCCGATCATGAACGGGACGATGAAGTAGACAAAGCGATAGACGATCAAAGAAGACAAAACAATCTCTTGGTCGATGCCGAGCTGGGTCATCCCGACGAGGTATAATAGATCAAACGAACCAACACCACCCGGGACGAGCGAGACGACCCCGACGATAGTCGCGACGATGAAGACACCCATCATGGCTGTGAGCGGTGCTTCGCCTCCGAGCAAATGCAGGGCATACAAGGCGACGAGTCCGGCCGTCACCCATTCGGCGAGCGACGTCGCGATATAGCCGAGCAATGTCGTCCAATCTAAGTTCGAGCGTTTCCGCGTCACGTATATGTAGAGCGGCAGGACGGCGAGTGTCGCGAGGAGCACGGGCCAAATCCATTGTTTCGTTCCGGTGAGCACGCCGGCCGGGAAAAGTCCGATGAGCACTCCTGCGGCAAGCAGCGACAAGCCGCTGATGAGCGTCGGGGTCATCCAACCGATGGCCCAGAGCAAACGCTTCGTATCCGTATACGGTCGATACAGCGACGTCCGGAGCGCGATGCCGATGACGCCGCCAAACCCGATCATGCCGTTCATCGCGTTAGTGATCCATGCCGCGCGAAGCAGCTTCGAGAGCGGGAGCTGGACGTCGAGCGAGCGCAGTAGAAAGTAGTCGTATCCGGTCATCGTCAAAACGGCGACGAGTCCGAGTCCGATCAAGGCAATCTGTTCGAAGCCCGTCAACGCCTCTAACGTTTGAAACGCCGCGGCGAGCGACAGGTTTTGGAGCTCCTGACCGCTCTGATAAAGAATCAATCCAATCAATAGGAATGGAAGCAACCATTTCAGTTGTTTCCAGGAAAATCGCTTTTGCATCGTATGTGCTCCTTCTGACAAACTATCGAAATCTTGATTAGCTAAAGTGTACTCAATTGAGTCGTGTAATCATAGTACGAGTCAGACGGGAAGACGGATTCAAAATAAATGAGATTCATAAATCGCGGGAATGTAGACTGTAAACGCAAGAAATAGGACGAGTGAACGAAAATCAATCTGATACAGTGGAACAAAGGGGGTGACGAGATGCTGACGTTTGAAGAGAAGTGGGAGAAAGTGCTCGTCTGTGACGCGACGTATGACGGACAGTTTTATACCGCGGTCAAGACGACCGGGATTTACTGTCGTCCCTCGTGCCGCTCGCGGAAGCCGAAGCGGGAGAATGTCGATTTTTATGAGACGAAAGCTGAAGCGGAGTCGTCTGGCTTTCGGCCGTGCAAACGATGTCAGCCCGAGGTCGACCGTAGTCCGGCGAGCGCGCTCGTCCATGACGTGACGGCGTTCGTGCTCACGCATTACAAACGGCCGCTCAAGCTTGAGGAGATTGCCGAGCACGTCAGCTTGAGCCCGTTCTACGTCGAGCGGACGTTCACGCAAGCGACGGGCGAGACGCCGCGCCGTCTGCTCGAAAAGGTTCGCATCGACAAGGCGGCCCATCTGTTGCGGACGACGGACATGAGCAATCTCGCCATCTGTTATGAGGTCGGCTTTCAAACCCCATCCAACTTTTATCGCGTCTTCCGACGGCTAAAGGGTTGTTCACCGAGCATGTATCGAAAGGGGGGAGCCGATGAGTCGCTCATCGTTCGAGATTCACGTCACCGCTCCGTTTGATTTTCAACAATGTCTGCAGTTTTTGCGACGCTCCGACGATGAAGTGATGCATGTCGCCCGCGAAACGTCCGTCTCCAAGCTATTCGATGTGGGCGGACGATTGCTGCTTGGGGACATCATGGAGACGGCTCACGGCCTCGTCATCGTGTTCCCGGAAGACGACATCACGAGCTCGGAACAGGAACACGTGGAACGATACGTCCGCGACTGGTTCGACCTCGACCAAGACGTCGCAGCGTTCGTGCGAATGGCCGAGACGGATGAACTGTTGCGTCCGCTCGTCCGAGAGTACGAGGGGCTACGTCTGATCGGCTTCCCAGACTTGTTCGAGGCGCTCACGTGGGCCGTCATCGGTCAACAGATCACACTGTCGTTCGCCTATACGCTGAAACGACGGTTCGTCGAGCAATACGGACCATCTCGGGAAGTGGACGGCGTGACGTACTGGGCTTTCCCGACCCCAGAGACAATCGCGCTGCTCGACCCGAGTGAACTGAGACCGCTCCAATTCAGTACCCGGAAAGCAGAATATATCATCGGCATCGCCCAGGAAATGACGGACGGACGATTGTCGAAACAGCAGTTGCGCAGCGAGCCACCCGACGTGATGCATGAACGGTTGTTAAGCTTACGTGGTGTCGGGGAGTGGACGGCCGCATATGTGCGGATGAAGTGTTTCCAAGATCCGACGGCGTTCCCGGCCGCGGACGCCGGTCTGCATCAGGCGTTGAAGCATCACCTCGGGCGAAGAGACAAGTTGACGGCAGACGAAGTGAGGCAGTACGGGGAACGCTTTGCCGGGTGGGAGGCGTACGCCACATTCTATTTATGGAGGTCGTTGTATGGAGACGTATAGACTGGACTATGTGAGTCCGATTGGAATTCTAGAGATTGTCGGGACAGAGACGGCCATCCGCTCCATCCTGTTCGTCGAACGTGATGACGTCTGCTTTGAAGCGGATGAGACGACGCTGGACGTGTTGAAGACGTGCTACCGAGAAATCGAGGAGTACTTCAACGGACGTCGCCAATCGTTCACGTTCCCGTTTGAAGTCGAGGGGACGGTGTTTCAACAGGACGTGTGGCAGGCGCTGGTCATGATTCCATACGCCGAGACGACCTCGTATCGCGAACTGGCCGTGACGCTCGGCCGAGACCGCGCCGTGCGGGCCGTCGGCAGTGCCAACGGGCGCAATCGGTTGAGCATCGTCATCCCGTGCCATCGCGTCATCGGATCGAACGGGATGTTGACGGGCTATGCGGGCGGACTCTGGCGAAAGGAATGGCTGCTTCGACACGAACAAGCCAACGCATATTCGGGCCTGGCAAAAAAACATCTACCCCTCCATATCTGATACAATGGAGAAGTCCTATCGTGACGTCTGAATCGACGTAGTGGTCTAGGACGATTCTCGTCACTCAGGAGCGATTTTTGGAGGGTACTATGATTAAATTACTAGCAGATTCAACTTGCGATTTATCCGATGAGATTTTAGCAAAATATGAGATTGGCGTCGCGCCGCTCATCATTACGATTGACAATAAATCGTATGAGGACCGTGTCGACATCCAACCCGATGAGTTTTACGGAATGTTGGAAGCGCTACCGGAATTCCCGACGACGGGGATGCCGAGCCCGGCGACATTTATGAAGCTGATGGAAGAGGCCGTCGAGAGCGGACATGACGAGATTCTTTGCATCTGCATGTCGAGCGGGACGAGCGGATCGTATCAATCGGCCGTGCTCGGCAAAGAATATTTCGAAGAGGCGCATCCCGATTCGACGGTGAAAATTCATATCGTCGACTCACGCTCGATGAGCCACGGGAGCGGTTGGTTGTTAATGAAGAGCGCCCAGATGCGCGAAGCCGGGGCGACGTTCGAGGAGCTCGTTGACTTCAACGAGAAGTATAAGCTGAAAGTGAAGCACTTCTTGTCGGTCGACGACTTGGACCACCTGATTAAAAGCGGCCGCATCTCGAATGCGAGCGCCATCATCGGCAAGCTGTTGATGGTCAAGCCGATCATGAGCATGAAGAACGGCAAAGGGGCCATCGTCGCGAAAGAACGGGGAACGCGTAAAGTGCTCAAGCACTATACGGACGAGTTCATCAAACGCTGCGACAAGGACATCACCAATTTCGTCATCATCGGCTATACGTCAGATCAAAAGATTGCAGAGAACTTGAAGGCGAAGATTCAAGCCGAATCCGACTTCAAAGGTGAGATTTACCTCATGCAGATGGGCGTCTCGGTCGGGACGCACGTCGGCCTCGGAGCCATCTCAATGTTCTTCGTAGAGAAATAAAACGAAAGCCGTCTCATCTGCGAGACGGCTTTTTCTGTGGATAACGTTATCCACAGGTAGGGACGGACCAGACACGTTCCACGGACCAAGAGTTATCCACAATATCGAGGCGATAGACGTCGGGATTGCTGAGCGTGCGCCACGTGTCGAAGTCATAGCGGTTATCCACATGTTGAAGAAGCAACGCGAGCAGGTTGCCGTGCGTCACGAGGACGGTCGCACCGTTTATGTCGTCGAGTGGATCGATGACGCTCAAGATTCGCTTCGTCGCATCTTGACCCGACTCGGCACCTGGCACACGGAACGAGGCATCGGTGAACGAATGACGGAGCAGTTCGAACCAATCGTCGCGCGGTTCATGCGAGAGGATGCGCTCGCGCAACTTCGGCTCCGTCTCGAGGGTCAGCTGCTTGGATGTGGCGACCGGTGTGATTGAGGCGATGGCTCGCGTGTAGTCGCTTGAGATGATGCGATTGACGGGGATGTCTTGAAAAAAGTCAGCGAGGGCGAGTGCTTGTTGTTCGCCAGCCTCGGTGAGTGGGGCGTCCGGCTCTTGGCCAGTCGCCGAGCAATGACGGATGAGATAGAACGTAGACATGATGGATCCTCCTTCGTTATAGGGTCGGGTGCTTACCAGACGGTCAAACTCGTCCTCGTATCGTTGGCGTCGGTCAAATAGGCGACGTCCTCAAAGGAACGGGATAGGGCGTGCGTATAGAGTGATTCAATCATTTGTTGATTCTTGCAGTACATATCGACGAATGTGGAGTCCACGATGAGCAGGGCAAGGTCACAATGGCTATCACGAAACGCCTCATACGTCTCAATGTCTTTCACCGGTCCTTTCGAAAAGGCCTTTAAATTCGCGAAGATGAGATAGTGCTCATCCTGATGAATCAAATGAGAAAACGTTTCGCCATCTACCTCGGTCTCTTCAGGAAACAACGGTTGATGGAGGTCGCCGTTCTTCACACGATACGATTCCTCACCACCGACGAACCAGCTGTAAGAGGTGATATCGATGGGACTTAACATGTCGGCCAGAAAGCGTCCATATGTATTCGGGATTTTAAAACGGATGCCGCGCTTCACGGATTGCATTCCCCCCTTCAAAAGTTTCATGGATGAAATCCGTACTTAACCCTTATCAAACATCACAAAAGCGTTATAATCAATATAACAATTATAAACGGGGCGAGTCGGCGAATGGGGATTTACCGAATCGTCTCATACACAAATCCAGGGGAGAAGGATGGGGTTTTCATGAGCAGTGTTCAAAAGAGAACAGACGTCATTTTGATTGGTGCAGGCATTATGAGTGCGACGCTCGGGTCGCTTTTTAAAGAGCTCGTACCAGAGTGGGAAGTCAAAGTGTTTGAGAAGCTCGAAAGTGCAGGGGAAGAGAGTTCGAACGAATGGAACAACGCCGGGACGGGACATGCCGCCCTCTGCGAGTTGAACTATACGACCGAGAAGCCGGATGGTACGCTCGACATCTCGAAAGCGATCAACGTCAATGAGCAGTTCCAAATCTCGCGTCAGTTTTGGGCGCATCTCGTCAACAAAGGCTTGATTCGAAACCCGGAAGCGTTCATCCGTTCGATTCCACATATGAGTATGGTCCAAGGCGAGAATGATGTCCGCTTCTTGAAGAAACGTTTGGAAGCGCTAACAAATAATCCGTTGTTTGAAGGGATGGTTTTATCGGATGACCCGGAACAACTCCGTGACTGGATGCCGATTGTCATGGAAGGACGTTCCGTCGATGAGCCGATCGCGGCGACGAAAATCGATTCAGGTACCGACGTCAACTTCGGTGCGCTTACACGGATGCTGTTTGACCATTTGACCGGCCAAGGCGTCGAGGTCAATTACAAGCATAGCGTCGAGGACGTGAAACGGTTGGCGAACGGTTTGTGGGAAGTGAAAGTGAAAGACATCGAGGCGAACACGATTGAGACGCACACGGCGCCGTTCCTGTTTATCGGCGGCGGTGGTGGTAGCCTGCCGCTCCTTCAAAAGACGGGCATCCCGGAGTCGAAGCACATCGGCGGATTCCCGGTGAGTGGTCTGTTCCTCGTCTGTAAGAACCGTGACGTCATCGAACAGCACAACGCGAAAGTATACGGCAAAGCGAAAGTCGGCGCACCGCCAATGTCGGTGCCGCACCTCGACACGCGCTTCATCGAAGGGCGCAAAGAATTGTTGTTCGGACCGTTCGCCGGCTTTACGCCGAAGTTCTTGAAGACGGGCTCAAACCTCGATCTCATCCAATCGGTCAAACCATACAACGTCGTGACGATGCTCGCGGCTGGGGCGAAAGAGATGCCGCTCACGAAATATTTGATTGAGCAGGTGCTCTTGTCGCACAACAAACGGATGGACGAGCTCCGCGAATTCATTCCGACCGCGAAGAATGAGGACTGGGAAATTGTCGTCGCCGGACAACGCGTCCAAGTCATCAAAGACACGCCGGACGGTAAAGGGACACTCCAGTTCGGAACGGAAGTCGTCAGCGCCGAAGATGGATCGGTCGCAGCGTTGCTCGGTGCGTCACCGGGAGCCTCAACGGCCGTGCACGTCATGTTAAAAGTGCTCGAGCAGTGCTTCCCAAGCCGGATGCCGGAATGGGAAACGAAAATCAAAGAGATGGTGCCGTCTTATGGTATCTCACTCTCCGATCACCCGGAACTGTTCAAGACGATTCACGAATCGACAGCGATGGCGCTCGGCCTGAAAGAGAAAGGCGTCGTCCATAATTAAGCGAGTACAAGCGAGGATATGTTCATATTCTCGCTTTTTCTTTTCAATTTTTACATAAAAAAAGACCTCTTCGCACGGAAGGGGCCAATCAAGTAGCGGCGATAGGTTCTTCGCTCAAATAAGCAGCAATTTGTTGATCGATAATTTCTTCCGATAATTCAAGCGCGAGCGAAAGTTCTTTCACGAGGATCGTTTTAGCGTTCTCTAGAATCTTACGGTCCTGTTCATATAACTTTTTGTTCAACAAGAGAGCTTCGCTTTGGCGGCGAGCAAGCGTGTTGATGACTTGAGCAATCTCGTGACGGTTACCCGAGTGCACGACGTTCAAGAATTCGCGATTGCGGTTGTTCGGATGGGGATTCCATTCGACACCCGGCGAGCGGAACGATTCGAGGATCTCTTTTGCTTCTTTCGCTTCAAGGAGCGTCAACATCATCACTTTATCACTATCGACGGGGATACTGATTTGCAACTTCTGTGCGTTGTTGATGGGATGGAGCGTGTAGTACGACTTCGTCTCACCCGCGACCGTCATGTCGGAAATGTCGTCAATGCGGCAAACTCCGTGGGTCGAATAGATGATTAAATCACCAGTTTTGAACAAATCGATCACCTCTTCCTTTCATCAAGTATAGTAGTTCATGACACGAAATGTCAACTCGGTTGACATTTGAGGTGAGATATGACACAAAAAAATCCCTCCCAATCGTTAGGAGAGATTACAAATTCCAGTCGGCTTTCAACAACATTTTCAGTTGACGGAACGCGTCGTCACCGAGTGATTCGGCGATTTTTTGTTCGAGTTCAGCTTTCAGTGCCTCGTTCTGTTCGTAGCAACGGACCCCGAGCTCGGTCAGCTCGATACATTTATCTTTTCGACTCGTCGGATGATCGGTCACCGTGACGAGTTCTTTCGCTTTCAAGTTCTTGATGAGCTTATGGATCGCTTGACGGGAGATGTGGACGTTGCGCGTCACTTCGGCAATGGTCGGTTTTGTTTGATAAATCCGGGCGAGCACGTACCATTCGGAGTTGGAGATGTAGATATCGTGTTGCTCGTTCCAAGCCCACTCGCTGATGCGGCGGATTTGGTCATGTCGCTCACTGAGGAGATCGAGGAGTCGTGTCGTCGGTTCTGTTGGAGTCAAATTGGTCACTCCTATTCGTTTTGTCGTTCCTAACTATACAAAAGCGGATGTGCCGCGTCAATGCGCGAAACGAGTTCACCATCCTCTGATAGGATTTGGCGGTTTGGGGAAAGAACAGAAACAGAGGAGGGACAATCATGCCGACACGTACCGATTTATTTCAACGCTATAAACAACATATTCTCGAACTGCCCGACCTGGAGGAGACGACACTGAAGAGTGAACCGTTCCTGCTCGAGGAGGACCCGAACAAGCAACTGACGATTTATTATGCGCCGTTCGAATACATCAACCCGAACGCCAAAGTCGTCATCGCAGGGATTACGCCGGGACTGTATCAAATGCGGCAATCGTTCGAGGCGATTCGTGATTTGGCGGACGCGCCCGACGAGGAGGCGCTCCGAGCTGTCAAACAACGAGGCAGCTTCTCCGGACCGATTCGCAAGAACTTGGTGACGATGCTCGACGACTTGGAGTTGCATCACCACCTTGGGATTCCGACGACGCTCGACTTGTTCGGCGAGGCGAACCATCTCGTGCAGAACACGGCGGTGTTGCCGTATCCGGTCTTTTATAAAGGGAAGAACTACAACGGGTCGAGTCCAGATATGTTAAAGACGGATTTATTTCGGTCTTATGTCGAAGGGGGTTTCGCCGACGAGATGGCGGTCCTTGAGGACGCACTCATCTTGCCGATGGGGATTAACGTCCGTCGAGCCGTCGAGACGCTCGTCGACAAGGGCATTATCGCGCCAGAACGCGTCGTGAGCGGATTTCCCCATCCATCAGGGGGGAACGGCCATCGACATCGAATCTTTGCCGAGAATCGTGAATCGATGCGGCGCCATATCGCTGAGCATTTCAAACAGCACCCGTTAAAGTGAACCGCCACGTGCGGTTCTTTTTTTGTGAAGCACCTCACCTGACAAGTTTGCTTTAGTTCGCTAAAATGGGGTACGAGGTTGACCCAGTTTTCCCATGAGAGAAAGGAACCATCTATGATCACGTTAACGAATGTCAGCAAACAGTTCGGCCGCGACGCAGCCGTCCGTGACGTCTCGCTTCAAATCGAGCGTGGCGAGGTATATGGCATCATCGGCGCGAGCGGAGCCGGCAAATCGACGTTGCTCCGACTGATGAACCTGCTCGAGACACCGGATACAGGGCAAGTCACGATTGATGGCGATGAGTTGACGGGCCTGTCGAGTCGACAACTACGCGAGAAGCGTCACGTCATCGGCATGATTTTCCAACAGTTTAATCTCGTCGCGAACAAGACCGTCTTTGACAACGTGGCCGCCTCGTTGAAGCTGGCCGGTCGACCACGGGCGACGCATGAGGCCCGGGTGCTCGAGTGCCTGCGTTTCGTCGGGCTCGAGTCGTTCAAAGACAAATACCCGGCACAACTAAGCGGTGGTCAAAAGCAGCGCGTCGCCATCGCGCGGGCGCTCGCGAACGAACCGCACGTCTTGTTATGTGATGAGCCGACGTCGTCGCTCGACCCGAACACGACGTCCGAAGTGCTCGGCGTGTTGAAGTCGATTAACGAGCGGCTCGGCGTTACCATCGTCATCGTGACGCATGAGATGGACGTCATCAAACAAGTGTGCGACCGCGTGACCGTCATGACGGACGGTTCGGTGTATGAGACGATTGACGTCATTCCGAGCGGGGTCGCAGACATCGACGACAACCCGTCCTGGTTCGTCGACCAACTGAAGAAGGCGGGTGAACCACATGCCTGAGGTGCTCCTGCAATATCAGACCGAGATTTGGCGTTCGATCGGCGAGACGTTCATCATGGTCGGCGTCTCGATTCTCGCGGCCGTCCTGCTCGGTCTGCCGCTCGGGACGTGGCTCTATTTGTCACGGAAAGGGCAGCTGTTAGAGAATCGGGCCGTCTTCTCCGTGCTCAACTTGATCGTCAATATCGTCCGCTCGTTCCCGTTCCTACTACTCGTCGTGTTTTTGATTCCATTTACGCGGCTCATCATCGGAACGGCCATCGGGACGGCGGCGGCAACCGTGCCGCTCGCCATTATCGCCATCGCCCATTACTCGCGACTCGTCGAACAGTCACTCCTTGACGTACCGCGTGGCGTCGTCGAGGCGGCCGTGTCGATGGGGGCGTCCATTAAAGACGTCATCTTCAAGTTCCTATACGTCGAGGCCCGTTCTGGTCTCGTCCTCGGGCTTACGACGTCAATCATTAGCTTCATCTCGTACTCGACCATCATGGGGGTGGTCGGGGGCGGTGGCATCGGTGACTTTGCCATCCGCTACGGCTATCAACAATTTAAGACGGAGCTGATGATGTATATGATTTTAATTATGCTCGTCTTCGTCCAGATGATTCAGTTCACCGGTACGACGGTGGCCCGACTCATCGACAAACGCTAATTACCTACAGAAAGAAGGAGAACTTATGAAAAAATTAATGGCGCTTTTCGCCTCACTCACACTCGTCCTCGCGGCGTGTGGAAACGATACCGAAACGAACACGACGGAAGCTCCGTCAAACGAGCCGCAGACGCTCAAAGTCGCATCGCTCATCCCACCGATGACGGATATGCTTGAAATCGCGAAAGAGCAACTCGCAGAAGACAACATCGAGCTCGAAATCGTCGTCCTCGGTGACAACGTCCAACCGAACACGGCGCTCGCGGCGAAAGAGGTCGATGCGAACTTCTTCCAACACGTCCCGTACATGGAAGAGTTCAACCGCAGTAATGATGCCAACCTCGTCCCGATTGAACCGATTTACTTCGCCAACTATGGTGTCTACTCGAAAGAGTATGACAACATGGACGACATCCCGGAAGGCGCGACGATCGCCATCGCCAATGACGTGTCGAACATCGACCGCTCGCTCTCGTTGCTCGCGCAACACGATGTGATCAAGCTCGGTGAGAAGAACGGTTCGTATTACACACAAGCCGATATCACGGAAAACCCGAAGAACCTCAAATTCGAGGAAGTCGATTTGCTCATGCTCGCGCGTGCGTATGACGATGTCGATGCGGTCCTCATGACGCCGGCTTATGCGGCACCACTCGGCTTGACGCCGAAGAGCGATGCCCTCTTGACGGAAGGTGTCGAGAACGACTTCGCCATCACGCTCGTGGCCCGTGAAGACAATAAAGATGAAGAAGCCATCCAGAAACTCGGCGAAGCGCTCACAAGTGACGAAGTCCGAGCGTTCTTGGAAGAGAATTACGAAGAGACGGCGATTCCAGCGTTTTAACAAAAAAAAGATTGAGCCTACGCGGGCTCAATCTTTTTTAGTACTCTTCGTACTCTCTAGGGTCTTGATTATCGATGCGGCCGTCCGGTTTCGTCAGGCCGTTGAGCGTCGTCATCTCGTCCTCCGTCAATTCGAAGTTGAAGACGTCGAGGTTCTCTTTTTGGTGCAACTCGCTCGACGAACGCGGGAGCGGGATGACACCGAGTTGGACGTGCCAACGCAGAATGACTTGAGATACGGTCTTGCCTTTTTGTCGTGCTAGTTCGGCGATCGTCTCGTCATGGGTGACGGTACGGGCTCGGCTCAACGGGCTCCAGGCCTCGGTGATGATGCCTCGTTCTTTGTCGGCCTGACGTTGCTCGACTTGAGAGAAGTACGGATGCATCTCGATTTGGTTGATGACCGGTGTCTCGCCCGTCTCCTCAATCAAACGGTCGAGGTGCTCGGGCATGAAGTTCGAGACGCCGATCGAGCGAATCCACCCGTTCTCTTTCGCTTGGATGAGTGCGCGCCACGCCTCCACGTATTTGTCTTGTTTCGGGTTCGGCCAGTGCAACAGGAACAAGTCCCAATAGTCGAGGTTCGCCCGATAGAGTGACTCACGAATCATCTCGAGTGCCGCGTCGTAATCGAAGTATTGCGCGCGAAGCTTCGACGTCAAGAACAGCTGCTCCCGTGGGATTCCAGATTGCCGGACGGCTTCGCCGACGGCACCTTCATTGTCATAACGAATCGCTGAGTCGATTAAGCGATACCCGTTGCGGATGGCGCATGTGATGGCGTCGACACCCGGTTCGCCTCGTAAATAAACTGTACCGAGTCCGATGGCCGGAATCTCGTAGCCGTCATGTAGTTTGATGGTTGGGATGTTCATAAAATGCCTCCTCATTCAAAATCCGTTCTCTTGTCCGATATTCCACTTTCCCGGGGAATCAAACGTTTGAATCGGTTGGAGTAAACCAAAATGGAGTTGCTCATTTTCCTGTTTTTGGGATAATCATAGAGAGGTGATGGGGATGAAGTGGTGGTGGATGACCGGATTGATCGTGGCAATCGCGTTATTTTATGTGAACGACAGGTGGTACGGACAGGCAGCGACGTTTTGGGTGCCGATTAGTTGGATGATTTCAATCTTGATTTTAGTGAGAGTGACGTATCCGAAACGTAAATGGTGGTCTGCGTTCGTGGCTGTCTTTTTGGTCGGTGTGACGATTGTCTTGTCGATACCGACTTACTCGATCGCTGCGGCACAACAAGAGCTGTCTACGGTGTATGGAAATGTTACGTATACAGAAAGTGTGCGCACGGAAGGGGACGAGTGGAACCCGTTCATTTCAAATGTCGCCTATGTCTTTAAAACAGAAGCGGGACAAAAGTTGTTGTTTATCCCGGACTCTGGAAAAACATTCGAAATCTAAAAAATGCGTCCTCAGGTTCGAGGACGCATTTTACATTAGTTGCGAATCATATAATCGAAAGCACCGAGTGCGGCAGTCGCACCAGATCCCATCGAGATGATGATCTGTTTGTAGGCGCTGTTCGTGCAGTCGCCTGCTGCGAACACACCTGGGACGTTCGTCGCGCCATGATGGTCGACGACGATCTCACCGAAGTTGTTACGTTCGACCGAGTGGAGCCAGTCCGTGTTCGGGACAAGTCCGATTTGGACGAAGACGCCTTCGAGTTCGACGTGATGCGTCTCGTTCGTCTCGCGAGACAAGTACGAGATGCCGTTCACTTTGTCCGTACCCGTGATTTCTGTCGTCTGAGCGTTCGTGACGACGGTCACGTTCGGGAGGCTGTGGAGACGGTCTTGAAGCACTTGGTCGGCTTTGAGTTCGGCAGCGAACTCGAGCACCGTCACGTGTTTGACGATTCCAGCGAGGTCGATGGCTGCTTCAATCCCAGAGTTACCGCCACCGATGACCGCGACGCGCTTGCCTTCGAAGAGAGGGCCATCACAGTGTGGGCAGTAGGCGACACCTTTGTTTTTGAACTCGGCTTCACCTGGGACGTTGACGTTGCGCCAGCGTGCACCAGTCGACAGGATAACGCTCTTACTCTTCAAGACGGCACCGTTCTCAAGTTCGACTTCGACGA
Source organism: Exiguobacterium sp. s36 (assembly GCF_018618345.1). Classification (NCBI taxonomy): domain Bacteria; kingdom Bacillati; phylum Bacillota; class Bacilli; order Caryophanales; genus Exiguobacterium; species Exiguobacterium sp. s36. Next base: position 77,628 of record NZ_JACSLW010000003.1, read on the forward strand.
GGTCTTTCTTCTCGAGGCGCTTCGCGCGCTGGAGGTTCATGACGTCGATGCCGTACTCTTTCACGTGCTCTTCCAAGCTCGCGACGAGTTTCGGGCCTTCCGTGTAAGATGTGCCGATGAAGTTCTCAATCCCCATCGTGTCCATCACTTGTCCACCGAAGCGTTCCGCGACGATGCCGGTCCGGATACCTTTACGAGCCGCGTAAACCGCTGCGCTCGAACCAGCCGGGCCGCCACCGATGACGAGGACGTCATACGGTTCTTTGTTGTCAAATGCCGAAGCGTCAGGACCAGTTCCGAGTTTCGCCAAAATCTCTTCAAGTGACATGCGTCCGTTGCCGAACGCCTCACCGTTCAAGAAGACGGTCGGGACAGCCATGATCTCTTTCGCTTCCACTTCTGCCTTGAACGCGCCACCGTCAATCATCGTGTGTGAGATGTTCGGGTTGAGGACGCTCATGACGTTGAGTGCCTGGACGACGTCCGGGCAGTTATGACAGCTGAGGCTGATATACGATTCGAAGTGGTACGTGCCTTGAATGTTTTGAATCTGTTTGATCGCATCTGCGTCCACTTTCGGCGCCCGGCCGCTCACTTGGAGCAACGCGAGGACGAGTGACGTGAACTCGTGACCGAGCGGGATTCCTGCGAAGACGATTCCTGTCTCTTCAGACGGACGGCTCACGCTGAAGCTCGGTGTGCGTTCGAGCGTGACGTTCTCGACCGAGATGCGTGACGACATGCTCGCGAGTTCGTTCACGAGGTCGAGCATCTCTTTTGAGACCGCGTCGTCTCCAGCGCTGACACGAAGGACGACATCGCCCTCCATGAGCTGGAGATATTGGTCCAACTGTTGTTTAATATCTGCTTCTAACATGAAATCCGCTCCTTACAACTTGCCGACGAGGTCGAGGCTTGGGCGAAGTGTTGCAGATCCTTCTTCCCATTTAGCCGGGCAAACTTCGCCTGGGTTGTTGCGGACGTATTGTGCCGCTTTGACTTTGTTAACGAGTGTGCTCGCATCACGGCCGATGCCGCCTGCGTTGATTTCAACTGTTTGGATGACGCCGTCTGGGTCGATGATGAACGTACCGCGGTCAGCAAGACCATCTTCTTCGTTCAAGACGTCGAAGTTACGTGAGATTGTGTGTGATGGGTCACCAATCATGATGTACTCGATTTTGCCGATTTTCTCTGATGTTTCGTGCCATGCTTTGTGCGTGAAGTGTGTGTCAGTCGATACTGAGTAGACTTCGACGCCGAGGTTTTTAAGTGTCGCGTATTCGTTTTGAAGGTCTTCAAGTTCAGTCGGGCAGACGAATGTGAAGTCAGCTGGGTAGAAGCAAACGACGCTCCATTGACCTTTGAAGTCGTTGTCCGATACTTCGAGGAATTCACCTGTTTGGAATGCTTGTGCTTTGAAAGGTAAGATTTCTTTGCCGATTAATGACATGGGATATGTCCTCCTTGGTTTTTTACTCTAGTGGACTTTCGTCTCTACTAGAATAATTATAATGTAATACTAACTTCATATAACCCGCCAAAAATGTCAAGGCGTTTGCATGTCTGGGAAAATGTTGATATATCAACGTTAAATGGTTAAAACGCTTGATGAAAGGAAAGAAAACGATTACAAAATAAATGTACTTTTGTTTTCAATCCTGTATCCTGATAAAGTGATTAGGAGGGGCGAGAGTTTGAATCGAGTGAAGGAAAGTCGATTATTCTCGTCACGAAGTACATCATTATCAATTACATATAAAAGGGTGAGACAGTTGAACTATCGAATTCATTCACACCGCTTCGGGGAGACAATACTTAAAAATGATGAGGAGTTCACAGAGATTTGGAGAGAAATCCATGACATCATATATTCCATAAGTGATGATGACATCATTCAAAAATTCGAAGAGAAGTATGCGGACAAGAATAAAAGTCTGTCCTCAACCTTGAATGATTTATTCAAATCAGAGTTTTCGAAGAGAGGATGGGCCAGCGAAAGTCCAATCTTCCAAGACCGTGACTATTCAGAGAATGTGTGGCGTCTCGATTTTGCCAAAGAGAATATCTCGCTGGAAGTAGGTTTCAACCATTCGGGAACGATTGCATGGAATCTGTTGAAACCGGTCATTGCGAGCGAGTTGAATCATGTCGAGAAGGCAATTCAAACGCGAATTGGTGTGATTATTTGTGCAACCCAAAGACTTCAGCGTGCCGGAAATTTCGACAACGCCATCGGTACATATGAGAAATATGTCCACCATTTGAAACCGTTGAACACTCAGTTGACCGTACCAATCGTCATCATCGGGCTTGAAGCACCCGACACGTTCAGGATTGTCGAGCATTTTAATGAAAAGGGCAAAAAAAGAGGCCGTGTAGAAGGATTCTACACGAACCAGATTGTCGATGATGCAACAGAAACTTATGATGAGCCGTTGTTTGATGAGGACTTAGATTAACATGTAATTTCTATTATCCACTTCGTATATGTCGATTGGTTTTGGCCATGTCTACGAAATGGGTGATGGTATAAATCACATCATCAAAGTCTTCATTGACCTCATGCTCCCAAAATCGGAGTATAATCCAACCTTCCTCAACATAGTGTCGTGTAACGTCAGCATCCCGTTCGATGTTGCGACCGATTTTCTGACGCCAGAATTCGGCGTTCGTCTTCGGAAGTTTGAAGTGAAGGGGGCAGCCGTGCCAGTAGCAGGAGTCCAAAAAGACGACAACACGGAGTCCGGGAAATGAGATGTCCGGTGTCCCATACAACTTCCGATTGTTCTTCCGATATCGATATCCGGCAGCCCATAGTGCTTTCCGGACCTTCACTTCCATCTTCGTGTCCTTGCCGCGATTGCCGCTCATCGTCTTGAAGACGGCTGGACTCGATGCTTTTGGTACATTTCTGGCCATGCCTTCACCTCCCTCTAATAGGAAGATTCCACGTGAGGGAGATAAGTACTCATTTTACGCGTCTAGAATCTGCTGGATGTAGTTTCTGTCCAACCAAAACGATTGTTTTGTGATCCACTGACCGTCTGGGAGTTTCACTTTGTCCTGACCGTCGGCTCCTTTTGAGCGCACATGGGCGACCTGATTGAATTTCGGGCCGGGAAGATTGTTTTTCACTCGTTTACCCGAAGGTGTCAGTTTTACTCCAGTATGGACAATGTGTTTAGCCTCGAGCCACATCGACTTCAACTCGCCATCGACCGTTTCAAGCGGCATGTTCCATAGACGTATCCCTTCGAAACGAGGGATACGTTTTTGTTTGGGAACGTAGTCCTCGTCATATCGGAAGACGAGGAAGAGGTATTTCTGTTCGGCGAACGTGTCGTACAAGTCGGATTCTTCCCAATCGTTTTGAGACAAATCATCGAAATCGACTTTGCCGAATGACATATGCTCCCGGATTTTGCCGTCAGGCTCTCGGGCAATCGTCTTGAACTTGATGTTCGCCTTCGCGAACTCTTCGATGCCAGACAAGTCGGTCTTTCGAACCCCTAAAAGCTTTGCCATGACTCGCGGAATCATCGCTTTATTGCCCGGATTATATGGGATACCTGTTTCTTCGCACAACTTGAGTAACGTCTTTCCGTAATGAGGAGAGAGTCGTGCCTCGAGGAGCTGCTCAATCGACATATCTTTCAACTCACCGTGATTGGCGATTGACTCCATCAATTCAGGGGTCAAATACTTACGGACAAGCCCCGACATATAAGAAGCTTTGAGCGAAAAGGCACGTGGTTTTGCTGGTTGCTCTGAGAACGGTTGACTGCGGACGACCGAACCATTTGCTCCTTTCGTGCAGGCTGACAAGTACATCGTATCGGCCTCGGAGATCAAATGGGCCTCGCCACGTTTGATTTTTGCGACGATTGTCTCCCAGTCTTGCCGCATCACGTCCAAATCCTCTTCTGAGAACTCATTCAAGAACGCTTTACAGATACGGTAGTCGTCGATAGGGATGTTTGGCTCATATTGATAAAGCATGATAAGCATGCTCGTGGCTTTAGATAAGAAGCTTGACGTCTCGAACGAATACTCGTGCTCGTTATGATAATCAATCATGTTCAAAACGAGCCGCTCCTTCGATGAATATGTACCATTCTTGTTTTTCTTGAAAGGGGTGACCTTCAACTCGATGCCGAGTTCCTCGAAATCAGGTCGAGCGTCCGAATTGATAGGGTAACCGAAATGGCTCTCCTCGATGACATGTCCGAGGGCACCTTTCGATCGAACATTCTTGATGCGCCCGGTCGTGTCGATCTCTCCGAACGTCTTTCCTTCGGCCTCTCTTGCCTTGTCCATCAATTCTTGAATCGTTTCATACCGCAAAATAATTCCTCCTACAGTTTACATATATAACCATTATAGCTTGTTGTTGATCCCATTCACCTTTTCTGTTAAACTAATCTCATCGAGAAAGTTCATTTGAGATAACTTATGAAATAGAGTAAATTTAAGATAGAAAATGCGAAAGGGTGTTCCCATTGATTAAAGTAGTTGAGTTATTTGCTGGTGTAGGAGGTTTCCGCATCGCACTTGAAGGAATTAAAGACGTGAATGCCGAGCCTACATCGGACAAATTCGATGTAGTTTGGGGCAATCAATGGGAACCGGCGACGAAGAGTCAACCGGCTTTCGATTGCTACGCCGAACGGTTCAAGAACCGAGGTATACATTCGAATGAAGATATCGCCTTGTCGTGGATGGAGGCGGGTCCGCACCACCTGTTAGTCGGGGGCTTCCCGTGCCAAGACTACAGTGTCTCGCGCAGCCTCAAGAACGAGCAAGGCATTCAAGGGAAGAAGGGCGTCTTGTTCTGGGAAATCATGAACATCATCGAACAAGAGAAACCGCCATACGTGTTGCTCGAGAACGTCGATCGCCTCATGAAGTCTCCGGCCAAACAACGGGGACGTGACTTCAGCGTCATGCTTCGTGCATTCGCCGACCAAGGCTATACGGTCGAGTGGCGCGTCATCAATGCGGCCGACTATGGATTCGCGCAACGCCGTCGTCGCATCTTCATCTTCGCGACCCGCACCGACCTGAATCATTCGGTACGTGCTCAACAGGCAAACCCTGAGGAATGGCTGCTCGAGTCAGGATTCTTCGCCCCGGCATTCCCGGTCCATGAACTGACGAGCGAGAAACATCCGGGCTCACAGTTTGAACTGCCGAAAGATATCGTCGAAATCTCTGATACGTTCTCGGCGACGTACCGCAATGCGGGAATCATGTCGGGCAATCGGGTGACGACGCTCGAGACGTTACCGAAACGTGAAGTGCCAAAGACACTCGGCGAAGTGGTCCAAGAAGTCTATGAGCAGTTCGGTCCTGCACCGGAGCAGTATTATTTGGACACCGAGACGATTAAAAAGTCGGGTCGGAACGAACAGGAAGAGTTGGCTTATTTGAAAGGGCCGAAGAAAATCGAGCGGACCTCGGCGAGCGGTCACGTGTACGTGTACGCGGAGGGCGGCATGTCGTATCCGGACTCGCTCGACCTTCCTGGACGCACAATGTTGACGAGTGAAGGCACATGCAACCGCTCGAGCCATGTCATCGAAGATCCACAGACGAAGAAGCTTCGTTATTTGCGCCCTGAGGAGTGCGAGGGGCTGAACGGATTCCCTTATGGATGGACGGACACGATGACGGACCGCAAACGTTACTTCACGATGGGGAACGCCCTCGTCGTCGGATTGATTGAGCGGATGAGCTATCGAATCGCAGAGATCCATGAGCAAGAAGATGACCAGAACATCTTGCAGGAAGCGATTCAGATGCAACTGTTAGGAACGTATAATAACTTCAAATAAAAAATCTCTAGTCACGACGGGAAAAATCGTGACTAGAGATTTTTTCATATCAACTTCAAAGTTAAAAAGACAGAGGTCGCCCTCTGCCTTTCAATTATTCTGCCATCAACGCGCACACCGCGTTCGAATAGGCGACCGGGTCTTCAATCGGTAGCCCTTCGATGAGGAGTGCCTGCTGATAGAGCAAATCGGTATACTGTTTCGCTTTCGCTTCATCTTCCTTATAGATGCGCTGTAACGTCCGGAAGATGGCGTGATCGGCGTTCACTTCAAGCACTTTTTCAGCTTTCATGCCGCCGCCATTCGGCATCGTGTTCAAAATCTTCTCCATCTCGATTGAGACGTCGCCGGCGACCGTCAAGCAGACCGGATGTGACTTGAGGCGTGTCGAGGCGCGTACTTCTTTGACGCGGTCCCCGAGTTCTTGTTTCATGAAGGCGAACAAGTCCTTGTTGTTCTCATTGAGCGAATGGGCCGCCTCGTCATCGAGGCCGAGGTCACCGCTCGCGATCGACTTGAACTCTTTGTCGTCATACGACTGGAGCATTTTGATGGCGAACTCGTCGATTTCTTCAGTGAAGTAGAGAATCTCGAACCCTTCTTCTTTCAAGCGTTCCGCCTGAGGGAGAAGGTCGATGCGGTGAATCGATTCACCCGTCGCGTAATAGATGTACTTTTGATCGTCTTTCATGCGCTCGACGTACTCTTTGAGCGTGACGAGCTTGTTCTCGTTCGACGAGTGGAACAAGAGCAAGTCTTTCAACTCGTCCTTGGCGGCACCGAACTGATCGTAGACGCCGAACTTGAGCTGACGGCCGAACGAATCGAAGAATTTCTCGTAGTCTTCGCGCTCGTTTTGGAGCATCTTCTCGAGCATGCCTTTGATTTTCGACTTCACGTTTTTGGCGATGACGCGAAGTTGGCGGTCCTGCTGCAGCATCTCCCGGGAAATGTTGAGCGAAAGATCTTCCGAGTCGACCATCCCTTTGACGAAACCGAAATAGTCCGGGAGCAGGTCAGGCGACTTCTCCATGATCAAGACACCGTTTGAGTACAGCTCGAGCCCTTTCTCGAACTCTTTCGTGTAATAGTCGAACGGGACCGTCGATGGGATGTAGAGAATCGACTGATACCGAATCGAGCCGTCGACATTCAAGTGAAGGTGCTTGAGCGGCTCGTCAAATCCGTAACGCTTCTCGTGATAGAACGCCTTGTAGTCCTCGTCCGACAGCTCGCTCTTCCGTTTGCGCCAAATCGGCACCATGCTGTTGACCGTATCTTCTTCGATATAGTCCTCGTACTCTTCTGAATCGTCTTTTTGACGGTGCTTCGTCACATCGAGCTTAATCGGATAGCGGATGAAGTCCGAATGCTTCTTGATGAGTGAACGAATCTCGTACTCTTCGAGGAATGATGAGTATGTCTCGTCGTCCGTGTCGGTTTTCACGTGCAACGTGATCTCAGTCCCGATGTCGGTCTTATCCGTCGGCTCAATCGTGTAACCGTCTGTGCCTTCCGACTCCCACAAGTAGCCTTGTTCACTGTCGACCGAGCGGGTGCGGACCGTCACACGGTCTGCCACCATGAACGCCGAGTAGAAGCCGACACCGAATTGGCCGATGAGGCTGTGATCTTCTTCCATCTTCGTCGCCTGCTTCATCGCGAGCGAGCCGCTCTTGGCGATAATCCCGAGGTTCGATTCGAGTTCGTCGGCCGTCATCCCGATTCCGGTGTCACGGATGGTGATCGTGCGTGCGTCTTTGTCGAGCTCGACTTTAATGAAGTAGTCGTCCTTGTTGAAGTCGATTGCCTCATCTGACAAGGCCCGGTAATACATCTTGTCGATGGCGTCACTCGCGTTCGAGATGAGCTCACGGAGGAAGATGTCCTTATGCGTATAGATTGAGTGGACCATCAACTCTAAAATTCGTTTCGATTCGGCTTGAAACTGTTTCTTTGTCATGATCGTTCTCCTTTTTAATTGTTCGTTTTTGGCACTCTGATGATAAGAGTGCTAACACTATTGATTATCCTAATTTTTAGGAAGATGTCAACCCGATTCAAACAAAACGTTGACGCGGGGCTCAGATTCACCTATAGTTGAGTACATGCGATGAGCTGGTCTATGTAAGACGGCGGACATTCCTTCGGGAGCACGTTGTGGAGCGTGGTTCGACGCGGTAGACTTTTCGAGAGCACCTCTAGTGAGAGGTGCTCATTTTTTTGTATATGGGGGATTATGATGCAACTACATACCATCCATCACGTGGCGATTATCGCCTCAAATTATGACGAGGCGAAACGGTTCTACATCGATATCCTCGGTTTCGACGTCATCCGCGAGCATCATCGTCCGGACAAAGGCGATCACAAGATCGACCTGCGGCTCGGCGCGTACGAGCTCGAGCTGTTCATCAAACCGGACAATCCGAAACGGCCGAGCTTTCCGGAGGCGTGTGGACTCCTTCATCTCGCCTTTAAAGTCGACGACATCGAGTCGGTCGTCGCTGAACTGAATGCGCACGGTGTCACGACGGAACCGATTCGGTTTGACACGTTCACGGGCGAGAAGATGACGTTCTTCTTTGACCCGGACGGTCTACCACTCGAACTGCACGAATAAAGCCCCTTCACACGAAGGGGCTTTCGTTATGGGCGCACGTAAGACAAGAGCATCTCTCGCAACACCCGCTGTTGGATGAGGGGCTCGATGTCGTCCTCTAAATAACTGATGTGAGACTTCAAAATGATATTGTTACCGAACGTACCGAACGCGTTGATGATGGTGACGACGGTCGCTTTCACATCGAGATCGCTCCGGAGCGAACCGTCCGTTTTCCCGTCCGCGATGAGTGGTTCGAGCGTCTCCATGATTTCGCGCTGCAACTCGATATAGTCGTCAATCCCGGGAAGGGGACTTGCGACGGACGAGGCATAGCTCTCGAACGCCTCACGGAAACGAGAGTGGCTTGTCCGCTTCACTTGTTGATCGAGTAAATAGTCGAGAATCGCCTCGAGTCGCGAGTAGGCATTTCCCGGTCGGTTCGTCAGTTGTTTGAACGCGTCCAACGTCGGTGCCAAATTGCGCACGGCCGCGGCAACGATCAATTGGTCTTTTTTCGGAAAGTAACGGAACAGTGTCGCGACCCCTAGCTCGGACGCGTCAGCGATGTCCTGCATTTGCACCCGTTCAAATCCATCTTGTAAAAAGAGCACCTCGGCTTGCTCGATGATACGATTCATTCGCTCTTCTTTATTTTGTTGTCGTTTACTCATGAAATCACCTCTTTGTATCTCGTTATTATACCGTGTCGAGGCAGTTTCGTTGAGAATCGAATGTGCATCGACTACTATAATGATAGTTAGACTATCATATTTAAAGAAATGGAGCTGGGATTATGCGGTTAATGGGGAAAGTAGCGGTCATTACAGGGGCAGGCAGTGGCATGGGTGAGGAGACGGCCAAGCTGTTCGCACGAGAAGGGGCGACTGTCGTCGCGACGGACATCAATCTTGAATCGGTGACGCACGTCGTGGAGACAATTCGGTCGAATGGTGGCGAGGCGATTGCGCTTCAACACGACGTTACGTCGCGCAACGATTGGGAAAACATTTATAACGAAGTCCAGTCCGTGTGCGGCAAGCTCGATGTGCTCGTCAACAATGCGGGCATCGCGCTCGCAAAACCGTTCTTGGATCAGACGGAGGAAGACTGGGCGCGCACGTATCGGATCAATATCGATGGCGTCATGCTCGGGACACAGTATGCAATCCCGCTCATGGAGCAAAACGGCGGTGGGTCGATCGTCAACATCTCGTCCATCTCGGCGCTCACAGGCATGGCCGGTGCCGGTGCCTATACGGCCTCGAAAGGAGCCGTTCGGTCGCTCACGAAAGCGGCGGCCGTCGATTACGGGAAACACAACATTCGCGTCAACTCGGTCCATCCGGGCTATATCGTGACACCGATGAGTGCGCCGCACATGGAACACCCGGATTATAAACAACATTTCTTGAATCAAATCGCTTTGCCGAATCTCGGTCGGGCTGCAGAAGTGGCGACGGCCGTCCTCTTCCTCGCGTCGGATGAGGCAAATCACATCACGGGAATCGAACTTCCGGTCGATGGGGGCGTCACAGCAAAATAAGCAACACAACTCGTTCAGGTCAGGGGAAAAATTCCTCTGACCTGTTTTTTAAATTATTTTTCGAAAAAACCATATTAGAGATAGACAAATCAAGAGTTTCCTAAAATAATGAAATTAAGTGATTTTTTGTAGTTAATTGTTGGAACCTTCAAGCCATTGTCACGTATACATGAATTGACGGATCCGTCGGTTGTAGCTTTGGACATATAGAAATGAGGAGAACAGATGAAAGCAACATGGAAACAGGTTTTATCATTCGTCACGGTACTCATGCTCGTACTGGGATTGATTCCGCCACAAGCGAGTGCGGACGCTGGAGCAGGGATGCAAGAGGCGAAGACGCTCAGCCCCGGAGTGGAAGTCACGTTCGAAACCGGGACAGACGCCACGAATACATACTGGTTCAAAATGGAACGAGGGACTCCATCGGCGATGACGCATATGGAAGTTCAGTTCGATTCGACGAAGCTCGCGAACATCTCGGTGTATCCGAGTGCCGATTTGGCAGCGAAGGACGAAACGTTCGAACAGTATCGTTCGAGCGCGTCACAAGAAGACGGACAGCAAACGGCGAAAATTCGATTCCCGTATGCATGGGAAGGTCCGTACTACATCAAAGTGGAGTATCTCCCGCTGATGGAAGAAGAAACGGTGTCGCCTTCCGACATCAAACTCGTCTACAACCCGGTCAAATTGCCGGTCAAGTATGAAAACATTGAGACGGAGGCGGGAATGTGTGCCGTCGAATCGATTTTAAATCCAGCACCAGAGCGCGACTCGATGTTGAAACTCATCCGTCGCATTCAGACGGAAGTATTGACGCAATCAGAGTCGGGCAACGATTTGGCTGCCTTATACTACCGGACGTCGCCATACCTCATCAAAGCAATGGTGAAAGATGGCGCGAAACGCCAACAAGCGTACAATGATTTGAAGGCGTTACAGCCACTCATGAACGCGCTCGTTGATCGGAAATCATACACGCTCACGCAAGCGGATGAAGCCGCCATCGAACGGTTACAGACGCTCGTGACGTCAAGTGTGCCGACAGCGTTGCAAGCAGAAGTCGACAAGGTAGCAGCTAAGCTTGGAACGGGTACGCTTGCCGGAACACCGCTCCAAGATGTAATGGGTAAATTCGGGGTATCGATTGAAGTCGATGATGCGCCGCGTTATATCGTCAAATACAAATCGTCACCGAGCAAGTCGCTCGGTAAGATGAACGCGTTATCGAACGTCTCAGCAGAGAAAGTCGATCTTGGTCGCCCAGGTGACCACTTCGCGGTCGTCGACGTTGAAGCGGCGAGCACAAAAACGCAAGCGACGGCCAAGTCGACGCTCGAGCGTGACGCGAACGTCGAATTCATCGAGCCGGTCCAGACGTATCAAGCGTTCATGGCCGACACGAGTTACGACTATCAATGGTCACTCAATTCAAAATCGGTATTGGCGCCGTTCCAAGATGCTGGAATCGGCATTGACGCTTACGAGGCACTCAACTTACCGGCACGATCGGTCAAAGTGGCCGTGCTCGATACGGGTGTCGATTATCGCCTCCTTGACTTCAAAGGACGCGTCGATATTGCCAACGAGAAGAACTTTGTCGACCCGAACGGGGAAGGCAGTGCCATCGATGACCACGGCCACGGGACACATGTCGCCGGCGTCATCGGTGCGATTCAAAACAACGGGACATCGATGCGCGGCATGATGCCGGCCGTTTCGATTCTCCCGGTCAAAGTGCTCGATGCGAGCGGTTCTGGAGACACAGAACAAATCGCGCTCGGCATCAAGTATGCTGTCGATGCGGGAGCCAAAGTCATCAACATGAGCCTAGGCGGAAGCGAGAGCCGGACGATCGGCTATATGTTGAAGTACGCGTATGACCGCGGTGTCGTCGTCGTAGCGGCAACCGGGAACGATGGCGATTCAAGCCTGTCATACCCAGCTTCATCGAAATACACGATCTCGGTCGGTGCGACGAACACGTTCGGCATCGTCTCGGATTACTCGAACTACGGATACGGCGTCGACGTCGTGGCACCGGGAACGAAAGTCGCGAGTCTCGTGCCAAACGGCAACGTCGTCTATATGGACGGGACGAGCATGGCGACACCGCACGTCTCGGCTGTCGTTGGTTTGCTGTTATCGACACGTCCGACACTCAAAGTGGAAGAAGTACGTCAGTTGCTCCATCGAACAGCGGAACCAGTCGCCTTCTCGGGCGGCGACTCGACAGGTGGGATGAGCTATGAAGATGGACTAGACTATTTCATGGAAGATTCGGAAGAAGAGCTTCCGTTCAACTATGATTACATCAGCGGCTATGGCAAAGTGAACGTGCATTATGCGGCTTCGATGCTGCGTCTCTATGCCAAGCCAGGAATCGTCCGTGACAATTCGACCGTATTTGCCGCTAGCGTGCAAAGCGGGACGACAGTGACGGTCTATAACGGCGAGAAACGTCTTGCGACAGGAACGTCGAAACAGGCTCGGGTCGCATTGAACATCGGAGCACAAAAAGCAGGCACGACACTCCGTGTCGTCTATAGCAACGGCAAGCTCGTTTCGAGCGAACGTCTCCTTGTCACAACAGGAGCTCGTCCGAAACAGCCGGTCGTCACGACACCGCGTGCGAACGCGAAACAAGTGACCGGTCGCGCCGACGCTGGAATGACGGTCATCGTGCGTGATGCGAAGCGCCGCGTCATCGGGAAAGGGACGACTGGACTCACAGGATCGTTCGTCACGAAGACACGCACGCTCAAAAAAGGAGAGCGTCTCTCGGTTCATATCGAAGATGCGAAAGGCCGCGCCAGCCAGATGAAGCAAGTCATCGTCAAATAAGTGCGCAATCAACAAGGAGTTCGCCGCGGCGAACTCCTTGTTTTGTCTTCTATTCGAGGATGCCGAGGAGCTCCATGACGAGTAGGACGAACAGTCCGGAGCCGAGGACGGCCGCGAAGAAGACGAGCACGGCGTACTCTTTTTGTTTCAAGATGGCCCACCATCCGGTCACGAATGCTCCGAGCCCGAGGACGGAGAACGTGGTCATATAGCTGAGCCGAAGCATGTTCGCGGCGTTGTCGCTCCAAAGCGTCGAATGAAAGGTCGTATCGAAGTTATCGAGCAGGAGGAACGGCACGTACATGGCCAGGAACAAGCCGATGAGGATAATCGACCACTTGCCGACCGAGGTGCGAGGAAACAAGGCGCCATTCATGACGATTCACCTCTTTTCGTTGCGAGATCATCTGTATAGAACTATTCCCGTTTTGGCGAAAAGTTGACGGATTTCGTGGAAACGACATGATATAGTCGAAATGAGAGAATGGGGGGACGAGGGTGGAACAGTTCAAACTGAGACGGATTTGGGAAGACGTGTTGGAAATGGAAGTCGAATTGACGCTGAAAGGGAAATGGTGCGCGGTCACGATGGACGAATATGTCACAGGTGCCGACATCGAATCACTCGTCTCCACGTTACGGGCGTTCAATGCACGAAACGGGAAGTCACCTGAGACTTGGGCGCTCGATGTCCCGCTCGTTCACGTCTCGTTAAGGTTCGAACTGGCGAATGCGCGAGGGACCGTTCGGGTCAATATTGAGATGGAACAAATGAAAGGCGATGGTGGAGACATGAAGGCGACGTTCTCGTTCGAGACGACGATGGGGCAGATGGATGAGTTGCAGCGACAACTGTCGGCATTCTTGGCGTGCGAAACCGATTGGGTCGAATCGCTTCGCCCAGAATAAGTGGCCAAGTCAAAACGAGAAAGCGGGTGTAGAAAGTGAAAACTCAATTTGAGATGGAACGGATTTGGATGGATGAGACCGAGCTGTTTTACCAGATTAGGCTTCAGCTCCATGCATCCGTCTGTTCGAGCAATCAAGATGTATATATGCAGGACGAGACACTGCAAGAACTGATTGACTCGATTGCTGGATTCAACAACACCTGGGGCAAGGAACCCGTGATTTGGCAGTTGTTGGACCCGGATGCGGATGACCATAAAATCAGCCTCACGTTCACGCTGATTGATCGGACAGGCACGATTCAAGTCGACGTCTTCATCCATGACGAGTGGCAACACGATCCGTTCGACCACTTCCATGCGACCTTCAAGTTCAAGACGACGATGGGGCAACTCGATGACTTATGCGCCCAACTCAAACGCTTTATCCGACGAGAGACCGACCATGTCGCATCGCTCTATGAACGATAACAAGCCCAGACAAAAGCGTCTGGGCTTGTTTTAATACCATTCTTTCGGTTCGTAATTCAATTCGCGGAACAACTGCTCACGCTCTTTTTTCGACAGGTCGCGCCATTGTCCGGGCGGGAGCTTGCCGAGCGTGATGTTCATGACACGTACGCGCTGAAGACGGTACACTTCGTAACCGAGCGCTTCACACATGCGTCGGATTTGGCGGTTGAGCCCTTGTGTCAGCGTGATGTTGAAATCGAACTTCGACAGTTGGTGGACTTTACACGGCAACGTCTTCTGACCGAGAATTTTGACGCCGGCTTCCATCTGTTCGACGAACTCCGGGGTAATTGGCTTATCGACCGAGACGATGTATTCTTTCTCGTGCTCCCCCTCAGCGCGAAGGATCTCGTTGACGATATCACCGTCGTTCGTCATCAAGATGAGCCCTTCCGAGTCTTTATCGAGACGGCCGATATTGAAGATGCGTAGCGGGTGGTTGACGAGGTCGACCAAGTTGCCTTTGACCTTCTTCTCGGTCGTGCTCGTGATGCCGACCGGTTTATGGACGGCGATATAGACGTTGTTTCGTGCGACACGGGCGGCTGAACCGTTGACGAGTACTTCATCTCCTGGATTCACTTGGTCGCCGATTTTCGCTTTCTTGCCGTTGATGGTGACCCGTCCTTCTTCGACGAGACGGTCGGCTTGGCGGCGTGACGCCTTACCGGATTCACTGATGAATTTGTTGATACGCATAGATCCACGTCCTTTTTTTGGCTTCGTCCTCTCACTATAACGTATTTTACATGTGCCTGAAAGCGGGAAACGACCGAGTAGAGAGGATGTGGCACGATGGATCAGGCACGTGTGCTATTGCAAGACGCGATTCGATTTCAACAAGCGCTCATGGCGTCGTCGTTTCAGGCGGAACTGATCGACGGGGCGTCCCCGGTCCTATGGTATGGGAGACCGACGCAGCAACAATGGCTCACCGTCGGGACGAACCCGTCGCGCGGCGAGTTTTACGAACGGGATGGTACCGTTCGAAGCGGAGTATCGCAAAAATTCTATTGGCGTGACGAATCACTCGATACCTACTTACAAGATGAAAGTGCCCTCGAAGCGACGCTCGACTACGCCGCGACTTACTTCGAGGCCGGACAGGCGACGACGAGCTGGTTCGGCAAACCGGGCGGGGCGAAACTCGAGGCCCTGCTCGAAGGTATGGGTCGCTCGTTCTACGACGGGTCCGCGCTCCATGTCGACTTTTTCAAATATGCGACGTGGCGTCAGATGGGCCAATTGCGGACGGGACGACAGTGGATGGAGCACCCAACATCGCTCGATTTGCTCGAACGGACGATTCGTTATGTGACCCCGTCCCGTTTGGTCGTCCTGGGGCGGGATAACTGTGCGGCATTTAATGGGTTCACGCACAGTGAACGGCTGGACGCGTATCCGAGCGCCCGGTTCGAACTCGGCTATCACATGACGCTCGGTATCCCGATGATTGGGTTACATTTCAAACCATCCGAGGTGTTCGTCGGTCTCGGGAACGGTCGAGACGCTTTCGGGCTCCACCACGGTTCGTACGTGAAACGCGAGCATCTAATCAGAATCGGGACGGCCATCGAGACGAGCGCTCGTCGTTATTTCGGCTGAACGTCCTGGGGCGGATAGACGCGTGTGATGCTGCCCCAAAAGTTGAACTCGTTGAAATCGATATAGCGGATGTCGCGGGAGCGGTTATCGAGCACCTCGAGCAAGATGACGTCGGGAAAGCCCGGCTTGTGGAAGATGATGTACCCGATTCCGGTCACGGAGTGATTTTTATAAAATCCGTTCGCCATATTCAAGATGAAGGGGCGGTCGGCCGCGAGTTCGCGCTCGAATGTCGACCATTTCCATAAATAACGTGAGCTGCTATGCCCTTTGTAGCCGTAATGGGCCCATAGTTTCGTGACGATCGTACTGATTCGAGTCGGCGGTGTGCCTTTCTCGTCTTTGAACTGATGGGCGAGCGCAATCTCACGCGCGTCTCGTTGAATCTCGATTACGTCCTCTGGGATGCGCTCATAGCCAAGATCATGGTAATAGCGAAAAATGGCCGTCATCGAGGTGAGCGTACAATTGTTCTTGCCCCCGCTGAACGCTTTTTGAAGCAACACTGGAACCCTGCTGATGCGCTTCTCGCTTTTGACCGTCCAATGGCCGTGATAGCGGTCGTTCACGTAGGCCTTAGGGTCGATGATTCCAGCGTAGCCTTTCTTCGCTACTTCGAGCTGTCCGGCATAATGTTCGTCCATGACGCACCTCCCTTTTTCTTTATTATACAAACAACGCCCGTCCTCTGGAATGAGAGAACGGGCGTGTCGTCGTCAAAAGATGAGATGGGCGATCCCGACGATAATCGGTAACGTGATGATCGTCCGCAACAAGAAGATGAGAACGAGATCGAAGAACGAGATTGGCAATTTTGAGCCGAGCAACAATCCACCGACCTCAGACATGAAGATGAGCTGGGTGACGGAGACACAGGCGATGACGAATCGCGTCAACTCACTTTCGATGCCGCTGCCGAGCACGGCCGGCAAGAACATATCGGCGAACCCGACGACCATCGTTTGGGCCGCTGCCTCTGCTTCTGGCACTTGCAACAGCATGAGAATCGGTTCGAACGGTTTGCCGAGAATCGTGAACAATGACGTGTGCTCGGCGATGACGAGCGCAATCGTTCCGACGGCCATGACGACCGGCAAAATGCCGAGCCACATGTCGAGCACGTTTTGGAACCCGTCTTTGAACGTGGCGCCGGCGCCTTTACTCGATTTTGATTTGAGCAACGCTTGACGTAGTGCCCAGACGCGCATTGGGACATTCGCCGGCACCGGTTCTTCCGGTTTCAATTCCGTCTTTTCATATGCCGTGTCGGGCTTACGGGACAACGGATAGATGCGCGGCATGATGAGCGCGGCGACGATACCAGACAAGATAATAGTTCCGTAATAATGCGGGAAGTAGGCGTCGAGTTTCATGTACGACAAGATGACGATCGTGAACGTGATCGAGACGACAGAGAACGTCGTGGCGATAATCGAGGCTTCCCGTTTCGTGTAGTAGCCTTCTTCATATTGTCTTGTCGTTAATAAAATTCCGATCGTGGCGTCCCCGACCCAAGACGCGAGCGCGTCAAGCGAGGCCCGACCCGGTAGACGGAACAGCGGGCGCATCACTTTGATGAGCATCGTACCGACGAACTCGAGCAATCCGAAGTTCAACAGGAGCGGCAATAACATCCCGGCGAACAAGAACGTCGCGAATAAAATCGGAATCAATTGATAAAGCAACAGGCCGCCCGTGAACTCGGACGTGATCGCCTCGGGCCCGATGACGAGTAACGTCATAAAGCCGGCGATGAAGCCGATGACGCGCATCACAAACCAAAACGGTGTGACGTTGAACAACGTGTTCAAATGAGGGCGCTCTAAGATGAACGCCGGTTTGACCGCATACGCGATGAGCGAGCCGACGACCGAGATGCCCATCATGATGACGGCAATCGTCGGTACGATGCCGCCGATCAAATCAATCAGCCAGTTCGATAAAAAGGCGACGGGAATGGTGAACCCGTCACCAGACGGGATTGGGACGATGAAGAATAGAATCCCGATTAACGATGGAATGATGAATTTCATGTAATCTGCTGACGTGAATGTGGGTCCGTCATGACCGGACCGGTTTGGTGTATGATTCATTCAATTTACCCCTTTTCCCCGAAAGTGTAGTGTGCGCTTCACTGGCACGTCCCCATCGTGCGTTACGTGAATTGCTATGAAGGAATAGCTTCTTCTCGTTCATTATAGAGAAGTGAACATCCAGCAGGCAACAACCCGTTGTAATTTTCTGAAAAAAGAAAGCGTTCTCAAGAGCGAACTATTCGTATTCTCCGGCTCACTTTAGTATGATGACGGCGAGTCTTACAAAATCGAGATATTCACCATATATACTTTAGGAACGGAGCGATACAGATGAGATTAAGTGTATTGGATCAAGCGCCGGTGACATCCGGACATACGTCAGAACATGCGTTACAAAGTGCGGTCGAACTGGCCCAATTGGCAGAAGAGCTCGGCTATTACCGGATGTGGATGGCCGAACATCACGGCGGCATGTCGTTCGCTAGCTCGGCACCTGAAGTCGTCGCGGCTTATATTGCGGCCAAGACAGAACGAATTCGTCTTGGGTCAGGTGGCATCATGATGATGCACTATTCACCGCTCAAAATGGCCGAAGTATTCAAGACGCTCAGTGCGCTCGCACCGGGCCGCATCGACTTTGGAGTCGGGCGGGCACCGGGTGGAGACGCCAACGCCATCTACGCGATGTCGCAAGGGCAAAAACCGATGATGGACGGCCTGTATGAAAAACTCGGGACGACACTCCAACTCATCAACGATGAGGCGCCGGAAGAACGATGGTATAAGAATACGCCGGCAGCGCCGACGGGTGTGAAGCTCCCTGAGGCATGGCTCCTCGGGTCGAGCGGGAACAGCGCCATCCAAGCAGGACGGATGGGGCTCGGCTATTCCTTCGCTCAATTCTTCAATGGGGAGCTGAGTGTCGCGGCGCTTGACGCGTATCGTCAGCACTTCACCCCGTCCGCTTTCATGGAGAAGCCGGACATCAGCGTCACGTATCTCGTCACGACGGCCGAGACGGAAGAAGAGGCCGAGTATTTGGCACGTCCATCCGATCTATCGCGCCTGTTCTTGATGAAAGGCCAGCTCCGCCAATTGATGAGTCCGGAGGCAGCACACGACTATCCGCTCACCGAAATCGACAAGATTCAAATCGCCAACAACCGAAAAATCCATCTCGTCGGGACACCGAAGCAGATTGCGACGCAACTGCAGGAAGAATCAGCCCATTATGGATTTGATGAGGCGATGATTTGCAGCATCCAGCATACACAAGAGAGCCGCTTGAACGTCTATCGGTTGCTCGCCAAAGAACTTCTATGACGAAAACGCACCTATTCCTAACGGAAAGGTGCGTTTGTCAGTTAGAGGAACAGTTGCATGAGCACGAACAAAGCGACAAGCCCGCCGAGCGAGACGGTAAAGAAGACGGCGACCGAACGTTCGTGATTGCGTAAGATTGTATACACCCCCACGACGAACGCACCGAGTGCGGCGGCGATGGCCAACATCGATACGATAGCCGCCCACGTGTTGTCGAATAACGTGTCGAAGTTGAATGGTTGAGCGGATTGGACGATGAGAGCAGACACGAGTAAGAGCACGAACACCGCAAGCAACAAGAGGACCGACCATTTTCCAGGCCGTGTCTGTGGATAGACGTTTCGACTGAGCATGATGGTTCACCTCACTTTTGCGACTTTTACTTATCTATACCCGATTATTGACCGCTCGTTAAAAACGTCTTCCCCTTTTTTTAAACGGTTTCGTGAACAAGACCGGCTAAAACCACTAAACTAGAAGAAACGGAGATTGCCTGGAGGTACAGTATGCAGCAGATGAAGATCGATCCGCACTATTTGTTTGACGTATTCGTTCAATTATATCGAATGGTGTTTTTGATGGAAGTGACGCCTGAGGGATATCGGTACGCACGCGTCAGTGAACAGGGGAAACTGGCGTCCTCGCTCCCGGACGATGTGAGTGGCTTGTATTTACATGATATGTATGCGGTCGATGTCGCCAACGAGTTAATCGTGCATTATGACGAAGTCGTCGCGACGCACGCACCGGTCTATTTCATGTCACAAATGAATATCGAGACCAATACCGCCCGTTTTGCTTCCTCGGTTCTCATGCCGCTTGAAGATGAGGCGGGTAACGTGCGCTATGTATTAGGGCTGACGACCGATTTGTCGGAAGAGGCAGAAATGAAGCTATTGAGTAGCATCGAGAACATCGATTATTTGACCGGGATGCCAAACTTGATGAAAGTGAAGCTCGAGCTCGAGAAGCTGTTCACGAAACAAGAAGGAGCGGAAGCGACGAGTGTCATGCGCTTGCACATCAATCGCTTTAAAATCATCTTATCTCTTCAAGGTGTGGAACAGTCCCATCGCCTGATTAAAGAGATGACGCGGCACTTATCGGACCTGTTGCCGAAAGGATCGATTATCGGACGCGTAGACGGTGAAGATTTTATCGCTGTGCTGCCCCACACCTCAATCGAGACAGCGACGATACATGGGGAACGATTGCTTGCGGCCATCGCAGCGTACACGTACCAAGTGGCCGAGACCGAGTTCGCTTTATCCGGTTGTCTCGGAATCAGCGCGGGGAGCGAGGACGCCGACCGGGTCATCATGAATGCGTCAACGGCGCTCCTCGAAGCGAGACAAGCGGGCAAGCAAATCATCAAAGTGTACGAAAAGGACGATTATGTCCAACATTATATCGATGAGATGACGATTGAGATGGAACTCATCAAGGGACTGAAAGCAGATGAACTGAGCGTCGTCTATCAACCGAAAGTTGGCTGTCAGGACGGGATGGTTCATTTTGAGGCGCTCGTGCGGTGGCATAGTGCGGCGCTCGGTAACGTCTCATCGGAAACGTTTATTAAGATTGCCGAAACGTCGCTCTTGATTGAAGACATTACCGGGTTCGTTTTCGACCGCGTCTGTCGTGACATGATCGAGCAACCGGACCTGTTTGCAGGGCGACGTGTCGCGGTCAACGTATCCCCGGTGTTGTTTCGGCAAGACTATATCAAACAGTTATTACAGGTGCTCGCGACATACGGGTTGAGACCAGAACAGTTCGAGTTTGAGATCACGGAACATACGCTTATGCAAGAACCGCTCCTTGGCATTCAGACGGTCGACTATTTGAAAACAAAAGGCTTTCGCGTGTTGATTGACGACTTCGGCGTCAGCTACTCTTCCCTCAATTACTTGAAGATGTTTGAGATTGACGGCATTAAAATCGACCGCTCATTCATCAGTCAATTAGATAAAGACAACGGCCTGAAAGAATATGAAATCGTCAAATTGATTGTCTCACTCGCTAAAAAATTGAATTTAGAGGTCACGGCCGAGGGGGTCGAGACGGAAGCACAGTATCGGGTGATGGAACAGCTCGGTTGTGATGAGATTCAGGGGTATTTCTTCAGTCGTCCGCTCCCGCTGAATGATCTCCAACAAGCACTCGATGCGCTCGTCTATCAACATGCGGCGCTACGGCAACTCGAGTTGGCCACGACTTCTCCGTCGACGGTACTTGATGAACAAGAAGCTGAGCGATTGAAGACGATTCTGCGCCTTGAGATTTTAAACACTCCGCGAGAGGAGCGCTATGATCGGATTACGCGACTTGTCGCGCGCACGCTGAACATGCCGGTCGCGCTCATCTCGATTTTGACGACAGACCAACAATGGTTCAAGTCCTGTGCGGGTCCCTTGCTTGAGAGCCCACACGTGGACCGGGAATGGACACTGTGTAATCGAGTCGTGACTGGCCAATCTTCGGTTGTCATCGAGGATGTGCAGACGTCTGAGGCCGGGACAAACAATCCGTTGCTTGAAAACCTCGGTTTTTATGCCGGTGTTCCGCTCACGACGCGAAGCGGACATGTCATCGGCACGCTTTGTGTGACGGACGAACGAGCTCGCACGTTTGACGAGGCAGCGTTGCAGTCGCTTGAAGATTTCGCGCGTTGGGTCATGGCTGAAATCGAATTGACGGAACAGACACGGGCCCAGGCCCAACGTCAACAGACGCTCGAGTCACTTTATGAGGTGACGGCACTTCATGAACCGTTCGGCAATAAACTAAAACGGATTCAGACGGTGCTCCGCGGCTGGATCGGGTATTCCCATGCCGTCGTCTTCTCGACGGAGTCGAAACATCGCGTCTTATCGGAGGACGGGGAAGGCAAGCTCGACTGGACGAGTGATGCCCTGCAACAACTTCATGCTTTGACGACAATCGGGCACCAAAAACTAGGTCGTGCCGAACTTGTGATCGATGGACTCGAGTTTAGCTCGATGATCAGTCTGCCGTTGTCCAATGATGGCAAGACGTTCGGTTGGGTCGTATTCTTGGCCGAACAGGGTAGCTTGAACGACGTCGTCGACGCCGCGGCGATCAACGAAATGACGGATACGATATTGCTCGTGACCCGGTGGATGGAGAACGAGATTCGGCGCGAACGTAAGCATCAAGAAGTCATCGAACTCATCACCCAAGACAGTTTGACGAAACTGGCGAACCGACACTCGTTCATGACCGACATGAGACAAAAGATGAATCGGAAGCAGTCGGTCGTGCTGTTGTTCATCGATTTGGATGATTTTAAACAAGTAAACGATTCCTACGGTCATCTGATCGGGGATGAAGTGCTCATCGAGACGGCACGACGGATTCGCTCGTTCAGTCAAACGTATGACGGGAAGGCGTATCGCTTCGCGGGCGACGAGTTTTTAATCGTCATCGATACGGAGCGAGAAATAGTCGAGGCAGACCGATTTGAGGAGTTAAACCATCTCATTTCCCAGGAAATGAACGTCGGAGATGGCTTGTCCTTGAGGTTGTCGGCCAGCATAGGCGTCGCTTGCTCGGAAGACCACGCTTCGCTCGATGCGATGATTCATCACTCGGATGCGGCGATGTACGTCGCTAAAAATTGCGGTGGGGATGGGTATTACGTGTACGACTCCCATCAAGAAAATTGATACGGAGGTATCATATGAGCAAATTATGGCTGATTGAAGGATTACCAGGGAGCGGGAAGACGACGTTCGCGGAAACACTCGCTGCAACACCAGGCTATACATTTTATTCGGAAATCGATACGTCACATCCGGTCGATGTTCATGACGTCTATTGGGTCGAAGCAGACGGTATGACGGAAGGCGAGGTCATCGATCAAGACGGAAACGGTCGATTCATACGATATCGTCTAAACGAAAATCGCTCTGGGGTGGACGTCTATGAGCTGCCGTTCGATATACATGTTGAATTGATGATCGGCCGTTGGCGTCGTTTCGTGGAGCAGGTCAAAGGAGAGGACGGTACGTACGTATTCGAATGTGCCTTCCTGCAAAACCCGTTCACGATCGGTATGGTGGCCCAAGACGTCCCGAACGAGCAGATTGAAGCCTATATCGAGACGGTGGCAGATTTACTGGCCCCGCTCGACCCGACCGTCGTCTATTTAGAGACGGTCGACGTTCCGACCGTGTTTCGCGATGTCTATGCGGAACGGCCGACAGAGTGGCAACGTGGTTTCGTCGAGTATTACACCACTCGCGCCTACGCTCAGGCAAACGGATTGGACGGGCTCGAAGGGACGATTCAACTGTTGAAAGACCGGCAACGGCGTGAATTGAGCTTGTTAGAGCGTTTGCCGGTCCGGACGATTCGCCTTGTCAATGACGAGCGAGGGGCGTTCGAAGCGCTTGACGTGTTACGGAGCAAAGAGGAGGTCAATCATGCAGACACTTAAGCGGCATTCGGAACGGTTTTGGTATATGGACCCAGTCGCGGAGACCGACCGTCCCATTTTAGGGGCTGTCGTCGGCGACGCCCATACGCTCATGATTGATGCGGGGAACTCTGAGGCGCACACGAATTTATTTCTAGACGCCTTGACCGAACGGGGCATCAAACGACCGTCAATCGTCACGTTGACGCATTGGCATTGGGATCATATCTTTGGATTGTCGGCGCTAACCGACATTGTCTCCGTCGCAAGCACGGCGACAAAAGCCGGGATGGAACGGTTGCTGCCCTATGCGTGGGACGATGCTTCCTTAGCCGAACGGGTCGAAGACGGAAGCGAGATCACGTTTTGCGCGGAAGCGATCAAACTCGAATATGGAGAAGAGCGATCGATGCGTGTCGTCTTACCGACGCTCACGTTCGATGATACGCTCACCCTCGACCTCGGCGGGGTACACGTCATTCTGAAGCATGTTGGTGGAGATCACGCTGCCGATGCGGTCGTCGCTTATGTACCAGAGGAAAAGGTGTTGTTTTTAGGGGATGCCCTCTATGCGAACTTGTACGCGCCGACTTGGCGAATGACCCCGGCACGGACATTGCGTCTCTTAGACCTGCTCGATCAGTTCGAGGCCGAAGCGTACGTCTGGTCACACGGTCAAGTCGTGACTCGTGCCGAATATGAGAAAGACCGAGACGTTTTACGCCATTTGGCCCGAATCACCACTTATTTCCCAGGAAATAAAGAGGCGATAACCGCTCAATACGAACGTCTGACAGGTCGGACCGTCGACGAAGAAGCACAAGAGCTGATTTCGTTCTTCGTGAACGGTTCGAGCGAGGAAGCGTGATGGACATCAAACGAATTCATGATGAGGACGAAGCGTTTCAACAATTTTTGACGAGTCGATTGCGGATATTCAATGACGCTCATTCGGTACACCATCGCGAGATCCGCAACGCCGACGTCCCGGTCGTTCAGTTGAAAGTGGAACAGGACGGGGACGTGATCGCTGGGTTGTTCGGGAGCGTCTATTGGGGCTGGTTCGACTTGGACCGACTGTGGGTCGCGTCAGAACATGCGGGGACCGGCCTAGGGAGCCGTCTGCTCGAGGAAGGGGAACGGTTGGCCCACGAACTCGGGGCGACGCGCGTCAAGTTGACGACGTTCTCGTTTCAAGCGAAAACGTTTTACGAGCGTTTTGGTTATGAAGTCGCAGGAGTGCTCCATGATTACCCGCCGGGATCGGACTACTATATGATGACGAAGCAACTGACAGCTGATTGAAAAAAGGCGACTCGCGCGAGTCGCCTTTTTTCAATATACTTTATCACCGTTAAAGATTGAGTTTTTCACCATGACGTAATCGACGGTGCGCAATGCATCGAGATTGTCCCCACCCGAGTAAGAGATGGCCGATTGGAGGTCTTGCTCCATCTCGGTCAACGTGTCTTGGAGCGCCCCTTTATGCTCAACGAACACTTTCTTGCCTTCGACGTTTTTCCGTTCCCCTTTTTGGAATTCAGAAGCCGACCCGAAGTATTCTTTGAGCAACTTCCCGTCCTGTTCGAACGTCTCACCCGGAGACTCGTCGTGTCCGGCAAACAGCGAACCGATCATGACCATCGATGCCCCGAAGCGAATCGACTTGGCGATGTCGCCATGTGTCCGGATGCCCCCATCCGCGATAATCGGTTTTGTCGCCGCCTTGGCACACCAACGGAGTGCGGCGAGTTGCCACCCGCCCGTGCCGAAGCCCGTCTTTATTTTCGTGATACATACTTTACCTGGCCCGATGCCGACCTTCGTCGCATCTGCCCCGGCATGTTCGAGTTCTCGGACCGCTTCTGGTGTCCCGACGTTACCGGCGATCACGAACGAGCTTGGAAGATGGTGTTTGATATGTTGAATCATCCGGATGACCGCATTCGAATGACCATGCGCAATATCAATCGTAATGAATTCCGGTGTATGTCCGGCTTCCGCAAGCATCTCGACGAAACGATATTCGTCCTCTTTCACACCGACGCTAATCGATGCATACAAGCCACGCCCATGCATGTCCTCGATGAATTGGAGTCGCGTCTCTGGGTTGAAGCGATGCATGATATAGAAATAGCCGTTCTCGGCAAGCGACCGAGCGACGTTCTCATCGATGATGGTCTGCATATTGGCTGGAACGACCGGCAGACGGAACGTGAAGCCGCCGAGCGTCACGCTCGCATCACATTCAGATCTGCTGTCGACGACACATTTTGCGGGAATTAATTGAATATCTTCATAATCAAATACTTTATCCATGTTGTCACACCCCTATTTACGAACAATTTGGTTTGTTGAATGATAAATACTTCGCCCATTCGGTAATGTAACGTAAATTAGAGCATATGTCAAAGGGATATGGCGATAAAAGGCAAAAATTCTGGATGATTGCTGGTTAATCATCTCTAATGTTCGTGTTTAGGTACTTTTTTTCTATGTTTCACGTGAAAAAAAGACCGCTTAGGAGCGGTCTTCAAACAAAGCGTATTGATTGCGGCCGTTAGCTTTCGCCTGATATAAGGCCAAGTCGGCTCGTTTGAGCAACAGTTTTGTCGACATGCCCGGTCGGTACGGGGCCACGCCGACGCTAGAGGTCGTGACGAACGAATGGTCTTCAATCTGCCACGGGCGCTGAAGAGCGGTCACGAGTTTTTCGGCCACGCGTTTTGGCGCGTCAGCTTCCGTGTAGCGGATGAGTACCGAGAATTCGTCACCGCCAAAGCGGGCGACCACATCTTGATTTCGCAATACGTCGGTCAAACGAGTGGAGAATTGGCGCAACAACTCGTCGCCAATGTCATGGCCGAGCGTGTCGTTGATTTGTTTGAAACAATCGATATCGAGCGACAGGATGGCGAGTGACTCGTCTTCTTCCTCGAACCGGGCCAACGTCTCTTCCAAATAGGCGAGGAAATAGCGCCGATTCGGTAAGTCGGTCAACGTATCATGGTAAGCCAAATGCTTGAGCTGTTTTTCAAGCACTTTTCGCTTCATGATTTCACGCGTGACGGTCAAATAGTGAAGCAGTTGCCCCGTATCGTCATAAATCGCTTGAATCTTCGTTTCGAGCCAAATCCAACGACCATCTTGATGCAGATGACGGAATTCGAGGGTGAGCGGCTCGCTCTTCGCTGTCATCGTCCGGAGTTGTTGTCTCGCCGGTTCGACGTCATTCGGATGGATGAAGTCGAGCGTGTTCTTGCCCTCGTAGAACGACGAGGCATATCCGAGCACGGTTTGATGGGACGGCGAAGCGTAGCGGACTTGACCGTCACGCTCGAGGATACAGACAAGGTCGCTCATATTCTCTGTGATCAGACGATATTGCGTCTCGCTCTGGTGCAGGGCACGCTCCATCTCACGTTTCTCGGTCACGTCACGCAATAAGGTCATGACGGCGGTCGTTCCTTCGTAATCAATTAACAGGCTGCCGATGTCCATATGCAGTTTTCGACCGGCCGGCGTGACGAGCACGATCTCTGTATCTTGGACCGGATCGCCTTGGCGCAACGCCTGAAGGCGTGCCTTGGTCGTCTCATGATATTCCGTGGCGACGAACGTGAAAATCGATTCGCTCTCGATGTACGTCTCGCCAATCGTTTCTAGCGCCAAGGCGTTGGCGTATAGAATCACGCCGTCTTTATGAACGATGATCCCTTCAGGAATCGTCTCAATCAATTGGCGATACCTTCGCTCGCTCTCCTGAGTCGCCCGTTCGGCATTCTTCTCCGGGGTGTGGTCGATAATGATGGCGAACAGTCCAGTGATATGCCCCCCGACTTCAATCGGAATATTCAAGATGGCCAAATCGAGCCAGTTGCCCGTCTTTTGCGGAGCGGTCATGCCGTATTTGTGCGGCGTGCCAGACAAGGCAGAGCGGAGACCCTCATCGACAAGGGCCCGTTCTGACTCGGGCAACCATGACAAAAAAGACTCCCCCAACAAATCGGCTTCCTCGTAACCGGTAATCTGTGTGACGGCAGGATTGACCGATTGGACGCGAAACGCATCGTCGAGAACGAAGATTCCGTGCGGTGAATAGCGTTGGAGCGATTCGTGCTGATCTTTCAAGATAGACAACTCGAGTTCACGACGTTTCCGTTCTGTCACTTCCCGGACGACCGAGATGACGTGCGTGCAGGCACCCGCCTCATCGAAGACCGGCGTCACCTCGGACTCGTAGTAATAAACGGGTAAGTGAATCTCGTGTGAGACGACTGCTGTCGTATAAGATGGTTCGGCCAGGCGATAGTCCTCGAAGACGAGACTCTTTCGTTCTCGTACCGCCTCGTCATAATGGCGCGTGACGAGAGCGGCCGTCTCGGGTGGTACCATGTCCTCGACACGTTTCCCGATATCGGCCTCGGTCCAGCCGATCGCCTGTCTTCCCGGTTCGTTTACAAATACGTAGCGATAAGTTGAACCGTCCACTTCCATGAAGAAGACAAAATCAGAGATTTTGTCGAACGTACGGAGCAGGACGGAGGAATAGTGTTGGATGGTCTGGTCGGCGTGCATCATGTCCCTCATTTCAATCAAAAACTTTTCGGCGCGTCATTCTCATATTACCGTAAGTTGTGACAAAATGTGTGAACATTCAAAAAAAGACAGGACGATGAAAAGTCCTGTCAGGCAGCTTGTTTCATTTCGGTCCGCTCGCGGCGGCCGTTCATCAAGTAATAGAGGAACACGGTAAAGAAGACGACACCGGCAAGTAACAGATACAGTGTCGAGAAACCGGTCAACGGAATGAGCAAGCCGATAAAGTAAGGGCCGAACCCGAGTCCTGCGTCGAGGGCGATAAAGAACGTCGACGTGGCCATGCCCATCCGATGAGGGTCCGCCGCTTTCACGGCGATCGCCTGCGTACCGGACTGGATATTCCCGAAGCCGAGACCAATCAGCGCCCCGGCGAGTAACAGCATGACGGCGTTGTTAGCCTGGCTCAAGACGAGCATTCCGACGGCAAAGAGAACGATGGCCGGGTACATGACGATATTGGCGCCGCGCGCGTCCATCAGACGACCGGTGATTGGCCGTGAGATGAGGACGGCGATGGAGTAGACGAGGAAGAAAATACTCGCCGCTTCGACGAGGTCAAGCTCGCTTGCATAAAAATTGATATAGGACAACACGCTCGAGTAGCTGAGAGCGGCGACGCCGATGATGAGCGCGATTGGTAACGCCTTCGGCTCGACGAATGCACTGAGCGAAAGCCCCCGGACGACTTGCGGGTTGTCAGCTTCGGGCACCGTCACGAATAAGGCGCTACCGAGACTGATGAGACCGATGACGAAACAGGCGAGAAAGATCACCGAGAAGCTCGTGTATTGGCTCATCATCAAGCCGACGAACGGTCCGATGGCAGTGGCGAGCGTCGAACTCATGCTGTAGTAGCCGATACCTTCGCCTTTTCGAGAGCCGGGAATGACTTGGGCGACAATCGTTCCGGTCGCCGTGCTCGACAGTCCCATCCCGAGACCGTGGACAAAGCGCGTAAACAGTAAGAAGCCGATGCCAAAGTCGAGGAAATAGAGCAAAATCGTAGCCGTGAAGAACGTCAGGCCGATCAGGAGCGTCTTGCGACGTCCAATCGAGTCGATCAAGCGCCCGATAAAGAGTCTCCCGACGAGGGTCCCGATAATGAAAATACCGGTAACAAGGCCGGCCTCGCTCGTCGAAGCCCCATATGCTGAGACGGCGTGGACGCCAATCGTCACCATCAATAAGAAAAAGATGAGTGTTAAGAAGAAGTTGACGAGAGAGATGATGAGGAAATCTTTCGTCCATAGTTTTTGTGCGGTCAGTTGCATCTGCAGCCCGCCTCCTTATCCGTTTGATTCTAAATAGTTAATAAACATAACTAAAGGAGTATATCAAACGAGAGAAAGTTTGTCAGAGTCAACGCATTTCCAGCAAAAAACCGATGCGCGTGCGCGCATCGGCAATCGTTAAGCGAGCTGACGTCGGTACCAGAGGACGAGAGGGACGAGAATGAGGGAGACGACCCCACCGAGGAGCGACAAGGTCAAATAACTCGACTGGGCAGCGATGACACCGGAAAGCATCCCGCCGGAAGCGCCGGATAGGGCAATCCATACATCGACTGAACCTTGCGTCTTCGCACGTGTCTCGGTCGTCGTCGCATCGATGAGGATGGCCGTCCCGCTGATGAGCCCGAAATTCCAACCGATCCCGAGTAGGACGAGCCCGACGATTAAGAAGAACAAGGAATCCGCTGGGGCAAAAGCGGCGACGACACCGGCGAGAAACAATGTCACGCCCGAAGCAATCGCCATCACTTCACGGCCAATCCGATCGACGAGAATCCCGGTCACGAGAGAAGGCAAATACATGGCTCCGATGTGAAAGCCAATGACGAGACCGACCGCACCGAGTTCATGGCCATGGTGGCGCATATGGACAGGAGTCATCGTCATGATGGCGACCATCACGATTTGGCTGAGGACCATGACGAACGCACCGACATACACGCCGCGGTGACTATGCGCAGCTTCGACCGGTTGTGCCGTCGAAGTGGTCTCCTTCCGTTTCGCCTCGATTGCGCGGGCGACGAGGAGCGGGTCAGGATTCAAAAAGACGAGTAAGATGAGACCTGCAAAGAGATAGGCCACACCTGCAAGCAAGAATGGTCCAGAGAGTGTCGGCAACCCGAGTCCGGCGGCAACACGTCCCATCGGTTCGACCAAGTTCGGACCGGCGACGGCCCCGAGCGTCGTTGAGACCATCGCGATGCTGACGGCCGTCGCCCGCTCGGTCGCATTCGCCAAATCTGTGCCGGCATAACGGGCTTGAAGGTTCGTCGCCGTGCCGGCCCCGTAAATCAGGAGCGAGAGAAATAAGAGCGGTACGCTCTCGAACGTCGCGGCAACAATGACACCGAATGCGCCGACCGCACCGGTCAAAAATCCTGTCGCCAGTCCGAAACGGCGTCCGACTCGTTGTGACATCAATCCAATCAAAAACGCAGCGGCAGCAGAGCCGAGCGTGAACAGGGCCGTCGGGACGCCCGCATAGGCATCGGTTCCGAGTAAATCACGTGCCAATAAAGCACCAACCGTAATCCCGGCGGCGAGACCGGCACCACCGAACACTTGCGAGAGCACGACGATGACTAAGGTTCGTTTATATAACTGTCTTTGGTGCTCGAGGCTTTCCACATATGTAGCCATCTCTTTTCGCATCCAGTCATTCCTCCTTTACGCTATATACCCCACCAAGTATATCGCTAGAGAGGAGGAGAGGGGAAGCACGTAAAAAGGATTCGACCCGTCGATTTGGGTCGAATCCTTGAACTGTTCACGTTAGGCGCGGTCCCAGAACCGGCCTTTCGCGATACCGTCGATAAACGTATCGAAGCCATCGAGACTATGTTGTTTGAACGTGTAGACGCCAGGTTGGTCCGTCTTCACGCGGCAACGGTCGAGCACTTCATCATGATGCAGATGCAACGCGAGCGGTTTGAAGTGTTTATACGTGTTCTCGATGAACTCGAGCACGTCGTCTTCGACCGAGGTCGCGGTGCTGACGAGGAAAGCCGCATCGAACAGGCTCGAGTCGACCGTGTCGTACGTCTCTTTCACTTTAAGATCGCCGAGCGTATATGATTTCTTGCCGACGAGGCTGTAATTGACCTTATGATCGGCGAGCGCTTGCACCCACGCCTTCACTTGCGCGGCATCGACGTCTCCGGCCAAGAGGACGGCGACGCTCTTCGTGTCCGGCTTCGCAATCGTATTGGCCATGCTGAGCGCCGGTGAGGCCTTGTCCGAGACGACTTCGTTATTCTCGGCCGGGAGGTCGACACCTAGGTTGTCGGCAACGACCGAGGCGAGGTGACGGTCGATTCGATTCAACAAATCAACGGCGTTCTCTTTGACCATGTCCGACTCACATTTGCCGAGCTCAAAGCTACAGGCGTCTTGAATGTGTTGCTTTTCGACGTCGGTCATGCTGTTATAAAACATCTTCGCTTGCGAGTAGAAGTCGAGGAAGCTGTCGCTCCGGCCCCGAATCTTATGGCCGTCGACTTTCTCTTGATAGTGCTCGAATCCGCCTTGGTCGGCTGGGACGGGCTCCGGTTGATTGTTGTTGAGCGCGTTTTTATGGTAGCTCGTCTGCCCTTTATGGACGGCCATCTGATGCATGCCGTCGCGTTGGTTGTTGTGGAACGGGCAGACCGGCTTATTGATCGGGATTTGATGGAAGTTCGGTCCCCCGAGACGTGACAGTTGCGTATCCGTATACGAGAACAGGCGGCCTTGAAGGAGCGGGTCGTTCGAGAAGTCGATTCCCGGCACGAGGTGGCCAGGGTGGAACGCGACTTGCTCGGTCTCGGCGAAGAAGTTGTCGACGTTGCGGTTGAGCATCATCTTCCCGACAAGTTTGACGGGCACATCTTCTTCCGGCCAAAGTTTCGTCGGATCGAGAATATCGAAGTCGAACTTGAACTCGTCTTCTTCGGCGATGACTTGAAGCCCGAGCTCCCATTCCGGATAGTCGCCTTTTTCAATCGCCTCGTACAAGTCGACGCGGTGGAAGTCAGCGTTCTTACCGAGCGCTTTCTGCGCTTCGTCCCAGACTTGTGAATGAACACCGAGTTTTGGTTTCCAATGGAACTTGACGAAGTGTGCCTTGCCTTCTTTGTTGACGAGACGGAACGTGTGCACACCGAACCCTTCCATCATGCGAAGGCTACGCGGGATGCCCCGGTCGCTCATCGCCCACATGATCATATGGGCCGTCTCATGGTTTTGTCCGACGAAGTCCCAGAACGTGTCGTGGGCGCTGCCGCCTTGAGGTACTTCCGTGTGCGGCTCCGGTTTCACGGCGTGGACGAGGTCCGGGAATTTGATGGCGTCTTGGATGAAGAAGACCGGCATGTTGTTCCCGACAAGGTCATAGTTGCCTTCATCAGTATAGAACTTGGTCGCGAACCCTCGGACGTCGCGCACGGTGTCCCCAGACCCACGCGAACCTTGCACCGTCGAGAAACGGACGAACACCGGCGTCACTTTCGACGGGTCGTTCAAGAAGTCGGCTTTCGTATACTCGGCGAGCGACTCATACACCTGAAACTCTCCATGCGCCCCGACGCCTCGTGCGTGCACGATACGTTCAGGAATCCGTTCGTGGTCGAAGTGCGTCATCTTTTCGCGGAAGTGGAAATCCTCGATCAATGTCGGTCCGCGACGTCCGGCTTTAAGCGAGAACTCGTCCTCTGCCATCTTCAGCCCTTGGTTCGTCGTGAGCCCGGCTTGTTGCTCGTTATCAATCATATGTTGTTTTAACTGCTCTTCTTTTTTGTTCCCCATATTAGTGCCTCCCCTTTAAGTATACGTCCACGCCGTAGGCCACATTTTGGCCTACTTAACGAGTTTTCCCTAACCGACCGAGAAAAAACCCCCATTTTTCAAATGGAGGTTAGCGTAACATGGATAGGGTTTTCGTCTTGCCGTCCGACAGTTTGTAGCGCACGACGTAGTGGCGCGACGTCGTCTGGACCGTAGCAGACGTGATTTTCGTCGTCTTTTCGCCGATATGGATTAGCGTCAAATACTCGACTTGCTTGCCACGCTTTGTCGTCACGACTTGATTGCGGCGTTGCCAGTCGTAGTCCCGATACGACACATAACTCGCACCGACGGCGACTTTCGGCGTCGTGCCGACTTCGAGTTGTAACAGATGGATCGAGCGGTTCTCGTTGTCCTTATACAAGGCGTGACGGCTGCCGCTCGAGACGCGATTCAAACCGGTCCCGAGATGGAATCGCTGGACGAACGAGGTCGTGGTCGGGCTGGTGATGTCATCGTAGACGAGCACCGTTCCGTCGCGGTCGTAGGCGAGACGACGCGTGTGCGTCATCCCGTTACCGAGCAGCCCGCTCGTTCCCGCGGCCGTCCATTGCGTCGACGCGGCACCGACCGATGTGATTTGGCTTCTCCGCAAGTTGTTCGTCGTTAAGTTGAAGCTCTTACCTGCCACATGGACGGTGTTGTGGGCCGCGGCCTGCATGACGACGCTGCGCTCGGGACGGTTCGTATAGGCGTAGCGTCCGCTCTCGACGAGGAAGTCGCGGCCATAGCCGTACAGGTCAATCGACAAATCGTCGGCGTGCTTATGGATGTTGCTATGATAGCCGGCCGTCATCATTACTTGGACCGCGTCCCGGAACGG
Organism: Exiguobacterium sp. s36; assembly: GCF_018618345.1. Taxonomy (NCBI): domain Bacteria; kingdom Bacillati; phylum Bacillota; class Bacilli; order Caryophanales; genus Exiguobacterium; species Exiguobacterium sp. s36. Next base: position 111,543 of record NZ_JACSLW010000003.1, read on the forward strand.
ACCAGAAGCCCCGCCCCAATGTTGACGGAAGAAGGCGTACTGGTTCGATAGCTTACCGACCCGTGTCGACGGTTGGGTTCCCGATTTCCCTTGTGTCATCGCGTAATTCAAGTGCGGATAGCGATCGATATACGGAATCGCGTCCGTGCGGTGCGTGATGGACGGGGTGTCGCCAAACATCGGCAGTGTCCCGTTCGGTTTCAACATATACGTCAGCGCGCTCGGCATATCTTTGACGTCACGCATCCGGCTCGATAGGGCGAAGCGGTTGGCGGCCGCCCAGTCGTTGAAACGGGCGAGCGTGTCGTACAGATAGATTTGATAGAACGGCGAGTGCTCGAGATGGACGCCGTCCGTGCTTAAGCTGTGGTTCAACTGCTGGGTGAGCCGGTTCGTCGCGAGAGAGCGCCAGGCCGAGGAACGATAAAAGCTCCGATGTGTCTCCGCGACGGCGGTCAAGGCCATATCTTGGAACATGCCGTGATTGTTGTTCGGTTTATAAAAGCTTGGCGTCGCCAGCAGTGTCGCGTGTTCATACAGTGTCTTGGCGAACAGCTGCGAGAAGGCCGGATCGGTGTTCACCGCGGACGAGCGGAATTCATTCCAAAAATTGAGCAAATGGAACGTCCGGATGGCGGTGCCATGGTCGTGATACGGCCAACGGTAGCGTGTATAGTTCGCAGCCGGGTATTGCTTGGTCCAACTCGTGACGATCCGCTTCCCGTAGCGGAGATAATCGTCTCGTCCGGTGGCGGCATACGCTTGCGTCAACTGGTTCAACGTCGTGAAGTAATGGATTTGAAACTTGAATGACGTCGAATCGACCGCAGGGACGCTGACATCAAACCGGTATGTATCGATGTTCGGGACACGCAACTGATAGGGCGGGGACGGGATATACCAGTTCCCCTTCATGGCGGCGTCGGCCCGGGCGATGGCCGTCTTGGCGGTCAACTCATCGTAATAGTAAGGCGTCTGTCCCCGGGTGAGCGAGCGCATATACTCGTGCGTCATCCGTGAGTAGGCCGAACCGGAAAACGTCGTCAGCGACAAGTTCGTCGCCACTAGTGTGACGGCTTGCTTTTTTACGTAGTAGATGGTTCTTCCGTCTTGAATCTTATAATAGTGACCGGACGTACTGAGCGCCTTGAACCGCTTTGCCGCGCGCAACGTTCCTTTCGGCTTGAGCGTCTTTCCGACAAATTGATAAAGCGTCGTGCCGGTAGGCGCACTCACCTCATAAGGTGAACTTGATGCGGCGTCGACCTGTCGCGGCGTCAAAGTGGCACCGATCATAACCAGAAGTAGGCATAAAAGCATCCATCGTTTCATAACGTCTTCCTTTCTCCGACCGTTCAACGGTTACATGTATACAATTAGTATACAATTATATATTTAGCCAAAGAAAGGAAAATTCGTACTATCTTTTTGGATGAATCAGGTTATAACGCGGCCCAGACACTCTGCTTCAAGACGATACGTTGGACCGTTTCGGGATTGAGATCATATTTCGTTGAAACGGTTCGGGTCACTTTCGCTTTCAAGTCAGGGTCGTCCGATTGCTCAGCCTCGTAGACGCGATTCCAGACTTGCCAGACGCGCACTTCCTTGTCCGACAGTTGCGTGTCCCATTCTTTCTCTTTCAATTGCCAGCCGAACGACATCTCCTCATAGGCGCCGGGTTGGACCGTACTCGCCAGGCTCCAATCGCCTTCAGGGGCAAATACGGCTTCGCCGAGTGGTGATTCGGTACCGATATAGGCTTCGTGATCATAAAAACGGAGGAGGGCGGCTTGGAACGTATCACGCGCCGTCACCTCGTCCATGACATCCTGACTGATGGACTGGAGCGTCTCGACGTCAGGTTGTCCGTGGACCACGATGTCATACGTATAGCGGACGGCCTCGTCTTCTGTCACAGCTTGTCTCGTTTCAATCGTGTAGCGTTGCTCGTCGTCTGTTGCCTCTGCTTGCGTGACGGTTTCCTCTGGCGTTTCTTCGGCCGGCTCATGCGGCCAGACGTAGACGGTCAAGGCGATGGCAGGGATGAAGAGAAGACCGCGCCTCAGGCGATACACCCATTTTGGTTTTTGTTTTGTTGTCATTTCACTCACTCCAATGCGTATGTATAAAAAAATCCCCTGATGTCAGGGGATTAACGTGTCCGATCTAATCGTACAATTCGAGCATCTGGATTGTCGATGCCGCGGACCAACTCGCTCAAAATTTTAGAACCTAACATGCTGTAGACCGTGCCGTTGCCCCCATATCCGAGTAAATAGTAGAGGTTCGGACGGTCCGGATGTTCCCCGATAAAGGGTAGCTGGTCGATTGACTCACCGAACAGGGCCACCCAGGCGTATTCAACTGTCAAATCATACATCGGGAACAGAGCTTCGACTTCTTGGCGCAACCGCTCGGCCCGTTTTTGAATGAGTGCCTCGCTATGCGGGGTCTCTGCTTTTTCTTCATCGAGTCCGCCGGCGATGATGCGGCCGTCGACGGTCGTCCGTAAATAGAGGTACGGCCGTTTCGTTTCCCAAATGAGCGCCTGACCTTCCCACTCATCGAAATCAGGGACGGGATTCGTCGCAATCGCATAAGAACGGTTGAGTTCGATCCGATGCGTGTCGAGGAGCGGGGCCGGACGATAGCCGGTCGCGAAGATGACGTGGCCCGCTTTGAACGTTCCTGTGGGAGTCAAGACGAGCCAGTCGTCTCCGTCGGCGACGACTTCTGTGACGTCCGTCTCTTCGAAGATGGGGACGTTTTGGGTCGACAAGTAGCGGACGACCTGACGGCTGAGCGTGAGCGGATTGACCTCGGCATCGCCGTTCGTAATCAAGCCGGCCGGTTTATCGAACGGATAGCGTTCTTGTAACGCCTCCCGGTCGAGCCATTCGGCCGCGAGTCCGTGTTTCGTCAGCATCTCATACTCCCGTTTCAATTTGGAGACATCTGCCTCGCTGCTGGCGAAGCAGAGACTGTCACGCCGGATATAGACGTCCTTGGCGTCAACCGTCCCGGCGACCTCGTCGAGCGCATCGACCGCCTCGGCACACAGTTGATAGAAGCGGACCGCGTCCTCTTCACCGATTTGTTCGGCCAGTTCGTGCAACATGATGTCGTTCGAGTATTGAATGAGCCCTGTGTTCGCGGCCGTACTCCCGGCTCCGACTTTCCCTTGGTCGATGACGGCGAAATCGACACCGTCCTTGTAAAGCTTATAGGCTGTCAGCGTTCCCGACATGCCCGCGCCGATGACGAGTACGTCGTAGCGCTCTTTCTTGATTGGTTTTTGTAAGACGATCTGTTCCGATTCTGTGGTCGGCCAATATAAGTTCCCGTTGTGCATCTCCATGACGTCATCCTCCGATAATCAGCATCTTCTACTTAATCCCCGAATTTCACGAATGAAAACGCAAAAGGCCGCAGACAATCTGTCTGCGGCTTGCGTATTCGATTCGATCGTTATTTTTTGATGACGACCGTGTTCGCGGATGCGCCTTTCGTGTAGCTGATCTGTTTCACATTCTCTGCGCCACGGATTTCAGCCAAGTTCGTTCCATCGACAATTACTTCTTTGACAGTTGCGCCGTCGAAGTCGATGATGGCACCGGCTTCTTTCGGTTTCACTTGAACGACGATGTTTTTGAGCGGGTCACCTGTCAATTCCGTGTAGGCGCCGCGTACGAAGATGCCGTTCTTGAAGTTTGTGCCTTTGCCGATCGTCACGCCGATGAAGTCATCTTGGAGGACGAGGCGTGCAGCCTTGTTGTTCTCGATCGTGTAACGCGTCAATTCCACTTCTGGCTCCGGAGTGAGGTCGATTTGTGCGAGGACCGGATCGTGGTCACTGGCGCGGCCCGACATTTCCGTGAAGTCAGCGTTGACGTGAATCATATCGATTTCGGTCGTCGCCGCTAAACGGTTTGACACGAGGATATGGTCGAGCACTTGCGAGTTCCCTTGATAGACGTACGAGTAACGGTCGACAGCTGGGACTTTCTCGACCATGTTCGTCATCAAGTCGCCTTTGAAGATTTGCATCGCATCCGAGAATTCGAAGTCGTTGAAGTCACCGAGGGCGACGACGTTCGCTTCCGGGTTGTCCGTTTTCACGTCAGCGACGAAGTCATGGACGATTTGAGCGATTTGTTTTCGTTGGACTTCACTGCCGAGCACGACCGGCTGTTTCGAGCCGAAGAAACCAGTGTCGCCACCTTTCGAGTTCCAGTGGTTGGCGATGACGACGACGTTCTCGCCTTGGAAGTCGAACTGGGCCGCGAGCGGTTTACGTGAGCTGTTGAACGCCGGGTTGAGCGGGTCGATGCGGCCCGGGTTGTGCGTCAACTTGCCATTTTCATAACCGACAGCTGTCGTTGCGTCACCGGCAGGGATGCCTTCTGTGAGTGAGACACGTTCCGGGTCATACAAGAAGCCGACACGGATGTTGGCATTTGGTGCGCCGCCGTCTTTATTGTACTCAGGGTCGATGTTAACGTACTTGTACGATTTGCCGCCAATCGAGACGATATTGTCGATCAAGCGTTGGTAGCTTTGGTCGGCCGCAGAATCGCCTGTGCCTTCCCCGTTGTTATCTTGGACTTCGGTCACACCGATGATGTCCGGGCTGTTCAACTCCTCGACGAACGCTTTCGCGAGTTTGAGGGCTTTCTCGTCCGACGTCTCTTTGACGTTGTTCGAGAAATTCTCGAGGTTGTAAGAGGCGATCGTCAATTTATCCTCTTCAGCTTCGATGAACGTCGTCTCACGCTTGGCATCACCTTTGACGAAGGCAGCCTTCATCTCATCAAGACCTGCTTGAATCTTATAGTTGCCGTACGAGTATCCAACGACACCGACGATCGGGCCGTTGAAGCGGTCACCGGTCGCGACATCGAAATCACGAGCGTCGGCATTCGGTTCGAGACGGAATTGAATCCGTTCCGGGTTGGCATCATCTTTTTTCAACAGAATGCCACCGTTGAACGTCTCGGTCGGTGTTGCTTCGAGCACGGTCACGAGGTCGCCGTTCTGTTGCGGTGATACCGATTTGAGGTTGCCCGTCTCGACGCGCATCCCTTCAAGGCTCTCCCAGAAGTCGATGGCGTCTTTGTCCGGGTTGAAGACGGCGAGGGCATCGCTGTCGATGAACTCGGTCGGCAAGTTCGACGCGTCGATTTTCACCGGCGTCGGGAGTGTGACACCGCTCTTGACGACGTTGACACTTCCGTTGCGTGTATCGATTTGCGTCATCTTCATATCCGTCTGTTGACGGTCGCTGTAGCCTTCGATGGCGTACTCGCTGACGAGACCTTTCACGTTGACAAGATCACCGACTTGGATGCCCGCGATCGAACGACCACCATACAAGGTGATTCCTTCTGACGTGCGTGCATCTTGGTCGGCTTCCATGTCAGGCGTTTGGATATAGTAATACGTCGTACCCATCGAGACGAACGAGTACGTGACGACGCCTTCGACGCCTTCAACAGTCTGTCCGTTCATCGGTGACGTGTGGCTTGCGCCTTGGATGTCATGGATGCGGATTTTGTCCGTGATTTTATAGTCGAACGTCGTCACGGCGCTGAACGCATCACCCGATTTGACGGCAACTTTGAGCGTTTTCGTCTCCTCGATGCGGACTGGTGACGTATAAAGCGTACCGTTCACTTTCGGGTCCGACCCGTCGAGCGTGTAATAGATGTCAGCGCCCGCTGTCGTCGTCGAAAGTGTCACGTCTTGTGGACCGACGAACGTGCCCGCACCTGGCTTCGCTGTCGCCGGACGGAGTACCGATGCGTCGATGACTGTGTCAGATACGTCGCGCGGAATGATTTGATACGTATTATCGAACTGTTGCACGATACCCGTGATCGACGAGTAGTTGACGTCCGTCTGTAAATCGAGAATGCCGCGCTCATCACGCACGACGAACTCTTTCGTTCCATCCGTCGCCGTCAAGTTTTGCCCGCTACCTGAGAGGGTGACGTTATTGACGGTGACGAGTTCAGACTCGACGTCCTCATTGATTTGTTCGCCAGTGAGGACTTGCGCAGCTGGGACGCTCGCCGCTTGTTTTGACACGACGACGGCGCTGTTCAATTGAAGCAATTCACGATACGAACCGATGGCACCCGTGACGACGACTTCATCACCGACGTTGACGGCAAGTGACGTCGGACGGACCGAGAGTCCGCCTGTCGCATCTTGAATCGAAATCGTGTTGGCCAGTTTCGCCGTGACGACTCCTTTAATCGTGACCGTTTCACCTTCGGCTTTCGTACGGGCGTCACTGATTGAAATCGGAGTGACCGGCGCCGGTGGTTCTACCGTACCGCCATCGCCGTAGTCGACGCCTTGGAACGTGTGTGATCCGAGGTTCGTGAACGTATCGATTGGTTGTGTGTTCCATTCAGTGGCCGGGTCGAACGCATCCGCGCCGTTCGCATCCCCTGTCGTGACCGTATCTTTCCGAACCAACGACTGGTCAGCCGTGGCGACCGTCGTTCCCCATTTCGTACCCGGATCGAATCCGACTTGACCGAAGACGTCGAGCACCGTGTCCCCTTTTTTCAAGACGAGCGTGTCGTCGCCGTTAAAGTTCGTCACACCGCTTGTCGTGTTCGACTTCGCTTTCAAGGCATCACTTGCGCTGGCGTTGACGATGACATACGTGCCACCTGGTTCGAGCGTACCTGTCAAGTTGAGGGTCGTGCCTGGAGCCGTACCGCCGTTTGAATACAGTTCAAGTTTATAGGCCGAGAGGTCGATGGCCGCATTCGTTCCATTGAACAGTTCAATCGCTTTATTGTTGCTCGAGCCTTCAACGTATTCCGAGATGAATAGGTCTGAAGCGTTCAGCGTCTCTGCGTGTACGTTTGCCGCGATCGGCGTCATGCTGCTGACGATGAGTCCGGCTGATAAGGCGAGGCCGGTCATTTGTTTGAATGAACGTGCTTGTGGTTTCCCCATGTGTTAGTCTCCCTTTGATTATGTAGATGGCCGATACGATGTCCCAGTTCGTGTGGTCACTTGCTTGAGCGGATGCCCCCTTTAGGCCAAAAAAATGATAGCGCTTACATTACTCAACTTGACGTAAGAAAGTTGCGTTTGTACTCCCTCCATCGATTGACGGATTTCACTATCATTTACCAACTTTTCAACTACATGTTAAACATAACCAAGCAGACGTCAGAACTCAATCCACTTATTGCGAAGTTCATATTACAGTTTGATTACAGACTTGAAGAGAACTGAGCAAGTAGGCAATCGGGTTGACGGGACGTCCCCCAACTCTTACAATTCATTAATACAATTAAGTGTATCGGTTAACTGTGGATTAAATGGGGAGGAAACGAATGACGACAATTACTTATCCGGTCATCCCGGGAGCGGGCGCGTTTTATTATGAAGGAAATGATATCGGCATCTTGTTATGCCATGGCTTTAACGGGACGCCTCAAAGTGTGCGTGACGTCGGAATCGCCTTGATGGAGAAAGGATTCACCGTCTTCGCACCGCGGCTCAAAGGACATGGGACGGATCCGGAAGAGTTTAGGCAATCGACACGCCGCTGCTGGTATGAGTCGATGGAAGCCGGTATCCGTCTCTTGCGTGAGCGATGTCGACACGTCATCGTTGTCGGGCAGTCAATGGGCGGGACGCTGGCGATGAAGGCCGCTTTGGCCGGGCAGGCCGATGCAATCGTCACCATCAATGCGGCGTTGTCCGTGCCAGGCTATGCCTGTCACGCCACGGACGATGTCTGTCGTTTCATTGATGAAGACGAACCGGATATCTGTGCACCGGGCGTGTACGAGATCGTCTACGACAAAGTGCCGACGTCAGCCATTCGGGAATTACTCGCGCTCATCGAGGAAGTGCGACCGATGGCGGCCGAGGTGACCGTGCCGACGTGCGTCATCCATTCGGCCATCGATAATGTCGTGCCGCCCGAGGACTCGATGTGGTTGTACGAGACCGTTCAAGCCCCAAAACAACGAGAGGTGCTCGAACAGTCGTATCATGTGGCGACGATGGACCATGACCGGGAGCGGTTAGCGGACGTCATCGGCGCATTTTGTGAACAAGTTGCGACAGCCCCGAAAATGTAGTCTCCGGACTACATTTTTTTATATCTGATTATTTGCAAACGCTTGCACAAGTGCTATTGTAGGATTAGATTCAGCCTAAAACAGGTATTGCTGTTCAAGAATATAAAATATAAATGATGAGATGTAGGAGGCAAGCGGCGTATGGAGTCAATGGTCAGCAGAGAACAAGTGGCGAAAAAAACGGTTACCCGCACGTGGTGGAAAGAAGCGATCGCGTATCAGATTTACCCGCGTAGCTTTAAAGATTCGAACGGAGACGGGATTGGGGATCTCCGCGGTATTATCGAGAAGCTCGATTATTTAGAAGACCTTGGCATCGATGTGATTTGGCTATGTCCGATGTACAAATCTCCGAACGATGACAACGGCTATGATATCTCGGACTATCAAGACATCATGCAAGAATTTGGGACGATGGAAGACTTTGACGCCTTGCTCAAGGCCGTCCATGCACGCGGCATGAAGCTGCTCTTGGACCTCGTCGTCAACCATACGTCCGATGAGCACCCGTGGTTCGTCGAATCGAAACGCTCGAAAGACGACCCGAAACGCGACTGGTATATCTGGCGCGATGGGACGGATGGAGGACCCCCGAACAACTGGGCGAGTATCTTTGGTGGCTCGGCGTGGGAGTACGATGAGACGACCGAGCAATACTATTTGCATGTCTTCTCCAAAAAACAGCCGGACTTGAACTGGGAAAATGAAGACGTGCGTGGTGCCGTCTACGATATGATCAACTGGTGGCTCGACAAAGGCATCGACGGATTCCGGGTCGACGCAATCAGCCACATCAAGAAGATGCCAACCGAGACGATGTTGCCGTCCCCAGACGGAAAACCACACGTCACGGCGTTCTCGATGTATTCGAACATCGATGGCATTCACGACTATCTCCAAGAGATGAAACAAGCGACGTTCGCCAATTACGATATTATGACGGTCGGTGAGACGAACGGGATTGAACCGCAAGCCGCCGATTTATGGATGGGACCGGAAAACGGGGCGATGAACATGGCGTTCCATTTCGATCATGTTGATATCATGCGTCAATCACGTCTAGCGCCGCTCGATGTCGTCGAGCTGAAGCGCATCTTTGACAAGTGGCAACAAGGCTTGCTCGAGACGGGATGGAACGCCCTCTATATTGAGAACCATGACATGGTCCGTGCCGTTTCGCTCGTCGGGGATGAGAACCACTATTGGCGTGAGAGCGCGACCGCCCTCGGCATGATGTACTTCTTCATGCACGGGACACCGTTCATCTATCAAGGGCAGGAAATCGGTATGAAGAACGTGCCGCTTCCGTCCATCCATGACTATGACGATGTGGCAACGAAAAATGAATACTTCGAACGGATTGCCAACGGGATGAGCGAAATCGATTCGATGCAGCACGTATGGGGCACATCACGCGACAACGTCCGCACCCCGATTCAATGGGACGCGTCACCGAACGCTGGTTTCTCGACAGCGTCGCCATGGATGCCGATTCATGAAGAGTATGAGACGCTCAACGTCGACGCCCAATCGAAGGATGCCCATTCGATTCTTTCGTTCTATAAGGCGATGATTCGTCTTCGTCGGACGGAAGACACGTTCACGTACGGCAGTTACCGCGATTTGTTGCCGGAACATCTGCAAGTGTTCGCCTATGAGCGCACGTTCGAACAACAGACGTTTTATGTCATCGTCAACTTGACGGCAAACCCTGCCGAGACGACGCTGCCTGGTCTCGACAAAGCGACGCTCGTGTTAACGAATGAGATGGATCCTGAGACGATCGAGACGGACACGTTTATGCTACGGCCGTTCGAAGCAAGACTGTACCGCTTATAAAGAAAAGACACCTTCACGGCGAAGGTGTCTTTTTAGGAGGTAAGGAACATGCATCACATCGAAATGGGAAACGATGAGACGATATTCGAGTTCGTCATCGCGGAAGCGTCACGCGACACGTTACGACTCGTCCATGCGCAAGTCATCGAGACGGTCCGGACGGAGGCGTATGTCCAATTTGCACGGGATTTGACCCATGCCTTTCACGCGTTGCAAGGAGTGGCTCGATTACAAAATGAGGCAGGGCGAGTGATTTTGACAATCTCGTTCGAACGAGGCCGCGTCGAGGTCGAGACGGCTTGGGGACAGGGGACGAACCGATTTAAGACCGATCAAAGTTATTTGACGAGGACGGTCGGACAAATCGGCATCTTGGAATAGATTGTGACAAACGCGGGAAAAGAGCATATGATAGAGGTTGACTATACGGAAAGGGGTGTCGGGTATGGATGGCACGAAACGCGCGGACATTCGCCCAGGGCTCCACGTCCAGATTGTCCTAAAACAAGATCAGCGGAGTGGGAAGTTGACGTCAGGCGTCGTCAAAGACATTTTGACGAACTCGCCGCGTCACCCGCACGGCATTAAAGTACGCTTAAGCGATGGACAGGTCGGTCGGGTGAAAGTGATCGAAGCTGGAGGTGAATAACATGACTGAAAAGAAATTAAGTTTTCAAGAGGCGATGAAGCAAAAACTCGCTGAAAAGAAACAAAACGAGACGAAAGTGCCGACAGGACTTCGTGGGACGAAGCAGAAACCGTTGACGAACCAGTTGACGAAGAAGCCGAACAACCAGAAGAAACGGACAGGCGTTTAACAAGCAGCCGCTCACAATGAGCGACTGCCTTTTTTGTTTGTCCAGGTTTGTTCAGTCATGTGACGTACCGATGAAATAGCCATTGTTGAAGTGGTCGAGCAGCTGTTGATAGTACTTCATCTGTTCAACGTTCTTGCTTGCAAGCGCCGCGTCCGCACCGGCGAGCAATTCACCGACGGTCAACCCGACCTCGCTATTGTCTATGGCATAGACGAGCTCGAGATCGAGCACATCAGTACCGTTTAACAAGACGTTGATTTTTGCAGCCGTCAGTTGCATAATCAATCGTTTCTCTTCGGTCATTCCTCTTTTCGCGGGATCCATGAGCAGGGCGAGTGCTTCACGGTCGTCAGTCACGCTATAGGTTTGGCCGTTGAGTGTAATGAACGTTCCATACGAGAACGTTACTTTGTCGAAGTTGAATGTGTTTTTCCAGAAACCGATCGTATACACATCATAGTCGTCCGTTGGTGGCGGTGGTGGCGTACATTCTTCCACCGTCAACGTGACGTAGCGGACCCAAGGAGTACCGACGCCCGGATCACCCGGATAGGCTGTTTCGTTCGAACCGTTCACGACCGTATCCAAGTGGAGGAAAACATTGAATTGGAATCCGTCTGACAAAAGCGTGGATTCAGTGACTCCAAGGTAACCGGCGAGATTCGCATACGGAATCAGTAACTGTGTCGGGTCGACAAGTGATTTGATCTTGAATTCATATGCACCGGGACTTCCACGCTCAAGAGACTCGGTCGTTAAACGGAAATCAATCTTGATGTTTTCTGGTACATCCTGTAAGACGACCCCGTCATTCAAATCGATGACGATTTTCAGCCCATCGGCAACGAACTCAAAGTCAACAGTACCAATCGGGATGTTTTGTCCCGCATAAATCGTTGTACTCGACGTCGTCGACACACACCATTGTTTACTACTTTCTTCCGCAACGACTCCTTTCATTGGCAAGAGCGACAGCACGAACATGAGCACGAACAACAGTGACCACCATTTTCGATGCTTCTTCATCTCGTTCCCTTCTTTCCTCGTGATGACTGAACGTGGTGTTATAGAAGGTGCACACCTATAGTTATTTATTACCCGGTCAATTAGCGTTCAGTCGCAAATCAGGGAAATAATTCAAACGAGATGAGAAATGTAAACAATATTCACATTAAAACCTATTCACAAAGCGAATAGTTTGAAACAAGTTGAATGAGGACGTCAAAATACAGCAGGGAAATAAAGATTTATTATTTCTTTCAGATAACTTTGTAAGCGCTTTAAATAAAGCTATAACTCAACTTTTGTTATATAACATACGAAATAAGTGTGAACTGACCTATAAAAAAATTATTGATAATTGTCAGAATCTTTGTATAATTCAAAACAAGACATTATAAAACATCTTAACAACTTTAGATTCACACAACAGGGAGGAACTTATTTATGGAAGCCGTGCAAAGCATGTTACAAGGAAGCGTCGATTACATGAACAACATCTTATGGACGTATGTTCTCATCGTCGCGCTCGTCGGAGCAGGGATTTACTTTACAGTGAGGACGCGCTTTATGCAGTTCCGTTACTTAAAAGAGATGTTCCGGGTCGTTACTGAAAAACCAGAAGTCACAGACAGCAAGAGCATCAGTTCGATGAAATCATTCTTCATCGGTGCGGCCACACGCATCGGGACTGGTAACTTGGCCGGTGTCACTGTCGCCGTGACGGTCGGTGGACCAGGAGCGGTATTCTGGATGTGGATCGTCGCGCTTCTCGGTGGAGCGACAGCGATGATTGAGAGCACGCTCGCTCAAGTATATAAAGTAAAAGATGACGTCGCTTACCGTGGCGGTCCAGCATACTACATTGAAAAAGGACTCAACAACCGAGCCCTTGGTATCGTCTTCGCCGTCTTAATCGCGGTGACGTTCGGTCTCATCTTCAACTCGGTTCAATCGAACACAATCGCAGCCGCGTTTGATAACGCGTTCGGCATCGACGCCGTCGTCGGTGGTGCCATCCTCGTCGTCTTGACTGGATTGGTTATCTTCGGTGGTGTGCACCGTGTCGCGAACTTCTCGGCAATCGTTGTACCAATTATGGCTGGATTATACTTGGCAATCGCAGCTTATGTCGTCGTCGTCAACATCACAGAAATCCCAGGCGTCTTTGCATTAATCTTCCAGAGCGCATTCGGACTTGAGCAAGCGTTCGGTGGATCGGTCGGGGCAGCCATCTCGATGGGTGTACGTCGCGGTCTCTTCTCGAACGAAGCAGGTATGGGTTCGGCACCGAACGCGGCAGCAGCCGCAGAAGTTTCACACCCAGCGAAACAAGGTTTCCTTCAAGCGCTCGGCGTCTTCTTGGACACGTTGATCGTCTGTACGGCAACAGCAGCCATCATCCTCCTCTCAGACAGCTATGCTGCCGGTAACGGAGAAGGAATCGTTATGCTTCAAAACGCATTGAGCGAACAAATCGGATCATGGGCGCCAGCGTTCGTAGCTGTCAGTGTCTTCTTGTTCGCCTTCAGTTCAATCGCAGGTAGCTACTACTACGGTGAAACAAACATCGAGTTCATCAAGAAGAGCAAAAACGCAGTTCTCGGTTTCCGCCTTGCGACAATGGCGTTCGTCTTCATCGGAGCAGTCGCAAGCCTCGGCTTCGTTTGGAGCTTGGCTGACTTGTTCATGGCAGGCATGACGTTAATCAACATCGCGGCCATCACGTTACTCGGCGGTGTCGCCTTCAAAGTCCTTCGTGACTACGAAGAACAGCGTGCCCAAGGGCTCAACCCACGCTTCTCGGCCCGTAAACTCGGCATCGAGAACACGGAATGTTGGGACGTCGAAGAAGAAGAAGTCGCACAAGGTGCAGTCCAAGCGGCTGCTGCCGATACGACAAAAGGTTAATTCGTTCAATATGCAACAACAGGGGCCCTGCGCATCGGGGCCCCTGTCTTTTTATGCTTGTTGACGGATGGATTCGATTTTCGTATCGGCTGGCTTGGCGTTCAAATGGACGTACGTCCCGGCGACGAACAAGGCACCGCCCACGATATTGCCGAGCGTGGCGAAGACGAGGTTATGCAACGCTAGACTGACGTTAATCGCCTCGGACGGGACATAATAGAGCACGAGCCCGAAGATGCCCATATTGGCAATCGAGTGCTCGAAGCCGGCGGCGAAAAAGACGACGACCGGGAGCATCGTCAGCATGATTTTAGCGACATCATTTTTTGTTTTCAGCGGCATGAAGATAGCGATACAGACGAGGATGTTACACAAAATCCCTTTTAAGAAAATCGCGAGCGCCTCGCCGCCCATCTTTTTTGCAGCGACGACGGACAAGAGATGATCCGTGTCGACGTCACCCATGCTGTGGGCACCGATGACGAGCCCGACGAGGATGAGCGCACCGACGAGGTTACCGAGCCAGCTGATGCCCCAGACGGCCGTCAAATCGCGCCAGTCGACACGTCCGCGTTTCGCGCCCGTATACAAATACATCGTGTTGCTCGTGAACAGTTCGCCGCCCATCCAGACGATAAAGACGAGCGCGACCGAGAAACTCATCCCGGCGAACAGCATCGTCCCGGGCACATCGATGAACATGTTACCGACCGAAAAGGCAAAGACGACCCCAATCCCGATTAGAAAACCAGCGACGATGGAACGGAGTGCGTAGTGACCGAACGCATGACGCAACAGCGTCGCTTTTTTATAGGCGGCTTCTTCCATATACTCGACAGCTTGTTTTTCCATTTGAACACGGCCTCCTTTAGACAACTTAAGTCTAGGAGGTCCAACAAAAGTTTGCAATTGTTTTCACAAACTTTTTTGAAAGCCGTTTCAACTGTTCACATCGTTGCCACGAGTTCGACTTTCATGCGGTCGGGATCCTCGAAATAAAGAGCGATATAGTTCGGACCACCGGCATAAGGGAAGCGGTCGGCATAGAGCTCCGTGAATCCGTGCTGAGGCAATTCCGAGCGCAGTCGCTCGAGGTGCTCCAATGACGCGGCATGAAAGGCGAGGTGGTTCAACCCTGTCTTTTTACGATGATACGGAGGTTCGAGGTGATCGGCCTCGGTTTGGACGAAGACAAGATACGTGTCGCCGAAGCGATAACTTCGCCCTTCGTCCCATTGTTGATAGACGGTATAGTCGAGTTCGGTGAGAAGCCAGTCCCAAGCGTTGAGGCTCTTCGTTAAATCGGAAACGTACAGTTCGACATGGTGTAGCATCGGTCTCATCCTTCCGTCGGACGTTTCAAATGTGTCCGTTTAGTATAATGGTTATTATATAACGAATGCAGGGGGAACCATATGGACAACACGGGGCTTGTCTCGAACATATTGATCGCGGGGAAGACCGGGGTCGGGAAGAGCGCTTTTTTAAATTACATTTATGGGCGTGACGTTGCTGAGTCACGTGCCGGCAGCCCAGTGACGGCCGAAGGACTTCACGAATACGAGTACTACGATCTCGAGCGCGGGATTCTGTTCCGTTTCTTCGATACATGGGGACTCGAAGCGGACCGGTCCGACGAATGGCATGAAGCGGTCCTCTCCATCGTCAACAAGCGGGAAGGTGCGCTCGATATCGCCGACTGGTTCCATACCATTTATTATTTACTCTCGATCAACTCGGGGCGCGTTGAGGCGTACGAACTCGAATCGATTCTCAAACCGCTCTACGCGAAGCGAAGCAATGTCACGATCATCTTGACGAACTATAACCCAGACAGTGCGATGAACGTCGAGAAGGCGGAAGCGATGGAGGACGTACTCATGCGCGAACTCGGAATTTCACGGGATGCGATGATTCGCGTCAACAGTGTCGAAAAGAAATTGCTCGGCGGACAAGTCGTGCCGCATATCGGCTATGAGGCGGTGTGGCAACGTAATCGGACCAACCTCTGGAAAGACATCGAACGAAAACTACCGCATAACTTGACGCGTCATTTATTGACCGAGTTAGAGGCGTGGCGCGCCCGGAGCTATCGTTCGGCTGAGACGATTCGCATGATCACCCCGCAAGTGATGATCAGCTGGAAAGCCCGCCAAATCGAAAAAGACTTGGAACGAACGCTCGAAGCGGCCGCTGAGACGACAGAGGCGGCGATGGCCCAAGGCGTTCGGCATTATATTCAATTGATGGAACGCTACCCGCTCGTCGGTGCCCCGTCCGACCTTGTCTTTAAAACGCGTCGGGTCGAGCTCGGGTTTGATTATTCGTTTAACCGGACCGTCCGAAAGATGGTGCTCGGCATGATTCCGGGCGTCCACTTCATTTACTGGGCGTTCAAACGGCGAACGGCGGAGCGCGGCATCAAGAAAGCCGTCAATCAACAGTACGAGCTGGTCAAACAGACGATCGAGCTGGACGTGCACCGCGGATTCGAGGAAGAGATGCGACGGCTCGGCCGGACGCTCAATCAATGAGGAGGAACGGACATGGATAAACAGACCCCATTCAACTTTGATACGTACGATTTGAAGGAAGAGCTCGACCGCTTACGCGGAAAAGTCAAAAAGCCGAATATTTTCATCGCAGGGGCGACCGGATCAGGCAAGAGTTCCGTCGTCAACCACGTGTTCGGTCGCGACTTGACGAAAGTGGCCGCCGGTGAACCGGTGACGCGAGGGATTCATCAGTTCATGAGTGATGAGATCGCCATCGTGCTCTACGACAGTGAAGGATATGAAATCGGGAGCGCCCGGCAACAGGCGTATGCCGATGAAGTCATCGGTTTCGTTGAGCGGGCGCAGACGAAAGGGGCGGCCGAACAGATTCATCTCGTCTGGTACGTCATCAACGCCTCGATGAAACGGGTCACCCCGCTCGACCGGGCGCTCATCAAGCAGTTAAACGAAGCGACATCGGTCGCCGTCCTGTTGACACAAATCGACCAAGTCGATGTAGATGAGCTCACGGCCCTCCGACAGGAATTAATGGATGTGGTACCCGAAGAGGCCGTGTTCCAAGTCAGCGTCGCCGCCGAGCTGTTGAATGACCCGGAATTACGGGCCCATCTCGATTGGGAACGTCTTGTCACGTGGTCGGTCGAACAGCTCGACCACTCGCTCCAAGAAGGGTTGCTCATGGAGATTCATGCCGAGAGTGAGGCGATGCTCAAATTGAAGCGGAAGAAGGCGAACCGCATCATCTCGGGTTATGTCGCCAGTGCCGGAACGGCGGCCGCCGTGCCACTTCCGTTCGCTGATGCGATCGCGCTCACACCGATTCAAGTGACGATGAGCGTTCACTTGTTCCGCTACTGGGGCGTGAAAGCGAACGACGATATGCTGAAGACGCTGATCGGCAGCACCATCATCCCGCAAATCGGACGGGCGCTCTCGAAGACGATTTTACTGAACGTCATGAAATTCTTCCCGGGGGCGAACGCGGCGGCGAGCGTCATCAATGCGACTGTCGCATCAGGCATCACGTGGGCGATCGGCCTCGCCATCAACGAAGTCGCGTACCGGAACGCGATGGACTCATCGAAGACGATTGAGCAACTGCTTGACAGTGACTTTGGCTCGTTGTTCGAAAAGTTCATGGAACAAAATCCAGTGACGAAAAAGAAGTCTTGATTGAACCGGTTTGATACACTGGTCGAGACGAGACAAAAGGGGGAAACGATATGAAGAAACGAATTTACATCACGAGACGATTACCGGAAGAGGCTGTGGCACCGCTACGGGACAAGTACGAGGTCCGCATGTGGGAAGAAGAAGCGAAGAGTGTCCCGCGTGACGTGTTAGTGGAAGAAGCGGCGTCGGCACATGCGCTTTGGACGATGCTCAGTGACACGATCGACCGGGAACTGATTGAGCAAGCCCCGCAGCTCGAAGTCATCTCGAACTTGGCGGTCGGCTATAACAATATCGATATCGAGGCGGCGAAAGAACGTGGCATCATCGTGACGAACACGCCAGACGTGTTGACCGAGACGACGGCCGACCTCGCCTTCGGACTGATGATGATGACGGCACGCCGGCTTGGGGAAGCGGAACGTGATTTACGGGCCGGGGAGTGGAAGTCGTGGACGCCGATGGGGTACGTCGGCATGGACTTGTATCGGGCCAAGCTCGGGATTATCGGAATGGGACGTATCGGCGAGGCGGTCGCACGCCGGGCCCGTGGCTTCGACATGGACGTGTTGTATCATAATCGGACGCGACGGCATGAATCGGAATCGATGTATGGGTTCGTCTACGCGGAACTCGATGAACTGCTCGAACAATCCGATTTCGTCGTCGTCCTTGCGCCCCTCACCGAGGAAACACGTGGGATGTTAGGGGCGGAACAGTTCGCCAAAATGAAACAGACGGCCAGCTTCATCAATGTCGCCCGTGGCGAGATTATCGATGAGGCGGCGTTGTACGAGGCGTTAAAAGAACAGCGGATTTGGGCGGCAGGACTTGATGTGTTCGCCAAAGAGCCGGTGGCGATGGACCATCCGCTCTTGACGCTCCCGAACGTGACGACGCTCCCGCACATCGGCAGCGCATCGATTCAGACCCGACTCGCGATGATGGCGCTCAACCGAGAAGCCATCATGAACGTGCTCGATGGGGAAGAACCGAAGAACCGTTTGACGTAAAACAAGGACCTGACCGGGTTGCGGTCAGGTCCTTGTTGCATCCGTGGATTAGAAACGGCGAATATTATCCGGATCTTCATAGTCGTTACGGAGTGCCCGATCATCGAGTCCGCGCAACTTGTTCTCGCGGTCATTCAAATCGGATTCTTTGTCCAATCGATCCTGTTCAGGGTCGACGGCTCGGTTCGGATTATCACCGACCGATTCATTGAACGGTTTCGAATCGACCTCTAAGCCATCAGATGACGGGCGGTCAGAACGGTTCGCATCATGTGTGGCATGTTTCGGTTCATTGTATGGAGTCGAATCGATTTCTAAGCCGTCAGACGACGGGCGGTCAGAACGACTCGCATCATGTGTGGCATGTTTTGGTTCATTATATGGAGTCGAATCGATTTCAAGACCATCAGCCGTATGGTGGCCTTGATGGCTCGAGTCGTGTCTCGAGTCGTTATAAGGCGTCGAATCGACTGTCAGTCCTTCATTGTGGCGACGTTCGAAATCTTCGTCCACATAAATCAAGATTTTTCCGGCCTCGACGTCGCTATAGTGGCGATTTACCTCTTCTTCGCTCAATCCCATATTTCGAAGTCCCGCGTGGACATCCTCATGCCCGCTCAAGAAAGCCCGAACTTTATCGAACCATCCGGTATGGTGCGACGCTTCGGTATGGACGTCTGTTTGACGACGCAAAATCGATACATTGTCCTCATGCTTGGCGACGACATAGATATCTGAATCTTTGTAGCCTTTCGCACGCAACTCCTCGACTTTGCCGAGTGCCGCGTCTTGCGTGTCATACATGCTGATGAATCGTTTCTCACTCATAGTGTCTTCCTCCTTATAATCGGCGATGGTCTTCTAAGCCAGAATGTCCGCGGACGATCGGGTCCTCTTTCGTGCCACGTGGTTCTTCGTCGTGATCATTGAACGGTTTCGCATCGAAAGCGATGCCATCCGCTTCTTCCCCTTTATCATGGTCGAGCGCACTATCTTTTTTGTACATGTTCGGATAGCGTTCGTACGAATGCTTATCGACGTAAAGCAGTAATTTGCCGGCGTCGATGGACGTGTAATATTCTTCCGCCTCCGCGTCACTAAGCCCCATATTCCGCAACTCATCGCGAATGCGGTCGCTTCCGTGAAGGAACGCTTTCACACGGTCCAACCAGTTGACATCACGAATCCCCGATTCGGCATTCACATCGGTGTGGTAACGCAAGGCAGAAATTTCCCCGTCCCGCTTGGCTACGACGTGCATGTTTTTCTCTGCTTCCCCAGCTTGCTTGAGTTCATTCACCTTATCCATGACTTCTTGCTCATTATGGAATAACCCAATGATTTTGCGATCCGACATGTTGTGCCTCCTTCGTAATCGTTTATTTGTTAAATCGACGTCACGCTATTAGTAATTTCCGTTCTAACAAAGGTTCAAACAAAAAACGCCATCTCAAGGCGAGAATGGCGTCATCAATAATAAATCATCAATGTTTCGTTTCCGAGATGGCATCGCGTGTTCTTCCAAACGAACTCGACGAGTGTCCACATGGCCATGAATCCACTGATCGCGAGCAGAATGAGCGCATACACAGGCGTCAATTGAATCAAGAATGACCATCCGAGCGAGAACAGGATGGGCTGGGTCAGTAAAACGAACCCGACGTATACGGCAATGATGAGCAAGGCGAATAGAATCCGTCGTCCTAACGTCTGAAAGTGATGGCGAAACCGCGTCAAAAGTCCAAACACGGCACCAGTCAACAACACTGGGAGCACGAATCCGAAGTAGTCGAGCGGATAAGGCGTGGCCGGTGCCGTGAACAAGCGCGAACTGAATACGTCATCCATAACGAGCAACAGATTCGCATAGGCGAACGCTAAAATCATGCCGAGCAGCCAACCGAATTGATTCCAGACGCGACGCGATGATTTGATGGCCTCGATTTTTGTATAGGCCAAAAAGGAGACGTCACGCATCTCGACATCTTGAAGCTTGACCTGGACGTCGTTGAGCCGATCGATGGCCCAGTCGAATTCCCGATTGGCTTGAGTTTTCTCATGCGATTTCAATTCTTCTGACGCCTCGATCATCGTATGGTAGCGACGGCGATACTCTTCGTTCGTCGTCGGTTGTTCGATTAAGAATAAGGCATAGTCCTTCGGGTTTTGCTTGGTCAGCCCCTCTAGCGACTGTTCGTTCTTTTCCGCTTGTCGAATATAGCCCGCTAAACTGTCGAGCAACCGATCGGCTTTCGTCTCATCATTGAGCAGGTCGTGCAAGTGCGTTCGGACTTGATCGTAAAACTGTTGAACGATTGGGTCGTTCGATACGTGTGATTTCAGAAAAATTCCTCTCTTCTCATAGTTGGATTATTCCGGGGGTGGGTCGTTATGCGATAGCGTCAATGATTCGAAGTCCCCTTGTTCGATGCTGCGGATGAGAATCTCACTGCCTCCCATATTCGTCGCTAGCGGAATCGAATACACGTCACAGAGACGCATCAAGGCGCTCACATCGGGTTCGTGCGGCTGGGCCGTCAACGGGTCACGGAAGAAAATAATCATGTCTATCTCGCCTCGGGCGACGGCGGCACCGATTTCTTGGTCCCCGCCAAGCGGTCCGGATTGAAAACAATGGACCGGTAAACCGGTCGCCTCGGCGACGCGCTTTCCAGTCGTACCGGTCGCGAATAATTGATGTTGTTTCAAGACGTGGGCGTAGGCTTTTACGAGCACAATCAAATCATCTTTTTTCTTATCGTGGGCAATCAGGGCGATGTTCATCTTGATTCCTCCTCAAAAGACTTCTTCTTTTAATTCGTATCACATTTACTGGAGAAAGACACGACTTCTTTCTTATAAGAGCACTTTCTAAAAAAACGTTTTGACGAGAATGATTTATAGAGGAATAGGAAATGGCAAGGTTTAGGCAGATGAAAATGTTGGTATTTATACAAAGAGTCAAATAAATGAAATCATTTCAAAAAGAGATTGGAGGAAGATGTTAAATGAACGATACTACTTATAACTTCAACACATTCATGTCATGGCTGCCTGAGCTTTTGCTTGCATTGGTCATTCTTGTCGTCGGATTCATTTTGGCGAAAGTTCTTGAAAACGTGACGCGCAAAGCGCTTCGCAAAGCACGTCTTGACGATCGTGTAGGTGTGAAACAAGAAGGTGAACCTGGAAAACCTGGAAGAGAGGAAAAGCGGTGGACACCTGAACGCATCATCGCGAAAGTCGTCTTCTTCGGCGTACTGCTTCTCGCATTCTTAATTATCTTTGAATTCTTGAACGTCCCGGCTGTCGCTCAACCGTTCAGCCAAATCTACGCCGGCTTCTCTGGCTTGATCACAGGTGTCATCAAAGCGGGTCTCATCCTGCTCGTCGCTTGGATTATCGCCACGCTCTTGAAGAAAGGGATTCAAATGGCAGGTCATCGCCTCAACTTGAACAAGTTGATGGAGAAGACAGGCCAAGAGTCGACAAGCGTCAATCAGACGAAATGGGTCGACACGGTCGCCAATATCGTCTTCTATCTTGTTTTATTGTTAGCTCTTCCGGCTGTACTTGATGCGCTTGGCTTGCAAGGCATCAGTGGACCATTTGAAGACTTGTTGAACAGTTTCCTTGCCTTCATCCCGAAACTTGTCGCTGCGGCTCTCATCTTCGCGATTGGTTATATCGTTGCGAAAATCGTCCGTGACGTCTTGACGAAATTCTTGGAAGCGGCAGGTCTTAACCGCTTCGCCGAAAAACTTCACTTGGCTGACTACGTGAAAGGTTCTAGTCTTGCGAAAGCGGTTGGTACAATCGTCTTCATCTTGATTATGATTCCGGTCACGATTTCAGCGCTCGAAGCACTTGATATTCGCGGAATTTCGGACCCGGCCATCTCGATGCTCAATGACGTCTTGGCGATGATTCCGAACATCATCGTGGCAATCGTCTTGATTCTCGCCGGTGTGTTTATTGCCAAGTGGTTGAAAGGTGTCGTCGTGTCTCTCCTTGAGAACTTGGGCGTCAACTCACTCGCTAGCAAAATGGGTCTCGGTGGCCGCTCAACGTCATCGACATCGATTGCACAAGTCATCGGAACCATCGTTCAAATCATCATCATCTTGTTGTTCGTTTCAGAGGCACTTCAAGTCGCGAACCTCGACTTTATGGCTTCGCTCGCAACAGCAATCTTCGCATACTTGCCAATGGTCATCGCAGCCATCGTCATCTTGGCGGTCGGTTTCTGGCTCGCGAACATGGCAGAGCGTCTCGTCGGTAGCGTGCTCGTAGATGGAGCTGGCCAACCGAGCGTCTTGCGCCACGTCGCGAAATACGCGATTCTTGGAATCGCTTTCTTCATGGCAATCAGCCAACTTGGCATCGCGCCAATGATTGTCAATACGGCATTCTTGCTCATCCTTGGTGCAGTTGCCCTCGCCTTCGGTCTTGCCTTCGGTCTTGGTGGACGCGAGACAGCAGCTCGCTACTTGAAGAAAGCTGAGAAGCGAATCGATGAGACAGAAGTATCGAAAGAAGGTCTCGAGCAAGAAAAAGCACAGATGAATCAAGAAGCCGAAGCTGCGAAGCAACAGGCGAAACAAGGTGTGGAACAGTCGAAACGTGAAGCGAATCAAACGAAACAAGAGTTGAAGCGTGAAACGAATCGTCCCCAAACCCCACAATCTGATGTGACGAACGTAGACGGTCCAGAACCGAACCCGTTCCACGACAACATCACACCAGATCAAGATAACCGTTCACTTGATGACAACGAAGGTCCACTTCGTCCATAACAGTGAAGGACGGGTCCCTGCATAGGGGCCCGTTTTGTTTTGCTGTAAAATAGTGTCACTTTTGTCGATATAATAAGAAACAGGTCGGTAAGAAGGCAGGAGTGACATGCATATGTTCAAACAGTTTCAACGTACGCTCATTATGAACTACATATGGGGATCAGGCATCGCCGTGTTCGGGGTCGGGGGACTGTTTATTTTTCAGACGCTCAGTCTGTCCCAGACCGAGATGCTCATCTTGGCCGTCATCATGGGGATGTCGGGCATGACGATGATTGGGCTTGAATTACTCCTCTATCGGCGTCACATTCGTCCTATCTATCACGTGTTCCATACGGATGCACCGACCTATGAGGCGTTACAACAGGCGTTCAATCAGACGAGTCACTTTCCCACGTTGACGGTAAAGCGGATTCTGGGTCCACACTTATTCGGGTTATCCGTTCCGGCGATGAGTTTGACGGCGTTTGCCATTCACCAAGGCTGGATCGACCTCCCGTATCGGTTGATTGGTTTGGCGGCGTTCGGCGCCATCTTGATTGCCATCTTACACGCGCTTATCGAATTCTTTTTGACGTACCGGTCAGTGGAACCGCTCTTGCTCCAATTGCAAGAGATGAGCCATCGTCTACATCAACGTCCGCTGCAAGCGACGTATCGGTCCATCAGCGTCCGAACGAAGTTGTTGATTAGCATGCTCGTCATCGGGGTCTTCCCGGTCGCATTGTTCATTTTAGCGTCAGGAGTGCAGCTGTCGACGGTGGAACAAGCCGATGCGTATTGGCAGTGGGCAGCTTTGATTTTGGTCGTCATCATCGGAGTTGCGACGTTCAGTAGTTTTTTGTTGTATGACAACATCAAGCGTCCAATCGGGGCCTTGACCGAAGGGGTCGCCGCATTGGATGCCGGGCGGTTGAACACAATCGACAACCCTTACTCCGATGAGTTCGCCCAACTCGTCACCGGCTTCAACCAGATGGTGACGAACGTCACGTACCGTGATCAGGAAAACGAGCAACTGTTAAATAGCCTGTTTGTGTTGTTCGCCGCGACACTCGACGCCCGCGATTCGTATACGGCCGGACATTCTGAGCGGGTGGCCGCCTATTCCGTTGAATTGGCGCAGGCGCTTCAGTTGCCGAATGAACAGATTGAGTTGCTCCGCAAATCGGCGTTGCTGCACGATATCGGAAAAATCGGGATTCGTGACGATGTGCTGTTGAAGGAAGGGAAGCTGACGGACCACGAGTTCACTCAGATTCAAGAGCATCCGACGATCGGCATTCATATATTGAATCAAATCGCCTTGCCCGAGTCACTGCAACCGATTATGGCCGGGGTCCGGTCTCACCATGAGCGGATTGACGGGCGCGGATATCCGGACGGATTGGTTGGGGAAGGGATCCCGCTCTTCGGTCGCATCATGGCGATTGCCGATGCGTATGACGCCATGACATCGGACCGTCCGTATCGGAAAGGGATGCCTGTCGAAAAAGCACTCTCAATTCTCGAGAGTGGACGTAATACCCAGTGGGATGCCGCATTCGTAGACGTGTTCGTTCAATTACGACGTCAGGCCGTCTCTGCCTAAACAAACAAGTCCGCCCGATTTGGGCGGACTTGTTTGTTAGAGGAGCGCATCAACGAGATACACCCCGGCGATGCCGCCGATGACGACGAGCATCAAGTTGGCCCGGAGTAATGCGAGCGCTGCGGCGACGACACCACCCGCTAAAGCGGACGTGAGGCTGTTCGTCGCCTGTAAGATGCCCGGAAAAATCAGGCTGGCGAGCACCGCATAAGGCGTGAACAGTAAAAATCGCTTCAAGAACGGCGGCAACTTGATGTCCCGGAGCCAAAGCAGCGGAACGAGCCGCGGGATGTATGTGACGAACGCCATGGCCAGGACGAGCAAAAACAGACTGATCATACCTCATCCTCCTTGTATACCAAAGCGCCAATCCCGGCTGCGACAATCGTGGCCAAGATGATACTCAAGCCCGACGACAGCGGGATGAATGGAGAGACGCCGAAGTAGAGAATGGCTTGAGTCAGGACGGCAATCCCAGCCACGACGATGACCGGTTTGCGGGTAAGGGATGGGATGAGCAGGCCGATGAACATGGCGTACAAGGCGATGCCCATACTCGTTTGGACCGAGGCGGGCAAGCCGAAGGCGAGAAAGACGCCAATCCATGTCCCGACGTTCCAAGCCAAGAAGGCGATTAGGTTTAGTCCGAGCACAAAGTGGCCGCGCGTCGACTCGTCACGCGTCGAGGCGACACTAAACGTCTCATCGGTCACGCCGAACGCGATGGCGGCCAGAAATCGATTCGAGGTCGTCTCGAGACGCTGGGACAACGACGCCGACATCAGGAAGTGCCGTAAGTTCAGGATGAACGTCGTCAAGATAATCTCCCAATACATCGAACCGGCCATAATCAACTGGACACCGATGAACTGACTGGCGCCGGCAAAAATGAATAATGACATGGCGAGCGTGATGACGTTTGGCATATCGAATGATTTCGCAAGCAGACCGAAGGCGATGGCAATCGGGATGTAGCCGACGGCGACGGGAATGCCGGCACGCATGCCGGAACGGAAGGCGTCCTTGTTCGGGATCGGTGTCATTTGCGAGACCGGAGTTGCCATGAGACTTCCTCCATTTCATAGATGATTAGTTGTGGATTCGAGATTGGGTCACGCTTTCCTGCTCGAACTTAAAAAAATAGGGTATATATAGGCGACAAGGAGCGTGAATGTATGAGTCGAGCTGAAGAGTTTATCGCATCGTATCATCGGATTGAAGATTATTTAAGTCGAGAGATGGGGGACGGCCAGCATTTCAGTTTCAGCAACATGGTCAACCGTCTTGCCAAACATAATCCGATTATTGATCGATATAAAGAAGATTTACATCAAATGAGTCAGTTGCGGAACGCCATCGTCCACGAACGGCGGGAGCCGGACTTCATCATCGCTGAACCGCATGACTCCATCGTCAATTTGATTCTCGAAGTGGAGAAAGAACTCCTCCATCCGCGTCAAGTCATCCCGCTGTTCCGTAAAATCGTGACGACGTTCAACGCCGATGACTCGCTGGTCGCCGTGCTCGGTGAGATTCGAGACAAGAATTATTCGCAGTTCCCCGTCTATAACCAAGACGGGTCGTGGCGAGGGTTGTTGACGAAAAAAGGAGTGACCAGTTGGCTCGCCGAAACGGTCGACGGGCCACATGTGTCACTCGAAGGCGTTCAAGTCAAGGACGTACTCCATCACGACCCGCACCTGCGACGGTACCGGTTTATCGCGCAAGAGACGTCGGTCATCGAGGCGCACCATCATTTTATCAGTATGAAGGACGGCGTCCGTCTCGATGCCTTGCTGATTACCGAGACGGGACAAGAAAATGAGCCGTTACTCGGGATTATCAGACCACAAGATATTTTATACGTCATCGGTTGAGGCGCCGTGCTCGATGGCGACCTCATATTGGGTGACCGTGTTTCCGAGGACGATGGGCTTCACTTCAGAAGTGCCATCGTCCCGTTTTTTGTGGGCATGTTTATACGCACCGCTATCGCGCCAATTCTCAAAGCTTGCCGCGTCGCGCCAGGTCGTCATGATGACGACCTGATCCTTCGTCTCATCCGATGTATCCGTCAACACTTGCATCCGGACGAATCCATCCATCGACTCGATGCCTTTCGTCGTTTGGAAACGAGCGGTGACCGCCTCAACTTTCCCTTTTTCAACGTCTAGTTTGTTCATGACAATCCACATGCACATGTCCTCCTCTGCGATATCGTACGCGTTCATTATACATGGAACACGATCGATGCCTCGCTCGAGATGCTCGCATCAACGTGTGGCCCACCACTCCTCGAACGTCCAATTTTGTTGTTTCATCGTCGTCGCTTCTTTCACACCGACGTACCGGAGATGCCATGGCTCGTAGTTGTAGCCGGTGATTTTCTCTTTTCCTTTCGGATAGCGGACGATAAATCCGTAACGGTGTGCCTGTTGGAGCATCCATTTGCCTTCTGGGGTCTGGTCGAACGAGGCATAGAGTCCCATCTGCATGCGTGCACTCGTCATATCGACGGCGAGACCGGTCTGATGCTCACTATATCCAGGACGGGCGACATATTTTGAGGCGTACGCTGTGCCTCGCGTGTTGACCCAATACATGTAGAGTGATTTCTGGCTGGCGTAGGAGCGATAGGCGCTGAGGGCATACAACGTGTGGCCTTCTTTTCGCCCGGCGTAATAGAGGCGGGCTAGCGCGTGAGCGGCTTCAGCGGCCATGAGGGTTCGCTCGCTTCCTTTCGTGTAGACGGTCGGGATGGTCAACGTGACGAGTTGCCGCGAACGATACGTGCTCGAGAGGCCGTGTTGTTTATTGACGAGTCGAATCCGTTCCGCAGGCGCAAGTTTCGGGATGCCAGCTTTTAAGTTGCTCGACGGGGTATAGTAGCGTGTGCCATCGATATAAACGTTTGACCAACTGCGATTATACATCGTGTAACGGACAGGTGTGTTCGTGGACAGCGTCTTGGCGACCGGGGACGTTTGCATGGCCCGCCAGTACAGTTTCGTCGTTTTAATCGTGTAGCCTGGCTGGGGTGACGGGGTTGCGGCGGAAGTGGATATGACGGGAAAGATGAGCATCAAGACGAGGAGTACACGGATGAGTTTCATAAGGATGACCTCCTTTTGAGTCGGTGCTCTTCTTTTCCCTTTTTTTCAAATGATGAAAAGATAACGAATCAGGGAATAAGAGAGAAATCGTCTCCGTCTCTTGACCTGAAGCGTGTACTGCCTGAGCCCGATGTGCCGGCAACCCAAAAACGATACACTTATCGTGTAGGGAAGAGATGGATCGAAGTATCGAAAGGAGTGAACGCATATGGAACTCATTTTTGGTTTACCATTGTTACTGCTTGTCCTATTCTTTGCCTTTTTGTATTTCAACATCAAAGGGCTATCGAGTATGTGGAAAGATTACAATCGGACGAAATCGATGATTCCTCTCGGATTTTTCATCATCGGGATTATCGGTATCTTCACTGGCGTCTGGACGTGGCTCGTCATCTTGATTTACTATGCCGTCCGTCCGAAAGCTTGACCGGACACCATGTGCGAAAGTGCATGGTGTTTTTTTGCTATACTGAGGACGAGGTGTTGTCATGGATAAATTGCTTAAGGCGTGGTTCATCATCACGCTCATTACATTTGTGCTTTTTAAGCTAGGTGAGACGATGACCGCCGCCTATACGGAATCGGCGGGCGAGGGGAATCCATACGTGCTCGTCTTGCTGGTCGGTTGGCCGTTCATCCTGTTGTTCATTTGGATTACGATTCGGCTCGCGCAGCGCACTGTCGCGTCGGTAAACCGTTTGGCGCGAATCGGTCTCTTGGTGGGGAGTCTCGTCATGGCGGGAGTCGGTTTCTATATTAACGCCGAGCAGGCCGCTTCGCTCCGCGCTGGCATCCGTGCTTCTGAGAACGCGGCCTATGCGTCAGGATGGAATCAGTTCACGAACATCATTTATGCGAACCAATTGACGTTTTTCGTCCTGACGGTCAGTTGTATGGCACTTGGAGTGGCGTTTTCCTTCGTCACCCGCAAACGAACAAACGAGGAACGGCTCAACTAGCCGTTCCTCGTTTGTTTGTTTAGCGGAGTTTACTTTGATACAGGCGGGCGTAGCGGTCGGCCGCGATGATGGCATCGGCGACTTGTTCTGGGGTGACATCGAATCCGCTATGAATCGTCTCGCCTTCTGCGGTCGCGGCTTGGCCGACTTTTAAGATGTCCTCGCGGGAAGCATCTTTCAATTTCACGTCTTCAAGCGTGACCGGTAACTCGAGCGCCATATACAAGGCAACATAGCGGTCGAACTCTGCCTGCGTCCGGCCTTCGAGTGCGAGTTGGACGAGTGTGCCGAAGGCGACTTTTTCGCCGTGCGTCAAATGGTGAATGTCGCCATGCAGGGCCGTGAATCCGTTATGGATGGCGTGCGCAGCGGCTAATCCACCACTCTCGAACCCGAGACCGCTCAAGAGCGTGTTCGCTTCGACGACGGACTCGAGTGCCGGCGTGACGACTTTAGCTTTTACGGATTCGTAAGCTAGAATCCCGTAATCGAACAGCACTTCTTCACAGCGTTTGGCAATTGCCTCCGCGGCAATGGTCGGGACACCGCCCGCCATTGTTTTTCCGCCAAAAGCAAGGACACTTCGAACCTCGACCCATGTCGCGAGCGCGTCGGCAATTCCTGAGGCGAGGAAACGAGCCGGGGCTTCAGCAATCAGTTTCGTGTCGACGAGAACCAAATCTGGATTCTTTTTATAGAACCGATACGTCTCAAAGTTTCCTTCATCCGTATAGATGACAGAGAGGGCACTCGTCGGCGCATCCGTCGAAGCGATGGTCGGCACGATCACGATGCGGGCGTCCAGTTCGTCAGCGACGGCTTTGGCCGTATCGAGCGTTTTCCCGCCGCCCATCCCGATGACGACTGCGGTATGGCTCTCTGCGGCCGCTTTGGCAATCCGTTCAATCTCGTGACGGGAGGCCTCACCGACGAAATCGGCCTTCTCAGCGTTGACGCCGCTCGCTTTAAGGGAATCGGTCACCCGCTCCCCAATCAAGCGCCAGACGATGTCATCGGCGATGAGCAACGCCTGTGACCCGAAGTGACCGACATGGTCCCCGATTCGATCGATTGTATTCTTGCCTTGCACGTACTTGGCTGGACTGATAAATACGCGTTCTGACATATTCAACATCCTTTCTGAAGTAGCGATCACGACAGGACAACAGTAGATTTGTTCCCGATTCAACCCTAGCTTCAAACAGCCATCCTTGTGACAGCTCGGTGAATCCGAACCGAACTTCTTTCACAGCCCACTCATCATCACGAGTAATACAATCAAGACGGCGACGGCAAGAAATCCCCAATCGAGTACGTATCTCATCACAATCGTTCCTTTCTGCCAGCATGTAATGAGTATAGACGGTCGGCAAGCGAAAGCCATTTCCAAAATCGGACCAGGTCAAAAAAAGAACGACGTCGCAGGTCCGGAGGTTTGAATGGGACCAGAGCGGGAACAACTCTTTCGTATGCTTAATTTAGAAGGAGGAATTTTCAATGTCTAAACATGTACTGATTGTCACGACGTCTGCCGATCAATTAGAGAACGGTCACGCGACAGGGCTTTGGCTCGAGGAATTCGCTGCACCGTATCTTCAATTCGAGAAGCAAGGCTATAAAGTCACGGTGGCGAGCATCGAAGGCGGAGACGTGCCAATCGATGCGAACAGCTTAGAAGGCGAATTGCCGCAAGAGGTGTTGGATACGCAACATCTATTGAAAGATACAGCCCGACTTGACCAAGTGGCGGATGACACGTATGACGCGGTCTTCCTTCCGGGTGGGCATGGGACGGTCGTCGACTTCCCGAACAGTGAGACGTTACAGCGTGTCATCCGTGACACGTATGAAGGTGGAAACGTCGTCGCGGCCGTCTGTCATGGTCCAATCGGTCTCGTCAACGTCCAGTTGAGCAACGGAGAACCGCTCGTCAAAGACAAGCGCGTGACAGGATTCACGGACTCAGAAGAGCGCGAAATGCAGCTCGACTCAGCGGTGCCGTTCCTACTTGAATCGGCGATGCGCGAGCGTGGCGGGAAGTTCGATAACGCCGACAACTGGGCCGTCAATGTAGCCGTGGACGAGCGCCTTGTCACGGGTCAGAACCCGCAGTCGTCAGAACAAGTTGGCGCTGAAATCGTCAAATTGCTCGGATAATCGTAAAGACAGCTTAGGAATGATTCCTAAGCTGTCTTTTTTTTCGGACATATGTCCTTTTCAAAGCGCTCCATCTCACGTACAGTCAGACGAGGAGATAGGAGGGGAACTTGTTTGGGAATTTTATTTGCCGTGCTCTCGGGCACGTTCATCGCGTTGCAAGGTATTTTTAACGCTAAGCTCGGTTACGCGGTCGGCGCCTGGTTGTCGGTCACAGTCGTCCATCTCGTCGGTCTCGTGCTCGCACTCCTCATTTATGCGTTCAAACGGGATGCAGATTTGACGGCGTTTCGGCGCGTGCCTTGGTATTACAGCCTCGGCGGTTTGTTCGGAGTCTTCGTCGTCTTCGGGGAATTGACAGCCATTCAACAGCTCGGTGTCACATGGGCCATTTGCGTTTTGCTCGTCGCCCAATTGATTGGAGCGTTTTTGATTGATGTGAACGGATGGTTCGGGGTGAAACAGAAACCCGTCAATCAAGGTCAGCTTTTGGGGCTCGCTTTAATGATCATCGGGATTGGGATTTACACGTTCACGTAAGGAGGAGCCAGATGAGAGTAGAAACAGCGTTAGCACGGCTCGGGTGGGCCCATCTGTTTTCAGGACAAACGTTAGAGGCGTCGACAATCATGACCTATCCGTCCGGGGCGATGCTCTGCACGAATGGTAACCCGATTGAGTCACTCTTCGTCGTGTTGTCGGGACGTGTCAAAATCTATACGTTAAGTGAGGAAGGCAAGTTGCGCTTACTGCGTTTAAAGATGGCCCCGACGTTGATTGGAGATATCGAATATGCGAGTGGACGCAACGTGCTCCACACGGTCGAGACGGTCGGCCCGGTGACGTGTTTGCGCATCCCGTTCGATGTGTTGCGCAAACATAACCGGACAATCGAATTTACGGAGCACCTTCTCCGTGGCGTGTCTGAGAAGTTGTTTATCGAGGCGAACGCCTCATCGAACCATCTCATGTCGACGCTCGAAGAACGGTTGGCGGGTTATCTCGTCTCGCTCAGCGAGTCAGGGAATGAGTTGTTCCAAGATGAGATGAGCCAGTTGAAGCGAAAAGAAGTCGCGGAATGGCTCGGGACGAGCTATCGCCATTTGAACCGGACGTTACAGGCGTTCGCGGATGAGGGACTCGTCGAGAAAACACGGACGCAAGTGACGATTTTAGATGCGACTCGATTAAAAGAACGTGCCAATGGCATGTTGTACGAATAAGGAGGAAATTCATGATAGTAGGAATCATCTGTTCGGCAGTGGCCGGCGCATTCATAAGTGTCCAAGCGGCGGTCAATACAAAAATGAACGTCTATTTAGGCGCCTGGGCGACGACGGTGCTCGTCTTTATCGTCGGGTTGCTCGGTTCGCTCGTTCCACTTGTTCTATTTGGCGGTAATCTCCAAGGGCTGTTTGACATCTCGCCGATTTATGCGCTCGGCGGTCTGCTCGGTGTCGGTGTCGTCTTCTGTGTGATGCGAAGCATTCAATTGCTCGGGCCGACTTTATCGGTGTCGATTATCCTCGTCTCTCAATTGATTTGGGCACTCGGTGTCGACTTGTCCGGAGCGTTCGGAATGCCACAGTTGTCATTGTCCCCAGGTCAGGTCATCGGACTGATGGTGCTACTTCTCGGTGTCATCGTCTTCAAGCAGTCACAAGCAACGGCTCTTCAGCAAGAAAGTTCAAACGAAGCGACTTCACGTTGAAGTGGCTTCTTTTTGAGCAAAACGGGTACAGGTGGATAACGAATCTCTGATAGGATAGAGAGGGAAGCAGTACGAAATATACGTAGAGGTGATGAAAACGGTGGATTCTTCCATAGTAATCGATTTACTGATTGTTTTATTCTTGATTGTGTTGAACGGGATTTTCGCGATGACGGAGATCGCGCTCATCTCGTCTAAACCGGCCAAACTTGAAGTCGAGGCGAACCGCGGTAAGCGCAGTGCCGAAATCGCACTCAAGTATTCAAAAGATCCGACCGACCTGTTATCGACGGTCCAAGTCGGAATCACGTTAATCGGGATCATTAACGGGGCCTACGGGGGTGCGCGTTTCTCGGCACCGCTCGGCGAATTGTTCGCACAGCTCGGAATGAGTGCCCAATACGCACCGACCGTCGGTTACGTCGTCGTGGTCACGATTATCACATACTTGTCGCTCATCATCGGTGAACTCGTGCCGAAGCGGATTGCCCTCGTGTCACCAGAGAAAGTCACGATGGCCATCATTCCAGCGTTGGATGTATTCAGCAAAGTGATGCGACCGTTCATTTGGATTTTATCGAAATCGACGTTGTTCCTCTTTAAACTGCTCGGCTTGAAAGCAGAACAATCGAGTGGCGAGACGGAGCTCGAGATTAAACAGCTCTTATTCGAAGGGGCCCAACAAGGGGCGTTCGCTCACGAAGAAGTACAACAGGTCGAGCGCGTGTTTGCGTTCCATGACCAGTTGATTTATGAGTTGATGCAGCCGCGGACGACGCTCGAATGGGTCGACCTCGAAGATGATATGGACGATATCAAGAAATCGATTTATGAGAGTAAACACAATAAACTCCCGGTCGGTCGCGATACGCTCGATGAATTCGTGGGCTATATCGATGTCCGTGATATTTTGACGTTACCGACGCTTCGGGAGCCATCGCAAATCTTGAAACGAATCAAACAACCGCTCGTCGTGCCAAAACAGCGAGAAGCGAGCCAAGTGTTGCAGATGATGCAAAAGAATGGCGTCGAAATCGCCTTCGTGCTCGATGAGTATGGTGGGTTCCTTGGAATGGTCACTTTGTTCGATATTTTGGAAGAAATCGTCGGCGAAGTGATGATTGAAGAAGAAACACCGGAAGTCGTGCGCCGTGAAGACGGCTCATATTTGGCCGATGGATTGCTCGGCATCGAGGATTTGAAGCGGACGTTCGGGATTCGAGACAATCGCTTCGATGAAGGACGAAATTCCTATCATACGCTTGCCGGTCTCGTCATTTATTCGCTCGGTGACTTCCCGAAACGGGGAGATGTCGTCGAGGCGTACGGACTCCGGTTCGAAGTCGTCGATATGGACGGAAAACGTGTCGACCAAGTACTTGTGTCGATGCTATCTGATCAAAGAGAAGAAGACTGACGCCGCGGCGTCAGTCTTCTTTTTTGTGCATGTTCCACGTCTCGAACGCCGCCTGCATGAGGATGCGGGCGGTATGCAGCATCGCCCGTTCATCCACATCGAACCGAGGGTGATGGTGGGGGAAGACGGCCCCGACTTCCGGATTGCCGGCCCCTGTGAAAAAGAAGCTACCGGGGACGTGTTGCATATAGTAGGCGAAATCTTCTCCGACCATGAGCGGTGCCATCTCGATGACGCCATCCGTCCCGACGACACGCGCGGCACTGCGACGCACATGGTCGGTCTCGGTCGCATGGTTGATGACAGCGGGATAGCCGCGAATGTAATCGAGCTCATAATGTGCCTCGCTCGCCGAACAGATGTGGGCGATGGTGCGCTCCATCTCGGTAATGATGCGCGTCTGTGTCTCCGGGGTGAACGTCCGTACCGTGCCGGACAGTTTCGCCTCGTCGGCGATGACGTTGAACGCTTGACCGGCGACGAACGTCCCGACGGTCAAGACGGCCGGTTCGAGCGGGTCGATGCGGCGGCTGATGACTTGTTGCAACTGGCTGACGATATTGGTTCCGACCATGACGGCATCGACCGTGTGTTGCGGGATGGCCCCGTGACCTCCCTTGCCTTTGACGGTCAGTTCGAACCGGTCGGCCGCCGCCATGATCGGTCCGGTCTTCACACCAACCGTGCCGAATGGAAGCGGCGTCCAAATATGAGAACCATAAATGTAGTCGACCCCGTCGAGGCAGCCATCTTCGATCATCGGTTTGGCCCCGCCTGGTGCGAGCTCTTCCGCGAACTGATGGATGAGGACGACATCTCCGGGAAGATCAATTTCCGTAAGGGCTTTCGCCAAGACGAGCAACGTCGCCGTATGGGCATCATGGCCGCAAGCGTGCATCGAGCCGTTCACTTTTGAACGATACGGAACATCTTTTAAATCTTGAATCGGTAACGCATCGAAGTCGGCACGAAACGCGATGGTTGGACCGTCACCGCCCTGAATCCGTCCGACGACACCGTTGCCGCCGACGTGTTCGCGCACGTCGAGCCCGAGCTCACGTAAATAGGCCGCAATCGTCCGCGGTGTCTCCCGTTCTTCAAAAGAGAGTTCGGGATGTTGGTGGAAGTGGCGTCGAAGCGACACCATCTCTTCGTATAACTCTGTCAATCGGGAATCGAGGTCAGTCACAAGCATAGCAAGCACTCCTGTCAGTTGATTGTTTTTGTTTGAATCAAGTTCCATACGTCATGTGAATCTAAATCATCGAGAATCGGTTGAAGTAACATCTGTCGTGCTTCATCAGCCGTCACCCATCTGGCATCGCTATGCTCTTCAGAGAGAGTGATGGTTGTTGCGACGGGATGAGCCCAGTACGTCATCAGGACGACTTGACGATTCGAGTCGGTCAAAAATGTCGTGGCGTACAGTAAGTGTTGAACCGTTACGCGTAGCCCGGTTTCTTCGAATACTTCCCGTTCTAGGGCCTGTTCGAGCGTCTCGCCAAAGTCGAGCTTGCCGCCGACAAGCTCCCACGTGCCAGGATGGACTTCATCATCGGTTGCCCGTTTGATGATGAGGAGCCGGTCGTCTTGCACAATCACTGCCTTCACAGCGACGACGATGGATGGAATAGATATCGTGACACTCCTTTGTATGAAATCGTGAGAAAGCTCACTGTAGATATGAATCATTTACTATATTTTCCTAAGTTATGCTTATGATATACGACGAGAGGGAATTAATACAGGAGAAAATCATGAAATGAGGTGTCGAAATGGGTTGGATTATCGCAATTGGGATTATCGTTGTCTTGGCGTTCGTCTATTTCTCGATGTACAACGGACTTGTCAAATATCGAAACTGGGTCGACGAGGCGTGGGCACAGATTGATGTACAGTTGAAACGGCGTTACGATTTGATTCCGAACTTGGTCGAAACGGTGAAGGGCTATGCCAAACACGAGCAAGAGACGCTTGCGAAAGTCGTCGAGCTCCGGAATCAGCTCGGGTCGAAGACGAGCCGTCAAGAACAGATGGAAGTGAACGATCAATTGAGCGGCGCGCTGAAAAACTTGTTCGCTCTCCGTGAGGCATATCCAGATTTGAAAGCGAATGAGAATTTTAAGATGCTCCAAGAAGAACTGACGCAGACCGAAAATAAAGTCGCCTACTCACGACAGTTGTATAACAATACGGTCATGAAATATAACACGAAAGTCGAATCGGTCCCGACGAACATCATCGCCTCCGTTCACAACTTCGAAAAACGCGACATGCTCGAAGCTCGTGAAGAAGAACGCGAAAACGTGCGAGTTTCATTTTAATGGATTGGAGTGGCGACGATGATTTTATATGAACAGATTCGGAAAAATAAAATCAAGACCGTGTTCATCGTGGCCGGATTCGTCCTTCTCGTCTTAGGCGTCGGGGTGGTCATCTCGTATTTGAATTATGGTGACCCGCTCCCAGGCCTCATCTTCACGCCGGTGTTCTCGCTGTTTTATATCGGGATCGTCATCATGTCGAGCACGAACATCGTCATGAAGATGAACCATGCCCAAGAGATCACGTCGGTCGATCAGCATCGGTTTCTCTGGCACACCGTCGAGAATATGGCGATGGTCGCGCGTGTCCCGATGCCGCGCATCTTCATCATCAACGATGCGTC
Organism: Exiguobacterium sp. s36; assembly: GCF_018618345.1. Classification (NCBI taxonomy): domain Bacteria; kingdom Bacillati; phylum Bacillota; class Bacilli; order Caryophanales; genus Exiguobacterium; species Exiguobacterium sp. s36. Next base: position 148,344 of record NZ_JACSLW010000003.1, read on the forward strand.
ACCGAACGCGTTCGCGACCGGCCTGAAACCAGAAAAGGCGGCTGTCGCCGTGACGACCGGACTGCTCGACCAGTTGACGCGCGAAGAAGTCGAAGGTGTCATCGCCCATGAAGTCGCCCATATCAAAAATTACGATGTACGACTGGCGACAGTGACGCTCGCCCTCGTCTCGGTCATCGCCATCATGAGCGATATCGGGTCGCGGATGCTGTTCTTCCGCAGCGTCGGCGGCCGCCGCGACAACAACCAAAACCCGATTTTTATGATTGTCGGGCTCGTGTTGTTGATTCTCGCACCGCTCATTGCCACGCTCGTTAACTTGGCCATCTCACGGAATCGTGAGTTTTTGGCGGACGCGAGCGGGGCCGAATTGACACGTAATCCGGATGCCCTCGCATCGGCGCTCGAGAAAATCGTCAATATCCAGACACCGGTGAAGGAAGCCTCACGTGCCTCTGCGTCGCTCTACTTTTCAGACCCGCTCAAGAAAAAGCTGAGCGGTCTGTTCTCCACGCACCCGAACCCGTCTGAACGGATTGCCAGACTGCGAAGTATGTAGTGCATAACGAAGGTCCTCTTTTTAGGAAAAGGGCCTTTGTACGTGAATCGGATCAGCCTATTTCACATATCCGGTTTGTGTTGATTTTGAATGGGAATGATAGTAAAAAGAGGACGGATTGGAGGGGACTTTATGTTTGAGTCGGCACTTGAGTTAGGCATTGTCATCTTCTTATTGATTTACTCAGTCACGGTTTCGCTGATGTTGATGTCAGTCAAAAAGAAGAGCTGAACTTAACATATGAGCAAAGGCAGTAAAAAGCCACCTCGCGCGCGAGGTGGCTTTCGTCAGTTACCCGGCGCGATGGCTCCGGAGTTTTTCAATCTCTTCGAGGACGAATTGGACGTTCGTTCCGACGATGACTTGGATGTGGTTCGGGCTGACAACCTTGATACCAGGGATGCCTGCTTTCTTGATTTGGGCTTGGTCGACCGTATCCATGTCTTTCACATCGACACGAAGGCGCGTGACGCACGATTCGATGCCCGTGACGTTTTGATCGCCGCCGAGACCATCGTAAATCATCGCTGCCATGGCAGAGTACTGTCCGCCGGCTGCGACTGGAGCCGTGCGTGTTTCACCTTCAGGCGCTGTTTCCGTTGCGACCGCGTCAACCGCTTCGTCTGACTCACGACCTGGTGTGGCCAAGTTGAGTTTGACGATCATGAAGCGGAAGATGACGTAGTAGATGGCACCGAAGACGAGACCTTGAACGAGCAACATGTACGGTTGGTTCGCGAGCGGTAACCGTGAGCTGAGGACAAAGTCGACAAGACCGGCGCTGAAGCCGAATCCGGCCGTCCATTGGAACGTCGCCGCGATGAAGAGGGAAACCCCTGTCAAGACCGCGTGGACGAGGTAGAGAACTGGTGCGAGGAACATGAACGAGAACTCGAGCGGTTCCGTGACACCTGTGAAGAACGATGCGAACGCTGCGGCGAGAAGGAGCGAGGCCGCTTGTTTTTTACGTTTTGTTTTCGCTGTATGGTACATGGCGAGAGCTGCTGCCGGAAGACCGAACATCATAATCGGGAAGAACCCCGCTTGATAGCGTCCAGTAATCCCTTTTTCGCCTTCGCCTGACCAGAAGTTACCGATGTCATTGATACCGGCCACGTCGAACCAGAACACCGAGTTCAAGGCGTGGTGAAGTCCAGTTGGGATTAACAGACGGTTGAAGAAACCGTAAAGTCCAGCACCGATCGCGCCCATTTTCGAGATGGTTTCCCCGAATCCGACGAGTCCTGTGTAAACGACCGGCCAGACGAAGTAGAGGGCGACCGAGACGAGAATCATCGAGAACGCTGTCATGATTGGGACGAGACGCTTGCCACTGAAGAAAGCGAGCGCGTCTGGAAGCTTCACATGACTAAAGCGGTTGTACATTTGAGCGGCGACGATACCTGACAAGATACCGACGAACGCGTTGGCAATTTTACCGAACGCTGGGTTGACGGCTTCGACGTCGATACCTTGGAACAAGGCGACGGTAGCCGAAGACAAGAGCGTTGTGACCGTGAGGAAGGCGACAAGTCCGCTTAGAGCGGCTGAGCCGTCACGGTTTTTCGCCATTCCGAGGGCGACCCCGACTGCGAAGAGAATTGGAATGTTATCGATAATGGCTGCACCGGCTTTGATCAAGAATGCGGCGGCGATGTTTTCAGAACCCCAGCCGACGGGATCAATCCAGTAACCAATCCCCATGAGAATGGCAGCTGCAGGAAGTACGGCAACTGGCAACATGAGGGAACGTCCGAGACGTTGTAAAAAGTTCATCATTGTGAATTTCCTCCTTTTTGATGGTGTTGATCTTGCAAGCGTTGAATGTGGAGCGTAATATAACCAAGCTCTGATTCGGGCAAGACGATGCCGTATAAGTCTTCCATTTCGTTTGCGACGTCAGACGCACATGCATAGGCCGACGAGAACTTCGTTTGAATCATGAGAAGCATATCTTCGTCGATCGTATGGTGATCGTAATGGTTGACCCGATCCATGACGAATCGTAAATGAGTTAATAAGCGTTGATAGGATAAGTCATCTTCTTCTATAGATAGATCGAGTCGTCTCGAAATCGATTGAATCATGTCACGTACGATTGTCGTCTGTTTGACCGTCTTGCGTAAATCACCTCCCTTCACTTTTAGTGTATGGATGTGTAGCGCGATGAAGGCCGCCTCATCTTTCGGCATCTTGACGCCGAGTTTGTCCTCGATGAGGTGAAGCGCCCATAGTCCGATCTCGTACTCGTTTCGATATAAAATCTTAATCTCGTTCAACAGTTTATTTCGGAGCGAGATGCCTTCTTGCTCGCGCTCGATGGCGAACGAGATGTGATCGGTGAGGACGATATGGATGTGTTCGTTGAACGTCGTCTCGAGCCGTTTTTCCGCATGCGAAATGATTTCTTCTGAAATCGTGAAGTGCTCGATTGGAATCCGCGTCAGCAGTTGTTGAAATTTATCGTTCTCCGACATGACGAACAACTTTTCAACTTTATGCGGATTGACGATATCGTTGCGTGCCTTCTTGAATGCGACGCCCGGTCCGATGGCGATTTTCTCTTCACCCTCGTCTGAGACGATGACCGCGTTGTTGTTTAGAATCTTTTTGATTTTTAACATGTGTCCTCCTATCGAGGAGTCATTGTTCCGCTTGAGCGACGACGGTCTTCCCAGGAAGCGATGGGCCGCCTGCATGGAACGAGTATGGCTGTTCCAAAGCGCCTCCGTTCGTGATGACCATTGGGGTGACCGTGTCTTTTCCGGCTTGCCGGATTTGTTCCAAGTCGGCTGTCAAGAGTGGCTGTCCGGTCGTGACCGTGTCACCGACTTTGACGTGGACATCGAACGGGCTTCCCGCAAGCTCGACCGTATCTAGTCCGACATGAATCAAAATTTCAGCTCCGTCTCCCGAACGGAGCCCGATGGCATGCTTCGTCGGTGCGACTTGGACGATGGTCCCATCAGCCGGAGCGACGACGGTTCCGTCCGTCGGCATGATGGCAATCCCGTCGCCCATCATCTTCTCGCTGAAGACAGGGTCGGTCACTTCCTCAAGTGGAATGATGTCTCCTTCCATGGGTGCATAAAGTGTCAGTGTATGTCTCTTCATCCACTTATTCAATAACATAATCAAATCATCCTTTCGCTTGAAAAATGATTGTGAAAAAACAAAACAGGCATGGAGTATAGACGGGTGGCCTGAGCCTTTCGTCTTACCCCATGCCTGATCGAATCAGTCACATGTGATCATTATTCGTTTCGTCACCCTCAAGATAGCACGCCGATGTATAGATATCAAGACCTAATTTGAAAGCGTTCTCTAGAAATTTTACTTCTTCGAAAATCTGTTGTATAGTTAGGGCGAAACTGAATGAGAAAGGTGTTGCATGTTAATGAGTGAGGTTGTATCTGCCTAACGAACTGAAAAATGTTGGATGACGCGTCTTTTTGTCATGCCTTCATGTTCTGTTACAGATACCGCCCTTCATAAACTGCCAGACACCGGTCTGTCTTTTTGCGTTGGTCGTCATCGGCCGACGCTTTTTGTTTGCGCGGTATCTCCATCCCATTTTTAAGGAGACTCTATCATGAATGAACAAACATTAGACAAACTACAATATAACGACTTGATTCAACACGTCGAACGCTACTGCATCAGCGGATTCGGACGCAACTTGTTACGAAACCAGCGTCCGACGAGCCATTTGCAAACGGTGAAAAAACGGCTCCAAGAGACATCGGAAGCACGCGCAATTCTCGACGCGACGTCACACGTCCCCTTTATCGGGGTATCCGATATGGAACCACTCATCGGTAAAATCAGCCGGGGCATCCAGCTCGAGGCAAGCGAACTCGAAGCCGTCGCCGAATTTTTCCGGGGTGCCCGGAAACTGAAGCGGTTCATGGCCGAGCAGGCGTTCTTTGCACCGCTCTTGTCCCTTTACGCGGGAGAGATGAGCGAGTGGCGCAGTATCGAGGAAGACATTATCCAGTCGATTCGCGGGGGACGTGTCGTCGACGAGGCGTCCAAAGAATTGAAACGGGTCCGCAAACAAATCGACATTCTCGAAGGACGGATTGAGGAGCGGTTGAGCAAGTTCTTGAAGAGTGCTGCGAACCGGGAAGCGATTCAAGACGGCTTTGTGACGAAGAAACAAGACCGATTCACGATTCCGATCAAAGCGTCGTATAAACATAAAGTCGCTGGGGCGATCATCGACACCTCGAGCCGCGGTACGACTGTGTTCATCGAACCGGAAGCGGTGGCGAAGCTGAACGCGGAACTCGTCGTCAAACGGACGGAGGAAGCAGTCGAAATCTATCAAGTGCTCGCCACGCTCACCGGCATGGTGGCGGAAGCGTTGCCGACCATCGAGGCGACGCTCGACGTCATCGCCCAATACGATATGGTGTTCGCGAAAGGGAAGTATAGCCAAGCCATCGATGGCATCGCCCCGCGCGTGAACGGTGTCGGAAAAATCCGTTTGAAACAAGTCCGCCATCCGCTCCTCGAACGGGCGGTCCCGCTCGACTTCTCGCTCGGGGACACGTACCGCGGTCTGATTATCACCGGACCGAACGCCGGCGGGAAGACGGTCGTCTTGAAGACGATCGGTCTGCTCAGTTTGATAACGATGAGCGGGCTTCATATCCCGGCCCATCCGGACACGGACATCTCGACGTTTGACGACGTATTCGTCGATATCGGGGACAACCAGGATATGGGGTCGGCGCTCAGCACGTTCTCGGCCCATATGCATAACGTGGCGAGCATCATGCAGAAGGCCGGGAAACGGTCGTTACTATTATTCGATGAGATCGGAAGCGGGACTGAGCCGAACGAGGGAGCGGCCCTCGCCATCGCGATTTTGGAAGAGGCATATAAGCGCGGCTGTCTCGTCGTCGCCTCGACCCATTACGGCGAAATCAAAGCGTACTCCGAGACGCATCCGGACTTCATGAACGCGGCCATGCAGTTCGACCCGGACACGCTCGAACCGAAGTATCGGCTGTTGATTGGGCAGTCCGGCGACAGCAACGCCTTATTCATTGCCCGGAAAATGAAATTGCCCGAATCGATTTTGAAGCAGGCGGCCCGCTATATGCACGACAAGACGTACGACCAGTCGCTCCTTGATGCGACGCGACTGACACAAGAAGTCGTCCGCCCTGTCGTCGAACCTGACCAAATGCTAGTGAAGGGTGACCGGGTCCGCCTGCTCGAGACGGATCAAGTCGGTCTTGTCTATGCGATGGACGAATCGTTGCGCCAAGTCACCGTGTATGTCGACGGTGTCTTCAGTGAGCAACCGCTCCGCCGAGTTCGACGCGAGGCGAAAGCGCTCGACTTGTATCCAGCTGGTTATGACCTGGAAACGTTATTCATCGATTACCGGGACCGGAAAGAAGCCCATGACTTTGCTCGCGGTTCGAAGAAGGCGCTCCGTCGCGTCGAGAAAGAGATTCGGGCGCGGCAACGTGCCGAACGAGGCGAATGAGTGTATCCGGGAAGACACTCGGGTAAGGAACAAGGACCGGGAGTCATCACGTACAGTTCGGCTTTCGGGTAACGTGTCGGAGGTGACTGGATGTTTTGGTTAAGCTTGTTGTTCGCCATCGGATTTGCCTTGATTCACTACTTTTCAGGACAGTTGATTCACGTGCGCGAGACGCCGCGGAGCCGGTTTCTGTCACTCGCCGGCGGAGTCGCCGTCGCGTATGTGTTTCTTCATCTCTTGCCTGAACTGAACGAATATCAACAAGAACTCGAAGGACATCTCGAGAGCGGACTGTTCGCTTCAATCGAGAATCATATCCTCGTCGTCAGCATGCTCGGTCTGGCAGTGTTTTATGGCTTGGAACGGTTGGCCACGCAAATGAAACGGCGTGGCAACGGCAGCGTTTTTTGGATTCACATGGCGTTGTTCATCGTCTACAACTTCAGTATCGGCTATGTGCTCGCGGAGAGCGAGTTCGATACGGCATGGGCGATGACACTCTACTTTGTCGCATTAGGGATTCATTTCATCACGGTCGACCAGGGTCTGAGGCATCACCATCAGGAGTCGTACGACAGGCGAGGCCGATTGTGGTTGTCGTTGGCCGTGCTTGCCGGGTGGAGCGTCGGCGCATTTTCAGCGCTCCATGAAGTGACGCTGTCGATGATTGTCGCGTTCTTGGCCGGGGGGATTATTTTGAACGTCATGAAAGAAGAGCTGCCAGAAGAACGAGACAGCAGCTTTCGCGCGTTTGCTGTCGGGCTCATCGGATACGCTTTACTGTTATTAGCCATATGAAAAGGCAACCCTCGCGGTTGCCTTTTTGCTTACAGTGAATTGGTGCTCTGATTGTCTACGTTATCATCGGCCGCAGGTGTGTCCTCATCTTGGTTCGGGCCACCGAATTGACCACCGTGATGAGGGCCATGCCCGCCTCCGTGACGTCCACCGCCAAAGCCGCGCATGTCGCCTAAGTCGTCGTAACTCGTGATGTCAGCAAAACGTTCTTCGTGGTCGGCAAGAATCGCGTCGGCCTCATCTTGCGTCAAGTCACCGGATTCGATGGCTGCCTCAAGTTTCGCTTCATGAGAAGTGATGATCGCCTCGATGAACTGTTCGATGGTGATCCCTTTTTCTTCCGCGAGTTCAGGAAGCGATTGTCCTTCTTCTCGCGCTGCTTCCACCTCGTCTTCGGTCAAACCGAGCGCCTCGAGCAAAGCGGCCTGCCCGGCTGCCCGGTCACCGAACATGCCCCGCTCGCCGCGTTCTCCGCGTTCGCATTGGGTCGTCGTTTCCGTTCCGTCGGTTGTTGTCGTATCGTTCGTGGCGGCATAGACGCCGGTTCCTGAGACGGCAAGTAGGCCGGCCAGGGCGATGGCTAATTTAGATGTTTTCATATTAATCTCCTCCTTTACTACTTCAAGTGTAGGACGTGGACGTTCAAAAGTTGTGAGGGAGTTGCAAGGTTTCTGCAAATTGTCTTTGGGAAATGATGGGTTCGTTTCGCGATGCGATATAATGGGGGTGGAGGCGATAAAGATGAACGTACTCGTAGTCGAAGATGAACCGAAATTAGCGGACGGGCTCGCCCGCTTTTTAACGTACGCGGGGTTTCATGTCAGTGTGGCCGGCACGCTCGCCGAGGCGAAACGACAACTCGAGCAACCGTTCGATGCAGTCTTGCTCGACGTTCGTCTGCCGGACGGGGAAGGATGGACGCTCATTCCAAAACTGAAGGCGCTTAAGCCACGGCCGGCCATCATCTTGGCGACGGCACGAGGAGAGGCAGATGACCGTGTGTTCGGTCTAGAGCTCGGGGCCGACGATTATTTGGTCAAACCGATTGTGTTAAAAGAACTCGAAATTCGTCTGAAGCGTCTCGTCAAACAGACGGACGAGATCTCGTTCGGCGACATGACGGTGGACGCACGTTCTCGCACGGTGATTGACGCCGGGCAAGCGATTCGAATGACCAATAAAGAATATGAGTTGTTACTCTACTTCTTGAAGCATAGCGGAGAAGCACTCGATCGGAACCGCCTACTCGACGAGGTGTGGGATTACACGTTCGCTGGGGATACGCGGACGGTCGATACACACGTCAAACAGTTGCGCGACAAATCACCGACGATGAAACGGCAATTGAAGACGGTGCACCGCGTCGGTTATCGATTGGAGGAAGTCTGATGAGCCGTTTGATGAAGAAATTGCTTTGGACGGCAATCCTTCCCCTCGTCGTCATGGCGTTGCTCACGTTCGGCCTGACGTCGCTATTGATTGGACGTTTCGCTGAGACAGAGAGCTATGACCAATTAGCGCGTGAAGCAGATATCGTCTACGAGGCTCTCGTGGATGGGCGCGGCATACCCGGACAGCTCGATGTCCTCGTGTTTCAAGACGGGGAGGCGGTCAATCTTGAGCGGGGAGGTAGGATGCGTCGACAGATGACGCCGATGCTCGACCCGGACGGATTGTCCGAACGAGACGAGGTCAGCGTGAACGGGATGCGGCTATTGACGTTCCTGCGGGAAGAAGGAGATGTTCAAATCGTGACGTATGCACCTGTCCCGCTGTCGAACCCTCAGTTTCGCCAAATTTATGTCATTCTCGGCAGCGGTTTTTTGCTCGCACTCCTCGTCGCCATCGGTGTCACGTATTGGATGGGTCGGCGTTTGACGTCCCCGCTCATCGAGCTGAAGCAGGCGGCCGCGTCCATCATGTCGGGTCGTCATGATCTCACATTGCCACCGGTCACCGACGACGAAATCGGCGATTTGACGGAAGCGGTCCGTCAAATGAACACGTCGCTCGAAGAGAAAGAGCGACTGCAAAACACGTTCATCTCGGGAATCACGCACGACGTCCGCACCCCGCTCGCCATCGTCCGAAACGAGGCAGAAATGCTCGAGCTCGGTGTCGTCAAACAAGAAGATGTGGCCGAGACGGGACGTAGCATGACCGAAGAAGTCGATCGCATCGACCGGCTCGTCACCCAGATGCTCGAATACTCGAAGCTATCGGCAGGCAAGCTGGCGCTCACGATTGAGACTGTTCACATGAATGAATTGATTGAAGCGACGGTCGCGCGGATGGAGGAATGGTTCCGTCACAAGCAAGTGACGGTCACACTTGAACTCGTCGAGGACGCGGTCGTTCAGGCGGACCGGTTGGCGATGGAGCGCATCCTGTCAAACTTTCTTCAGAACGCGTATCATGCGAGTCCGATTGGCGGAATGATTACAATCAGGCTCACCGAGCGACGGCTTGAAATCGAGGATGACGGTCCGGGCATCACAGCATCGATGCGTGCCAACATCTGGGACATGTATGTGAAAGGCGACCGCTCGAACGGGCACGGGCTTGGTCTGGCTATCAATAAGCTGTTACTCGAGGCACAAGGGCTGTCGTACGGGATTGAGTCGAGAGAGGGGGCACTGTTTTGGATCGAATGGGAATAAACTTATTTTTGCGGGGTGTGCGCTTGGAACGGGACCGGATTGAGACACCTGGCTATCCGTTCTCGCTACCGATTTTTGAGGGGTTTGATGAACTGACGATGACGAAGTCGGTCACGTTCTTGGTCGGCGAGAATGGGAGTGGAAAATCGACGTTGGTCGAAGGAATGGCCATCGCCGCCGGATTCAATCCGGAAGGTGGGGCGACGACGTTCCGCTTCGAGACAGAGGCAACGCATAGCCCGCTGTTCGAGGCGCTCCGTCCGATTCGGGGTGCCTATCGACCGAAGGACGGATTTTTCCTCCGGGCCGAGACGGCATATCAATTGTCGAGTTATGTGGATGAGATTGCACGAACGTCGCCCGACCCGGAACGGTTCTATGCGTCTTACGGCGGTCGATCGCTCCATGAGCAATCGCACGGGGAGGCGTTCTTGTCGCTCATGCTCCATCGTTTCCGAGATGGCGGGCTCTATATATTGGACGAGCCTGAGGCCGCCTTGTCCCCGATGCGACAGTTGACGATGCTCGCAAGGATGCATGAACTCGTCCAGTCGGGCAGTCAATTCATCATTGCGTCCCATTCACCAATCCTCATGTCGTATCCTGACGCCGACATTCTCCAAGTTGAGACGGGACTTCGGCCGACGACGTTCGACGAACTCGAGCACGTCCGTGTCATGCGTGACTTTCTAGCGGCACCAGAACGGATGCAACGCATCCTGTTCGAGTGAAAACGGTCACGGTGTAAGCGTTTTATTTTTATGTTGACGTCAAGATTTCAAGGGAGTATGCTAGTAGCGAGAAGAAGAAAATCCATTTTGGGATTGTTACTGGTCAAGCAGGCAAAACCTAAATTGATGCCGATCATCCAAATTTGGGCGGACCGGTGTGAATTTAGGTTTTTTTCTTTTCACTCGAACTTGAGCGGAGGTGAATTGATTCCATGCAGATTTCAAAAGTGTTCAACAATAACGTCGTGGCCATTCAAGCGAACGGTCAAGAACAAGTCGTCATGGGACGGGGGATTGCGTTTCAAAAACGTCCGGGTGATGCGATTGATCAAGCGCGGATTGAAAAAGTCTTTACGCTCGAGAGTAAAGAGAGCCACGAACGGTTCGTTCATTTTTTGAATGAGATGCCAGCGGCGGAGATGGATACGGTCAAAGAAATCGTCAAGTTGGCGGAGACGCGGCTTGAGAAGTCGGTCCATGATTCGCTATATGTGACCCTCGCCGACCACATCCATTTCGCCCTCAGTCGGTATCGGGATGGAATCATCATTCGGAACCCACTTGTTTGGGAAGTGAAACGATTTTACGGACCCGAGTTCACCATCGGGAAAGAAGCGGTCGCCCTCATCAATGAACGGCACGACGTCAAATTAGACGAAGACGAGGCGGTCGCCATCGCGCTCCATCTCGTCAACGCGACGATGTCGGGCGCCAAAGGTGAAAATTTGCATCTCGTCACCGAGATGACACGCGCCACACAAGCAATCCTCACAATCATCACGTACCACTTTCAAATTGATTTGGATGAAGAATCATACGCCTATTCACGATTCTTGACCCACTTGAAGTATTTCGTCCAACGGCTTGCCTCGGGTGAGAAGATTAAGCAGGGGGGCGACGAGACACTGTTCGAGATGGTGAAGCTGCGCTATCCGGATGCTTACGAATGTGTCGAGAAAATCGCCGGTCTAATCGCCACGAAGTACAGTTACGAAGTCTCGACCGATGAGCGGTTGTATATGATGATTCATATCGAAAACTTAATGAAAGAACGACGATCCTAAGGATGGTTACTGATGATGCAGGCCAAACCTAAATGACGACACCTCCCGTGTGCGTTCATTTAGGTTTTCTTTTTACCCAAATTGAAGGAGTGAACAGTATGAGCCAAACAAAAACGCTCGCCGCGGACATCATTCGTCACGTCGGCGGGAAAGACAACGTCAAAAGCGTGTTCCATTGTGCAACACGGCTACGTTTTAAATTGAAAGATGAACAGAAAGCCAATCCTGAAGCGTTAAAAAATCATGACGGCGTCATCACGGTCGTCCAAAGCGGCGGTCAATTCCAAGTTGTCATCGGCAACAACGTCCCATACGTCTATCAAGACGTGGTCGAGGCGGGTGGATTCCAGACGTCATCGAACGACGATACGGAAAAAACGGGCGTCTTTAACCGTTTGATTGATGTGATTGCGGGGATTTTCACCCCGATTCTCGGTCCGATGGCCGGTAGTGGTCTATTGAAAGGGTTGCTCGCCATTCTCGTCGCCCTCGGCTTACTGACACAAGACATGGGCACATACATCGTCTTGAACGCAGCGGCCGACGCGCTCTTCTACTTCTTACCGGTCATCCTCGGCCATTCGGCAGCGAAGAAGTTTGGCGGCAATCCGTATATTGGGATGATTATCGGGGGTGCGCTCGTCTATCCGGCTATCGTCGCGATACAAGGTGCGGGCGAGTCACTCTCATTCCTCACGGTGCCAGTCGTCTTGATGAGCTACGCGTCCTCGGTCATCCCGATTATCTTGGCGGCGTACGTGTCATCGAAAGTCGAAACGTTCTTCAACAAACACACGCATGAGGCGGTCCGTAACTTCACGACCCCGATGATGGCACTCTTGATTGTCGTCCCGCTCACGTTCCTCGCCATCGGTCCGGTCGCAACATACGCGAGTCAAGGTCTCGCCGGCGGCTACTCGTTCTTATATGAACTCAGTCCAGTCGTCGCCATCGCTTTCATCGGTGCATTTTGGCAAGTGCTCGTCATGTTCGGTCTCCATTGGGGGCTCGTGCCGATTATCATCAACAACTTGGCAGTCGTCGGCATGGACACGATCGTCGTCGGAGTCCTCATGGCGACATTCGGTCAAGTCGGGGCAACGCTCGCCATCACATTGAAGGCGCGTGACCCGAAGACGAAAGGACTTGGTACCTCGTCGACGATCGCTGGTGTGTTCGGTATCACCGAGCCGGCGATCTACGGATTGACGCTCCCGCGTAAAAAACCGTTTGTCTTTGGGATGGTTGGCGGCGCGGCCGGCGGTGTCGTCGGCGGTATGCTCGGGACGGCCGCTTATGCGATGGGTGGTCTCGGCGTGTTCAGTATCCCGGTCATGATTCCGGCAACGGGCCTTGATATGACATTCTATGGTGCGTTGATTGGGATGGCAGTTGCGACGCTCGTCTCGTTCGGACTCACGTTCGCATTCCATAAAGAAGTAGCATCGGAAGAAACGTCGCCGCGTGTCGAACCAGCACCTGTCTTGACTGATCACGTCGGTACACCGGTCTCCTCACCGGTCAAAGGGGAAGTCGTCGCACTTGAGACCGTTCGCGATGAAGTGTTCTCGAGCGGCGCGATGGGGAAAGGGATTGCCATCATGCCGACGGAAGGCGTCGTCTATGCGCCGTTCGACGGGGAAGTCGTCACGGTCTATCAATCGAAGCACGCAATCGGACTCCGGTCGCATAGCGGTGTCGAAGTATTGATTCACGTCGGGCTCGACACGGTCCAGCTCGGAGGCCAACATTTCGAATCGTTCGTCACAGACGGACAACAAGTGACCGAAGGCGACGTGTTGGTGAAATTTGATTTAGAAGCCATTGCTCAAGCCGGTTACGACACGATAACTCCGGTAATTGTCACAAATACAGGGAATTACTTAGATGTCTTGCCGACACATAGCGGCATCGTCGAACCAAACCACGGCGTCTTGCGCGTCTTAGCCTAAAAGGAGGAAATGGATATGAAACAAGTAGCGAAAAACTTTTTATGGGGTGGCGCCACAGCGGCGAACCAATTTGAAGGCGGATATCAAGAAGGTGGCAAAGGACTGTCGATCGCGGATGTGATGCCGGGCGGCAAGGACCGGATGAAAATCATCCATGACCCGACGTTCGATTTCGAGTTACATGACGAGTATACGTACCCGAACCACGAAGGCATTGACTTCTATCATCACTACAAGGAAGACATCGCTCTCTTCAAAGAGATGGGCTTCAAGACATTCCGCATGTCGATCGCTTGGTCGCGCATCTTCCCGAACGGTGACGAACTCGAGCCGAACGAGGAAGGTCTTCAATTCTATGACCGCGTCATCGACGAGCTCGTCGCGCAGGGGATTGAGCCGCTCGTCACCATCTCGCACTATGAGTTGCCGCTCCACTTGGCGACAGCATACGGTGGTTGGCGTGACCGCCGCCTCGTGACATTTTTCGAGCGGTACAGCCGTGTCTTGTTCGAACGTTACCAAGGCAAGGTCAAATATTGGCTCACGTTCAATGAAATCAACGGGGCCCAATTCATGCCGATGCTCAGTCTCGGGATGGCAATCCGTGAAGGGGACGACCAGTTGCAATTGACATATCAAGGGTTGCATCATCAACTCGTGGCAAGTGCACTCGCGACAAAAGCAGCACGCGAAATCGACCCGTCGATGCAAATCGGCTGCATGCTCATCGCGGCGCCGGTCTATCCGTACAGCTCGAACCCGGAAGACATTTGGTACGCGCATGACGCCGAGCGCATGATGAACTTCTTCTGCGGCGACGTTCACGTTCGCGGTGAATATCCGTCGTTCGCGAAACGATTCTTCCGTGAGAACGGGATTGAACTCGTGATGGAAGATGGCGATCTCGAGACGCTAAAAGCACACACGGTCGACTTCTTCTCACTCAGCTATTATATGTCGCGTACCGAGAAAGCGGAGAAGACAGAAGACGAAGCAGCAGGGAACATTATGAGCGGTGTGAAAAACCCTTACTTGAAAGCAAGCGACTGGGGTTGGGAAATCGATCCGATGGGACTTCGCGTCATTTTGAACAAACTGTATGAGCGTTATGAATTGCCGCTCTTCATCGTCGAGAACGGTCTCGGGGCTTATGATAAGGTCGAAGCGGACGGTTCGGTCCATGACGATTATCGGATTGAGTACTTGCGTGACCATTTGAAAGCGATGGTGGAGGCGATTGAAGACGGTGTCGACGTCATCGGTTATACGAGCTGGGGCTGTATCGACCTTGTCAGCGCATCGACCGGGGAGTACAGCAAACGTTACGGTTTCATCTACGTCGATAAGCACGACGACGGGTCAGGGACGCTCGAGCGTTCACGGAAAGACTCGTTCTTCTGGTATCAAGACGTCATCCAGACGAACGGGGCAAGCTTGTTCGAGGACGAGACGGTGAAATAATAAAAGAGCGGCCGCGGCCGCTCTTTTATTATGCTTTCGTGATTTTTCGCAAAACGATGATGGCGAGACTGACGCCGCCGGCAATCAACATATACGTGAGAATCTCCGTCCAGGCTGCCATCAGACGTCATCTTCCGCGAAGACGGCCAAGTCTCCTTGAGGCATGGCGACGAGTAAAAAGTGCTCGCCTCCGAGCGGGCGGGCGTCCCCGGCCTGCCAACTCTCGTACTGCTCATGATAACCGTTCACGAACAGGACTGATCCGGATTCAAATGTAAGTTCAAGGTTGGGGTTGTCTTCTGTTAAACGGACGGAGCGGACGCGTTCACGTCGCAGTCCGACGAGGTGATGGAGTTGTTCGTCTTCGTTGAACGACGGACCCGATGAGTGGACGTACCAGGGTCCTTCGATTGAGAGCCAAGACTCGTTGCCGTCTCGTTTAAAGTAAAGTAGGTGATGGTTTGGGCCGGAACCGAAGTCGATTCCGACGAAGGAAGACGCGTTAAATAGATGTTGTAAAATCCGTGTAGCTTCTAGATGTTCGGTACGGGTCACGCTTCCACCTCGCTTAAATAGGTTAGTTAATTCCATCATTCCACGTTACTCCACTAAAGTAAACGAAAGGATTATGTGAAATCACTCATACGAGAGGTAGATAAAGACGTTCGACATCTTATGGAAAATACTTCAAGGAAGTTAAAAGTTTGGTCAGTGATTGGGCGAATTCGGTCCCGCCTTCAAGGATTCGATTTATAATCAAATGTATAGATGAATCGATGAAACGAGGGGTAACCATGGTTTATGGCTTATTGATTGGCGGCACTGTCCTAATCACCATCGTCCTCAACATCCTCCGGTTGATGACGACCCCCGCCCTGAATCGCTGGCTGCTCGCCGGGACGAGCAGTCTCGTCGTGATTTGGCACGGGGTGTTGTTCGACTTTTATGATTTGCATTGGTCCGTGCTGTTGTTGATTATGACGGGACTCGTCTGTTTTCACTGGAAAGGCATGACTGTTGCAATTATGGTCAGCTGGCTTTTAGTATACAGTCAATCCGGGATACTATCCTTTCCACTGTTGCTCAGTTATGTCTTCTTTGGATTAGGTGCGGCGTTGCTCTTCGGCTACGTCAAACAGTTGAAGCGTGAGCGATCGGGACGGTTACGGATGTTGACGGCAAGTTCTCGTCAATTGAACGTGTTTCGGGAAGTCAGTTTTACAATGCAAGACACGCTTGATCCGGACCGATTGCTGCAAACGATTTTGACATCGGTGACAGCGGGGCACGGGCTCGGGTTTAACCGTTCAATCATCTTTTTTGCGGATTTGGAAAAAGATAGCATTTACGGAGTGATGGGAACAGGACCGATGAATCCAGAAGACGGCTTTCAAATTTGGGAAGAAATTACGCGCCAACATTATGACCTCCAAGGACTGATTGATGAGAAGGAGACGGACTCGACGCACGATGAACAGTTGAACGAACGAATTCGGAAGATGACGATCCCGTTTCATGGCAACCACCTGTTCAAACAGACGCTCGATTCAGGACGACCGCTCCATGTCTACGCGAGCATCGCCGATGACCCGGTGCTGCGGATGCTACATACCGATTTACAAATGGATGAGTGTACGATTTTCCCGCTTCACCATCAAGGAATCCCTTACGGACTCCTTGTCATCGATAACGTTGTCAACAAAAAGCCGATCACCCCTCAAAAGATTGATAGTGTCCGTCCGATTGCGGAGCAAGCCTCGCTCGCGCTCCATCAAACGATGTTGTATCAACGTATCGAGACATTGGCACTTCGCGACGGCTTGACGCGTCTTAAAAACCATCGCTCATTCGAACAAGATCTGGACGTCTTATTCCGGGAGTGCGAAACGGACGAGCTGTCACTGATTGTCATGGATATCGATTATTTCAAGCACTTCAACGACACGAACGGGCACTTGGCTGGAAACGAGTTGTTGACGCGACTCGCGAGTGTCATTCGACGAAGCGTGCCGGATGAACAGATGGCGTATCGGTTCGGTGGCGAAGAGTTCGTCGTCCTATTGCCGCAGTATGACGAGGTCGAGGCGGCACAGGTGGCGGAAACGATCCGCAGCGCCGTGCTCGGAACGAACTTTATGAACGGAGAGCGACAACCGGGTGGGCAGTTGACGCTCAGCTTCGGCGTCGCTTCAAAGCATACCCTTCATGAACAGTCCCTCGAACAGTTGATTGAGTGTGCCGATCAAGCCCTCTATGCAGCCAAATCAAAAGGGAAAAACCAAGTCTGTCGTTGGGAAGGGGTAACGTTATGACCGAATTCAGTGTCATGATTATGACCGTCGCCTTTATCGGTTCGATTTTATTGACGAGTCAGCCGTGTTATCGTTTCGTGACAGGCAACCTGGCGCGACGCCACGCTACGGCACTCGGTGTCTCATTGAAAGACGTCTCGTTCTCGTTCGATCAAATGGTATATTTCATCGCGTTGCCGACGACGATTCCAGAAGTCCGCGATGCGGCGAAAGCAGAACTGGTCGTCGAACCGTATTATGAATCTTATTTCTTTCCAGAAGTGAACGGCGTGCAAGTCTCTGTGAAATCGGGGTCCGCCGTGACTCCTATCGCCTATTTGCCGATTGACGACTTCAGCCTTCCTGTGTTGGATCGATACTTAGAGGCCGGAAAGATTAATGAACGCGTCAACCGGACGATTCGGGAGCATATGATTGTCCATGACCGTACGCTCGAAGCGATTCGAGACGAGGTATATCATCACCTCCATGAAGATCGCCTGGCACAATAAAAGGGTTTCCATCACAGACTCGTGGTGGAAACCCTTTTTTCACTGCGCTAACATGTGAAACCGTGCGGCCCCGATCAAGTTGGCCGCGTTGAAGTGGGCACACGTCTCGAGATCGATGTGGAACGTCCCGAACGCATCACAGAGCGCATCCAAGTGTCGTTTGATGCCGTCTCGGACTTCCGGACGGCGACTGATGCCACCACCGATTAAAATCCGCTCCGGGTCGAGTCCGAATTGAAGATTGTACATGCCGATTGCGTTCCAGCGATAGAAGCGCTCTAATTCCGTTTGGATGACCGGATTGGTTTGAAGCGCGAACACGTCTTTTCCGGTAAGTGGACGACCGAGCTGTTCGCTGCAACGCTTGACGAGGACGGCCGTCGAACCGATGGCGCTCCATGTTCCATCTGGATGCGGCAAGTTCGGGTCCAAAATCCAGTACCCGTACTCACCGCCGTGGAAGTGTGACCCGACCATGAGGACGTCCGAGTCGACGAAGGCACCACCGATGCCGGTACCGATGACCACGGTCGCATAACGTTTCACGGATGCGGCCGCACCGTTCCATCCTTCTGCAAGTGCTGCCGCATTGGCATCGTTCAAGACGGTGACCGGTAAGTCGTAACGGTCTTCGAACGCCTGTAGAAACGGACGATTGTGGATATACGGCAATGCGCTGATGCCATGAATCACACCGGTCGTCGAGTCGACGGAGCCGGGCGCACTGAAGGCGATTCCGTCGAGCGGGGACTCAACGGTCGCTTCGTTAAAAATCACATCGACTTGATCAAGCAAGCCGTCCCACGTCGCTGGGGTTGGGACGTGTTTGTTCGACAGGAGGTTGCCGTCGGCTTGGACGACTCCGTATTTGATACTCGTACCACCGATATCGATGGCTAAATAATGTTGCATGTCTTGTTTCCACTCCTTATGGCAAGAACGCGGCCCCGATGACGCCAGCGTCGCCATGCAATTGCTGCAGGACGAGGGGGGTCGCTCCTCTCAAATGAGGGTATACTCGCATCGCGACCGCGTCTTGTAACTGATTCCAGTATAACGGAGCCGAAGCCGTCACGCCTCCTCCAAGAATGATGACGTCAGGATCGACCGTGTGGATGATATTGGCGAGACCGGTCGCTAAATCCTCGACGAACGTGCTGCATTCGATTTCGTCTGTCAAAAGCGTCATCGAATCAGTCATTCCTTTAGTGCGGGCACGTTCGTGAAGTGCCGTTCCACTCGCATGCGTCTCAAGCGCTCCGACGTTCAGCGTCGGATGTGCTGGTCCGTCCGTACGAATGATCATATTGCCGACTTCCCCGGCGCTACCATGAGCCCCGCTAATCAAATTTTGCTTATAGACGAAACCGCCGCCAATACCTGTGCTGACCGTGACGTAAAAGACGGAGTCGACATGACGACCGGCCCCAAATTTCGCTTCGGCGAGCGCTGCCGCATTGGCATCATTCTCTAACGTGACAGGTAGGCCGAGCAGAGTGCATAGCGGCTCCACGATTGTCTGATGGTGCCAGTTCGGGAGGTTCGGCGGGGTCAAGAACGCACCTCGTTTTAAGTCGAGCGGACCCGGTGCCGCGATGCCGACGTGCGTGATGTCATATTCGAGTTGGAATCGTTCGACGGCAAGCTTGATTTGGTTCAACAAGGTGTCGAGCGCAAGGTGCGGCTGTGTCTTCAATTTATATTGTTTCTCGAGACGCCCTTCTGTCGACACGACGGCGATTCGTGTGTTTGTGCCGCCCAAATCGATGCCGATGCGGGCTTTTTGTTTCGTTGGAGAGGATACACCGGTGACGAGGCACGTGGCCGTTCCGTCTAACTGAAATGACTGACCCGCTGGCAAAAGCAACGTCGCACCGATCTCGAAGGCCGAACCGTCAATCTCAAGTGTCCCTTCGACGACCGAGAGCAAACGGAACGTGTCCGTCGAGACGGATTCTTCGCGTTCGATCGTCCATTTTTCGACGAAGAAATACGGATTGCGCGTCAACTGCGTTCGGAAATGATCCAGTGACAGGGCAGGTTCCACATAGTCGAGATGGGGTGCGAAGGAGGCAAGGGTACCTTGATTGACGTGGAGATCACGTGTGCGGCCCGTCGTCGGTTCAGTGCGTCCGTAATCATAGAGACGGTACGTCGTATCCGAACTTTGTTGAATCTCGAGAACAGATACGTCTTTCGTCAAAGCGTGGACAGTCCCGGCCGGCACGTATAAAAAATCGCCGCGGCTGACAGGTTTTCGAATTAAACCGGACATGACATCACCAGCCTCGAGCGCCTGTTGTAACGTCTCTTTCGACTCGAACGTATGCCCGTAGATGATTTCTCCCCCTTCTGGCGCGTCGAGGATGTACCAGCATTCATTCTTTCCATACGGTTGACCCTCGAGCGACTGCGCGAGCTCGTCATCAGGATGCACTTGAATCGATAAATCATCGTTCGGGTCAATCCACTTGATCAATAACGGAAATACAGGTGAGTTAATGCCGAACAGTTCTGGATGCGTGGCATAAAGGTCGTCTAGCGTTGTCCCAATATGCGATCCGGCAGACACGACGGAACTGCCTTGCGGCAACGCCGAGGCGGTCCATGCTTCGCCGATCGAGACTTCATCAAAACAAAAACCAAAACGCTTTAAGCGGTCGCCTCCCCAAAGACGATATTGATAATGCGGCTGTAACGGGATGATTTTCATCGTCAATTCCCTCACTCTCATTTATTATCATATACACTTTTAAATTTAAAAACTAAACAAACTTTAAATCAAGTATATACATGAAATAAATCATGTGTATAATAAAACTTGTAAACGATTTCAAAAAAGGAGTGGTCGAACATGAAGAAGGTATTACTTGCTTGTAGTTCAGGAATGTCGACGAGCCTGCTCGTCACGAAAATGCAACAGCACGCGGCGTCAATCGGGGACGAAGCGAAAATTTGGGCAGTCGGTCAAGACCAGGTCGGTAAGGAGATGGAAGAAGCGGACGTCATCCTCATCGGACCGCAAATGCGCTTTTTGCTCGACAAATTGAAAGCGCAAACATCGAAACCGGTCGAAGTCATCGACATGATGGCCTACGGAACGGCGAATGGGAAAGCAGCGTATGAGCAAGCAATCAAATTGATGGGGTGAAGTCATGGAAGGAACGGAAGAGTTAACGTTAGAACAGATGGCGTTCATGATGATTTTGCATAGCGGGAACGCTCGGAGCACGATTCAAGAAGCAATCCAAACGTATAAGAACGGTTCCTACGAAGCGTTTGAAGCGCAGCTAGCGACAGCACGTGAACAGTTAAAAGAAGCGCATCAGACGCACTTCGGTCAAATTCAAAAAGAGGCGAACGGGGAGAAGACGGACATGTCACTGTTGCTCCTTCACGCCGAAGACCATCTCATGTCGACTCAGACGATGCTCGATTTGACGGCAAGCCTGATCGAGATGATGGAGCAAAAGATTGTAAATCCTAATCAAGAAGGGTGAATCCTATGTCACAGGACAACAAAATGTTCTTATTGATCAGCAAGTTGCTCATGCCGATGGCGACTTACTTGAATAACAGTCGGTATTTGCAAGTCTTACGGGATGCGTTCATGCTCGCGTTCCCGATTACCATGTTCGGTTCAATCGTCGTCGTTATTGCCAACTTGCCGTTCTTAGACAAGTTCATGTCGGAAGGGACGCTGAATGCGTTCAAATCGTCACTTGGTAACGCCCCATCGGCCACGATGGGAATCATGTCAATCTTCGTCGTTTTCGGTATTGGCTATTATCTTTCGAAAAGTTACAACGTCGAAGCCGTCTTCGGTGGGGCGATTTCGCTCGTATCGTTCCTCTTGTTGACACCGTTCCTCATTGAAGTCGAAGGAATGACAGAAGCGGTCGGTAACGTCCTCCCGCTCGATCGTCTTGGCGCCAAAGGAATGTTCCTCGCCATGATTACAGGTTTCCTCTCAGGTGAGATTTATCGATTCGTCGTTCAAAAGAACTGGACGATCAAAATGCCGGACGGCGTACCGCCGGCGGTTGCGAAGTCGTTCTCGGCGCTCGTTCCGGCCTTGTTGACGCTCACGGTCTTCTTGCTCCTCAACATCGGTGTGACGAGCTTGTTCAATACGAACTTACATGACGTCATCTTCAACGTCGTGCAACAGCCGCTCGTTAAATTGGGTAACGGTCTCGTCCCAACGTTGATCGCCATCTTCTTCGTCCAATTGTTCTGGTTCTTCGGGTTGCACGGACAAGTCATCGTCAACTCGGTCATGGATCCGATTTGGAATACGTTGTCGCTTGAAAACTTGAACGCGTACACGGCGACCGGAGATGTGCCGAACATCATCAGTAAACAGTTCGTCGAAATCTATACGGTCGGCCTTGGTGGCTCCGGCTCGACGCTTGCCGTCATCGTAGCGATTTTGTTGTTCTTGAAATCGAAGCAGTTGAAACAAATCGGGAAACTGTCACTCGGACCAGGGATTTTTAACGTCAACGAACCGGTCATTTTCGGTCTGCCGATCGTCATGAACCCGCTCATCATGATTCCGTGGATTGTCGCCCCACTCATCACGGTCACAGTCACTTACTTTGCAATGTCGACAGG
The DNA here is from genome assembly GCF_018618345.1 of Exiguobacterium sp. s36. Taxonomy (NCBI): domain Bacteria; kingdom Bacillati; phylum Bacillota; class Bacilli; order Caryophanales; genus Exiguobacterium; species Exiguobacterium sp. s36. The sequence continues at coordinate 170,492 of NZ_JACSLW010000003.1, forward strand.
GCTCGTCCCGCCGCCGACAGGGGTCGCGGTACCTTGGACCGTCCCGATGTTCATCAGTGGGATGATGGCGACGAACTCACTTGCCGGCGGATTGCTACAACTCGTCAACTTCTTGATCATCTTGGCGGTCTGGTTCCCATTCCTTAAATTTATTGACCGTTTGAACTTGAAGAAAGAACAGGAAGAAGCCGCTAACCATAAAGACGAAGCGGTATGAATGAGAAATAGAGAATAAGGGAGAGAAAGTTTATGACGAACCCGACAGAAACGAAAACATCAGCAGCAGTGACGTATCAATTCCCGACCGATTTTTGGTGGGGGACGGCCTCTTCGGCGACGCAAATGGAAGGTGCGGCGTTTGAGGGAGGCAAAGGCTTAAATATTTGGGATTATTGGTATATGCAACAGCCGAACCGATTCTTCAATGGCGTCAGCGCGACGGAGGCGTCTAACTTCTATCATTTGTACGAGCAAGACATCGCACTCATGAAGGAGCTCGGACATAACACGTTCCGTTTCTCAATCTCGTGGTCACGTCTATTCCCAGAAGGCGTCGGTGAGGTGAATGAAGAGGCGATCACGTTCTATAACAATGTGATTAATTGCCTCATCGATCATGACATCGAGCCGTTCATCAACTTGTATCACTTCGACATGCCGATGGCGCTTCAAGACCGAGGCGGCTGGGAGTCACGTGACGTCGTCGACGCTTACGTACAGTTCGCGAAGACGTGTTTCGAACTTTTCGGAGACCGTGTGACGACATGGTTCACCCATAACGAACCGATCGTACCGGTCGAAGGCGGCTATTTGTACGATTTCCACTATCCGAACGTCGTCGATTTCAAGCGTGCCGTTCAAGTCGCTTACCATTCGATCTTATCGAGCGCGCTCGCCATTCAGGCGCACCGGGAGCGGGAACAGGCCGGTCAAATCGGAATCATCCTGAATTTGACGCCGTCGTATCCGCGCAGCCAACATCCGGCCGATCTGAAGGCATCACGCTTGGCCGACGCCATCTTCAACCGCTCGTTCTTGGACCCGTCCGTGCTCGGGACGTTCCCTGAAGAACTCATCGACGTGTTACAGGAACAAGGCGCGATGCCGGAGATGCAGCCGGGCGACTTGGATCTCATTCGGACGAACACGATCGACCTCCTTGGCATCAATTACTATCAACCGCGTCGGGTCAAGGCAAAGGCATCGCTTCCGAATTCTGATGCGCCGTTCCTACCAGAGAATTTGTTCGACTTCTATGAGATGCCGGGTCGCAAGATGAACCCGTATCGTGGTTGGGAAATTTATGAGCAGGGCGTCTATGACATCTTGATCAACTTGAAAGACAACTACGGTAACATCCCGTGTTTCATTTCTGAGAACGGGATGGGCGTTGAAGGAGAAGAACGTTACCGTGACACCGACGGCAGCGTCCAAGACGACTACCGGATCGATTTCATTCGCGAGCATTTGAAATGGACGCATCGGGCGCTCGAAGAAGGTGCGAACGTGAAAGGGTACCATTTATGGACGTTCATGGACAACTGGTCATGGAGCAACGCCTATAAGAACCGCTATGGGTTCGTCGGTGTCGACTTGGCGACCCAAGAGCGGACCGTTAAAAAGTCTGGTCACTGGTTCAAACAAGTGATTACCAATCATGGATTTATAGAATAATAGGAAAAGCTGACAAGGACCTACTCTTTGTCAGCTTTTTTTGATATATTATTTGTATATGTCTATACATGAGGTGGAATATGTCTACAAAGAAAAAACCAAAATATGAATCGATTGCGGATGAGATTCGGCATCGGATCAATGAACAGGCTTATGAACTCGAAACACCGCTCCCAGATGAGATTCAATTGGCAGAAGAATTTGGTGTCAGCCGTATGACGATGAAGCGCGCTCTCGAAATTCTCGTGATGGAAGGCTTGATTTATCGGAAGCGTGGCAAAGGGACGTTCATCTTGCCGGCCAGTTTCCAAAAAGAACGCATCAATATCATCAGTAAAGAGACGAGAGGATTGACGCAAGTCATCGGCGACCGCAGTTTGCGCAGTGAAGTGCTCGATTTCGAAGTGAAGTTCCCGACCCAGGAAGTCGCCGACCATTTGATGATTGAGCTGACGGAACCAGTCTATGAGATTCGTCGTGTCCGCTATGTGGACGAAGAGCCGTATGTCATCGAATTGACGTACATGGTCGCCAATCTAATTACAGGACTGTCGCGTAAAATTTTAGAGAAGTCGGTCTATAGCTACATCCAACAGGAGCTCGGTTACACGATTACGAGTTCACACAAGATGATTCGAGCCGACAAGCCTGACGAGTACGACCAACGCTACTTGAAGAATGACATTACTGACCCAATCATCGAAGTCGAACAAGTCGTTTACTTGAGTAACGGGAAGCCGTTCGAATATTCATTCGCCCGGCACCGCTATGACAAGTTCGTTTTCTCTTCGGTCAATATCGTTCGATGACGTCGCCTGAAAAGGCGACTTTTTGCGAAGGAGGTTCGAATGGACGTTCACATTGAACAAGCCGGGTATGAACGCGGTGAGTCGGTCATTGAGGACATCGAATTTGAGGTCCGACCGGGCGAAATCGTTGGGATGATTGGGTCGAACGGGGCCGGGAAGAGCACGACGCTCGCCTGTCTCACCGGAACAATCCCGTGGATGCGTGGAACGGTGAAAATCGACCGCTACGCCTATATCCCCGAGCAACCGGTTTACTATGATTATTTGACGCTCGAGGAACATATCGCTCTCGTATTGGAATTGACGAGTGTTCACACTCGCGAGCGGACAGACGAATTGCTGCGTCTGTTTCGGCTCGAGACGGTCCGGTACGACTATATCGCCTCGTTCTCAAAAGGGATGAAGCAAAAAGCGATGATTCTGTTGGCGCTCATCCAAGAGGCGAAGTTTCTCCTTGTCGATGAGCCGTTCGTCGGACTCGACGCGACGACGACGATTCAGTTGCTTCGTTTACTTGAAGCGGAACGCCGTCAAGGCACCGGGGTGCTTCTCGTCACCCACGTCCTCGATACGGCAGAGCGGTTATGCGACCGCTTCGTCTGGATCGATGACGGACGCATGCTCGCAAGTGGGACGAAAGATGAATTGCGTCTCAGCCTGCAAACCGAAGGCGAGTCGCTGTTCGACATGATGGAAGATGTGGCCATGCGATGAATGAACATCAGCTGTTCGTTAGACGTGTCCGCACCCATGTGACCAAACAGTGGAAGACGTGGCGGCTCATCTTGGATTGGACAGTCGTTCTGTACGGCGTCATTCCGTTCGCCATCTTTCTCGGGTACCAATACCGATTGCTTTGGCAAGGCGAGCTTAGATGGGTGAGCCAAGTACCGATGTTCGTTTGGACGCTTGGAATTGGAATCGTACTCCTTAGAAATCCGTTTTTCGTCTGGGTCGAACGGGCGGACGTGACACTGGTGGCCAAACGTTCTTTGATTCATAAATTGAAGCACGGTTCGTTGCTTTATCACGCCATCAAACTAGGTTCAACGCTCCTCTTTGTCCTATTGATGTTCATCCCCGTGCTTTGGCTTGACGGTTGGCCCGTTGTCTCCATATCCGCATTTGGGATCAGCCTCCTGTTTTTGACCGGGCTTCATACGTGGATCCGTTATCAATTGACGGTCCGGCGCAGCAATTGGATGTTACGAGTTACGGTCACGTGTGTGACGTTCGTTTGTATGTATGCGCTCCTCAGCGATTCGCCTTTAGGGGCGGTCGTTCTCGGTAGCGGCCTCGTGGCGGTTGCGATATATGTGGGAGAGGGGTGGATGACGCGTCATCCATTTCTTAGCCAAGAACTCGAACGTAGTGAGGCGCTGCGTACCGCTTTTGACCGGGCATTATTATCCACGTCGGGCGCAATCGAGAAGCCGAGCCGGCGCAAGCGTCCGCTCTATCGACCGAGACCGAATCGGTTTGGGACCGCCCGGCGTACGTCGGCCATCTTACTCTATATACGGACGCCGCGTCATCGGAACTTATGGCTACGTCTCATCCCGCTTGCCGTCACAGGGATGCTCCTCGTGCCGAGCTGGTTCAAGTTGCTCATCCCGCTCTATGTCGGCTACGTGATGTGGCAAGAACGACAGGCGTTCAAACAAGAGATGGAGCGTCATCCATTTTTCCGCGCCATCCAAGAAAGGACAGATTTATGACTGAACAAGACTATGAACGATTGCTTCAAATCGAGACGGCGAAACCGCAACAAGGGTTCCCGGCCTCGGCCGAATACCACCGCTATGAACCGACTCCTTATGAGGCGCTCGACTTGTTGCGTGACGCCTATCCGCTCGCGGCCACGGACACGGTCGTCGATTTCGGTTCGGGGAAAGGGCGCCTCCCGTTTTATCTCGCCTATACGTTCCGAGTTCGGGCCATTGGCATCGAGATGGATGGCGGCTTCCACGAAGCGGCACTTGAGAATTGGATGAACTACGCCAAGAAACACCGGACGCGTGGCAGTGTTCAGCTCGTCCGCGGCTACGCCGAACAGTTTGAGGTGCCGGCTGAGGCGAACCGCTTTTACTTCTTCAACCCGTTCTCGGTGAACGTGTTCCGGCAGGTCGTCGCGAATATCATCGACTCGGTCGAGCGAACGCCGCGTCCGGTCGATCTCATCCTCTATTATCCAGCCGATGAGTACTTACATTTTCTGAACGATGAGACGCCGTTTCGCTACGTGCAGGACGTCCGATTGCCCTTGAAGAATCTTCATGAGCGCTTTCTCATTTATCGTTTTGATATGATGGAGTCATCTTGGTGAATGGGGAGTGGATCATCGTGAAAAAAGAAGAGATTTTAGACGCGTATCGTTGGCGTCAAGCGACGAAGGAGTTCGACGCGGACCGCAAAATCGATGAGGAAGATTTCGAATTCATCTTGGAGACAGGCCGCCTGTCACCAAGTTCGTTCGGTTTCGAGCCTTGGCAGTTCGTCGTCGTTCGTCGCGAAGACTTGCTCCAAAAGATTAAAGACCATGCTTGGGGGGCGCAAGGGCAGGCGTTGACGGCAAGCCATTTCGTGTTGATCTTGGCGCGGACGCCTGAAGCGATGCGCTACGACTCGGACTATATCCGTCATATCGTCACGGACGTCCAAGGACGGACGGAAGACGAGTACGCCCTTCGGGTAAAACGTGTCCGTGAGTTCCAAGAACAAGATTATCGACTGTTGGACGACGAGCGTGTGTTCCAAGAGTGGATTAAACGCCAAACGTATATCCCGCTCGGCAACATGATGACGGCCGCTGCCCAAATCGGCGTCGACTCATGCCCGATCGAAGGGTTCAATCAAGCGGAGATTGACGAATTATTGATTTCAGAAGGCGTCATGGAACGAGGCGCCTGGTCGCTCTCGGTCATGGTCGCGTTCGGACATCGGGCCCGTGACTTCGCGCCGAAGACACGCCGTGACTTCAATGAGGTCGTCAAATACATCGGATAAAAAAAGCTCAAGCGCCGAGGCGCTTGAGCTTTTGCTTATTTCCAGTCTGTGATGCGGTCGATTGGGAAGCGGACCGATTGGTAACCGTCTTCCGCGGCTTTTCCGATTGAGAGGAGCATGACCGGAAGATAGCGCTCTTTCTCGAGGCCGAACGCTTCCGCGATGTTCGCTTTGTCGTAGCCACCGATCGGGTTCGTGTCGTAGCCGTGGGCGCGGGCGACGAGCATGAGCTGCATCGCGACGAGACCTGAGTCGAGCAAGATGCTGTCTTTGATCGATTCTTTCGGCGCATCTTTGAAGATGCCTGTAATCATGTCGACTTGGCGGTCACGGACGTCTGGAGGCATGAGGCCACGTTCAACGGCCGTATCGAAAATCTCTTCTGTGTAATCGGCCATTTGATAATCGGCGAAGATGGCGATGACGGCAGATGACGTCTCGACTTGGCGTTTGTTGAAGCTTGCGAGCGGGAGGAGCGTGTCTTTCCCTTCCGCGCTATCGATGACGACGAAGCGCCATGGTTGCAGGTTAAGTGAAGACGGAGCCGTCGTCGCTTCCTCCAAGATTTGTGTCATCTCTTCTTTCGAGATTTTGACGTTCTCATCATATACGCGAATCGAGCGGCGTCCTTTGACGATCTCCATAAAGTCTTTTTGTGTAGTCGTGTTCATATAAGGGTCTTCCTTTCGTGTTGAATGTTGGTTTGTAATGTATTTAACAATTCGAGTAGCTGTTGTTGATCCTCTACCTTCATGTTTACAAAAAGTCGGTCCGACAAGCACTTCTTTTGCTCGGTCCAATGTGCAATCCGCTCGCGACCGTCATCCGTCAAATCGACAAAGATGACTCGATTGTCTTGAAGACATCGTTCGCGCGTGATTAAGCCTTGTGTCTCGAGTTGTTTTAAGTGACGCGTAATGGCGGCATGGTCGACTCCGACCCGTTGTTGCAGTTCACGTTGACGTAACGGTCCGACGTGATGCAAGTTGCTCAAAATATCGAAGCGGGTCGAACTGAGTCCGTCCATTTCCGTATCGAACAGTTGGGCGAGTTCTTTTTGTACGGTGATGACGTGGTAAAGGATTTCGTCGCTGAGCGAACAGGCGTCGCGCATGAGACATCCTCCTTAAAACTAATTGATGAATCAATCATTGATAGGTCACACAATTCATCCTAATCGGTTTGAAGAGAGAAGGCAAATAAAAAGATTCAAAAAAACTGTTGTCAAACTGTTATATAATAGTCTATATTATATTCAACTGATATATAACAATTATTCGGGAGGATGTGATGGTTTGGAACAATACGTAAGAATCGGCACATATCGTGTCCATCGTACGCTGGTCGACTTGATTGCCGAGCGGGTGTTGCCCGAAGAGGCTTCACGGCAACAGTTTTGGGTTGGGGTCGGTCAAATTTTAGACGACTTCACAGAACGGAACGAGGCATTGTTGCGAGAACGAGAAGCATACGAACGACTGTTACAGAACTGGTACAAGGAACATGGACCAACCTTTGATCAGCACCAATACAAACAATTTTTGCAAGACATCAATTACATCGAGCCAATCGTTCCAGACTTTACGATCGACGTCACGAACGTCGACGCAGAAATCGTCCAGGCCGGTCCGCAACTCGTCGTCCCGCTCGATAATGCGCGCTATGCGTTGAACGCAGCGAATGCTCGCTGGGGCAGCTTGTACGATGCCTTGTACGGAACGGACGTCATCGACACGGACGAGGAGCCGACGGCTGGATATAATCCGGAACGGGGGGCGAAGGTCATCGCCTACGCCAAACAGTTTCTCGACGATAAGTTTCCGCTTGGGGAAGGCTCACATGAGGAAACGGACGGTTATCTCGTGTCAGAGGGCAGGCCGTACGCCATCATCGAAGGGAACCGCATCGCGTTCCAAGACGATTGTCTCGTCGGCTACGTCGGAGAGGCGAGTGATCCGAAGAAGCTCCTGCTCGTCCACAACGGGATTCACGTCGAGCTGAAGTTTGACCGGAACCATCCAATCGGAAAAACAGATCGAGCGGGACTTGTCGATATCGAGCTCGAATCAGCGTTATCGGCCATCATCGACTGTGAGGACTCGGTCGCGGCCGTGTGCGCCGAAGAGAAAGTCCAGCTCTACTCGAACTGGCTCGGTCTCATGGACGGAACACTCGAGGCGACATTCACGAAAGGCGGGAGACGACTCACACGGAAATTGAACCCGGACCGGCATTATATCGGACCGGAAGGACGTGAAGTCACGCTACCGGGACGGTCGCTCTTGTTCATTCGCAACGTCGGACACTTGATGACGACGGATTTGATGCTTGATGAGGCAGGGCGTGAAGTGCCAGAGGGCATCCTGGACGGGATTTTCACAGCGCTCATCTCGAGCCGTCATCTCGACGCTAGACAAAATTCTCGCGAACGTTCGATCTATATCGTCAAACCGAAAATGCATGGCTCGAAAGAAGTCGCCTTCACGAATGATTTGTTCGACGCGATTGAAGATGTGCTCGAGCTGCCGCGTCACACGATTAAAGTTGGTGTGATGGACGAGGAGCGTCGGACGTCGCTCAATCTAAAGAACTGCATTGAACGAGTGAAAGAGCGCATCGTCTTTATCAATACAGGCTTCCTCGACCGGACCGGGGATGAGATTCACTCCTCGCTCACGCTCGGACCGATGCGCCGAAAAGGTGAGATGAAAGCCTCGGCTTGGCTCGACGCGTATGAACGGTCGAACGTCCGGGTAGGACTCGACGCCGGATTCCACCGAAGCGGACAAATCGGGAAAGGAATGTGGGCCATGCCGGACCGTATGGGCGAGATGATGCGCGAAAAAATCAATCATGTCCGATCCGGGGCGACGACGGCCTGGGTCCCATCACCGACGGCGGCCACGCTTCATGCGCTCCATTACCATCAAGTCGACGCCTTTGACGTCCAACGCGAAGTGGCCGCTCGTTCGTTCGATCATGTGATGGAACGAAGTCGGTTGCTTGAGATTCCACTTGCCACGCGTGACTACACGGACGAAGACGTGAACGAGGAGCTCGAGAATAACTTGCAAGGCTTGCTCGGATATGTCGTACGTTGGGTCGAACAAGGTGTCGGCTGCTCGAAAGTGCCCGATATTCATCATGTCGGCTTAATGGAAGACCGGGCGACGCTCCGCATCTCGAGTCAGCACGTGGCCAACTGGTTGTATCATGGCGTCTGTAGTCGAGAGCAAGTGGAAGCGACGCTCGTCCGGATGGCCGGTGTCGTCGACGCGCAGAACGCGTCGGACCCGCATTATCGTCCGATGACGCCTGACGTGGAGCGTTCAATCGCCTATCAAGCGGCGAAAGATTTAGTGTTCGAAGGCGACGAGTCGCCGAACGGATATACGGAACCGATTTTGCACCGGCGCCGTCGACAGTTTTTACAACAAGTGACATTAGAACCGAATTTAAAAGGAGGAGCATCATTATGACAACGAAAAAAATTGAAAGCGAACAGTTAATTGAACGTTGGGTCGTCCGTCGAATCATCTCAGGGGAATCGACAGCGACGCTCGCGAACACGGCGTTCGTCTATGGGAACGATTTGATGCGTCTCGTCCTCGATCGGGCCGACGGATCGCTCCAAATCATGAGAGAGCCAGTCGAAGAAGTTGTCGTGTTCCGCAAACCGGAAGAACGTGATGAAGAAAACGTCTGTCGCTGCTGCGGCATGGAACACTCGTCCTTCAAGTCGGCGCTTGAGTGTTGCGCATACTTGGATTAAGCATGCACCATCTGTTATATAACAAATGATTAAATCATGAATTAATATAATACAGGAGGAATGGATATGAACGAACAACGCGCACAAGTTGAGGAAATGATACAGTCGGAACGATTTACTGGGGTCGAACGTCCATACGGAGTTGAAGACGTGATGCGACTTCGGGGATCGGTGTTGATTGAACATACGCTCGCGACAAAAGGAGCGGAACGGTTATGGGAGTTACTCCACGAGCGGGACTACGTCCACGCGCTCGGGGCGTTGACGGGGAACCAGGCCATCCAGCAAGTAAAGGCTGGTCTTGAGGCCATCTATTTGAGCGGTTGGCAAGTTGCCGCCGACGCGAACTTGTCGGGACATATGTATCCGGATCAAAGCCTGTATCCGGCCAATTCGGTGCCGAGCGTCGTCAAACGGATCAATCAGGCACTTCAACGCGCCGACCAAATCCAAACGGCGGAAGGAAAAGGCGATACGCATTGGTTCGCCCCGATTGTCGCTGACATGGAGGCCGGTTTCGGCGGTGTGCTCAACGTGTTCGAACTGACGAAGGCGATGATTGAGGCGGGGGCAGCCGGTGTCCATCTTGAGGATCAACTTTCGTCGGAGAAGAAGTGCGGACATCTCGGCGGAAAAGTGTTGCTACCGACACAGACGGCCGTGAAAAACTTGATTGCCGCTCGGCTCGCGGCAGACGTCATGGGAGTGTCGACGATTATCGTCGCCCGGACGGATGCTCACGCGGCGAATTTGATTACGAGCGACATCGACCCAATCGACCATCCGTTCATCGTCGGTGACCGGACACCGGAAGGGTTTTACCGCACCGAGGCAGGCATCGAGCAGGCAATCGCGCGTGGTCTTGCCTACGCACCGTACGCCGACCTCGTCTGGTGCGAGACGTCCGAGCCCGATTTGGATGAGGCACGCCAATTCGCAAATGCGATTCACGCGAAATATCCGGGCAAACTGCTTGCTTACAACTGCTCACCTTCGTTCAACTGGAAGAAGAAGCTGTCAGACGAGGAAATCGCAACGTTCCAACAAGAAATTGGTGCGATGGGGTACAAGTTCCAATTCGTCACGCTCGCTGGTTTCCACTCGCTCAACTTCGGAATGTTCGAACTCGCACGCGGATACAAAGCCCGCGGGATGGCTGCCTATTCCGAGTTGCAGCAAGCTGAATTCTCGGCGGAGCAGCATGGCTATACGGCGACACGTCACCAGCGCGAAGTCGGGACCGGGTACTTTGATGAAGTGTCACTCGTCATTTCTGGAGGCCAGTCGTCGACGACGGCACTGGCCGGATCGACAGAGGCAGAGCAGTTTGAAACGCCTTCCCATTAATCGACGCCCCTCACAAAATGAGGGGCTGTTTTGTGTCCAAATTTGGAACGAGGCAATCCCGTTCACCTAAATGTGACGTATTTCACATTTTTGTCGTCAAACTCTTGCTACGCTAAACATGTCAAAACGAATATGGAGGTTATGACAGATGACACAGACATTCACGGGCGATACGCACGTATCTGAAATCGTCAAACAATGCCCGCAAGCAGCAGACATCTTCAAACGGAACCGAATCGATTTTTGTTGTGGTGGCAACCGACCACTCGCTGAAGCGACTGACAAATCGAAACGGTCGACAGAAGATATTTTAGAAGAAGTCAATGCGCTCTATCAACGCAAGCAAGAGATGAACGAGAAGAGCATCGATTGGGATGCCGCTTCTTCTTCGGAATTGATTGAGCACATCATTTATAAGCATCACCAGTTTTTGACGGACGAATTGCCTCAGCTCACACCATATGTGACAAAAGTGTTCCGGGTTCACGGACAAAATCATCCGCACCTCGGTCGCATTCACCAATTGTTCAATCAATTGAAAGTGGAACTTGAACAACATATCGTCAAAGAAGAGACGGAAGACTTCCCGACGTTGCTTCGTCATGAGACGGCACCGACAGCTGAAACGAGACGGGAGCTTGATGACATTTTGGCTTCGCTCGAGTCAGAACATGCAGCAGCGGGTGACATCTTGAAAGAGCTTCGGCACATCACGAACGACTATACGCCGCCTGAAGGTGCGTGTGGGACGTATCGTCTTGTCTATCAACGGTTAGAAGCGCTCGAATCGGATACGTTCGAACATATTCATCTCGAGAACAACATTTTATTCCCGCGGGCGCGCACGTTCGCTTAATAAGGGCACACCTCTACTGACGTAGGGGTGTATTTTTGTGACGTTTGATACAGATGGGAGGCGAAGCAATCGCTACGATAAAAGAGAAGCAAAGGAGTGATCAATCATGAAACGGGTGAGTGGAGTCATCATAGGGATGGCAGTCGCCTTATTACTAAGTCAAGTCTGGTCGAGTTCAGATTCGGAGGACACCGTGACCATCCTAGCAGCGGCGAGCTTAGGACCGGCTTTGGAAGAGGTCGAGCGACAACTTGAAGCGGAATTCGATGGGATTGATGTTCGGGTCGTGACGAACGGGAGCGGCGCTTTGCGAGCACAAATCAATCACGGGTCTCCGGCAGATATCTTTTTAGCCGCGAGCGTTGACGATGTCGACCGATTACAAATCCCGATTCTAGAGCGGGATATGTTCTTGCATAACGAATTGTGGCTCGTAACACCGAAAGGGAAACCGTGCGCGGAGACGTGGGACGACTTAAATACATGTGCTCGCATCGTCATCGGTGATCCGATCAATGTCCCGGCCGGTCGTTACGCAAAAGTGGCGCTCGAAGGGGAAGATGTGTGGGAGGAAGTGGAGCCGCGAGTCATGTTCGCCCAAAACGTGAGACAAGTGCTGACGCTCATCGAACAAGGTGACGCCAATGCGGGATTCGTTTATAAAACGGAACTCACGACGGACATCGAGTCGATTCAGTCGGTCCCATTTGAAGCGACGGGTGCGATTTCGTATCCGGCAGTTCGCTTAACGCATGATCCATACGTCCGCGATATCTATGCGCGTTTGTTTGATAATGAGATCCAAGCTCACTTTTTGGCGAAAGGATTTTCCAAATGACGCAATCTCCACTTCAACTCACATTCGAAGTCGGGGTGATGGCGACGGTGAGCGCCTTCGTCCTCGCCTTCGGAGCGGCCTATTTCATGCATCACCGTCAATTTAAAGGAAAGCGGCTGCTGGAGACAGTGTTTTTACTGCCGCTCATCTTGCCACCGACAGTCATCGGGTTATACGCCTTGATGGTCCTCGGGAACAACGGGATCGGTGGGTTCTTGCCCGTCACCATCTTGTTCACCAAACAGGCGAACGTCATCGCGTCCGCCTTGGCCGCGTTTCCGCTCATCTACCAAACGATTCGTCTCGGGCTCAAACAACTCGATGCGGAATGGTATGAGGCCGGACGCGTGCTCGGTGGGTCAGAACGTCAACTGTTCACTTACGTGACGATTCCACTGCTGCTACCTGCGTTGACGAGCGGTTTCGTCCTTGGTTTCGCACGGTCAATCGGCGAGTTCGGGATCACGATGATGATTGCCGGGAACATTCCGGGCGAGACGATGACACTTGCCACTGCGATTTATATGGCGACAATCAACGGCGATATGAAGCAAGCGCTCATTTGGAGTGGATGGTTGGTTGGCCTGGCGTTTTTAGTCCTATGGCTGAGCGAACGTTACGGCAAACGTCAATATTAGTCGATCACAGCGACTTTTTTCACATAAGACCGGTTCGGAGTATTTAAGATACTTGGGCCGGTCTTTTTCCAAATGTGGACGTGGTCCCCGACAGCGATTTGTTCGAACGTCGCCTTTACTTGAAACTTGAACCAACTTACGTCTCCCGGTTCACTTTGCGCGAAAAGAGTGTCAGGAGAGAGCGTGGCTTCTTCTGCAGTGATGCCGCTGATGACGAGTGCGGTGCGGTCAGACTCATTTATTTCAATCACATATCCTTCGACGTCTGGCTCGGTCGTCGCCCGGTTAGCGAAGACAAACCCGATGGAAAAGACGACGAGCATGGCCGCGATGGTGAGGAATAACATGATTTTGAATGATGATTTCATAAGGGAACGCCTCCTTCGTTCATTATTCTGTCACGTCTCGAATCGCTTATCTGTGAAAAAAGTAACAGTTAAGTCGAGATGTCATCTTTATGATGAAACTATGAAGTCGCTCGGAAAGAGAAGGGGGAACACATATGTCCGATCGTTATTTTTATTCGACCGCTGCAAAGTGGTCGTTCGTAGGATTCACCGCCTTGGTGCTCTCGACGTGGGTCGCGTCGGCAGGATTTGAGCACGTGGACATGGCGTTGTTCGGCTACTATATCGCCGCCGTCATTTGCATGATTGGGATGGTCGTTCGTTTGACGTTATTCTTTGCACGGCCGGCCACTTCGCAAGTATTGAAGAGGAGCTTTAAACAAATGAAGGCAGAAAAGAAACGGGCCGGTAAAGCCGTCGCCACGACAACTGTCAATAACATCGTCTTACAGAAGTTCATCTGGGAACGTGGCTGGTACCGCTGGACCCAACATATGTTGATCGCCTGGGGATGCCTCGGGTCGTTCGCCATTACGTTCGGCTTGACGTTCCAATGGATGCGCTTTGATTTGATTGATATCGAGACGTATCAAATCGTCGTCTTCAACATCCCGACCATCAAAATGGCCGCGCATGGGTTGTTCGCCGAGCTTGTCTATAACGGCTTGAACATCACCGCGCTCATGTTGCTCGTCGGCGTGCTCATGGCACTCTATCGCCGGATTAACGACCAGGACGTGAAAGTGACACAGCGGTTCGAATTTGATATTTTACCGCTCCTCATGTTGCTCATCGTCACCGTATCAGGTCTCTTGTTGACCGTGTCGTACGTATTCTTCGGCGGCTTCATTCATCATGAACTCGCCTTGTTCCATCAATTGACCGTCATCATCTTTTTATGCTACTTCCCGTTCGGTAAACTGTTCCACTTGCCAGTCCGACCGATGGCAGCCAGCGTACCGATGAACTACCGGGAAGTCGAAGCGGATGAGACGCGTGTCTGCGCTGGGTGTGGCACACGCTATGCAACGGACAATCAAGTCGAGGACGTCCAAGCGATTTTACAAGCACAGACGATTCAGCTCGGACTCAGTGACGGGACCCAGCTGTCGGATTACTGCCAACCGTGTCGACGTTCGATGCGTGTGAAGATGCAGTTGAACTTGATGAATGGACAGTTATCGACGCACCCGGTCGATACGAATACCGGCATGTCGATGCCAGGGTTCGGCCGGCCGAAGGAGACGAAAGATGAGGCAAAAGATGAGACACCTGTGCGTTAAATGCGGAGAACCGACTGGGACGCTTGAAGAGATTGAACAAGTAAAAAAAATGCTCGAAGGGTCGGACCAACTCGTGAAAGTCGATGCGGCACATACGGTCCAAGACCTCTGTCACGCCTGTCGTCGTCGGGCCCGGCTCGATTCGGCGCTCGGACGGCCAGGAAGTGACGGGATGCATTATCCGCTTCAAACGATTAACGGCTATCACGTCAGTGGATTTTCAAAACGAAGAGCGGAGACGTTCTATGGAGGGGAAGACGATGAGTGACTTTTTAACGTCGCCAGAAGTACAGAACTTAATCAAACCTGGTGAGAAACTGATTACGACCCATTGTTGCTACTGCGGGATGCAGTGCGGCATGCACATCCGGGTCGATGAGAAGACCGGGGCCGTCAAAGGCGTCGAACCACGCTACGATTTCCCGGTGAATAAAGGCAAGCTTTGTCCGAAAGGCGTCACGGCCTATCAAACGATTGAGCATCCGGACCGTATCCTCACACCGCTCATCAAGCGGAATGGCAAGTTTGAGAAAGCGACATGGGACGAAGCGCTCGACGTGATTGAAGCGAACTTTAAACGGATTCAACGAGAGCACGGAAAGGATGCGGTGTCTGTCTTCGGCGGCGTCTCGATGACGAATGAGAAATGTTACCTCGTCGGGAAGTATGCGCGGGTCGCACTCGGCACACGATTCATCGACTATAACGGCCGCTTCTGTATGTCATCTGCCGCCGGCGGTTTCTTAAAGACACTCGGGATTGACCGCGGGGCGACGCTCCCGTGGACGGAGTTCGAGCATGTCGACACGTTCTTTGTCGCCGGTTCGAATATCGCCGAATGTCATCCGACGACGACGCAGCATATTTGGAAAGCGAAGGACAAAGGCGCGAAAATCATCGTCGCCGACCCGCGTGAGATTCCGATGGCGCGTGTCGCCGATGTCCACCTCGATTTGAAACCGGGGACGGATGCGGCGCTTGCGATGGGACTGCTCAACTTTTTAGTCGAACACGATTATGTCGATCAAGCGTATGTGGATGAGCGTTGCGATAACTACGAAGAGTTGAAGGCGTCGGTCCGTGACTGGACGCTCGAACGGACGAGTGACGTGACGGGGATTGCTATCGAAAAGCTTGAAAAGGCAGGCCAAATTTACGGAAAGAGCCCACGGTCGGTCATGTTGTTTGCCCGTGGTGTCGAACAACAGTCAAAAGGCGTCGACAACGTCTCGCTCTACACGTCGATGGCACTTCTGCGCGGCATGGTCGGAAAATTCGCCTCGGGTGTCGCTACGATGACCGGGCAAGGGAATGGCCAAGGCGGACGAGAACATGGACAAAAAGCCGATTTGTTACCGGGCTACCGGAAGTTAACTGACCCGAAAGCCGTCGAATATGTGAGCGGTGTCTGGGGCATCGATCCTTCTGAGATGCCAAAACCAGGGGTGTCTGCATTCGAAATGTTCGATGAGATTCAAGCGGGAACGATTCGGGCGATGCACCTCATGTGTTCGAATCCGGCCGTCTCGGCACCGAACCTACCGTACGTGTGGGACAGTTTCAATAAGCTCGATTTCTTCGTCGTCAGCGACTTCTTCATGTCAGAATCTTGCGAGTTCGCGGACGTCGTCTTGCCGGCTTGTTCGTGGGCCGAAGATGAAGGGACGACGACGAACCTAGAAGGACGTGTCATTCGGATCCGGAAAGTGCGCGAACCGCTCGGAGACTCGCTTCCAGACTGGGAAATCATGAAGCGGATTGCTGAACGGATGGGACGCGGACAGTACTTCCCGTACGAGACGGCGCGTGACATTTGGGAGGAGTTCCGCATCGCGACAAAAGGTGGAGCGGCCGACTACTCCGGAATCACGTGGGAACGAATCGACAACGAATATGGCGTCTTCTGGCCGTGTCCGTCTGAAGACCATCCGGGCACACCGACGATGTTCAAAGAACGGTTTGGGACGGCAAACGGGAAAGCGAATTTGCCCGTCGTCACGTATCGACCGGCCGGCGAATATGCGAATGAAGAATATCCGGTCACGCTCACGACAGGCCGTGTCGTCTTCCATTACTTGTCGGGCAACCAGACGCGTCGTGTCGATTTCTTGAGCACGATGTCAAAATTGCCGTTCGTGGAGATTCATCCCGAGCTCGCCTCAAGTTATGGCCTACAAACGGGTGACAAAGTCGAACTGCGGACACGCCGCGGAGCGATGGTCGTCGAGGCGCGTTTGACGAAGGCGATTCGAAACGATACCGTCTTTGTCCCTTACCATTGGGGCAAAGAGCTCGCCATCAATCAATTGACGAATCCGTGTCTCGATCCGATGTCACGCATGCCTGAGTTCAAAGTATGTGCGGTTCAACTGAAGAAGTTACCGGCGAATACGCCGCTACACATTAACCCGTTGACGGTGCCACTCGGTTCGAGCGTACCGTTCATGGCGGACCATGCGATTGCGACGAGCTGTCACGTCATGGATGAGGAGGTTCATACGAAATGAATAAAGTCATGTATTTAGAATTTGAACGCTGTATCGGCTGTCGAGCTTGTCAGGCGGCTTGCCGCGAATGTGGCGATCATGACGGACTTGAGCGCAACTACGTGGACTATATCGATTTCTCGGAGAACCGTCAGACGTTCCCGATGATCTGTATGCAATGTAAAAATCCAGCTTGTGCTCAAGTGTGTCCGGCCAATGCGATTCAAATCACGCCAGAAGGTGTCGTCTTATCGGCTTCCGAAGAAAAATGTATCGGCTGCCGGAACTGTACGTTCGCTTGTCCGTTCGGGATTCCGAAGTTCGATTTTGAGAAGAACAAGATGTATAAATGCGACATGTGTTACGACCGTTCCAAACATGATATCGCGCCGATGTGTGCGTCAGTTTGTCCGTCAGATGCGATTCGTTTCATTGACCATGACGAGATGATGCAACTGCGTCGTCAGCGCGTTCAAATGAACATGATTGAAGGAAAAAAACCTTCACAAGATGATAAATGGAATTACGTCCCTGAATTCTTTGGCGTCTATTCCGACTGAGGCAGAAAGGAAGATGACTTATGTCGAAAGATTCAAAAGAGCGGGAACGGTTATCCGCACTTGTCGATAACTTGAGTCGGGCCGATGATGTGAAACTGAACCGACGGGCCTTCATCAAATCGACGTTTGGGGCCGGCATCGCGCTCGGTCTCGCGACGGTCCCGTTCAATATCGCGACCTTCGTTCGAAGCGAGCCGAGAACCGACCGTCAGTTCATCACGACGGTCGCGGCGCTCGAGCGCGGGAAATCACTCGAATTTGAATATCCGGGTACGGAACCATCGTTGCTTGTTCATTTAAAGACCGGTGAGTTCGTCGCCTATAACAACAAATGTACACATCTGCAGTGTCCTGTGTTTTATGTAGAGGAAGAAGATGTGCTCCTCTGCCCATGCCACCGCGGCTACTTCGGTCTGGATGGACAGCCGCAAGCGGGTCCGCC
This sequence comes from Exiguobacterium sp. s36, assembly GCF_018618345.1. Classification (NCBI taxonomy): domain Bacteria; kingdom Bacillati; phylum Bacillota; class Bacilli; order Caryophanales; genus Exiguobacterium; species Exiguobacterium sp. s36. Next base: position 188,550 of record NZ_JACSLW010000003.1, read on the forward strand.
ACAACGGGAGCTTCCTAAAATCCTACTGGAGATTGAGAATGGGAAAATCTTTGCGGTCGGAAGAGAGATTCATCATGGGGCGTAACGGTTGGAGTTTAATCGGACTGGTCGTGTTGCTCGCGACGAACATGGTGCTGTTGCAATATACAATTGAGAGCTATATGGTGTATGATCATGCCTCGATGCGACTATATATGGCCATCGCCATCATCAATGTCGGATTGATCGCCTTATTATATCGATATTGGAAAAAAATTGAATATCGCATGAAAGAATAGTCGTCCCCTTGAAACGCTTCCAAATGTTGATTGCGTTTCGAGGGGGTTTGTGTTTAGAATGAAGGCAAGCTTTCATATGGTGCAACGTGTTTTTAAGGAAGGTCGGTGGAAATGGCTCATTCAAGTAAATCGATGGTGCTCGAGGAAACAAAAAAATTGGCACATCGAATCATTCATGTCCCCAAAGGCGGGTTTCTGTTCCGGGAACAAGAAGACGCATCCGAATTTTATATTGTAAAGAGTGGACTAATCCAAATTTCGAAATTGACGGAAAATGGAAAAGAATTGACGTTACGTTGTTTAAGCGCTGAGGCTTGTTGCGGAGAATTGACGTTGTTCGCAATCGATCCGAAATATCTGTTTAACGCGAAAGCGTTAGAAGACAGTGAAATTTATGCGGTCAAAATCGAACGGATTGAAACGATGATTTTGTCATCGAATCCCGAGTTCGTCCGCGAGTTCATGATTATGATTAACGAACATATGCGGAAGCAGCATACGAAATTTAGAGACTTGGTGTTGAACGGGAAGAAAGGGGCGCTTTATTCGACGCTCATTCGCATGGCGAACAGCTATGGGGTGGAAGTCGAAGGTGGCATTCTCATCGACTTGAAACTGAAAAATCAAGAGCTCGCCAACTATTGCGGAACGTCGCGCGAACGCGTGAACCGCATGTTGAACGAGCTCGCCCAAGAGGGGATTTTGTCGCTCCCGTCTCGTCAAATCATCATTCATGACCTCGACCGCTTGAAACAGCTCAACCATTGTGAGGACTGTCCCATTTCAGTCTGTGTCATCGATTGATCACATCACGGCAGCAAGTGATAGCTCGCCCTCGAAATGTTCTAACCCATCGGCCTCGATTGTACAGGCCGATACATAAAAATCGCCATCTTCCATCAACTCGTAAGACCGAAGTACTCCTTCGGCTAGCTTGACCCCGTTAGCACGGACTTCGACGACGACACCTTCCATCGAGCGAACGCGCGCTGCGGACAAAAAGTCCAGCCAACGTTTGAAGTGGCGATAGACGGTGACCACCGTCCCGTCCCCTAGGTAGCCGATGACCGCCTGGGTATCATCGATCGTCACGTCGTGGTTTGTATCGATTCGGACAAGCAAGTCATGCAGGGCTTGCAGTTCTTCCATCGGACTTTCCAGTGGGAACGTGACGGTGATGCCCGTCTCCGTGAACGCCGCTTCGGCAATCGAGACACCGAAGACGCGGAACACATGGGCCCCATCTTGACTGAAGAAATATGGCTGCAGCGCCAAACGAGCCTCGGATGCGCAATGAATTTGAATAAGATGTGACACAGTTATCCCTCCTCTATTCCTTACGATAAGGAATCGGGGAGGGTTTTTCTGTGTTCAATGTCACAGAACCGAAAGAAAGGCGATTTTGTCACAGATTGATGACAAGCCGATAAAAAAACTCAACATGCGAAATAAGTGTGAAAGAAGGCACACTTTTTTAAGGGAGGGGTCGATAGGATGGGATTAGGATACGAATTGAACCGTTTAGAGGAGGAATAGACAATGCAACAATTAGACAAAGGGTCGCATGCACTCGCCGAGTGGAAGCCAGAGGACGTGGGGTTCTGGGAAGGGACGGGGAAACAAGTCGCCAATCGCAACCTACTTGTCTCAGTCCCGGCCCTGACGCTTGCGTTCATCGTTTGGCAGATGTGGTCGGTCGCGGCCGTCCAATTGAATTCGATTGGATTCAGCTTTACTCAAGGCCAATTATTCACGTTGGCCGCACTGCCTGGACTTGTCGGGGCGTCGTTGCGCTTTTTCTACACGTTTGCGAACAGTATATTCGGCGGGCGGAACTGGACGATCTTCTCGACGTCGATTTTGTTGTTGCCGCTCCTTGGTATCGCCTACGCCGTGCAAAACGTCAACACACCGTATTGGGTGTTCATGATTTTGGCCGCTCTTTGCGGACTAGGTGGGGGGAACTTCTCGTCGTCAAACGCCAATATCGGTGCGTTTTATCCGAAAGCGAAAAAAGGGACGGCGCTTGGGATTAACGGAGGCATCGGGAACTTGGGCGTCTCGCTCGTTCAATTGATCACACCGCTTGTCATCACGACGAGTATATTCGGATTCATTGGCGGCAACGCCCTCGTGACTGAGACCGGGCAACAGATTTGGCTCCAAAACGCGGCGCTGCTTTGGGTCGTGCCGACCATCATATTGACAGTCTGTGCCTACTTGTTCATGGATAACTTACCGACGGCACGCCAATCGATTCGAGAACAGGCGAGCGTGTTCAAAGACAAGCACTTTTGGATTCAAACGTTGCTCTACACGGCGGCCTTCGGTTCGTTCATCGGATATGCCGCTGCGTTCCCGATGATTTTGAAATTAAAGTTCCCTGAATCGGACTTGTTGGCACTCGCCTTCCTTGGTGCGTTCCTCGGCGCTTCCTCACGTCCATTCGGAGGTTGGATTAGTGATAAGGTCGGAGCGGCCAAAGTGACATTGGTCGTGTTCGGTGTCATGGCGCTCGGGACGATGAGTGTCATCCTGGCCATCACGAACGACAACTTGACGATGTTTTTCATCTCGTTCGTCGTTCTGTTCATCGCGACCGGACTCAACTCCGGTGCGACGTTTGCGATGATTCCCCACGTGTTTGTGGCAACGAAGACACCGGCCGTCGTCGGATTCTCGGCAGCGTTTGCCGCTTACGGCGCCTTCTTCATTCCGAAAATGTTCGGCTGGTCGCTCGAACTCGTCGGTTCGTTCAATGGCGCGTTGTTCGTCATGCTCGGACTCTACGCGATTTCAATCGTCACTACAATTTATTACTATTTGCGGAACGGTGCTGAAAAGCCGATTCGCTGACTTTTGGGAAGGGACTTAGGAGGTCCCTTCTGTCGTTGACAGAAAGGATGAACCCACATGACACCATGGACCGATCGTCGGAGACGACCGTTGGAAGATTTGCGTATCTCGGTGATTGATAAATGTAACTTCCGATGCCGGTACTGCATGCCTGAAGAAGCGTTTCGCCACCACCAATTTTTAAAGCGAGATGAGTTGTTATCATTCGATGAGATTGAGCGATTCGTTCGGATTATCGCTCCGCATGGCGTGAAAAAAGTACGCTTGACCGGAGGCGAACCGCTACTTCGAGCGAATCTCGATGAGTTGATTCGCCGCCTGCGGGCGGTCACGACCATCGAAACGATCGGATTGACGACGAACGGCGTTTATTTAGAACGGATGGCGAAGGCGTTGAAGCAAGCCGGGTTGGACCGGGTCAATGTGAGTCTAGACGCCTTATCAGCCGAGACGTTTGGGATGATGAACGGGCGCGGGACGTCGCCTGAAACGGTGTTACGAGGCATCGATGAGGCGAAACGACAAGGGCTCGAGGTGAAAGTGAACATGGTTGTCCGGAAAGGTTGGAACGATCATGAAGTCGCCCCGATGGCCGCCTATTTTAAAGAACGGAACATCACGCTCCGTTATATCGAGTTCATGGACGTCGGCACAGCGAACGAGTGGAACGTTGAACATGTCGTATCGTCTGAATCAATACTCGGCGTGTTGCGCCAACAGAACGGCTTGCTCGAACCACTTGCTCCCGAGGCGCTCGGGGAGGTGGCCAAACGTTATCGCTACGATGATGGAGCAGAAGTTGGTTTTATCTCTTCGGTCAGTCAACCGTTCTGCGGGACGTGCACACGAGGCCGGCTATCGAGCGATGGCAAATGGTATACGTGCCTGTTCGCGGAAGAAGGGACAGATATTCGCGAGCTGCTTCGCAGCGGAGCGAGTGACGACCTCATCGCGATGACGTTAAAAATGGTATGGGAAGTGCGCGACGATCGCTATTCGGAAGAACGATCACGAAATGGGAACCGGACACGCAACCGGATTGAAATGAGTTACATCGGAGGGTGAAAACCATGCAGACACACAATCACGTACATGAAAATACAAAGCGTGTCCGGGCCGCGATTTTAACAATCTCGGATACACGCACGCTCGATACGGACGTTTCGGGAGAACATATTTGCTCATTGTTAAAAGCAGAGGCCCACACAGTCACATACCGTGAAATCACGAAAGATGATCCGATAGAAATTGAGGCGGCCGTCAGACGAATGGTTGATGAGAAGATGGATGTCATCTTGACGACCGGTGGGACGGGAATTACGAAGCGCGATGTCACCATCGAGACGATTCGACCACTGCTCGACCGGGAGATGGTCGGCTTTGGCGAGTTGTTCCGTCACGTAAGCTTCACGGACGACATCGGACCGGCCGCGATGTTGTCGCGCGCTCTCGCCGGACGTATCGGGGATACAATCATCTTCTCGATGCCAGGGTCACGGGGCGCCGTCGACTTGGCGATGACCCGTTTGATTCTCCCCGAGCTCTCGCACATCGTCTGGGAAGCGACGCGATGATTGGCATCGTTTTGGCGGGCGGCCAATCGCGTCGGTTCGGCTCCCCTAAATGGCAAGTTCGCTACAAAGACGCCTCGTTTGAAGAACGAGCAAGGAACATCCTAGCTACGACGACGGAGACCCAGTGGAGCGTCGTTCCCACCGGACAGTCGACGACCCCGTATCAACTTGAAGACGATCGAGAATGGCGAGGCATGGGGCCGATCGCAGGCATCGTCACCGTCATGCGGCACGTTACGAGTGATTGGTACGCCGTCTGTGCGTGTGATACGCCCTTGGTGCCAGCAAGTGTTTATGAACGCCTGGCGATGGAGCGAAGAAATCAACCGGTCGTCGCCTACGCCGACAATCGAATTCATCCGCTCATCGCCCTCTATCCACGGGCGATGGAATCGCAGTTTGTGGCTGCCTTACATCGAGGTGAACGGGCGGTCATGCCTCATTTGACCGAGGCGACCATCGTCTCGTTCGAAGAACGGGATTGGTTTAAAAATGTGAATACGCCAAATGATTATGAAGCACTGCTCGGAAGGAAGTGAAGTGATGGAGAAGGGATCGACCCTATTTCGAAAGCCGCTCGCCGTCGACGAGGCGATTGCACTCGTCGAAGAAACGTCGGGACGAGCCAAGACGGAAACGGTGCCATTGTATCGAGCGCACGGAAGAATTTTAGCGATGGACCTCGTCGCGACGCATGACGTTCCAGCGTTCGATAAATCACCGTATGACGGCTTTGCCGTCCAGTCCGCGGACTTGTTGACTGCGAGTCGCGACGAACCGGTGACCTTGCCTGTTCAATACGTGCAGGGAGCTGGACACGTCGGAGAACCGCTATGTGCTGGCCAAGCGATTCGCATCATGACCGGAGCTAAAATCCCAGACGGGGCGGATGCGATTGTCATGCTTGAGCTCGTGCAAGCAGATGAACGAGTCGTGACGTTCAAACGACCGGCCCGTGACGCCAATATCTCCTATCGCGGAGAAGATGTGGCGATGGGGACGAATATCGTTGACCGAGGTACCCGCATCAATCCGGGCGTGATCGCCTTGCTCGCGACGTTCGGCTACGAACAAGTTGACGTGTACGTGAAACCGCACATCACCGTGTTCGCGACCGGAGACGAGCTCATCGAACCGGGATGCAAGAAAGGCGACGGTCAAATTTATAATTCGAATGCGTATATGATCCTTGCTCAGATCGAGGAGCTCGGTGGCACAGCGACATATGGTGGCATCTTGCCGGATACGTTCACTTCGACGAAGCGGGCGGTCGAAGAAGCGCTTCAGTCGAGTGATGCCATCGTCACGACAGGCGGGGTATCGGTCGGCGATTTCGATTATTTGCCCGATGTGTACGATGCGCTCGGAGCGACAGTACTGTTCAATAAAGTCGGGATGCGGCCAGGGTCCGTCACGACAGTCGCGCACCTCGAAGGTCGGCTGTTATTCGGATTATCTGGCAATCCGTCGGCCTGCTTCGTCGGCACGGAACTATTTGTCGGGACGTATATGAAGACGTTATTCGGGCAAGCAGAACGTCCGGTCGTCGAAGCGACGCTTGGTGCTGATTTCCCGAAAGCAAATCCGTTTGACCGATTTGTACGTGGACATATAACAATCGACGCGGTCGGACAGGCGGTCGTTCATCCGAGTGGTAAAGATAAATCGGGAATCGTCTCTTCGCTCGCGACGTGCAATGCATTGATTCATTTGCCGGGCGGGACGAGAGGGTTTCAGAAGGGGGACACGGTGCGATGTCGAATCATCGATCAGCTTTGATTTTACAAGTGGTCGGCTATCAAAATAGCGGCAAGACATCGTTCGTTTCTGATTTGACAGCGCGGTTGTCGGCGAAGGGACTCCGTGTCGGCGTCATCAAACATCACGGTCATGGAGGAGCAATCGACGTACCGATGTCGGACTCGCATCGTCACGCCTTGGCGGGTGCGGTGTTATCGAGTGTGATTGGTGAAGACAGCACGTTCATCGAATGGCAAGCCGGTGACGCGTTCGAACTACTCTTGAATTTGTATGAGGCTCATGTCGACATCTTACTCATTGAAGGTTATAAGCAAAAAGATTATCCGAAAGTCGTGCTCGTGCGAGACGGACAGGAACAACCGATTGGTTTGAAGAACGTCATTGCACGTGGAGATGCCATGGCAGACCGGGCACGCTTGCTGGATATGGTAGAAAGGTGGATGGCAGATGAAGTGGTATCAAGTAAATGAACATCCGCTCGAGCCGATGGCACTTTACGAAACGGTCCGACATCGAAATGTCGGGGCGGTCGTGCTCTTTATCGGAACGGTGCGGGAAATGACCGGTTCTAAACAGACTGAGCTTCTCGAGTACGAATCGTACGTACCGATGGCGGAGAAGATGCTCGAGCAAATCGGGCATGAAGTCTCAGAACGATGGCCTGGTGCGTTGACAGCCATCCATCATCGAATTGGACGTCTCGATATCCTGGACGAAGCAGTCGTCATCGCGACGAGTTCTTCCCATCGAGCCGACGCGTATGAAGCAAATCGCTATGCTATCGAACGGATCAAAGAGATTGTCCCGATTTGGAAACGGGAGCATTGGACCGACGGCACGAAATGGATTGGTGACCAAAAAGAACAATTACCCGGACGCCCGGAAGGAGTGACGTACTCATGATAGAAGTATTATGTTTTGCCCATGTAGCAGAGGAGCTCGCGATGCGGTCTTACACGGTATCGGCACCGACGACAATCGCTTCGTTGCGGGAAGGGTTGATGGAACGTGGCGTGTCGGGAGCGGAACGTCTCATGTTCGCGGTCAATGAACGTTATGAGACAGATGATTACATGATTGAAGACGGAGACACGGTCGCCGTCATTCCGATGGTGAGCGGAGGGTAAACGATGGAATTAACACATATGAACAATCAAGGACGGGCGCAGATGGTCGATGTATCCGGGAAAGTAGAGACGACACGGACGGCTCGGGCCCGTACGTCGGTTGAACTGAGTCGTGAACTCAAACAGCTCATCACAGACGGCAGTCTTGCAAAAGGAGATGTGCTCGCCGTCGCCCAAGTGGCTGGCATCATGGCCGCTAAAGAGACGAGCCGCATCATCCCAATGTGTCACCCGCTCGCCTTGAAAAAAGTCGACTTGACGTTCGAGTGGGACGGGACGCAGCTCATCATCGAGGCGTTCGTGAAGACGAAAGGTGATACCGGTGTCGAGATGGAGGCGTTGACGGCCGCGTCCGTCGCCGCCTTGACCGTGTACGACATGACAAAAGCCGTCGATAAAGGGATTGTCATCGGACCGACGTATCTGCTCGAGAAACAAGGTGGGAAGTCAGGGGATTACGTCCGATGACACACGCCTCGGAGCGCTATGCGCGGCAGGCCCGGTTCCACGGAATCGGAGCAGAGGGCCAAGCACGTCTGATGGAGAAACGGGTGATCGTCGTCGGTCTCGGTGCGCTCGGTGCGGCCGTAAGTGATCAGCTTGTGCGGGCCGGTGTCTCGCTTGTCCTCGTCGACCGGGATTATGTCGAGGTGACAAACTTACAGCGACAGACGCTTTACGTAGAACAGGATGCGCTCAGTGAGACGCCAAAAGCGATTGCCGCGCTCGAACGTCTACGGGCCATCAACTCGGACATCGAGTTAGACGCGCAAATCGTCGACGTCTCGTGGGATTGGCTTCGCGCCTTGCCTCACGTCGATCTCGTCTTGGACGCAACAGATAATGTCGAGACACGGCTGTTGTTAAACGATTTCGCACTCGATCGCGGCATTCCGTTCTTGTTCGCCTCGTGCGTCGGGGCGTACGGCATGAACTACACGGTGATGCCGGGAGAGGCCCCATGTCTTCGCTGCCTCATGCGTCACTTACCACTGGCCGGACAGACGTGTGCGACAGCGGGAGTGGTAGCACCGATTGTACAACACGTGGCGAGTCGTCAAGTCGTCGAGACGTTGAAGTTTTTGACGGGTCGTCCTGAAAAGTTGGAACGTCGGCTCTTGATTGAAGACATGTGGGAAAATCAGTCGCAGCGACTCGACGTCGCGCGGCTCATCGACGTGTCTTGCCCGTCTTGTCAGACGCATGACTATCCGAGCCTTGTGTCAAATCGACAGCAGACGTCGCTTCTATGCGGACGTGACGTCGTTCAAGTCCGTCGGTCCATCGAAGGACTGGCCCCAATCGCCAATCTGCTCGAACGTGCTGACATTGCGGTGAAGCGAACACCGTTCACGTTAGAATGGCGCTGGCGGAATCATCGGATGCTCTTATTCAAAGACGGCCGTGTTCTCGTCCACGGGGTCAATGACGCGCATGTCGCGGTCGCGATGGTCGATGAATGTCTTGGCACATAAAAGAAGTGTCCGCGGAATGTATGGCGGACACTTCTTTTTGGTTAACGCGGAATTGTAAGCACTTGTCCGACGTAAATCAAGCTCGTGTTCGTAATATTGTTGGCTGCGGCAATCTTGGCGACGGTCGTGTTATACAGCGTCGCAATCTTATAAAGCGTGTCGCCCGATTTGACGGTGTACTTCACTGTGGTCGGAGTTGTTGTCGTACCCGGGATGACGAGCACTTGTCCGACATAAATCAAATTGTAGTTTGTGATTTTATTGGCGGCGGCGAGGGCAGAGACGGTGACGCCATAGGCGCGAGCGATGCTATAGAGGGTATCACCTGATTTGACGGTATACGTTTTGGCAGTCGAAGTAGAACGATAAGCAAGGAGTTGGGAGACGGTGACGAATTTATAGCCCTTCGCTTTCAATTGCGAAATCATCGTCGGCAAGGCGAGCGGTGTGCCCAGAGCGCCAGCACCGGTGTGCATCAAGACGATTGAGCCAGGTTTGATATTCGCTTGAACTTTCGTATTGATTTGGCTTGCAGTGACGCCTTTCCAGTCTACTGTGTCGATGTTCCATTGAATCGTGTAGCCGTAGCCTGCTGCACCGACCCCGCTCAACACGGCGCTGTTAACGGCGCCGAATGGGGCCCGGAAAATTGGTTTTGTTGTTTTACCGGTAATCGATTTGACTTTTGCTTCTGTCCGATCGAGTTCTGATTTCATTTGCGTGGCGGTCAACTTCGTGAAGTCTGGATGGGTATACGAGTGGTTACCGAGTTGGTGACCTTTAGCGGCGATGTTTTTGATGTATTGAGGATGGTTATTGGCGCCCGATCCAGTCAAAAAGAAAGTGGCTTTGACATTGTTCTTGGCAAGTATGTCCAAAATCTTATTCGTATTCGCACCATCCGCTCCGTCATCGAACGTCAACGCGACGACTTTACTCGTCGTGCTCACGCTCGTAATGAATTTCGAAGCAGCGGCATCGGCCGATTTTGGATAAGCGACTAACGGTGCCAACATGATCAACAAGGCCATCAATACACGTACAAACTTGCTCTTCATTTTGGTTTCGCCTCCATTCTTGGGTGTATGTATCTTGATGTTAAGGCTTTCCATATATTGAGCTGTGTATATATTTTATATACCCCCTTTTGATGGCAAACACCGTCCAATCCTAAAAATAGGCAAAGGATTTTTTGGATAATATCTCTCAAAATTTGTGTTCAATTTATGAGTGGTAAACTCGGAAAATATCACACAATCCTCACACATTTCCGAAAAAAGGGTGCTATCATGAACAATGTGTGAAGAATGTAAGCGATTGAATAGGGGGATTCAATATGAACACCATGATGAAACGATTGGGTGTAACGTTTGGACTGGTCGGTCTATTCGTTCTCGGAGCGTGCGGGACAGATGAGACAACAAAAAGCGCCGAGACCACGCCATCGATGGAGCCGGTAGAAGCAGAATTGAACGTGCCGGCGACAGCCGATAAAGACGAGGCGGTCACATTGGCGGTTCGCGTCACGCAAGACGGGAAAGCGGTCGATGACGCCGACGAAATTAAGTTCGAAGTCTGGAAGAACGGTGCCAAGGAAGAGAGCGAGATGACAAAAGCGACGCTCACAGAAGACGGCGTATATGAGGCGGAGACGTCGTTTGCCGAAGAAGCGGTCTATACGGTTCAAGTGCATGTAACGGCTCGGTCGATGCATACGATGCCGACGACGAACGTGACGGTCGGTCATCCAGAGACAGCGGCGGAAGCAGAGGCTGAAGAAGATCATCACCATCACGCCGGAGCGGACATTGTCCTCGACCCGACACAAGCGGTCGCCGAGGAAGCCCAACCGTTCACCGTCAACGTCGAGATTGAGCATGAGGCGTTGACAGGTGCGGATGTTCAACTTGAAGTGTTTAAAGACGGTGCAGACAAACACGAGTGGGTGAAACTCGAAGAAACGGAAGGCGGAAACTATGCGGGTGAGCATACATTCTTTGAGGCCGGTACGTATAACGTTCAAGTCCATGTGACAAAAGGACACGACATCCATGAACACATCATGGAGACCGTCGAGGTCAAATAAAAAACGATCGGCCGCGGCCGATCGTTTTTCTTATGCGTTCTGATAAAGTGATTCGACTTGTTGTTGGAGCGATTCGTTCTCGAGGAACTCGTCGTACGTCGCTTCTTTGTCGACAATCCCGTTCGGCGTCACTTCGATGATGCGCGTGGCAATCGTTGAGATGAGCTGATGGTCATGCGAGCTAAAGAGGAGTACGCCTTTGAACGTCTCGAGCCCGTTGTTGAGCGCTGTGATCGACTCGAGGTCCAAGTGATTCGTCGGATCGTCGAGGACGAGGACGTTCGAGTTCGACAGCATCATTTTCGAGAGCATGCAACGCACTTTCTCTCCCCCTGAGAGGACAGATGCTTTCTTCATGACTTCTTCGCCTGAGAAGAGCATACGACCGAGGAAGCCGCGAAGGAACGTATCCGACTCGTCTGCTGGTGAGAACTGGCGTAACCAATCCAAGATGCTCTTATCCGAGCCTTCGAAGTATTCTGAGTTGTCTTTCGGGAAGTACGACTGTGTCGTCGTGACGCCCCATTTGACCGTACCTGCGTCAGGCTCCATCTCACCCATGATGATTTTGAAGAGTGTCGTGATGGCGACGTCCGAACGGCCGACGAATGCGACTTTGTCCGTCTTGTTCAATGAGAACGTGACGTTGTCGAGTACTTTGACGCCATCGATTGTCTTCGAGACGTTGTCGACGTAGAGCACGTCATTCCCGATTTCACGTTCCATCGAGAAACCGACGAACGGATAACGGCGTGACGATGGACGGATATCGTCGAGCGTGATTTTATCGAGCAACTTCTTACGCGACGTCGCTTGACGCGCCTTCGAGGCGTTCGAGCTGAAACGGGCGATGAAGTTTTGAAGTTCTTTAATCTTCTCTTCTTTTTTCTTGTTCTGGTCGTTGGCCATGCGTGAAGCAAGTTGGCTCGACTCGTACCAGAAGTCGTAGTTCCCGACGTACAATTGAATCTTACCGAAGTCGAGGTCGGCCATGTGCGTACATACTTTGTTCAAGAAGTGACGGTCATGGGATACGACGATGACGGTGTTCTCGAAGTTGATTAAGAACTCTTCGAGCCATTGAATCGCTTTAAGGTCAAGACCGTTCGTCGGCTCATCGAGGAGAAGAATGTCAGGTTTGCCAAACAATGCTTGCGCAAGGAGAACTTTAACTTTCTCGCCACCTGTGAGCTCACTCATGAGCTTGTGGTGTGACGCGTCCGTGATGCCGAGTCCTTGAAGGACCATGGCAGCTTCTGATTCGGCTTCCCAACCGTTCATCTCAGCGAATTCGCCTTCGAGTTCAGCAGCGCGCATACCATCTTCGTCAGAGAAATCTTCCTTCATATAGACGGCGTCTTTTTCTTTCATGACTTGATACAAGCGCTCGTGGCCCATGATGACCGTCTCGAGTACCGCTTGATCTTCGTACGCATAATGGTCCTGTTTAAGGACAGCGAGGCGTTCGCCAGGCGAGAAGCTGACGTCACCTGTCGTCGTGTCTTGCTCACCGGCAAGAATTTTTAAGAATGTTGACTTCCCGGCGCCGTTCGCACCGATCAAGCCGTAACAGTTGCCTGGTGTGAACTTGATGTTCACGTCTTCGAACAACTTGCGTCCACCGAATTGGAGACTTACGTTATTTACTGTAATCATGTATAGGATCCCTCGTTTTTCTGATTAGTTTACGACGTGTATTGTATCACGTTTTTTGAAAACGCGCAGTCGTGGGTAAAAATGAAACAAACAGCAACCTGATTCGTATAGAGAATAAAAGGGGGAATCAGTCATGAAAACAACGCTCCCGCTGAAAGAAGCGTGGTCGAACTATTATCGTAGAGATTTCTTCCGTCTATGGGTCATTTTCCTCGTGACGGGTATCGGGTCGTATTTCTTGTTTCGATCGTTCATCGCACCCGATCAAATAGACGAGATTTTAGCGCAGCTCGGAGATACGTTTGAATCGAGGGGCTTGACGTTCGATTCGAGCGCCCATGAGACGATGATTGCCTTGTTCGTGAACAATACGCGTGTCACGCTGTTCGCCTTCCTGCTCGGGATGATTCCACTCTTCATCCCGTACGTGTTCGTCGTCATCAACGCCGCGGTCATCGGGCTGGTCGCCATGCTCGTTGGGTTTGCCGGCGAATCCGTGATTCGGGTCATCGTGCTCGGCATTTTACCCCACGGTGTCACGGAGATATCGGCCATCTTACTCGGAGCGGCGATGGGATTATCGCTCAACCGTTACGTGTGGAAGAAACTGCGCGGTAAAGAGACGGACGTCACGTTCAAGGCGCTATTTGTGGCAGGCGTGAAGATGTTTCTCTTCATCGCGGTGCCGCTCCTCGCCATTTCGGCCGTCATCGAGGCATACGTGACCCCACTGTTATTACAGTAAAAAAGCCATCAGCGATGGCTTTTTTACTTGAAATGATTCGTTGTCTCAACACATCGGATCAAACGAATCCCTTCTCTGGACAGGTCGCCGTTCACTTGCCAAATTTCTAATCCATTCGTGATCGCATCGCGAATCAGCTGACGAATCCGCGCGTCTTGTTTCCGGTTCGGATTGCCGGTGAAGACGGGCGCATCATATAAGAAGACATACAGCAGGACGGCCCGTTTGGTTGCAGGCAACGTCGCAATCAACGTCTCGAGATGGCGAATTAATCGTTCGGTCTCGATCGGTCTCGTCACCGCACGGCGTTCAAAGCGGGGGAGAGGCGTCACGAACAACTCGGTGAGTGGTGCCTTCACTTCCATATAGACACCATCAACTTTGAAATCGAGTCGTGACGTGCCAATGACTTGCTCGCGTTCCACATGTTTCGAGTAAGGAAAGACCGGTAATGCGTCCGTGTCCAAGCAATACGCGACGAAATCGTTGGCGCGACCTTGATGAATCCCAATCCATTGTCGGTCTGCATCAATCGAGATGGCTTCTACTGTGAAGGCGGTGTTCCGTCGCGGATCGTTCGTTGTCGAGATGAGGCAAGGCACCCCGTCAAAGACGAGGTCACCGATGCGGCCTGTGACCGGACAGTGGCAGGCGACGACGGTGTCGCCGATCAATACATCCATCACGAACCGATTGCGTCGTTTCAAAATGATGCCTTCTTGCAGGTCTAGTGCGAAGCGATACATCGTCAGTCGACGCGTGTGACCGTCGTGCTGAGCTCGAACGTGACGTTGCCGGCCAAGGCGCGTGAAATCATGCAGCCGTCCTTGGCTTTCTTGGCGATCCGTTCGACGAGCGTGATATCACGGTCTGTGGCATCTGTCGGCACGTTGATGCGGGTCGTGTAGCGAATCGTCTCATACGTGAAGACACCGTTCGTCACGTCGACGATGCCTTCGGCGTCAATCGTGATTCCGCGATGTGGCAGTTCGCTTCGCCCGAGCATAGCCGCGAGCGTGATGATATAGCAGGTCGCCGCAGCACCGAGCAACATCTCATCGGGGTTCGTCCCGATGCCCGGACCATCCATTTCCGGGGGAATCGAGATTTGTGTCTTTAACCGTTCGGCCTCAATCGTTCCGACGTCGTTGCGTCCGCCGGTCCAGTCGAGGTTCATTTGAAACGTATGCTTCATAAAAAATCGCCTCCAATGTCTCTATTCTAGAAGAGAACGATTGGAGGCGCATGTGTTATGCTCGCGCGCGTTCAGCGAACGTGCGGAGCGTCTGGATGATGACGTGGGTCGCTTTTTCCATGTTGTTGACGGAGACGTACTCGAACTTGCCGTGATAGTTCTCGCCGCCCGTGAAGATGTTCGGGGTCGGGAGTCCCATATACGATAGTTGCGAACCGTCCGTACCACCGCGAATCGGTTCGATTTTCGGTTCGATTCCAAGTTCGCGCATGACGTCGGCGACCGTATCGACGATGTGTTTCACTGGCTCGATTTTCTCGGCCATGTTGTAGTATTGGTCGTCCATTTTTAAGTCAACGCGCGCTTCGCCGTACTTCTGTTTCCATTCGACGACGAGCTTTTCAAGCAACGCTTTGCGCGCCTCGAACTTCGTGCGATCGTGGTCACGGATAATGTATTGCAGCGTCGTCGTCTCCACGTCGCCAGAGAAACCGTTCAGATGGAAGAATCCTTCGTAGTCGCTCGTATGCTCTGGGGCCTCATCAGCCGGAAGGCGGTTGTGGAATGCCATCGCCAATTTCATCGAGTTGACCATCTTGTTTTTGGCACTGCCCGGGTGGACGTTCGTCCCATGGAACGTGACCGTGGCACCAGCGGCGTTGAAGCTCTCATATTGGAGTTCGCCGAGGGGACCGCCGTCCATCGTATAGGCGAAGTCGGCGTTGAAGCGAGCGACGTCGAACTTGTGCGGGCCGCGTCCAATTTCTTCGTCCGGTGTGAAGGCGATCCGGACCGGTCCGTGCGGAATCTCCGGATGGGCCAATAAGTATTCGACCGCAGTGACGATTTCGGCCATACCGGCTTTGTCATCGGCACCGAGCAAGGTCGTGCCGTCTGTCGTGATGAGCGTATGTCCGACATAGCCGTCGAGCTCCGGGAAGTCACGCGGCGACAAGATGACTTGGAGCGCCTCGTTCAAGACGATATCGCCACCCTCGTAATGTGCGACGAGTTGCGGGTTGACGTTCGTCCCGGTGAAGTCGGTCGCCGTATCGACGTGGGCAAGTAAGCCGATCGTCGGTACATCATGGTCGACGTTACTCGGAAGTGTCGCGAACAAGTAACCGTACTCATCCGTCTCGACGTCCTCGAGCCCGATTGCTTTCAATTCGGTCTCGAGATGGCGAATCAAATCCCATTGTTTCGCCGTCGACGGAGTCGTCTCACTCGTGAAGTCGGACTGTGTATCAATTTTTGCATACGTGATTAAACGTTCAATCAATTTCGATTGCATGGTCTGCCTCCTCTGATGAATCTGTTCTCATTTAGTTTAGCATGAGAGCCGTTTTGAAAAGTATCGAAATTGTTTGAAAATAAAAAGAGAGGCGCGATGGCCTCTCTTCGTGCCCGATTTCTTCCCGAATCAAAACAGAAGAGGAAGTAGAAATGGCAACACAAATGACGTGAAGATGGCAGACAGACCCATTGCCGCTCCCCCTGTCGCACCGGATAATGGGTGTTCCGTCGCAGCTTGAGCCGTCCCGATGCCGTGGCTGAGCGTCCCGAGCGCAAGTCCGCGCGTGAACGGGTCGGTCACGTTGAAGCGCGTGAGAATCATCGGACCGAGCATGGCCCCGAGGATTCCGCAAGCGACGGCGACCGACGCGGCGAGTGCGGCGTCACCTTGTAGTTGCCGCGCCAATTCTAAGGCGATTGGTGACGTCACTGATTTGACGGACAAGGCGAGCAAGACGTGATCCGTCAATTTGAGCGCGGTCCCTAACCCGACAGCGACGAAAATCGTCGACAGCGTTCCGAGCATGATGGCCCCGAGCGCCCGTTTCGCGCGAGCGAGCAAGATAGGCAAGTTGCGATAGAGTGGTAATCCGAGTGCGACCGTGGCTGGTCCAAGCAGCGTCGTGATGGCGTCTCGAGCCGGGGCGTACGTGTCGTACGTCTGTCCGGACAAGAGCAAGATGACAATCAATGTCGCTGTACTCAAGAAGACGACGTTTGTGAAGGGGGACGCCCATTTGAACGATAGTTTGCGGCTCAACATGTAGACGCCGATGGTGACGAGCACCCAAAATAATGTCATGAGGCTTCACCTCGTCTTCCAGAGATGAGTGCGGTGACGATGAGACCAACGAATAGACTGATGATCAAGGCGGCAAACAGTGGCACACCTTCCGCCTTCAATAAATCACTGTAAGACATGAGTCCGACCGCAATCGGGATAAAGAAGAAAGCGAGATGCTTTGTCAAAAAACCAGCGCTGTCTTCAATCCACTCGACACGGATCAGTTTCGTCATCAATAAGAGCAGTAAGAGGACCATTCCGATGACGCTTCCAGGAACTTTTAAATCAAGCGCAGCGACGATCCAATTGCCGAGTGAGCTCAAGCCAAACAAGAGCGAAAGGCCAATCACCCATTTGATGAGACGTTGCATATATGACATCCTTTCGCGAATAAGTTCAAAACGTATGCATTTTCTCAAGTTTCATTCATTCGGTCAAGATAAAGGCTATATAAAAAATGATAAAGGGTACACACGTTCGGTATGGTAGACTACTTTTATCATATCCGAATGAGGTGTTCGAATGGAACTTCAATCAATCAAACAGTTTATTGATCAGCACGGGCTCGAACAGGGTGATGACATCTTGGCGGCGTTCACGAAGCGCGTTAACTTGAAGCTTGAACCCCGAACGACACGAGAAGAAGTCGCGATTGGTCATTCGAAATTTGGCGGCTACCCAGATTTGCCGAGTGCGTCGGACCATCCTGGAGAGAACTTGACGTTGTTGGCACAGTTCCGGCTGAGTGACTTCACTGGATTTGAATCGGTCGAAGCGCTTCCGAAAGAAGGGATGTTATCGTTCTTCTATGATTTGGACGAACAACCGTGGGGTGACGCGGACGAACGTCACCTTTGGCGCGTCCTCTATACAGATGCGACGGCGCTTGTAAGGGTCCGCGTCTGCGAAGCACTCAACGAGAGGACTGTCGCATTCGAAGAAGGCTATGCGCAGAACGATCACGACTTGTTTGATCTGATGAGTGAGGACGAGTATTCCGCGTTTGAGGAGTTATTCAATGAAGAAGAGGCGCATGCGGTCGGCGGTCATCCAGACGAGGTGCAACATGATGTGTTTGAAGAGGTTGAAGAGACCCATGGGGAACGATTCAGTGACCCGTTTCTCTTATTCCAAATGGACTCAAGCGATGAACTTGACATCATGTTCGGCGACGCCGGCATCCTCTATTTCCTGATTCCGATCGAAGCGCTCCGAGCCAAGCGGTTTGAAGAAGCTGAAATCATCATGCAATGTTACTGAGCGCAAAAAGAGAGTCGACCCTTTATGGGCGACTCTCTTTTGAATTACGCTTCTTTTTTCTTACGGAACCGTGCGAAGAACTCATACACGATTGGGACGATAAGGAGCGTCAACAGCGTCGAACTCGTCAGTCCGCCGATGACGGTCACACCGAGACCTTTCGAGATCAAGGCGCCGCCTTCAAGGCCGAGAGCGAGCGGTGCGAGGGCACCGATCGTCGCGAGCGCCGTCATGAGAATCGGACGGAGACGCGTACCGGCTGCTTCGAGCAAGGCATCGCGTGTCGAGAGACCGGCCGCTTCTTTATGAATGACGCGGTCAATCAAGACGATGGCGTTCGTGACAACAATCCCGATTAACATGAGCGCACCGATTAAGGCAGATACCGAAATCGTTTCGCCTGTAATGAGAAGGGCGACAAGCCCCCCGATAATCGCGTAAGGAAGCGAGAACAGGACGACGAACGGTGTGACAGCACCACCGAACGTGATGACGAGCACCAAGTAGACGATGGCGACGGCCGCGAGCATGGCGAGACCGAGCTGGGTGAACGATTCTTGAATCTGTTCAGTGACCCCACCGACGTCATACGAGACACCAGTCGGGAGTTCGATATCAGATACACGTTCCTCGATGGCAGCCGAAGCTTCCGTCGCTTTGTCGGTGCTGAGCTCGACGTTGACGCGAGCTAGGAGCTTCCCGTCACGTTGGACGAGCGTATCCGGTGTCGTTCCTTCCTCGACTTCGATGAAGTCCGAGATTGGGCGAGGGCCGAACGGTGTTGTCACTTCTTGTTCCTGCAAGTCTTCAATGCTGTCGTACGTGACTTGTTCCGTCGGGATGATGACATCGAGCTGCTTGTCATCGATTGTCACGGTCGAAAGCGGGCTTTCTTGCGCTTGGAACTGTCCAATCGTCTGGGCGAGCTGAGCGGCCGAGACACCTGCCTCAGCAGCAGCTTGCTGGTCGACGTTGAACGTGTATTGCACGTACGATTCGCGAAGGTCAGACGTTGCTTGACGGACGTAATCCGTCTCTTCTTCAATCGTCTCAATGAATGTCGGGACGATTGCTTCAAGCTCTTCAAGTGAGTTGGCATAGACGTTATACGTCACACCGCTCGTTCCGGCGCCGCCGGCGAAGTCTTGTTCTTTCCACTCACCGCCTGAGGCGAGTTCATTCAACCGTTCGACGTCGGCGATTTTGACATCGGCGAAATCTTCCGTGTCCGGATCGTACTGGACGATGAAAATCCCTTGTTTGTTGTTCCCAGGGTTGAGCGGGTTCTCGCCACCGACCGTGAATTGAACGTCGGTCGCGTCCGCTTGCTCTTCCATGAAATACGTCTCGGCGATTTCGGCCGCCGCAATCGAATCATCAAGCGTTTGGCCCGGTTCTGGGTCGAACGTGACGTAAAGCGTCTTCTCAGACTCTTGGTTCAAGAAGTTGACCCCAATGGCTGGGACGAGGGCGAAACTTCCGATTAAGAGAAGCGTCGCTAATCCAAAGACGACGAGTTTATGATTGAGCGACCAGTTGAGGACGCCGCGATACCATTCGGCGAGCTTCCCTGGTCCTTCTTCCGGTTTCAATTTGTCGCGGTTCTTAAAGAACGAGTCGGCCATCATCGGTACGACCGTGATCGCGACGAGTAGCGACGCGAGCAAGGCGAAGACGACGGTCAAGGCGAACGGTAAGAACAGCTCGCCGACGAATCCTGTGACGAAACCGAGCGGCAAGAAGACGGCGATTGTGACGATTGTCGACGACGCGATCGGAATGAACACTTCCTTCGTCGCAGCGATAATCAGTTCTTTGCCGCGCAATGTCTCGTTCGGACGTGTGAGGCGACGGTAAATGTTCTCAATGACGACGATAGAGTCATCGACGACCCGCCCGATGGCGACGGTCATCGCGCCGAGCGTCATGATGTTGAGCGTGATGTCGAGCTGTTTCAAGACGATCAACGCCATCAAGAGCGAGAGCGGGATGGAGATGACCGCAATAATCGTCGAGCGGAAGTTACGAAGGAACACGAGAATAATCAAGATGGCGAACAGACCACCGAGTAACGCTTTCGAGACCATCGTCTCGACCGATTCTTCAATCGGTTGGCCTTGGTCGAGCGTGACTGTGACGTTGGCCGTGTCATAGTCGGCTTCGAAGTCGGCGAGCACATCTTTGACGGCGTTGACGACATCGACGGTGTTCGCGTCTTGCGTTTTCGTCACTTGAATCCCGATGGAACGTTCCCCGTTCGACCGTGAAATCGATTCCTCGACGCCGCGGTCTTCAATCGTCGCGAGTTCGCTCAAGGCGACGGTCGGGACGGTTGTCGGGACGTTGGCTGGTGGTACGGCACCTGGCACTTCAGTCGGGACTTGTGGCGTCTCGCCAGTCGGAAGTTCCGTTGGCGCACCTGGTACCGGCTGTTCCGTTTGGGCGGGTGAATACGGGATTTGGAGGTCGCGGAACGCTTCGAGCGTCTCCGACTTCCCGTCGATGACGACGGCTTGCTCCGAATCGCCGAGTTCATACAAGCCGAGCGCGATGCGGGCATCGTTCGCTTGAATCAACTGTTTGACCGTGTCTTCCGTCAAGTTATATTCGGCGAGTGCGTCCTCATCGAATTGAAGTTCGACGCGACGAATCTCTTGTCCGGCGATTTGGACGGTCTGAGCGCCTTCGACCCCTTCAAGGGCCGGTTGCAACTCATCTTCGACCAATTTCGTCAATTCGGCCAAATCGAGACTCTCATCTGAGACGGCTGCCCCGATGACCGGGAATGCGTCAAAGCTGAGACGCGACACTTGCGGGTCTTGGACGGCTTCCGGCAACTCGACGTTGCTGAGCGCGTCTTTGACGAGTTGTTCAGCTTCTTCCATATCGGTGCTGAAATCGTAATCGATTTGAATGTTTGAAGCGTTCTGGAACGAAGACGATCGAACTTGTTCGACCCCGTTCAAGCTCTTCAAGCGTTCTTCGAGCACGGTACTGACTTCGTCGAGCACTTGTTCAGGTGAGGCACCTGGGTAAATCGTCGTCACCGAGACGGTCGGTGTCGTGATGTCAGGCAATGTTTCTAGTTTCATCGTCAAGCCGGCGAAAATTCCGGCGGCTGTCAAGATGATCGTCATCAACCAGACTGCGAACTTGTTGTTGACGGAGAAGGACGTGATTTTCTGCATGGGGTTCATTTCTCCTCTGATGGGTTAGTCTGTTTTACCCGAATCGATGTTCCGGGCCCGCTCGATCAAGCGAGCGATAATGTCGTGTTTTAAGGCGGGAGGGGCGACGCCGACGTTGAAGTGCTCGGACATCATCATGCCTTCGAGTGCATAACGGATAATCATCGTCTCGACGGGGTCGCTCGTCTGTTGAAACGCTGCGAAGAACGTGTCGAGGTCGTGCTTCCACCGTTCGGCGTATTCCTGGTCGACAGCGAAAAGCGTCAAGAAGGCAATCATTTTCTCGGCGTCGATGTGAATCGGTGAACGCTCGGGATGGAGTTTCGTCTCGTCAAACAGGCGGACGAACGCTTCGACAGGACCATTGCCGTCGGCTTGAAGCGACTCGTACAAATCGTTTTGCTCGGTTTGGAGCCGTTCGACGATGGCGGTCAACAGCGCTTCTTTGGATGGATAATGATACAGGAGACCACCTTTCGAGACGCCAGCCGTCTTGGCGACTTCATCTAATGTAAGCTGATGCACACCATGCTCCATGATGATATCCGTCGCGGCATCCAACAATTTCTGTTTCGTGATCATTGATCGGTTTGTCATGTCATGCCTCCTTTCTGTACCGACCAGACGGTTTTTTCTCTTTCACTATAGGGGACTAGTCATTTTGAAGTCAAGACATGATGATGTTAAAACTGTTAAGTTATGTGTTTATAACTACGGTAAACGATTTCAAAAAAAGGTTGACGTGAGAATGATTATCAGTGATGATAGTAACTGAGAGTAATTATCATTACCAATAATAGAGATGAATAAGTGGGGGATTATGAAATGAACAAAAAGTACATGGCACTTGGCCTTTCGGCTGCGCTCACAACATCGCTTCTTGCGGCTTGCGCCAGCACAGAAGAAACGACGACTTCAAGCGACAACGAGACAGCCGAAGAGTCAAAAGTCGTTAATGTTTACTCGAGCCGTCACTATGATGTCGATAAAGAGCTTTACAAGCAGTTCGAAGAAGAGACAGGCGTGAAAGTCAATGTCGTCGAAGGGAAGAGCGATGAGTTGCTCGAGCGTTTGAACACAGAAGGCGACAACACGGAGGCCGATCTCTTCATCACAGCGGATGCAGGGAACTTGTATCAAGCGAAAGAAGCGGGACATCTGCAAGCGGTCGATAGCGACGTGCTTGAGTCGAACGTCCCTGAGAAATACCGTGACACGGATAAAGAATGGTTCGGTCTCACGAAACGGGCCCGTGTCATCGTCTATGCGAAAGACCGCGTGAAACCAGAAGACTTGTCAACGTATGAAGCACTCACAGAAGAACAGTGGAACGGCAAAGTACTCGTCCGTCCGTCTGAGAACATGTACAACATCTCGCTCCTCGCCTCGTTCATCGAAGTGAACGGTGTCGACCAGGCAAAAGAGTGGGCGAAAGGTATGGTCAACAACTTTGCACGCGACCCACAAGGGAACGACCGTGACCAAGCGAAAGCAGTCGTGGCTGGTGAAGGTGATGTCGCCATCATGAACACATACTATATGGGTCTCATGTTGAACTCGGAAGACGCGGAAGAGAAGAAAGTGGCTGAGCAACTCGGCGTCTTCTTCCCGAACCAAGACACGACGGGGACACACGTGAACATCTCAGGAATCGCGATGACAAAAGCATCGAAGAACTCAGACAACGCGAAGAAACTCATGGAATTCATGTCTGACCCGTCAGCACAAGAACAGTTCGCGAGCGCGAACTATGAGTATCCGGTCAACGAATCGGTTGAACCGAACGAACTCCTCCAATCATGGGGTGAGTTCAAAGAACAGGACATCAACCTCTCGGCACTTGGAGAGCACCAACAAGAAGCCATCCGTCTCTTCAACGAAGCGGGCTGGAAATAAGAAGACTTCGGCTTGAACGAACGTTCAGGCCGAAGATTTTTGCGTTTCTCGACACGCTAGCGGTACAACGAGAGCGTTGAACCTGATATGATGGGACAGGAAGTGACTGAACGAAAGAACGGGAGTTGTACGACATGAACTGGTACGCGCTGAAACGACAACTGAATGGATGGGCCATCCTCAGCTTTATCGCGCTGGTGTTCATCGTCCTGCCAGGCGTCGTCGTCTTGGTCGAACTGTTCGCACCGGTCAACGACAACTGGCAACACATCCGCGAGTACTTGTTGCCGACTTACGTGCGCAATACGCTGTTCATCATGCTCGCGACAGGATTGTTGACGACCATCATCGGGACGAGCCTGGCCTGGTTCGTCACTGTCTATGACTTTCCGTTCCGTCGGTTCTTCAAATGGGCGCTCATCTTACCGCTCGCTATCCCGCCTTACATCGGGGGATATACGTATCACGGCATCTTGAACTATACGGGCGTCATTCAGACGACGCTGCGCAATGAGTTCGGCATCACCGTCGACCAGACGTACTTCAACATCATGACGATTCAAGGGACGGTGTTCATCTTCACACTGTTCTTGTACCCATACATTTACACGATCACGCGGGCCTTCCTGCACAATCAATCGTCCTCGATGATTGAGAACGCCCGTATCCTCGGCCGCGGCTCGTGGGACATCTTCTTCACCGTCGTCATCCCGATTTCGCGTGTCGCCATCATCGGTGGGGTCAGCCTCGTCTTGATGGAAGTATTGAACGACTATGGGGTCGTCAAATACTTCGGGATTCAGACGTTCAGCACGGCCATCTTCAGTACATGGTTCGGGATGAAAGATACGTCCTCGGCGCTCAAACTCGCCGGGACGCTCATGATTCTCGTCATCGCCATCTTGACGATGGAACGGCTCGTCCGAGGGCGGAAGCAGTTCAGCTATGCGACGACAAAAGTGAAGCCGCTCAAGCCGAGACAATTGACCGGGTGGCACCGCTACGCCGTGTTCGGCTATGTGGCGACCATCTTCGCCGTCGCGTTCCTCATCCCGTTCGTGCAGCTCGTCGCTTGGACGGTATTGACGTTCGAACAAGTGTTCACGGCCGAGTTTTTCCGCCTCGTTTGGAACACGGTGAGCGTGGCGTTCATCGCGACCGTGATCATTCTCGTGTTTGCGCTCATCATCGCCAACTACACGCGCCTGTTCCCGTCGAACATGACACGCGTCATCTCGAAAGTGACGACGCTCGGTTATTCGATTCCGGGAGCGGCCATCGCCATCGCCGTCATCACGTTGTTCTTGCTGCTTGATGAGTGGGTGCTGAACGTGGCGCTCGCCTTGGATTTAGGCCAGACGTTCGTGTTCAGGACGACGCTCATCATGCTCATCTTCGCCTACGTCATCCGCTTCCTCGCCATCGGCTATAACTCGATCGAGAGTGGATTTGAGAAAGTCGGCAAGTCGTTCACGGAAGCGTCGCGCATGCTCGGGTGGGGGACGGTGCAGACGTTCTTCCGAGTCGACATCCCGATGATTAAAGGGGCAATCATGAGCGCGTTCATCCTCGTCTTTATCGATATTATGAAAGAATTGCCGCTGACGCTGTTCCTGCAGCCGTTCAATTTTTCGACGCTCGCCACACAGGCGTTCAAATATGTCAGTGACGAGAAGATACATGAGGCCGCGCTCGCCTCAATCGTCATCGTGCTCATGAGCGGACTGTTGATCTTTGTGTTCCATAAGGTGCTTGATAAGGAGGCCGACTAATGTTTGTTCAAATCAACGATTTACACTTCAGCTATAAAGGTGCGCAAGCCGAGACGATTAAAGGATTCTCAATCTCGATCACGAAAGGTGAAATCGTCTCGCTTCTCGGTGACAGCGGTTCTGGGAAGAGTACGATTTTACGCCTCATCGCAGGACTTGAGATGCCGAATCAAGGCGTCGTCGTCGTCAACGACTGTGTCTGTTGCGACGATTGCCAGTTCATGCCGCCTGAACAGCGTGGTGTCGGGATGGTGTTCCAAGACTATGCGCTCTTCCCGCATATGACCGTTGAGAAGAACATCCGCTTCGGTCTGCATAAATTGAGCCGGAAAGAGCGGAACGAGCGTGTCGAAGAGATGCTGACGCTCGTGAACTTGTCCGAGTTCCGTCATCGCTATCCGTATGAGCTCAGTGGTGGTCAGCAACAGCGTGTCGCGCTCGCGCGTGCGTTGGCACCAAAACCATCGCTCCTCATCTTAGATGAGCCGTTCAGCAACTTGGACACGTCGCTCCAACATCGCATTCGGGACGATTTGCGCCGCCTCCTCAAACAGACGGGGACGACGACAATCTTCGTTACCCACGATGAAGAGGACGCAGAGGCGCTCGCTGACCGTATCGTCTATCTCGGCGAAGGCAAAATCAAAAAACAGATCATGACGGAGAACAATAAGACGTTCAACCCGCAGATTCCATGCTTCGTGTAAAACAAAAGAACCCGCAGACATAAATCGTCTGCGGGTTCTTTTGTAGTTACTTCGTCTCTTGAGAAGGACTCGACTCGTTCCCGAGTTGATCGATCGCTGTCACATAATAAGCTGCCTGCTCGTTCGTGACTTCGATGCTCTTCCGGGCGTGCGACGGGATACTTTCGATATGTGTCGCTTCACCGTCGACCATTTCGTAGACACGATAGCCGATGACGGCGTCGTCACGGACGGCGTGCCACGTCAATAAGTTCCCGCGGAGTTCGACGCTCGTTGGTGCGTCGAGTTCGACTTCGGTATTGATTTCGGTATCGACAAGTTCGGTATAGACGACGAACCGCTCGTCGTAACCGCCGTCACCGAACGTACCGGAACACGTGATCAAGTTCAAATGTCGACTCGAGGTCGCTCCGAAGATGTCTTCAATTGGTGCGTTTTTCGTATCATAACTCTCTGTTTTTGTGACACGAAACGTCAACGTGTTGCCGTTCTCGTCGATAATCGTCACGGCATCGCCTGTCTTCAGCTGATTGAGTTCATAGAAGACGGCAGGGCCGGTCTTGCTGTCGACGTGTCCTGCGATGACGGCATTTCCTTTACTACCAGGTTTGACGCCCGGCTCGAACCAACCGACTTGGTTCTCGTCTTTTGGGACGCCCATCTGTCCGTTGTCGAGTACGCCGACCTGTTCGATTGCGGTGTCGACCTTGATTTTAGGAATTTGAAGTTGGACGGGTGTCGCGGCCTTGGCACTTTCCTCTTCCTCGGCTAATCGGAGCTTCTTCACCTCTTCCTGTAGAAGTGAGAATTCAGCCGATAAATCTGGGCTCTCCTCTATTTGTTTTTCTTCTACAGGTGGTGACGACGATTCTTGGGCGCTCGTCCACGTCCAGAAGCCAAAACAAAAGAGAGAGAGCGCCAGAAACAAATGGCGCTTGTTCATGGGGCTCCCTCCTTATTGAATTATTGTTCAGACACTTTACGGTTGCGAAGCGTTACGAAGGCGAGTAAGATTCCGCCAAGTACAGCAAGGCCAGCGTAGAGCGTGTTCATTGATTGTTCTTGTGCACCACCGAGACCTGTTTCAGGCATCTCTTCAGGCATTGTTGTTTCAGCGAACTTGTCAGGCATTTGTGTCACGATCGCGTTACCGAGTGTCTCACCAACACCGAACATGAACGCGTATCCTTCACGGAATGACATCCAAGCGGCATCCGCATCACCAGCTACATACTGATCGAACGTTTGAAGCACGAGGGCCTCATGTTGTTTGATGGCTTCTTGGCCAGCTTCTTGTGGCAAGTTACCTTCTGTCGCTGCATCGAGGAATGTGCTGAAATCGACAGCGAACTGGTCGAGCTTCATGCGTGCTTCTTCAATTTTAGCTTCGTCGCCTTCGAGTGTAGCGGCAACGATGTCACCTTGGGCTGTGATGTGGTTCCCGTTCCATACTTTTTCGAATTGGGCCGCACCTTCGTCACCATAGACTGAACCGATGGCTGCTTTGAAATCGAGTGTGTTCTGATCTTCAGCCCAGCTCACGTAGTCGAAGTCTTCTGCTTGATCGTAGCCTTTTTGCATGCCGATTGCTGCGAGGGCGAAGTGCTCACCAGCAAGGCTGTTCAATGTTGAACGAAGCTCGACGGCCGGTGTGTCAGCAGCAGTTTCAAACTTGTCAGGCATCTGTGTGACGATTGCGCCTGAGAGGGCTTTACTGATGTCGAACATGAGCTTGTACCCTTCGCGGTACGTCATGTATGCCGACTCGTAATCACCTGCGACGTAGTTGTCGAATACTGAGAGAACTTGGTCTTCGTGAAGCTCAAGTACGTCAGCGGCTGCGTCTTTTGGTAAGTTACCTTCTGTTGCTGCATCAAGGAATGTTGAGAACTCTTCGACGAATTCATCGACTTCAGCTTCAGCGTCAGCGCGAAGCTCTTTGTCTTCTGATTTAGCCGCTTCGACGAAGTCAGCTGAGTAGTCGTTGTGACCAGCGAAGATTTCTTCGAACTGGGCTGCACCTTCATCACCGTAAATTGAAGCGATGGCCGGTGTCATGTCGAGTGCGTTTTGATCGAGGGCCTTCATCGCGACTTCGGCGTCAGGTGCTCCATCATAAGCTTTCATCATCGATGTGACGGCTAAGACGTAATGCTCAGACAGTAATTGGTCGAGCGTGGCTCGTAAGTCACCTGCTGGTGTGCTTGCTGTCGGCGCGTGATCCGCTGCCTGTGCATTCAATGGTACGAGTAAGCCGAGTGCGAGTGCCGGTGCTACAATCTTGTTCATTGTTTTCTTCTTCATGGGTAATCGCTCCTTTTTTTGAGTGGTTGTCGTTGTTTACACCCATCTAACGGAGCGGTTCAAAAAATGGATCACTCTTTTTTTATTTTTTTTCGTTTTTTTGTTGAAGTGTGCGATAAACCCCTGGTGCGACACCATATTTTCGTTTAAAGATTCGATGAAAATATGGATAGGAGCGGAATCCGGACAGCTCGGCGATCCGTTCGAGAGAGTGCTGGGTGTACTGCATCTGTTCTTCGGCGAGCTGGAGTCGAATCGATTGGGCATAGGCGACAATCGTCATACCCGTCACTTCTTTGAACAAGTGGACGGTCCGCGATACACTGAGCCCGACCGCGTCGGCGACGTCTGCCACTTTGAAGTCGCTTGTGACGTTTCCTTCTATATAACGCATCATACGTGACACGACCGGGGGCCGCACGTTTGCTTGCACTTCTTGGACGGAACGGTCCAGCATGAGAAGCAAGGCTTCAATCAGTGTCTCAATCAAATCCGGACTTTGTTCAGTCGTCGGGCGTCGCGCCTCTTCGGTGATATGCTGCCAGATTGACAGCAGGCGAGGGTCGATTGAGATAGACGTGATGCGGGAACGGTCGATCGCCGCCCACCATGCATCGAGTGTCGGACCATCACAGAAGAGATGATAGTCCCCGCTTGCCGGAGTGTCGACATGCAGTTCGTACTCGTCACCGGGTTTGACGAGTAACAAATCGCCAGGCCGTGCCGTATGCGTCTTCCCATTGACGACGATGCGCGCCGTGCCTTCCGTCTGCAAACGAATCAAATACGTCTCCAATCGATTCGGGAAAGGAAAAGTGTAGGTCGTTGTATGATAAGAATAGCCACAAAAGCCAATTTCCATCGAATCATCCTTTCTTAATAGCAAAATCGTGCATATTCTCATCATATCATGGATAGAAATCAAGGCGACGAGCGGGTACGATGAAATCGACAGAACGTATGAGGAGGATGAAACATGAAACAATGGTGGAAAGAAGCGGTCGTCTATCAAATTTACCCGCGCAGCTTTAATGACTCGAACGGTGACGGCATTGGGGACATCCCTGGAATCACCGAGAAGATGTCGTATTTGGCGGAACTCGGAATCGATGTCATCTGGCTATCGCCGGTGTACGATTCACCGAACGACGACAACGGATACGATATCCGCGATTACCGGGCCATCATGGATGAGTTCGGAACGATGGACGATTTCGATGCGATGCTCGAAGAAGCGCATCGTCACGGCATCAAAATCATGATGGACCTCGTCGTCAACCATTCGTCGGACGAACACCAATGGTTCATGGAATCGCGCTCCTCAAAAGACAGCCCGTACCGGGACTACTACATTTGGAAAAAAGGCGAGAACGGTCAGCCGCCAACGAACTGGGGCGCTTTCTTCGGAGGGAGTGCGTGGCAATACGATGAGGCAAGCGACGAATACTACTTGCACCTGTTCAGCAAAAAGCAACCAGACTTGAACTGGGAGTCAGAGACGTTGCGCCGTGAAGTATACGATTTGATGACGTACTGGCTCGATAAAGGGGTCGATGGTTTCCGGATGGACGTCATCAACATGATCTCGAAAGATCCGAGCTATCCAGACGGGGAGACGCGTGGGGCAGGTTATGGGGACGGCACACCGTTCTTCTTCAACGGACCGCGCATCCATGAGTTCATTCAGGAGATGAATCGTGAGGTCTTGTCGAAATACGATACGATCACGGTCGGTGAGATGCCTGGCGTCAGCGTCGATGAGGCGAAGCTATATACGGGAACAGACCGTGATGAGTTGAACATGGTGTTCCATTTCGAACACGTCGACGTCGGCAACGGCAGTTTCGGCAAATGGAACCCGACGGACTGGAAGTTGACGGATTTGAAGACAATCTTCTCGCGTTGGCAGGAAGGTCTTGAAGAAGATGGCTGGAACAGTCTCTACTGGAGCAACCATGATCAACCGCGAGCCATCTCACGGTTCGGGAACGACTCGGACGAATACCGTGTCGTCTCCGGTAAGATGCTGGCGACGCTCCTGCACATGTTGAAAGGGACGCCTTACATCTATCAAGGTGAAGAGTTCGGGATGACGAACGTGGCGTTCGACTCGATCGATGAGTACCGCGATATCGAGACGCTCAACGCGTATCGGGATTACACGACGAACGGACTGTTGACGCATGATGAGATTTTCCGCGGCATTCACGCACGTGGGCGCGACAACTCACGGACGCCGGTCCAGTGGTCGGCCGAGGCGCAAGGCGGATTCACGTCCGGCACGCCTTGGATCGGGGTCAACCCGAACTATGTGACCGTGAACGCGGAAGCGGCACGACGCGATCCGGACTCGCTCTTCTATTACTATCGCCAATTGATTCAGCTCCGGAAACAACATCCGATTGTCGTTTACGGGAAGTATGAGTTGTTGCTGCCGGACGATGAAGCGGTATACGCCTTCACACGTACGTTCGAAGGCGAGACGTGGCTCGTGCTCTGCAACTTCTCAGCTGAGACGGTGACGCGGGAGCTGCCGTATGACGTGACAGAACGCGTCATCGGCAACATGGAACCAATCGAGCCGTTCACGCTTCGTCCGTACGAAGCGCAAGTGTATAAAGTGTGACGAAAAAAACTCGCCTCCTTGGCGAGTTTTTGTTGTGTCGTTAGTAAAGATGACCCGTTTCGGGAATAGGGATAGTAGAGTCTGACCGAAAGGGGGAAACACGATGAATACGTTAATTGCTTATTCGACCCGCTACGGGACGAGTGAGAAAGTCGCCCATCTGTTGGCGGAGCGGCTTCCGGGAGACGTCCACATTCAAAACGTGGTCGAAGCACCGGACGTCGAGTGGGGGACGGTCGACCATGTGATTGTCGGCAGCTCAATCCGGATGGGTAAAATTCAAGACGAGATGACGGCTTGGCTGCACATCAACGAAGCTCAATTGCTCAAACGACCGCTCGGCCTTTATTTATGTGCCGGTACGCCGACCCCAGCCGAGCGGCAACGAGAGCTCGAGGACGCGTATCGAGAAGTGTTGCGTGCACACGCTTATTTTGTCGAGGTCGTCGGTAACGGCTATGATTTCGAGCGGATGGGCTTTCTCGACAAAGCCATCGTCCGCATGATGGCAAAACAGACGGTGAGTTCGCTCAATTTAGACGAGACGATGCTCGATGAACTCGTCGAGGCGGCTCAAACATCGTTGCGTACACGGTCTGAGAACCCGTAAGCAAACAAGTCGTGAGCCTCGATTGGACTACTCGTGGAGATGAGCACATCTCCACTTTTTTGTTCGCCTTCGATTCGCTGGAGAGTAATATTCGTCAACTGGCCACCAATTTTCAAGGCGACCGGGGCCGAGTTGCGACAGATAACGTCCTCGATCGTGACGTGGTCGGTCCGGTTATCGCCGCCGAACAGTTCAATGTCGGCCCGACCCGATGCAAATCCGCTCGTCGCAATCCGTTTCAAGCGTACGTTGCGAGATTTATATTGGACGGCGAGGGCTGGATTGGCGCGATAGTCGTAATCCGGATTGCCGATGGCCGTGAATCCATGAATCAATACGTCCTGATACGCCGACACGACGAGGCTGCGTGCCGAAGATTTCGTATACAGCTTCGAGCGGACCGGTTCCATCGACACGAGATTCGTGCCCGACAGGAAGCGGGCCGTCTTCGACTGCGGGTCATCGGCCAAGTGATGGCTGATATGACGGAAATTGAACGACCGATTGTCGTGATACGAGAAGTGTCCGAATATGTGGACGTCATGGGCGGCCGATGACGTTCCGTGCGCCTTCACTTCGACGCCCCCGAAACAACCTTCGCTCATATTATTGACGAGTGTGACGTGGCGTGACCCGTCATCAATCTCGATCCCGTTCGAGTTCGAGAAGCCATGGGCGTGGGTCCGTCCGTGTGGATGATGGCAGTAACAGTTCGTGATATAGAGGGCGTCGCTATGATGGGTCGTAATGCCGTCGTCTCCGTAATTCGTTGCTTCGCAATGGTCGAGCCACACGTACCGGCTCCCTTTTTTGGCGCGAAGCCCGTCCCCTAAGTAATGATAATGAGGAGATGTGATATCGAAGGCATGCAGTCCCGCGTTTTTCGCCGTGACATGGTGAATCCAACCGAATTTGACGTGCGCGAACGTTAACGCGCTCGAAGCGGTATCGCCACTCGAGGTCCGGTCGACGTCACCGAGGCGCTCCACGTTCCAGTCGAGCGTCAAATGTGCGACTTCGATATGGTGGTTTCCGGCGAACGGGGTTGCATTTCGAAGCAACCGTCGATGTTTCGGAGCTCGGTCCGAGAGCTTGATGATCGTTTCCTGCTGGCTTGCCCCTTCAAGCACACAGTTCGACGGGATGCGGATGCCGCGGACGACATACACGCCGGCCGGCACGTGGACGTGGCGGTTCGACCGGAGGGCGAGCCGGAAAGCGAGCGTGCAATCCGTCAAACCATCCCCGACGGCCCCGTAGTCGGTGACGTCGACATGTTGGCGTGTCGCTTGTCTCAAGTTCAAGTGCTCGGCATCGAGCCGGCGCATCCACACCGGGCGGACGATTCCATCGACCGTCTCGAGCGGCAAGGAACTTGTCACTGGGACGATGCGTTCGGTCATCGGCAGGTGAGAGAGATAGGTTTTCGCTTGGTCGGGATAGTGGGCCTGTCGTGTCGCCTCATGCCAATCAAGTGTTTCTTTCAATAAATCACCGAGCGCCCAGTTCGAATGGTGGGCGATGGTGGCAGCGATATTCGAGCGATCAATGTATGCAGTCATATGGTTCATCCTCCTAGCGTTCACTACAATTGAATGTACCCGTTTTAAAAGTATTTTTAGCAAACCGAAGTATTTAGTAGACAGAAGCATTTATCCATGGTATATTCTATATGTGCTTAATTAAGAATAGCTGGAAACATAATTCACAAAACGCTTTGGATTATTTTTCGTTTAAGATAATCCTAGAGGTTTGTGATTTTTTATTGGTCAGTTTTTTCTAGTAAGGCACTACTAGAACGCACAGCGTTTATTTCAGGAGGGTTCATTATGAACACAGGTAAAGTAAAATGGTTTAACTCAGAAAAAGGTTACGGCTTCATCGAAATGGAAGGCGGAGACGACGTATTCGTACACTTCTCAGCAATCCAAGGCGACGGCTTCAAGACACTTGAAGAAGGCCAAGCAGTAACTTTCGAAATCACTGACGGAGCTCGTGGACCACAAGCTTCTAACGTTGAAAAAATCTAATCTTCCTTTCTAAGGAATTTTATAACCTGCTCGCTTCGGCGAGCAGGTTTTTTGTTGTCCGCGTGTTTAATCACTTGTCCCAGGGGAATCAATATACGAGTGACTACCACAAGGAGGTTTTTCAGAATGGATGCAATGCAAACGGCAAGACAGATTTTAGATCATAGTAACGTGGGCACGATGGCGACGGTCTATAAAGGCAAGCCGCATAGCCGTTATATGACTTTTTTCCATGATGAGCTGACACTCTACACGGCAACATCGAAAGACACGGATAAAGTCGATGAACTGAAGAACAATCCGTATACGCATATTCTGATTGGCTATGACGGCGATGGCGTCGGGGACACGTATCTCGAGATTTTGGGGGAGACGACGGTATCCGATGACGAATCGATGAAAGAAAAAGTATGGAACGAGAAACTAGAAGGCTGGTTCGACGGTCCAGATGATCCAAAACTCGTCATCTTAAAAATCTCGCCGCAATCGATGCGCGTGATGAATAAAAAAGGACAGCCGCCTCAAGAAGTGAACCTGTAATTCAAACAAAGACGTCCCGAGTGGGCGTCTTTTGTAATTGACCAATTTCCAAAAAGTGACTGACCTGTGACACACATATGAACGAAGCGTGAACTGTTGTCCTAACCTATGTGAAAAGATGAACATGGATGGTATATTGTGAATGTAATCACATACAAGTCATCATTCACTCATTCTAAGGAGGAATTATCATGTTCACAAAATTTTGGCAGAACCACAACGTCGCCACCGGTATTTTGACAGTCCTTCGCGTCTGGCTCGGCTATCACTGGCTCACAGCAGGTTGGGGCAAGATCACAGGCGGATTCGGTTCAGAAGGTTTCCTCAATAACGCACTGACACTGGCGACAGGCGATCACCCAGCTGTAGCCGGTTGGTGGGCAGCATTCCTTGAAAACTTCGCCATCCCGAACGCTGCCTTGTTCGATGTGTTGATCCCATACGGTGAATTCCTAGTGGGTCTTGGACTCTTGGTTGGTGCCCTCACACGTAGCGCCGCCTTCTTCGGTCTCGTCATGAACATGGCGTTCTTGCTCTCAGGCACGGTCAGCACGAACCCGACGATGTTGATTGTCTCGGTCCTCATTCTTGTCGCCGGCTATAATGCTGGTAAACTTGGCGTCGACGGATTGTTCTTACGCAAGTTTGTTGAAACGAAAGTGCTACATCGTTCACCAAATCGTCAAATAGCATAACGACTTTATGACGTTCTCCTGTGACAAACATCACCTCTTTCGGCTACGATGGACGTAGCAACGATTGAAAAGGAGAACGAATATGAACGCAACACGTTTTAAATGGCTCGGATACACAGAGGGGATGTCTTTCTTACTCTTGTTGCTCATCGCGATGCCGCTCAAGTACTTGGCGGGCATGCCGCTTGCCGTCAGCATCGTCGGCGCGGCCCACGGTTTCTTGTTCGTCGCTTATGTGGCGGCAGCCGTCTATATGGCATGGCGTTTCAACTGGGGCTTCAAAGTGTTGGTCCTCGCGGTTATGGCATCCGTTATCCCGTTCGGACCGTTCTTGTTAGAGAAACGAGTCCTACCATCTACA
This sequence comes from Exiguobacterium sp. s36, assembly GCF_018618345.1. Lineage (NCBI taxonomy): Bacteria > Bacillati > Bacillota > Bacilli > Caryophanales > Exiguobacterium > Exiguobacterium sp. s36. The sequence continues at coordinate 223,372 of NZ_JACSLW010000003.1, forward strand.
GAAAAGACATCGAATTGAGGTTCGATGTCTTTTTTGCGTTCATGCACTCTCTGCTTGCGCTGACACAGCGGCTTTTTCGGCAGTGATGTCGTGACGGATCCGATACATCGCGAACAACGTGATGGTGAGCAGGCAGAGCATGCAAATCGTATAGAGTGAAGCGACCGGCATCCATTCGCTTAATAGGCCAAACACGATGAAGCCGAACGGTGTGATGCCCATCGCGAGGGATTCGAGGACACCAATCACGCGACCGAGATAACTCGGTTCCGTGTTCGTCTGTAAATAGAGCTGGATGGGGATATTGACACGGATGATGAAGAACCCGCTTAATAAGGCGAAACCAGCGAAGAAGACGATAGCTGGTGTGACTGAGAAGTCGAAATAGAGCGGGACGGCCGGTCCGATAAAGAGGCAACTCATAATGATCAGCGCGGTTCGGGTCGTGGCTAGCCGATGTTTGATTTGAAAGACCGGCAATGCATGGGCGAGCGAGGCGACTAAAAATCCGACGGCGAACATGCTTTCTAAAAATCCGAATTGAAGCGGGCTGACGCCGATTTCTTGTAGGGCGGCAATCGGGAACAGCACTTCGGTGGCAACAAAAAAGAAATTGAGCAAGGCGGCCAAGAGGGTCAACGTCCAAAGTACGCGCTGGCGTTTCAAGTAGCGGAAGCCAGACCGGACCTCGGACCAAGTCGATTGCTCGCTGGGGACATGGTCGTACGCTTTAAAGTGGAGACGAGAGGCGACAAGAGCGGCGATCATAAATAAGAGAGACGAGCTGAAGAGAAACGCTGATACCGGAAGTAACGTGAACAGTGCCCCGGCGAGCAGCGGCGTGCCGATGCTTGAGATGGAGATGGTACTTTGAATGAGGGAATTGGCGCGTTGGAGTCCGTCTTCGTCGAACAAGAATGGAATCGAACTCGATAATGTGACGGATAAGAAAGTCGAGACGACAGAGAGCAGACATGTGATAATCAAGAAAGCAGGAACGCCGAACGTCCAGACGAGACTCGCGATGCCGGCAGCTAAAAATAATAAGGCGTTCACGGACTCCATCGTAATGATCACGCGCTTGCGATCCAGTTTGTCGGCAAACGCCCCAGCAAACGGAGATAATAAGACACGTGGCACTGTGCCGGCAAGCAAGACGAGTGCGAACTGTAGTCCCGAACCGGACGTCGTCAGAACCGTCAGTCCCGCGACGAACGTGAAGAGACTGGATGCAAACAACGACATGAATTTTCCGAGCAATAATACATACAAGTTTGATGAAGTGGTCGTCATATCGATTCTCCTTTACAGTTAAGTTCAATCTGATTTAACTTTATAGTAAACGATGACACTCGATTTGTATACAATAAGTTCAATTAAATTTAACTTTTAAGAGGTGCTCTATGATTGGACAACGGATTAAAGCGTTACGCAAAGAAAAAAAACTGACGCAAAGCCAGCTCGCTGAAGGCATCATCACGAAATCGATGCTCAGTATGATTGAGAACGGCAAAGCAGAGACGTCGATGCGCAGCCTTCGTGAAATCGCGAAACGACTCGACGTGTCGGTACAGTCATTGCTCGTCGATCCTCGCGAGGAGGACTTACAGAAAATCGTCGAGGAGATTGAATATACGCAAGGAGGTCTCCACTCATGGGAAGACGAGGCCGTTCAGAAGGCGCTCCTCCCTTACGTGGACGTTGAGATGAACTCGGTATGGCAAGGGAAGGCGTACACGTTACTCGCGGACAGTGTATTTTATAGTGGGAATCAACAACAACTGTTGGAGTGGTATGATCGGGCAATCGCGGTGTTTGAGCGGCTCGAGGAGAAAGAAGAATTGATTATGGCCCGCATCAGCCAAGCGTTTTATCTGCTTATGTGGAATCGGTTTGATGAGGCAATTGAACGGATCGATACGATTGAATTGATTGATTCGAGAAGCATGAAGACGAAGACCCGCGTCGAATTCAGCATGTTGATGGTGTTCCGAAATATGTTGTATGACGACGATTTACCGGGCGCGATTCGTCGTCTCGAGGACACGCTCGATTATATGAAACGAACGAAAATGTATTATCGGGTCGACGATGTGTATCGAACGATTGCGATTTGTGCCCTCTATTTGAAAGATGAAGCGGCGATTGTCGATGCGCTGCAAAAAGCGAAACAATACACGAATTTCACGGACGACGTGACGATGAAAATACGCTTGGCGATGACGGAAGCGCTCTATGCGATTGAATATCGGAAGACGGAGCTGCTCCATCAACAGATTGTGGTCATGAACCAACTGCTAGACGGAAATACAGAATTCATCGCGGCGTTCGAGATGAGTAAAGGTGTCTATTTCGCCTTGACCGGTGAGACAGAGGCAGCCCGGCAATCGTTTTTGAAACTGTTGGAGCATCATGATCAATGGTCGAAGCATGGATTTGTCGATCAAGCGATTTATTTCGAAGGGTTATTAATTGGAACGAGTCACGGGTGTGGGGATGAATGGGTCCCGTTGATCGAACGAGAAGTGGGTCTGTTCCCGGAAGGTCGTTTCCGCAGCCATCTGATGTCGCTCATCAAAAAAATCAAGGGCTGACGCGTCAGCCCTTGAACGTTTGAATGAGTGTCCCTTTGCCGTCCTCGACTTGAATCGAGGCGTGGGCACCGTTGATGAGTGTCATTTGCGGCGGGACGTGTCCGCAGTCGATGTCGTAAATGACAGGAACGTCGAGCAATGCCTGCAGTTCCGCATACACGTCCTCTGCCGTGTAGCCTTGGACGGGCTGTTGGGCCGCACTGCGCCCGAACAAAATGCCAGACGTATGATCAAACCAACCGGCCCACTTCATTTGAAGCAGGGTCCGTTTGAGTGCCGTAACATCGAGCTCGGCGTTCTCGAAATACCAAAGAATCGGCTCCCCGTCCAAATGGGTCTGTTGGAACGTGGCGACATCTCCATATGGTGTGCCGATGGTATGCAACAAGACATCGATACAGCCGCCAAGCAGTCGTCCGGTCGCCTCTGTCCCACCGAATGATTTCCACTCCGTCGGTTCGGTCAAATGATAGACGTGCGGGCTTGGGTTCTCATGCTGCCACTCTTTTTGGAACTGTTCCGAGGCGAGCTGGATGACCGTCTCGCCTTCTTTTGCTGATACGACATCGAGCCAACGCGAGCTTGTCGCGTCCCATTCTTCGCCGCGTAGGTCGACAAGGTTCGTCCCGTGGGCCGAAGCGATACCGGTCTTGAGCGTGTACACGAATAGGAATAAGCTGACGTCCGAATAGCCAAGCATCCATTTCGGTGGGAGCGCGTCCCAGTCGATAGCGTCTAGCAACTCAATCAAGAGGACGCCGCCCCATGGCGGGATAATCAAATCGATTGCATCATTGTGGAACAACCGGGTCAATTCATCGGCCCGGACTTCTGCTGGTGCCGATTTTGCTTTGTCTTGCGTCCAGACCGATGGCTCGAATTGGAGCGTGAACCCGTGGCGGGTGAATGTCGCCTCGGCCTCATGGAGCAGTCCATGTAATTCAGCGGGAACGCCAGACGAAGGGGCCGTCACACCGAAGTGATGTCCGGTCAATTGTGGATAACGAATCATGTGAGCCTCCTGTGGATAAGTGATAGATGGGAATGCGGAAACGGGTTATCCACATGTGGACAATTATTTTTGACGCATACGTTCTGCGTGTTGGATGCCCCAAGCGTTCATTGTCTCGAGCACCGGAATCAACGTCTTCCCATACTCGCTCAAGCGATAGTCCACACGAGGCGGAACTTCGGGATAGACGGTACGGATGATGATGTCTTGCTCCTCTAAATCGCGAAGCTGTGCCGTCAAAATCTTTTGACTGATATTTGGGAGCGAGCGTTTCAACTCGCTGAACCGTAACGTGTCCCCATTAATGAGCGCGAGTAAAATCGACGGTTTCCATTTCCCCGTGATCAGCTCGAGCGCGGTATCGACTTCGCAACTTGAAATCAATGGCATCAGTCTCACTCCTCTCTACAGTATCCTTGAGGTAACTATACCACCTTTTTGTGCCGTCTTCTGTCGATGCTACTTAGCGGGTATACTGAGAAAGAGGTGATCAAGGATGAACTTAACAAACATTAAACTCGGCGCCGTTACATTGCGCGTCAACGATTTAGAAATGATGAAAACATATTATGAGCGCGTCATCGGAATGGATGTACTCGAGACGTCAGAACATCGCGTCACACTCGGAACGAACGAAATGGCGCTCGTCGTCTTACATGAAGTGAGCGGCGTGCGTCCAAATCCACGAACAGCTGGCTTGTTCCATATGGCGATCCTATTGCCAAACCGTGTCGAACTCGGACGAATCCTTCGTCATTTGATTGAACAACGGATTGAAGTCGGACAAGGAGATCATTTGGTCAGTGAGGCGTTCTATTTGAGCGACCCGGAAGGTAACGGCATCGAGCTCTATGCCGATCGTCCCCGCGAGCAGTGGGAATATGAAGCGAACGGTCATGTGAAGATGTCGACGGACCCAGTTGAATATGAATCGATGCTCGAGGCGGCGGCCGACCGTCCGTTCACGGGTCTTCCGAACGGGACGACGATGGGGCATGTCCACTTCAAAGTACGTTCCCTAGAAGCGGCAAAATTATTCTATCAAAATCGTCTCGGTTTCAAGGTGACGACCGATTCGTATCCGGGCGCCTTATTTTTAGCGGCCGACGGGTATCATCACCACATTGGCGCGAACGTCTGGGCCCGACCAAGCCAGCCGATGGGACAAGAGGCCGGTCTGGAGGCGTGGACGCTCTTGGTCGATACGGCCACGAATCGCGAACTCGGCGGGACGACATCGGAATGGTCGCTCACCGATGACGACGGCATCACGGTCAATATAAAAAGCGTGGACTAATGTCCGCGCTTTTTTAGCGTGCTGAAATTTTCTTTTGACTTGAATCAAACGAGAGGCGAATGCCGCGCTTTTGATACGCTTGTTCGACACGTTTTGAATTGATACTGAGCTCAAGATGAGCGAGTTTCAAGTGTTCAAGTTCTGGCACCGTGACATCGAGACGGACGAGCTCCATGTTGCGCTCGGCCTTTTTACGTGTGCGTCTCAAGTTACGGGGCACTTCTTCTGACGTCAGTGCCGCGATCGTTTCATTGATCAATTGTCGTTTATCGCCTTTGACGCTGAGCGCCGTATAGAGCTTATCGAGCGAACCGAAGCGTTTGATTAACTGGACCGATTGACTTTCATCTAATCCGGCCACAGGTGGAATCCCGTCTGAACGGTCTCCTGTCAATGCTTTGACTGCTGAGAGCTGTTTTGGCTTCAATCCCTCGTACAATGCCGCAATCTCCTCAGGGCGAATCTCGAGATGTCGCTTGAGCGGGAGCGGGCGATTGTCTTTGATGTCGCAACGAGCCTGCATTTGTTGCAGCTCTTGCGTTTGAAGCCAGACGGTGATGCGTGGGCTCACGAGCTGAAGCAAGTCCTTGTCTTTCGTCATAATGACGACAGGGGCGCTACAGCTGAACTTCCGAGCGATATGAGCAATCAAATCTTCACCTTCATAGCCTTCGACTTGATATTGCGGAATGCCGCTCTCTTCAAGCAATTGGCGCATGAGTTCCATTTGTGCTTTCAACTCGGGTGGTGTCTGGCGGCGACGGCGTTTATAGCCTGGATAGAGCTCGCGGCGCCATAATGTTTCACGTGAGACGTCCCACACGACGACGAAATGAGTCGGACGATGTCTGCGTAGAATCGTCCGGATGAGGCCGGTCATACCGATGACGGCACTCCGATCGTTTTTAGATACCTCGCGTCCTTTTTTCGTTCGGCTCGCGGCGGCACCATAGTAGGCACTGGCCAGCATGGAGTTTCCGTCAATTAAAAATAGTTTACGTTCCATGCGTAACCTTCTTTCTGTAGTTGTTGGACCGAACATTGATGAACTGTTCGGTGATGTTGTGTCAATGAGTGACACGCACTCAAATTAGCAACATATGTGCAGTATATCACGACAAGACATGAAAATATAGCGACAGTTCGACCGCTCCACGAAAAGCCCTCCCCGAAAAATCGGGGAGGGCGGTCCATTGAGTCAGTCGAGTTCAGGTTGAATCTCGTCTTTATGGGCTAAAATCAAATCGACGAAAACGACGCGGTGATTGTCGATTTCACGGACGATCAGTTCATGTTCGCCCGGTAAGACGAACCGTTCACCGGTGCGGGCATTCGCTTTTTGCGATAAGACGAAGCCGCCGATTGTATCGACGTCATCTTCGATTTCGATGCCGAACCGTTCTTCAATCTCTTGCGTCAAGACGAGACCGGACAAGCGGTAATGACCGGGTGTGACCTCGGTGATTTCAGCCTGTTCGTCACGGTCGAACTCGTCACGAATCTCTCCGACGATTTCCTCGAGGATGTCCTCGATCGTGAGAAGACCGGCCGTACCGCCGTACTCATCGATGACGAGACACATCATCGTCCGCGCGTTCTGCATTTTCACCATCGCTTCTTGGAGCGGTGTGAATTCCGTCACGAGCGGCAGCTGATGAATGAACGTCTCGAACGGGGCATCGCTTTTGACGAGTTGAGCGGTGAATAATTGTTTGGCATTGATGAAACCAAGCACGTCATCGCGGTCGCCATCACGCGTGACCGGATAACGGGTGTATTGATGTTCTTGGACGGTAGCGATAATCGTCTCAATCGAGTCTTCTTCGTCGATGGTCACCATGTTCATTCGTGGGACCATCGCGTCCTTGGCGATCCGTTCGTCGAAGGAGAAGATGTTTTGAACGTAGGCGAGCTCATTCTCGTTAATTTCTCCGCTGCGGAAGCTCTCGGTCATGATGATCTTAAGTTCTTCTTCCGAGTGCGCCGTCTCTTGCGCGGTCGTCTGCACGCCGAACAAGCGCAACGTCAACCGGGCCGTCCCGTTCAACACATGGATAAACGGATACAGTAATTTCGTGAAGAAATAGAGCGGTCGGGCGACGAGTAACGTCAAGCGTTCGGCTTCATGCACAGCAAGCGTTTTCGGGACGAGTTCCCCGATGACGACGTGTAAGAAGGCAATCAGCAAGAAGGCAATCAAGAAAGATAGGATGGTCGCGAGCGACGATGAGACGTTCAAGCGGTCGACGAGCGGTTGAATCATCCCTTCGATTTGGTCCGCGCCAATCCAGCCTAGCCCGAGGGCAGCGAGTGTGATGCCGAACTGTGAGGCCGATAGCGAGTCATCGAGATTCTCAATCACTTTCTTGGCGACAGCGGCCCGTCGGTTTCCTTCGAGCACGAGTTGGTCGAGTCGGGCCCCACGCACTTTGACGATGGAGAATTCGGCCGCCACGAAAAAGGCGGTCATAAAAATGAGCAAGGCGACGATCAATAAGCTGAGTAACATGGGACTGTCCAAAAATTCCCCCAAAAATCGGGGAGTCACCTCCATTAACGTTAAGTCGTATGTCGTTCAGGAGAATCCCTGAAAACGAATAGTTTGTTTCAGTATAGTAGATTTACCAAAAATATTCAAAAAACAGGCGGAAAGGTTTCGACAAGAGGGGAATGAGGGAACTACAAATCGAGAAGAGATGAAGGAGGAATTGATATGGCTAACTATCCAGAACTAAAGGGAAAAGTCGCAGTCATCACCGGGAGTTCGAAAGGACTCGGGCGCGCCATCGCGGAACGATATGCGAAGGAAGGGGTTCATGTCGTCTTGAATTATCGTAGCAGCGAGGACGAGATGAACAAAGTCATTGAAGGCATCGAGGCTGCTGGCGGGAAAGCGGTCGCAGTCAAAGGGGACGTCGCCGAAGAGGGTCTCGCCGAGAAGATGATTGAAACGGCCGTATCGGAGTTCGGGAAGATGGACATTTTCGTCAACAATGCCGGCGTACAGGTCGAGGCGAAGACGCACGAGATGGAGCTCGATAACTGGAAGAAAATCATCGACACGAATTTGACGGGAACGTTCCTCGGTGTACGTGCCGCCCTCAAATACTTCGTCGACCATGAGATTCAAGGAAACATCATCAATATGTCATCGGTGCACGAAGTGATTCCACGTCCAGGCTATACGCATTATGCGGCGAGTAAAGGTGGCGTGAAGATGTTCACGAAATCGGTCGCCCTCGAGTACGCACCGAACAAAATTCGTGTCAATGGCATCGCACCAGGCGCCATCGACACACCAATCAATGAAGAGACGATGCAAGACCCTGAAGAGAAGAAAGGGCTCGAGGCACTCATCCCGACTCATGAGATTGGTCGTCCGGAACAGATTGCGGCCGTTGCGGCATGGCTTGCTTCAGACGAGTCATCATACGTCACCGGCGCGACGATTTTCGCGGACGGAGGCTTGTCGCTCTATCCATCATTCGGTCCTGAAAATAAAGTGCAATGATAAAAGGGAGACGCCGCTTGACGCGGAGCCTCCCTTTGTCTATTAACTGCTTAGTTGATCTTCCGCCGCGTATTTCGGCAAGATGATGGTGAATGTCGAGCCGTGGCCGACGCTCGAATCGACGCGAATCGTTCCGCCGTGTCCTTCGGCAATTTCTTTACAGATGGCGAGGCCAAGGCCCGTGCCACCGATTTTACGACTGGCCGAGTTGTCGACGCGATAAAACTTGTCGAACAGTTTCGGTAGCGCCGACGTCGGAATGCCGATGCCGGTGTCCTGAATCGAAATCTCGATGACATCGGACTTGTCATTCGTGACACAGACGGCGACTTTTCCGCCTTCCGGTGAATATTTGATCGCGTTGTGGAGCAAGTTCGTGAACAGTTGACTCAAGCGATCCCGATCACCGTATACATATAGATTCGTATCACATTCGAGGTCGAGCTGATGATGTTCACTCGCACCTTGATGGATGGCGATCGTTTCTTTTAAAATCGTATGCAAGCTCTCGGGTCGGCTATGGTACGTCTGTTTTCCGGACTCCATCCGTTGCACATCGAGCAGGTTGGAAATCAAGTCTTCGAGACGGAGCGTCTCTTGGTGAATCATCCCTAAATATTGATCGATGCGCTCCGCGGGCATCGTCCGGTAGCGAAGCAGCTCGGTGAAACCGATGATGCTCGTGAGCGGTGTGCGCAGTTCGTGCGACACGGTCGACACGAGTTCCGTTTTCAAACGGTCGACCTCGGTCTCTTGTGTCACGTCCCGGAAGACGAGCATCGTGCCGTGACGGGTGCCGCGCAAGTGGATTTTCTCCGCATACATCTGAATGAAGCGTTCTTCTTGATTCATCGAGAACGTCACACTTTCTTCCATGCTCTCGCCATCAAACGCGCGGCGCATGAATGAGAAGAACGAGTCTTTCTGATCGACTTGGAAACCAAGTTCTTCTAAATCGGCATCCAAACGATACAAGTCCATCTCGTTCCGTTTCGTGGCGGCTTGATTGAACATGATGAAGAGGGCCTGGTTGGCGAACTTCTCATGTGTCGTATGCTCGACATAAATGACCGCATCACGAATCGAGTGCAGGAGGCGCGCCGTCTTCTCGCGTTCTTCCTCGACTTGGTTGCGTTGTGTCGCGAGCGAAGAGGCCATTTGACGGAATGAGTTCGTCAATTGTCCGACCTCGTTTCGTGAAGATACGGCCGCTGGAATCGGAATGATGCGTTCATCCGCCAATCGTTCACTGTTGACGATCAACTCTTGAAGTTGACCGGTTAATCGTTTCACGTAAGGACGAGCAACGATAAAGAGGACGAGCAACACGGCGAGGAGGGAGAGGAGCCAGAGCACTTGCGCCCACTTTGTATGAGTGGCGAGTTGTTCTCGCAACTGATTCTCTTCTTCATTCAACGAGTTGCGGTATTCGGTGAACACCGTCTCCATATCGACGATGCTCGCACTCATGTCAGCTGCACTTTTTGAGTTGATTTTAAATTTGCGGTCGGCAGGCGGTTCCGCTTGCGGTGTCACTTTACCGAGCGTCGGCATTTTCAAAAACGGTTCTGTGACCGTCCCTTCGCGTTTGGCGATGACATATCGCTCTAGACTCGGCATGACGCGTTGTTGATAGGCCGAGAATAGCGTCCGTGCGTCGCTTGCATACGTCTTCTCTTTTTCAGTGACCGCGTTCGTCTCGAACCATGCGGTCTGAATCTCAATTAAGTCTTGTTTTTCTTTCACGCGGGCGAGCATCGCATCGTCGCCGAGGATGACATACCCGCGCATTTCATATTGCATCGACTGCCACGTCTCGAATAGTTCAGTCGCGTTCGTGCGACGTTCACTAATGTTCTCGAGCGATGACGTCGTTTGTTCGATTCGGTTTTCCGTATACATGTACACGGCGAGTGAGGTAAGGAGGATCAGTCCGATGAATAAATAGAAGACGAATAAAAACTGTCTTCCGATCCGCTGGTCAATCCATGCTTTCATAAAGACCGTTCCTTCCTGGAACTGCGTACGTTCCTACTGTGACAAATATCCTGCGAGTGTCGTTCCTTCATTGTACAGATTTGAACCAGTTGTTTCCACCAATCAAGAAATAAGCGGAAATTTAACTATTATCTATTGAATAATAGTGAATGATAAGCTATTGTTTAATATATAGTAGAGGAGGCGAAGAAATGAACCCTCAGTTCAAGAAAGGCGTACTCAATTTATGTGTGCTCGCGCTCGTCGAGACGCATGACCGCTACGGGTATGAGCTCGTGCAAGCCATCTCGGCAAAAGTCGCCATCTCGGAAGGGGCCGTCTATCCGCTCCTGCGGCGACTCACCTCGGACGGGTACTTCACAACGTACTTAAAGGAGTCGGCAGAAGGACCACCGCGAAAGTATTACACGATCACAGAGCAGGGGAAAGCTCATTTGGCAGAACTACGTGCGGAATGGGAAGCGTTCACGACCGGTGTCAACGAATTGATTGAAGGGGGAACGGACAAATGACAGAAGAACAATATTTATTGGAACTCGAACGGTTACTGATGGGAATGAGCGTCATCGAGCGGGTCGACATTTTACGGGATGTGTCGGAATACTTTGCGAGTGGACGAATCGACGGGAAGACAGATGCGGCGATGATTGAGGAACTCGGGGCGCCAAGCGCGCTCGCGAGCGAGTTGCTTGGTTCGGTCGACCCATCGCCTGACGTACGAAAAGAACCGGCCGTTGTCAAAAGCCAGAACGTGGCGTTTCGCAACGTCTCGATTAACGTCCTGCAAGCACACGTCCAAGTCGTGCCGTCTCATGACGGCTTTGCCTACGCCACGCTCGAGACGGAACGGGACCACGGGGTGACGATGGAGATCGTTGGGGACACCCTGGAGATTCGAATCGAATCAGAGCGCCGGTTCGGTCTGTCGAACTTGTTCGCCTGGGCAGTGACAAAGGCACCGGTGTTACACGTCGAGCTACCACGCCATGCGTATGAGCAAGTCGTCTTGAAAAATCGTCTCGGCTCCTGTGACGTGCGCAATCTCGAGGCCGCATCGGTCGAAGTTGAGAGTGAGAACGGGAGCATCACGGGCCATACTGTTAGCGCCAAGCGAGGCTCGTTCCGCTCTTCGAACGGGAAAGTCAGTCTCACGTCGATGACAGGGCAGGACCTTGACGCGCAATCGTCGAACGGACGCGTGGAAGTGCTTGGCTCGACTGTGGATCGTCTCGATGTTCAGTCGTCGAACGGCCGTCTCGATATCCATGACGTGACAGGGGCAGTCGAGGCGAAGACATCGAACGGACGCATCGACTGTGTCATCGATGTGCTCGAGCATCCGGTCCGTCTGAAAACGAACAACGGACGCATCGATGTGCGTTTGAAGCGAGATCCGCGTGACGCCGTCATCCGGGCCAAGACGAGAAACGGCAAAGTCGAACTGTTCGGGGATCGGGCGAACGAGCGGACGTTCGGGGACGGGACGGTCGAACTCAAACTGACGAGCTCCAACGGGAGCATCACCGTCGAATAAGCATGAAAAAGACTCGCGCGTGAGCTATTCACGCGCGAGTCTTTTTGTTTACAGATCGTGGACGAGCAAGTAGGCGACACGGACTGGTCCGTGCACCCCAACAATCAAATTCATCTCGATATCGGCCGAGTTCGATGGACCTGAGATGAAGTTGACTCCGTTCGGCGAGTTGAGCTCACCGGAGCGGTCGAGGTCGGCCAATTGTTTGGCCGCCTGCGTCATCCGCGGGACAAGTACCGATTTCGGGATGATGGCGATATGGTCGCGCGGCAATAGGCTGATTGTACGTGACTTGCCGGGTGCTGCGTATTGAACGATGGTTGCACTCTCGGCGAGGGCCTGGTCGGCAATCGTGATGCCGATATCGGCTTTTATGGCGAGGGCACGGCTGTCTTCCGGGCGCTCCACATCCCACCAGTCAAACAATTCGCTCGTGTTTGGGGCCCACGCCTGAATCCGGTCGTCATGTTCAGCGATGATGGCCTTCCCTTCATACCGATCAATTAACAGACGGAGCGTATCATCGAGGTTGGCCGACTCGCATTCGACGACGTCGGTGTGGATGCGTGTCGCGACCATCCGGAACGTTTCGAGCAGTTCCTCGTCGGACGCATCTTTCAACACCTCGTCTTGCGGTCGGTGCTTATACACTCGTTTCGGCGGCGTCAAATCGACGTCACGTCCGAGTTGCCCTGCGATTCGTTTTAGAAAATCCTCGCGATTGGTGATTGTGCCTGGATTCATTCTGCATTCCCCCGTTTCTTGAACCAATCCCGCACCGTCTGCTTGGCGGGTTGTGGTAAGTCTTTCGAATCCGTCCACGCCGGTAACCCTTTGTCGATTTGTCCCGCTTTCGTGAACGGGGACGATGCGAACGGCGCGATGTGTTCGGCCGCTTCAAATAAGAACGGACTCGAGGATGTGACGGCGAAGCCTTTCATGGCGATGCGCTCGACGAACGGTGATTGTCTCTTCTCCTCGACGATGACCCGACGATGCTCAATCAACAGCTCGTGAAGCGGGATTTTAACCGGACAGGCTTCCGTACAGGCACCGCATAGGCTCGAGGCGTATGGCAATTCTTTATAATTCTCGTATTCGTCGAGGAGCGGGGCGAGTACGGCACCGATCGGGCCCGGATAAATTGAGCCGTAGGCGTGACCACCGATATGGCGGTAGACTGGGCAGACATTAATACAGGCCGCACAGCGGATGCATTGGAGCACAGATTGGAACTGTGTGCCGAGGATACCAGAGCGTTTGTTGTCGACGATGACGAGATGGAACTCCTCTGGTCCGTCGACTTCGCCGTGACCGCGCGTGCCAGCGAACGTCGTGATGTACGAGGTGAGTCGTTGACCGACGGCGCTCCGACATAGCATATTGACGAGCACCTCGAACTCTTCATACGATGGCACGATCCGTTCCATGCCCATGACCGAGATGACCGTGTCCGGAAGCGACGTCACCATTCGACCGTTCCCTTCGTTCGTCACGAGCCCGACGGCACCGCTCTCGGCGATGGCGAAGTTACAGCCCGTGATGCCGACTTCTGCTTTCAAAAAGTCTTTCCGCAACTCACGGCGAGCATAACGCCCGAGCTCGGTCGGGTCGTTCGATCCTTCATAGCCGTGGGCCGTGAACGTCTCGTGGACGGCGTTTCGGTCTTTGTGCAAGGCCGGGGCGACGATGTGCGACGGTGGATCGTTGTCGAGCTGCAGAATCCATTCCCCGAGATCGGACTCGACGACCGTGCATCCTTCCTCATGGAGCGCCTCATTCAACCCGATTTCTTCTGTCACCATCGATTTCGATTTGACGACGTGCTTGGCATTCTTGGCGCGAACGACTTCCCGGATGTAACGGTTCGCTTCTTCCGGCGTCTCGGCGAAAAAGACGTTGCCGCCTCGTTTGGAGATATTCTCGCTCAATTGATACAAGTAATAGTCAAGATGTTCGAGCACATGTTGGCGAATCTCTTCCGAATGGTCCCGAAACGCTTCCCAATCCCCAAGCTCACCTGCCGCGTTCAGCCTTCCGTCACGTAATCGGTTCTGGGCCGAACTGACAGCTTGGCGCATGAACGGATTATCAATCCCGTCTTTGCGTCGATCTTGAAACTTCTCATCTAACCGAATCCCCATGCTCATGCTTGTTTCACCCCTTCGTTCAACACTTCCGCGATATGCATCACTTTGATTGGATGACCTTGTTTATGGAGGCGTCCCCCGATATTCATCAAACACGAGGCGTCCGCCCCGATGAGCACCTCGGCCCCCGAGTTCAAGATCGATTCAACTTTCTCATCGACCATCTGCACCGAGACGTCTGGCATCTTGACGGAGAATGTCCCCCCGAAGCCGCAACAGTTGTGGACATTGTCGAGCGGGAGCATCGTCAAGCCGTCGACATTTTTGAGCAACTGCCCCGGTGCCGCCTCGATGCCGAGCAGGCGCGTCATGTGGCACGAGGCGTGGTACGTCGCCTTGGCGGAGAACTTGGCCCCGACGTCCGTCACTTCGAGCACGTCGACGATGAACTGCGTCAATTCGAACGTCTTCGCCGCATGGGCCTCGGCCCGCATCTTCCAGGCAAGGTCATCTTTGAACAAGTGCGGATAGTCGCGCATCATCATGACACATGAACCGGACGGGCCGACGATATAATCGGCATCGGCCTTCTCGAACGTCTCAATCATATGCTTCGCAATCTTCTTCGTCTCTTCATGGTAGCCGCTGTTATAGGCGGGCTGACCGCAACACGTCTGCTCAAACGGGAAACTGACGTCACAACCTAGATGTTCTAATAGTTCGACCGTCGCTTGTCCTACCGATGGGAACAACGTATCAGAGAGACAAGTGACGAACAGTGCCACTTTAGGCATGTCCATTCCTTCTTTCCTGTTCATAGTTTTATTCGTAAACGGTTTCACAGTTATTATTCCATAACAAACAGCCACAAAACAGAAAAATGGGACGAATCTCTCAAATAAATGTAAAATCCTACCTAATTGAGAACTAAATGATAATGAATCAAGATTCAGGACGGAACTGATATACGACAGTGTTCCCGTGCTGAATAACAGAAAAACCCTCGTCGGTCGACGAGGGCACGAATCTAACTTATAAGAAGAACATTTCCAAAATGAACAGTGCGCCGAACAAGTAGATGAGCGGGTGGACCGTCTCTTTGTTCATCGCTTTGAAGATTGGATACAGGATGAACCCGAAGGCGATCCCGCGTTCGATACTGCCCGAGAGCGGCATGATGAGAATCGTCATGAACGCCGGGAAGTATTCGCTGAAATCGGTCCAGTCGATATAGCGGACGTTCGTCAACATGAGCGCACCGACGATGATGAGCGCCGGCGCCGTGATGGCGGCAACGCCAGAGATGGCACCGATGAGCGGGCTGAAGAATAGGGTGAGTCCGAACAAACCGGCTACGACCGCTGTCGTGAGACCGGTCCGTCCGCCTTGGGCGACACCGGCAGCTGATTCAATGTAAGCCGTCGACGGGCTCGTCCCGACGAGCGAGCCACCCATTGTCGCGAGCGAGTCGGCGAACAAAGCGCGGTGACCGTTCTCAATCGTCCCATCCTCTTTCAACAGGTTGGCCTGTTTTCCGACACCGACGAGTGTTCCCGTCGTATCGAATAACGTGACGAGGAAGAATGACAAGACGGCACCGAACAAGCCGTATTGGATGACGTCTGAGAACGCCGTGAGCGGATTGACCATCAGTCCTTCCGGCAATGTCGGCATCGCCGTCACGCCTTCAATCTTCAACAGACCCATGAAATAGGCGGCGATTCCGGTAAGTACCATCCCGATGAGGAGCGAGCCTGGGACGTTCCGAGAGAACAAGAGCGCCGAGACAATCAAGCCACCGAGGACGAGCAAGACACTCGGCGATGACAAGTCCCCGAGCCGGACAAGGTTCGCCTCATCCGCAACGATGAGACCTGACAACTTCAATCCGAGCGAGGCAATGAACAAACCGATACCGGTCGTGATGGCATGCTTGAGCGACGCTGGAATCGCTTGAATCAGTTTCGTCCGAATCGGTGACAGCGACAAAATCAAGAAGAAGACCGACGAGACGAACACGACGCCGAGCGCGGTTGACGGAGCAATCTGTTGCTGGGCGACGAGTGTATACGCGAAGAATGCGTTCAGTCCCATCCCTGGTGCAACGGCGATTGGGAGGTTGGCGTAGAACGCCATGAGTCCGGTACCAATCAAGATGGCGATGATGGTCGCCGTGAACGCTTGTGCGAACGGGATGCCGGCATCTGACAGAATCGCAGGGTTGACGACGGAGATGTATGCCATCGTCACGAACGTTGTGATGCCGGCCATCACTTCTTGTTTAACGTTCGTCCCATGTTGTTTCAATTGAAAAAAGTTCATGAATAAAACTCCCTATCATTAGTAATTTCCGAACAATAATGTTCGTCAATCTTCGAATTAACGTTATCAACTTGATGACTATACAAAATGAGCTGGCTGTCGTCAATGATTTTGAGTGAAAATACCTGAAATATTCTCATGTAAGCGCTGAATGTTCGGAAATAGACAAAATAAAAATAGTACTTGCTCTGAAACGCGTTTCAGACTGTACGGTTAAGTCAAAGGAGGGAAAGCTCATGAATCCGACAACGTGGAAGACATGGTGTAGTGGGATCGTCTACGAACTCGTCATCAATCAGTTGTATACGCCGCTCGGAAGAATGTTGTGCGCCCGTTTCCAAGACGAGTTTCTTCATCTCTCCGTCGAAGAACGGTTTCGTCTCGTCCAAGCCATCCGGAAACAAGTGATTGCGAAAGGTGACAGTCAGGAGTCAGAGTGGGTACACTATATGCAAAGACTGACAGATTGAGGTGAAGCGGAATGGCGAACATCCGAGATATCGCAAAATATGCGGACGTATCCGTGACGACGGTATCGCGCGTGCTCAATGAGCACCCATACGTGTCGAAAGAGAAGCGGGAACGGGTGCGACGGGCGATGGCCGAACTTGGCTATTTACGGAATCAGCAGGCGCTGACGTTATCGACCGGTCGCACGCAACGCTTTGTCGTCGTGTTGCCGTATTTGGATCATCCGTATTATGGACTGTTCGTCAACGGGCTCGCGAAAGCTGCCCTCCAAAGAGATTATCGACTCGTCATGTGGCAGACAGAATATCAACTCGACCAAGAGCGGCAAGCGCTTGATTTATTGAAGCACCGTGAAGTCGATGGGGCGATTCTGTTATCCCATACGATGTCATTCGATGAGATGGAAACGTATAGACAGTTTGGTCCGATCGCGGTCGCGACCGTCGGAGCGCCGCAGACGATTTCTTCGGTCCACGTCGATCATTACACCGCGTTCGTCGCCGGTTTGCGCGTGTTGGCGCAAGCGGGATATGCCGAAATCGGCATCGTGTTGTCAAGACAAGACAGTCCAAGCTCGATCGCGCGTCAGCAAGCGTACTTCGATGAAGTCGAACTTGCGCGTGAGCGGTGGGTCTGGACCGGTTACTTGACGAGCGAGGACGGAATCGGACTGGCCGATGCGTTTCTACGTCAACAAGAGCGTCCTCGAGCGCTCTTTTTCTCGTCGGATTATGTGGCGCTCGGTTTTTTAGGGGAATTACGCCGTCGCGGTGTCAGCATCCCCGATGAAGTCGCCATCCTGGGCTTCGATGGTCATCCGATCGGTCAGGCATTCGGTCTGTCGACGATGCACTCGCCAAATGAAGACATCGGCCGGACGCTGTTCGACGTGACGTTTGATGAAATGAACGGTGCAGCTTCGGTCACAAACAGTTTAACGGTCACGTATTTGCCGGGGACGACGCTCTAGGCAACTTCCTCGCTCGTCTTTTCTGAAACGATTAGAATGGAGACAGAAGTCGAGAGGAGGATGACAGATGAAGATTAACGTGACAGAAGAAGCACTCCAATTTTTTAAAGATGAAATGGAAGTCGAGGCAGGCCAGACGGTGCGCCTCTTCGCCAAATATGGGGGTTCGACCGATTTGACGCACGGCTTCTCAGTGGGCGTCATCACAGAAGACATCGACAACGCTGTAGTCGAAACGGAAGAGGACGGGATTCGCTTCGTCGTGGCTGAACAGGATGAATGGTTGTTCCAAGGACAAGACGTCAACGTCGAGATCCGTGGCGACGAGGTCGTATTCGTTCAAGCGTGACATCACAGTTTGTTAACAGAAAGAATACATCCGTTTGAAGCCATCCAGCTCGGGGAACAGTCTACGACATGACAAAACCGAAAGGATGAGACAGATGTCAGAACAAGATAAAAAGCGTGAACAAGAAGAACAAGAGAAGTTGAAACGAGACCAACCGGATATTTCGCACGAAGAAGATTCAAAAGGGGATCATTCGGACCTTGAAGAGACGGACGAAGACGAACAAGCGTAAAGAGCCCCTAGTGGCTCTTTTTGTTTGGGAATTGAAAGAATGAGTATAGACGTTATAATGGATAAGGGAAAACTATCATAGTGAGGAGAATGTATGATGAGTACAGTACTAGTCTTTGGACATAAAAATCCAGACACAGATACGATTTGCTCGGCGCTCGCTTACGCGGAGCTCAAGAAAAAGTTAGGGATGGACGCCGAGGCGATCCGCCTCGGTGAAGTGAACGGGGAGACGCAATATGCGCTCGACCACTTCCGCGTCAAAGCACCACGCCTCGTGGAACGCGTCTCGGACGAAGTGAACTCGGTCATCTTGGTCGACCATAACGAGTTCCAACAAAGCGCGGAAGACATCGAGGACGTACGCATCCTCGAAGTCGTCGATCACCACCGTATCGCCAACTTCCAAACAGCAGATGCCCTCTACTATCGGGCGGAGCCTGTCGGATGCACGGCGACGATTTTGCTCAAACTCTATAAAGAGCACGGTGTCGAAATCGCGCCTGACATGGCAGGATTGATGCTATCGGCGATCATCTCGGACTCGCTCTTGTTCAAGTCACCGACATGCACGGACGAGGACATCAAAGCGGCAAAAGAACTCGCAGCTATCTCTGGTACAGATATCGAGACATACGGTCTCGAGATGTTGAAAGCCGGAGCCGACCTTAGCCAAAAGACGATCCCAGAACTCATCTCGCTCGACGCGAAAGAGTTTGCGATGGGCGACTACCGCATCGAGATTGCTCAAGTGAACACGGTCGACGCGAACGATGTATTGAGCCGTAAAGCTGAAGTCGAAGCGGCAATGGCCGTGAAGATATTAGACAAAGAACTCGATTTGTTTGTCTTCGCCATCACGAACATCTTGACGAACGATTCAGAAGCACTCGTTGTCGGTAAGAAGACTGACCTATTCGAGCAGGCGTTCAACGTCAAATTGGTTGATGGCCTTGCGACACTCCCTGGTGTCGTCTCACGTAAAAAACAAATTGTGCCTGTGTTGACTGCTGCAGCCACAAACTAAGAAATGCATGGACGTCCTGTCGATCGACTGGGCGTTCATTTTTTGTTTTATAACGAACAAGGCTCGAAGCGTCTGCTTCGAGCCTTGTTCGCATATATATTGTCAGGATTTCGTAATCACGAACAGCATGAACCGGCGTCCCTCTAGTTGGATTGTCTTCCATATGTTCCGATGCGCCATAACTTCTCGAACGGACCATATCGATGCGATTTGAGCCACCACATCGAGAAGAACGCTTGGGCAATCAAAATTGCGATGCTTAAGAACAATCCTTCCGTCAACGACAGGCGACCGTAGTAGCCGAGGGCGATGACCGGCAGGACGACGACGAGCGTGTGCGTCAAATAGTTCGTCAGCGCCATACGGCCGAGCGCCTGCAGTGGACGAAATGCGCGCCCGTTACGGACGGCAATCGTAAAGAGACAGACGTACGTCGTCGCGAGCAGTTTCCCAGAGACGAGGACAGCCGCAGAGTTCGTCGCCGAATACTCGGCACCGCTACCGTAGTGATGCCAAATAATGACTGCGAAGAACGGTATGGCCGCTATCGTACAGATGATGGCCGTCCGTGTCAATCCTCGGATGCTCCACGTGAGGAGTTTCCGTTCCCGTCCGATATAAAGTCCGAACAAGAACAGGCTTAGAATTTCAACCCCGACAAAAAATGAGTTTTGGAACATGTCAAAAATCTCTTCGTCTAAGCGATAGTCGAACCATGGGCCGAATCCAGAATTAAAGATTGCCGGGAAAGGATCACCACTAAACCTAAATCCGAGCGATAATTCTAAGTACATGGATGAGACATAGAAGAGTAAAAAGCTCCCAATCAACAAACTCCATGCCCATGTCAAAATCGCCCGGTTGCTTAATCCATAAAACAGTGGGAGCAACAAGCCCCACATCGCGTACGTATGTAAGATGTCACCCGACCAAATGGCCAGGTGAACGAGTCCGAATAGAAACAAAATCACGATACGGCGGATATAACGGGCGACCGAGTCCCCGCGCGCATACGAGCGCTCGAGAAAAATCGAGAAGCCGATTCCGAACAAGAGCGAGAAAATCGTGTAAAACTTCGTCTGGACGAACAAATCGAATAGCGTCCGAACGAGTAAATCGCTCCCCGCATAGTCGGCGCGACCGGAAATCCAGTCGCTTCCGAGCATTGTGGGGATGTTGACGAGAAAGATGCCGCATAGGGCAAACCCTCGAATGATGTCATATAGAACGATACGTTCGTTTACTTGAATCGGGCCAGCCATACGCCACTTCCTCTACACGGATTAGAATACTTTTGTCGTCCACGATTCGCAGTTCCAGACGTCGGTGACGATGTCTTGATAGAACTCCGGTTCGTGACTGATGAGTAGGATACTGC
Source organism: Exiguobacterium sp. s36 (assembly GCF_018618345.1). Classification (NCBI taxonomy): domain Bacteria; kingdom Bacillati; phylum Bacillota; class Bacilli; order Caryophanales; genus Exiguobacterium; species Exiguobacterium sp. s36. The sequence continues at coordinate 244,156 of NZ_JACSLW010000003.1, forward strand.
CTTTATATTCTTTCAACGCGCGCTTCAACTCTTCCTTTGCGTCGACGTCCAAGTGGTTCGTCGGCTCATCGAGGAGGAGCAAGTTCGATTCGTTGTTTTGGAGCTTACAGAGACGGACCTTCGCCTTCTCTCCACCACTGAGGACCGCGATTTTACTCTCGATATGCTTCGTCATGAGACCGCATTTCGCGAGCATGGCACGGACTTGTTGCTGGTTGAGTGATGGGAACTCGCTCCAAATCTCTTCGATACATGTGTTGTTGCTGACGGCCGCTTCTTGTTCGAAGTACCCAATCTCCAAGAACTCACCGCGTTCGACGGTTCCTTCAAGCGGGTTGATCATGCCAAGAAGGCTCTTCAACAGTGTCGTCTTCCCGATCCCGTTCGCACCGACGAGGGCAATCTTCTGACCGCGCTCCATTTGGAGGTCGAGTGGTCGTGAGAGCGGCTCATCATAACCGATGACGAGATTTTTGGCGTCAAAGATGAGACGACCTGACGTGCGTGCCTGCAAGAACCGGAACTCTGGTTTTGGACGTTCCGCACTCAGTTCGATGACGTCCATCTTATCGAGTTTTTTCTGGCGCGACATCGCCATGTTCCGCGTCGAGACGCGTGCCTTGTTGCGGGCGACGAAGTCTTTCAAGTCGGCGATTTCTGCCTGCTGGCGTTTATAAGCCGATTCAAGCTGCGAGCGTTTCATCTCGTACACTTCCATGAACTTGTCGTAGTCCCCGACATAGCGTGACAAGTCTTGGTTCTCCATATGGTAAACCAAGTTGATGACGCTGTTTAAGAACGGGATATCGTGCGAAATCAAGATGAAGGCGTTGTCGTAGTTCTGGAGATAACGCTTCAACCACTCGATGTGGGCCTCGTCCAAATAGTTGGTCGGCTCATCGAGGAGAAGGATGTCCGGCTTCTCGAGAAGCAATTTCGCGAGCAATACTTTCGTCCGCTGACCACCTGAGAGGTCCGTGACGTCACGGTCGAGTCCGACATCTAAAATACCGAGACCGCGTGCGACTTCTTCGACTTTCGCGTCGATGATATAGAAGTCGTTCGAATCGAGCATTTCCTGCAGTTCGCCGACTTCGGCGAGCATGTCGTCCATCTGTTCAGGCGTCGCATCGCCCATTTCCATGTAGAGCTCACCGATTCGTGTTTCGGTGTCAATCAAGTATTGGAATGCGCTCTTTAACACGTCCCGAATCGTCATCCCACGCTCGAGGACAGCGTGCTGGTCGAGGTAACCGACACGGACGTTTTTCGCCCACTCGATTTTGCCTTCGTCCGGTTGGAGCTTACGTGTGATGATGTTCATGAACGTTGATTTTCCTTCACCGTTCGCTCCGATGAGGCCGATGTGTTCGCCTTTCAATAGACGGAAAGACACGTCGTTCAAAATGGCGCGGTCACCGAAACCGTGGCTCAAGTTTTGTACTGTTAATATACTCATATTTCTTATTCGTTCCCTTCAAAGTTGACTATCCGATATTGTAGCATGGATTCAAAAAAATTAGTACGCCAGTCCGACTGATTGGCGGATGAAGAGTTGGTCTTCAACGGCGTTCAGCATGAACTGGGCGACATCGGCCCGTGAAATCTGTTTTCCGTTGTCTGGAATGCTGTCGATAGACGTTCGATACACCGAGGTCCGGGGACCGTCCGTCAATTGCATCGGCCGCACAATCGTGTAATCGAACGACGAGTTGCGCCATAAATCGACCGCGGCCCGGTGATCACGGAGCGGTTTCCGAAGCATGAACGTGACGACCGTGCCGGCGATACCTGGAATCTCTTTGTCGATTCCGGCCGAGGCGAGATAGACGACCCGACTGATGGCGTTTGCTTTCAGCGCCGGGACGAGTGCGTCGGTGACGCGGGCCAAGAAGTCCGAATCGCTCAAGTCGGTCCCGAGACAGCTGATGACGGCGTCATGACCAGCGAGGGCATCTGTCAAAGCGGCGCTGTCTGTGACGTCGCCTTCGATGATTTCAAGTTGCGGGGTCGGAATCAATTTTTTCTGTTCCCGTACGAAAGCGGTCACATGATGACCATGCTCGATGGCTTGATCGACAAACTGATGACCGGTCCGACCGGTGGCACCTAAAACGAATAGCTTCATAATGGATGTGGCTCCTCTCGTTTTTCCAGTATCTTTAGTATACAGCAGTTTCAGAAAAATCGAACTTTTAGCCGTCTTTTCCAAAACGGGTTGCAATTTATAAAATATCGTCTAGAATAAGTCCTATCTTATATAAATAAAAGATTCGCACTCGTATATCCGTGAGAATATGGCTCACAAGTCTCTACCGAACCACCGTAAATGGTTCGACTACGGGTGACGCTTGTCGTGTGCATTCGTTTTGTTTCCATGCGGTTCGTCGTCCCCGGGTTGGGGTGACGAATCGCATTTTTTTATTGGAGGGAAAACAATGAAGCAATTAGAAGACAAAATCAGAGATGAAGGGCAAGCGTTGTCCGAACACGTATTGAAAGTCGATGCCTTCTTGAACCATCAAGTTGATCCTGTCTTGATGCAGGCGATTGGTCGTGAGTTCGCGGACCGGTTCCGTGACGCGGGAATCGATCGTATCGTCACATTGGAATCGAGCGGAATCGCCCCAGCCATGATGACGGCGCTTGAGATGGACATCCCGTTCGTCTTTGCCCGTAAACGTAAATCACTTACGCTCCAAGACGATCTCGTCGAAGCGGATGTTTACTCGTTCACGAAACAAGAGACGAACCGCATCAGTTTGAGCCGTCGCTTCGTCCAACCTGGGGAGCGCGTGCTCGTCATCGATGACTTCCTCGCCAACGGGGAAGCCGCACTCGGTTTGACGCAACTCGTCGAATCCGCCGGTGCGGTCGTCGCCGGTGTCGGCATCGTCATCGAGAAGTCGTTCCAACCGGGACGGGACAAGTTGCTCGAGCGAGGCTATCAAGTCGAGTCACTAGCCCGAATTGCCAAGCTTGAAGCAGGTGAGATTTCCTTCGTGGAGGTGGTCCGATGAATACGTTTAAGACAGCCAGCCTTGGTTTCCAACACTTACTCGCCATGTACACGGGCGCGGCCATCGTCCCGCTCATCGTCGGTGGTGCCATCGGACTCGGTCCGACGGAACTCGCGTATCTCGTCGCCATCGATTTGTTCATGTGTGGTGTCGCGACGCTGTTGCAAGTCTGGACGACTCGTTTCACCGGTGTCGGTCTGCCAGTCGTACTCGGTTGTACGTTCACCGCGGTCGGTCCGATGATTGCCATCGGTAGTTCGAGCGGCATCACCGCCATCTATGGGGCACTCATCGCGAGCGGAATCATTGTCATCTTAATTTCAGGCTTTGTCGGGAAACTGGCTCGCTTCTTCCCGCCGGTCGTGCTCGGCTCGGTCGTGACGATTATCGGTCTCTCGCTCATCCCAGTCGCTGTCAATGATATCGGCGGTGGGATGCCAGGTGAGCCTGGCTTCGCTTCGATGCAAAACTTGGCGCTCGGTGGCTTGACCATCGGTTTGATTCTCGTCTTGAACCGAATCGGTACCGTGTTCACGCGCGCGGCCGCTGTCTTGTTTGCGGTCTTGATCGGTACAGGGGTCGCCGCGTTCCTCGGTCTCGTCGATTTCAGTCCGGTCCGTGAGGCCGGTTGGTTCCAAATGGTACAACCGTTCTACTTCGGGATGCCGACGTTTGACGTCTCGGCCATCCTCGTCATGACGCTCGTGGCCATCATCTCGATGATTGAATCGACCGGTGTCTTCTTAGCATTGAGCGATATCACGAAAAAACCGATTGGCTCGAACGAGTTGACGAAAGGGTATCGGGCCGAGGGTGTGGCAACGATTCTCGGAGGGATTTTCAACAGCTTCCCGTACACGACGTTCAGTCAAAACGTCGGTCTCGTCCAATTGTCAGGCGTCAAATCACGTCGCGTCATCTTCTGGACGAGCGGTCTGTTGATTTTGCTGGGCTTCTTGCCGAAAGTCGCGACGTTCACGACATTGATCCCGAAACCGGTTCTCGGCGGGGCGATGCTCGTCATGTTCGGCACGGTCGCCGCGTCAGGGATTCGGATTTTGAGCCAAGTTGATTTTGCGAAAAATGAGAACTTGATTACAATCGCCTTGTCGATCGGTGTCGGGCTTGGCATCACGGCCAACCCGGCCATCGTCGCAAATATGCCGGAAGCGGTGCAGTTGTTCACGGACAGTGCCATCGTCGCCGGATCGTTCACTGCCTTGTTATTGAACGGGTTCTTCCGACTCGTCGACCGGTTCCGTCCGGCCGAGGTCGTTGCCGATAACCGGCAAGTCAGCTAGACTGAAAGGAACTACGTAACTAGGGGGGAACAAGCATGGGGAAAACTGCACTTGTCGTTGGCGCCACCGGATTGATTGGACGCGAACTCGTCGAACAGTTGCTCGAACAAGAACGGTATGATCAAGTCTGGATAATCGTCCGCCGCTCGAAACGATGGAGTCATCCGAAACTGCATGAAGTCGTCGGATTCGAAGAGATGGACGAGGCGTTGCCGCACATTGATGACGTCTACTGCGCACTTGGGACGACGATTGCCGTCGCTGGTTCACGTCAGGCGTTCAAACATGTCGATCTCGACTTGCCGCTTGAAGTGGCACGTGTCGCGAAACGACACGGGGCGACACGTTACGCCGTCGTCTCGGCGCAAGGCGCGTCACTTCGGTCACCTTTCTTCTACAACCGGGTGAAAGGGGAGCTCGAGAACGGGCTCAAAGTGTTTGGCTTCGAACACTTGATTATCGCCCGTCCGTCGCTCTTGCTCGGGGATCGAGAGGAGTTCCGTCTCGGCGAGAAAGCAGCCGAGGTCGTCAGCCGTCCGCTCCAACCGTTATTGCTCGATAAATTACCAGATGCTGCACCGATTCAAGCGCTCCATGTGGCGCGCGCGTTGATTATGGCCGCGGAAGAAGGACAAGGCATCGAAGTATTGACGTCTGGCATGATGCAGAGGATGAGCCAATGAACCCATTAACGAAGAAACGGACCAAAGCCGTCTTGATTGACGGTGTCATTGCCGGATTGCTAAGTTTTGGTGTCGAGCAGCTCGTCCGCAAGAAAGTGAAGAGCGAGTTCGTCCACGTCGTCATCACGCCGACACTCATCGCCTACGCGCTCGAGGCATGTCAGATGCGCCGTGGCGGACAGACGCTCGGGTATAAGCTGATGGGTCTCGAGTTGAAAAATGACGATGGGACACCGGTGACGGCCGAGCAGGCGTTCAAACGAGCACTGCACCGCGATACGCGTTCGATTGTCACCTACGTCAAGGACCGCGCACACTTCGAGGCCGAAGACGGTGCCGTCTTGCCGCACGACGCTGCGTTCCATATGCACGTAACCGAAAAAAACTGACCTCACGCGAGGTCAGTTTTTTTTAGTCTTTGATACGGCTGAGGATGGCTGTCGTCAAGGCGACGATTGTTCCGAGGACGAGTCCGTTCGAGAACACGGTCGCCAAGAGCGGCGGCAAATCGTTCATCGCCCCAGGTGGGAGCAACATCGCGCCGGCCCCAATCACAAGTGGAAGACCGACAGTGAGTGACGCCGTCTTTTGGTTCAATTCGAACGCTGCCTCGTTAATCCCGATGATAATCATCGTCGCGATGAGCGGGGTGACGATGGCGTATCCGACGGCGGCTGGGATGCTCGCGATTAGCGAGACGAACGGACCGATGAGGGCGAGCACCATCATCACAGCATGGGCCACGAGATGGGGTGAGCGATGAACGCTCTCCGTCGAGGATAAGAAACCAGCCGTTCCAGAGATGGCGACCGGTCCCGGTGTCCCAAACATGCCCGCCACCATTTGACTGATCCCACTGACGACACCAGATGCCGGGACGTTGCCTTCGATTTGACGCTTCTCACGCGAGCTGACGATGCGTTCAATCAATTTGATATTGGCAAGGACGTTCGTCATGAGAAGGAGCGTGATGACGAACGCAGTCGGAAGCAAGTTCCAATCCCACACCCACGTTCCGAACGGGAACAGTTCAGGAACAAGGAAGAATGACTCGGAACGGACAATCGGGTTGCCGAGTCCGAGCAAGTTGAACAACCAAAATCCGGCGATGAGCGTCATGACGAGTCCATACTGTTTGAACCGGCTACGCTCGAGTGTGAGCGCGAACAACACGAGACCGGCCGTCGCGACGGCTTGAACGATGTTAATGCCGTCCTCGGTCACGCCAAAGCCGCCTTTGATGACGGCACCCGACAGTTGCAGGACGAGCAGAATCATATAGACCCCGAGCACTTGCGGGGTGAACAACGACAGCATCCGTCGCAACAGGCCGGTGACAGTCATGACGACACCGAGCACACCACTTAAGAACAACATGAAACCGAGCGCTTGGAGCGTCTCTTGTCCGCTCCCATAAAGTGCTGGACCGATGGAGGCATAGAGTGTGAACACACCCCACCAAATCCCGGCTGGTCCTTCTAAGATGGGCAGGCGGTGGCCGAGAAGCGTCTGGATGATGCTGAAGAGTGCGAAGACGAACAGTGAACGTGAGATGAACGTCATCGTCTCGCCTGGCGACAGTTCAAATAGGGCAGCGATCGAGAGCGGTGGTACAATGTTTGTAGCTAAAATAAAAATAAACCACTGAATCGTCGTGGTTACAGAACTTTTGGTCATGGTGTCCCCCTGGTATTTCCCTTTTTTAATATTAGTGTACCGTGACGGGGAAGTGGATGCAAATGGAGGTATATAATGAAGAAAAAACTGAAGTGGATTGGCCTCGGCCTATTAGGAGTCATCTTGGTCGCCATCATCGGCTTCCTCGTGTGGACGCAACTGACGTACGGACCGACGGAAGAAGCGCGCGGTTACGCGGCTGAGGCGACGAAAGTGGACAATCGACTCGAGTTCGGGCAGACGGACAGCGAGGTTGGGTTCATCCTGTATCCTGGGGCGAAAGTCGAGAAAGAGGCGTACGCTTACTATGGCACCAGACTGGCAGAGGAAGGTGTCTTCGTCGCCATCCCATCGTTGCGCTTGAATCTCGGGATAGCAGATATCGATGCTGCGGAGACGATTATCGCCGCCCATCCAGACATCGAACGTTGGGTCGTCGGCGGTCATTCACTCGGCGGTTCGGCGGCGTCCGGTTATGCGCTCGAACACGAGGAGCAAGTCGAGGGGGTCATCTTCCTCGCATCGTATCCGATCAGTACGATGGCGGATAGCAATTTGCGTGTTTTGTCCGTCTCCGGGGAGATTGACGGTCTGGCCACACCAGCTGATATCGAGGCGAGCCGTGACAACGTCCCGGATGACGCCGTCTTCTATCAAATCAAAGACGGCAATCACGCCAACTTCGGGATGTACGGCCCGCAAGACGGGGATAACGATAGTCCGCTCAGCGCCAAAGAGCAACTCGACGAGACGATTGACCAAATTATCGAGTGGCTCTAAAAAACAGCGTGCCCACATCATGGGGCACGCTGTTTTAACGTTGGTCGAGCTGATGACTGACCGCGGTCAATAAGGCGGTCACGAGCGCGACGGCGCCGGCGACGAGGGCGAGCGTCATCACGGGTGCGTTGGCATAGACAAGACCACCGAGCGCCGAGCCCATCCCGATGCCGACATTACTTGCGACCGGCATGAGCGATGACGCCAGTCCTTTAGCGTCCGGATTGAACTTCTCGGCCAAGTCGATCAAGTAGATTTGCGTCGATGTCGTCAGTAGAATCGCCATGAACGACATGAGTGCGATATTGATTAGACCGAGCGTCACGTTCGACGTCGTCACATACAAGGCCGCCAAGACGAGCGCTTGGATGAGAAAGACGAACCGGAGACGTCCAATCGGATTATGGCTGGCGATTTTCCCGGCCGCCATATTGCTGAAGATGGAGATGAACCCGTAAGCAAACAGGATTGGGCTAATCCAGGCGACCGGGACGCCGAGTACACCTTTCAAAATCGGGACGAGATACGTATAGACGACGTACGTCGCGCCGAAGCCGAACGCCGGGATGAAGAACGCGATTAAAATCCGCGGGTTCGTCAGTAGGCGCAACTGATCGGCAATCGACGTCTTGACGCTCGTCAACTGACTCGGGACGACACGGTAGACGGCGAAGAGCGCGATGACACCTAAGGCGGTCGTCAACAGGAACGTCGTCTCCCATCCGGCCCGTTGGCCGATGAACGTGCCGAGCGGGACACCGAATACGTTCGCCATCGTAAAGCCACCGAAAATGAACGAGACGGCAATCCCGCGCTTCCCGGTCGGCACTGATTCACTGGCGACGAGCATGGCGAGCGAGATGAGCACACCCGTCACGACGGCGGTCATCATCCGGAGGACGAGCAATATCCCGTACGTTGGAGCGAGGCTACTAAACAAATTGAAGACGATGAACGCAGCGGTGAGTGTGAGCATCAGTTTTCGTTTCGGCAAATGGCTTGTGAACGACATCGTTAGTGGTGTTCCAATAGCGAAGGTGATCGCGAACGCCGAGACGAGCGTTCCGGCCGTGGCAATCGAAATCGATAGGCCATCGGCGATATCGGGTAAAATCCCGACGATGACAAATTCACTCGTGCCGAGCACGAACGTGAGCAAGGCGAGCGATAAGATAAGCGTCCAGTCGGTCCGACTGAGCGATGGGGTAGTCGTCAAAATAAAATCACTTCTTTCGTTCAAGGTTGTTAGACTTCAGTCGTTTTCAACCATACAGGATTTCCACGCAAAGCAAAACCCTTTTCCCTTCCGTGAGGAAAAGAAAAGGGTACCATTTACCGCCAAAATGCCGTTGCTTCGACACCGGCATGATCCGAGACGAGCGGACCGTTCTCGCCATCAAAGACGACGGCATGGCGTGAGACGTGGATCGGGGCGTTCGTCAGCATCAAGTCGATGCGAAGCGCCTGCTTGTTCTCGTCCCAGCCGGCAATCTTGCCTTGGACGGTCGCATCGCCTTCACGCTCGGTCGCCAAATGGAACAAATCTTGGAGACCGTGCTCAATCAAGTAATCGTACCCTTCGCCACGGATGAAGGCGTCGTTATTGAAGTCACCGAGCAGCAAGGCGCGGTCGTCGTCCTCTACGCGGCGCAACAGTTCATCGAGCTGATGGCGCACCGGTTCATCGGCATCATGCCACCAACCGAGGTGACAGGAGTAAATCGCCGTCGGCGCGTCCATGCCGTCCACGACCGCCTTGACGATTTTCCGAGATTTGTAATCGTTCGGGTCGGTCGTCTGGGAGACGAAGAACGATTCGGTCGATACGAACGGGGTGCGCGACAAAATGGCGACGCCTTCTTCGTAGATATCATAGCCATAATGGGCGAAGTCCCACGTCATGTAGTAATCGACGCCTTGCTCTTTCAAACGCTCGACGAGCACATAGGCGAAGTTGTTCTCTCGAATCAAGCCGTCGATGAGCGGGGCTTCTTTATGTTGATTCACTTCTTGGAGTGCGATGATGTCATATTCCTCGCTCGCGATTCGTTCGACGATCGAGTCGATTTTCTCTTGTTGACGGTCCTCTAACCAGGCGTGACAGTTCAGCGTTAAAATATTCACGATAGTCCTCCTTTAGAAAAAACAGGCCAACTCGTACGAGCTGGCCTGTTGATTATGCACCGATGACGTCTTGAATATCTGACTTCAATACGTCGGCTTTCGGGCCGTAGATTGCTTGGACACCGCGGTCTTTCAAGATGAGACCCATGGCGCCGTTCTTTTTCCATTCGCTCTCTTCTGAGACGAGCGACATATCTTTGACTGTGACACGGAGACGCGTCATGCAGGCATCGACGTCCTCGATGTTCTCTTCCCCACCGAGTAGAGCGATAATCCCCATGACCTGTTCGTTGCCTGTCACGTTCGATTTCTCTGTCACTTCTTCCATATAGTTCCCGTTACGACCTGGCGTCGGAAGGTTCATCTTCTTGATGAAGAAGTTGAACACACCGAAGTTCAAGAAGAAGAAGGCAGCCGAGACGAGGAAGAAGTTAATCAAGTCTTGCAAGAGTCCCGCTTTGACAATCATCGGGATGCGTGTGAGCAATTCAATCGCACCGAACGCGTGGACACGAAGGTCGATGACATCTGCTAAAGCGAAGGCGGCACCGGCCATGAGCGCGTAGACGACGTAAAGGACTGGAGCGACGAACATGAACATGAATTCGATTGGTTCTGTGACACCCGTCAAGAAGACGGCGAGACCAGCCGACAAGAACATCGGTTTGTATTGTGCTTTCTTGTCTTCGTCGACGTTGCGGTACATCGCGTAAGCAGCACCGATCAAGGCAGCGAATGACAAGATGACTTGACCGACTTTGAAGCGGGCCGGTACGACGTCAGCAAGCAAGGCGTTGTAAGCGGCTGTATCACCAGCGGCGCGAAGGTTAACGAGGTCAGTGACCCAAGCCAACCAGAGCGGATCTTGACCCGCAACGACCGAACCAGCTGTCGCACCTGTCAAAATCGTGTACGTGCCACCGAGCTCCGTGTAGTTCATCGGCACAGTGAGCATATGGTGAAGGCCGAACGGCAAGAGGAGACGTTCGAGCGCACCGTAGATGAACGGCGCGAGGACTGGTGCCGTGTTGCGTGATGTGGCAATCCATTCACCGAAGCTGTTGAGCGCGCCTTGAATCGTCGGCCAAATGATTGACAACGCGATGGCGGCAACGACCGAACCGAGGATGACGACGAATGGCACGAAGCGCTTCCCGTTGAAGAACGAGAGGGCGTTCGGCAATTTGTTGAAGTTATAGAACTTGTTATAAAGGGCTCCACCGAGGAAACCAGCGATAATCCCGACGAACACGCCCATGTTGAGAGCTGGTGAACCGAGTACAGATGTGAAGTAGTCGGCGACGACAAGGTCGGCTCCGAAGAGAGACTGGACTGTCGCTTCCGGGTCTTGGAGCATCGTTCCATTGACGGCAAAGATGGCGCCTGTGACGCGGTTAATCAAAATGAAGGCGATCAGTGCAGCGAAGGCACCGCCGGCTTTATCTTTCGCCCACGAGCCACCGATGGCGACTGCGAACAAGATATGTAAGTTGACGATGATTCCCCAACCGAGATCTTCAATGATGCGAGCCGTCGTGAGCAAGATGCTGACGTCTCCGGCTGACATGCCAATCAATTTACCGATCGAGATCATGAGACCTGCGGCCGGCATGACGGCGATGACGACCATTAAGGCCTTGCCGAGTTTCTGCCAAAAGTCGAACGAGATGAGTTGTTTCATGTGATACGCTTCCTTCCTATACGGAACTTTTTATCTGTCTATGGCGACTGTCAATGCAATCGCTTGCATAGATGATTGTAATCGATTGCATAACTTTGTGCAACCGTTTTCCTAATTTTCATAGATTTTCATAATTGAAACCAATTTGGCTCGTTTCTCACCTAACTTGTCAGTCGGAACGAATCTCGCTACAATACTAGAGGTTGAAAGGGGCGAGAACGATGGGATGGAGACAGACGACATCGGCATTATCAAAAGAAGAGCAGACGGCCATGCTTGAGGAGTTGTTGCAATCGGGCCTGTTATTAGAAGAAGACCGACTGCTATATAGCATGTTGATGCCAGACCGGGTCAAACGGATGCAAGAAGTGTTGGAGTTACGGACGAACCATATCACGATTTTGACAGAAGGGGTCGATGATCCGCACAATCAGTCGGCCGTGCTCCGTTCGGCGGACGCGTTCGGTGTCCAGACGTTGCACGTTGTCGAAGGGCGGGCTAAGTTCAAACCGAACTCGATTATCGCCAAGAGCGCCGATCGGTGGGTCGACGTGGTCGAACATCCTTCGATCGAGGATGCGATTGATCGGTTGAAGGCGGACGGTTACCAAGTGCTCGCGACGGCACTCAGTGAAGAAGCGGTCCCACTCGAGGATATCGACGTGTCAAAACCGACCGTGCTCTTGTTCGGGAATGAACATCACGGCGTATCGGAACGGGCGCTCGCCAAAGCGGACGGCAATTACTTGATTCCGATGCAAGGATACGTCCAAAGTTTGAACATCTCGGTCGCTGCCGCCATCTCGTTGTACGATGTGACGACGCGGGCGCGCCACGTCGTGACGGAAGGCTATGGACTGAAGGCGAAAGACAAGCAACGCATCTTAAAAAATTGGATGGTGAAGAGCCTTCCGAAGCGGTCGCTCGGCATGTATAAGCAAAAAGGTTTGACCGCTTTTGCGCGCGAGACAGGAAAAACGGAGTAAACGGCGAAAGGTACAGGCGTACGAACAACTTGTCCATATTCGGAAAGGGGATGGAAAGATGAGTACGACCAGTTCATTTATCGTGAAAGATGTGACGACGCATTTCAAAGACTATGAAGAGGAATTCTTTAACCTGTACCGAACGCTTTACGGGGACATCGATCAACTGCGTTTTAAAGAACGGCTGTATCGCCATGCGAACCCGCTCGTGTTGCTTGCGTTTTCAGACGAGCGTCTCGTCGGGTTCAAAATCGGTTACGAGGCCGAGCCATATCGCTTCTATAGCTGGGCCGGCGGCGTCCACCCTGAGTTTCAAAAGCATGGCATCGGCCGCAAGCTGATGGATACGCAACTCGAGTGGGTGAAAGCGCAAGGGTTCCATTCGATTCGAACGAAAGCCCGTAACACGAACAAAGGGGTCATCATCTTGAACCTGTTGTGTGGCTACGACATCATGGGGGCGTATACAGAGGATAACGAGCCTCGCATCATGATGGAGAAACAATTGAACTGACCGAAAAGCCGTGGCGCATGCCGCGGTTTTTTTGTGGGCATGAAACCAAATGGGGCCGCATCCGTATTATAGAAAAAAAGGGGGAGACATCATGGTCCATGCGTTTGCATTTGGAGAAGAAGTATACATCGATTCGACGGGGATGGGGGATTCGTTTTTCGAAGGGATGTTCGGTATCTTCCCGATTGTAATCATTAGTATCATCGGATTGTTTTTGTTCGCCGTGATGGCAGGCATCCGTAATCAAGTGAAGACGAATAGTATCTTGAAAGACATGCAACGGTTCGCCTCCGATTTAGCCGACCATCCGAGTGATGAATCGGCGAATCGGCTCGCCGACTATTTGCGGGACGTGACCTCGTTCCCGGTGCATCGCACACAGATGGAGCCGTTTCGGGTCGCGCTCGGGAGCTATCAGTTGGTCATGGAGTCGCCGCACGTACACGACGAGACGAAAGAGCGGATTGACCGCCAATATAAACGGCTCGGCATTTTGGACGGGGAAAAGTTCGCCGACGAGCCGGCACCGCGCCGCCGTTCAAGCTCGCATCATCACAATCATCATGACCATCATAATCACCACATGTGAAAAACGCGCCAGGGAATGTTCCCCGGCGCGTTTTCGGCGCACTTGAATCGTATCTGGTTAGGAACGAGTGACAAGTAAAGGTGTCATCGGTCATCGGTAATTGGTTGGTCCATGGCCGTATGCTCATCCTAGACGTAGGAACAAGTGGTGGCGCCAATCCTTGACCCGGAGTCTCACCGGGCCAAGGTCACATGTAACGACTCGGGTCAAAGTCAATCTCCGTTCGATAGTTGGCCGCGTTGATGGCGTTTGAGATGCGGTTCGCCCGCTTCTCGACGTCAATCGCTTTCAAGCGATATAGCTCCGGATCGTAGAGTGCATGCTTGATGACGGCAGTCCCTTCACCAAAACCGTATTGAAACTCGCGCTTCGGACGCTCGGATAGTTCTTGATACATGCGGGCCTGAGCACGTAGTTGAATCGCGAACTCAATGGCCTCGACGAGCGGGAGTGGCCCGTCGTGCGTCTCGATTACCGTCTTCAAGTTCGCCTCATAAACGAGACGATCGAGACAACGCATATCTCGACGAATCGACTCGAGTTCGACTTCGATATCCTCGAGTGAGCGCGATTGAATCGTCGGGAGCGGCTCGTCTTTCTCGAGTTCGATGAACGCGACGCGCTCGACTTCTTCTAACAATTTATCAATCTGCTTATGGAGCAGGCTCTTCAGTTTGATGGCATCTGCCAAGTACATAGGGATTCCTCCTTCTGCTTTTTCTAACCGTACCATAATGTGACTCCTAAAAAAAGGAAGGCGTTACTTTTTCGAGACGAGGCGATATGATGAAAGAAAGAGAGGAGGGCGACCGATGAACAAGTGGAAAACGCAATGGATGATTGCCATCGTCTTGGTCGTGTTCGGGACGGCGATGTTCCTCTATCAATGGATCGATTTGCGACCAGCGGAGATTCAGGATTATATCGTTCAATTCGGTTGGCTCGCCCCGCTCGTCTATATCATCCTGTTCACGTTTCGTCCGCTTATCCTGTTTCCGACGTCCGTCCTATCTGTCGCCGGCGGCTTGGCGTTCGGGACGTTCGCCGGCGTTGTCTATACGGTCATCGGGGCCACACTCAGCGCGCTCGTCGCGTATTACGTGGCGATTCGCTTTGGCGACCGCTTTTTGCATCATTTCGAAGCGAGCAGCTATGAGAAGCTCCAACATAAAATCGAAGAGGACGGGTTCTTTTACGTTTTGATTTTACGCCTGATTCCGCTCGTCAACTTTGACTTGGTCAGTTATGCCTCCGGGCTGGCGAAAGTGCGACTCCCGGCATACGTGCTCGCGACGACGGTCGGCATGATTCCGGGGGCGTTCGCCAACAACTTCCTCGGCAGCAGTATCGCGAGTGGAGACTTTAAGATGATCATCCTCGCCCTCGTCGTCTTAGTCGTCCTGACGCTCGTTGCAACCGTGTTCCGCGAACCGATTAAACGACAAATTAATCGCTATAAAAAGAAGTAGGCGCTCAACGGGAGCGCCTACTTTTTGATTTATCGGTTGTCGACTGTCTCAGGATACAAGTCGTGATTGAACAAACGATGTTCAGCCATTCTTTCGTATTTCGTGCCCGGTTTTCCGTAGTTGTAGTACGGGTCGATCGAGATGCCGCCGCGGGGCGTGAACTTGCCCCACACTTCGAGATAACGTGGCTCCATCAACTTGACGAGGTCTTTCCCGATGACGTTGATGCAGTTTTCGTGGAAATCGCCGTGGTTGCGGAAGCTGAACAAGTACAACTTGAGCGATTTCGACTCGACGAGCTTCTCGTCCGGGATGTATGAGATGTAAATCGTCGCGAAGTCCGGTTGATTCGTGATCGGGCAGAGTGACGTGAACTCTGGGGCGTTGAACTTCACGAAGTAGTCGTTCTCCGGGTGACGGTTCGGGAACGCCTCGAGGACGTCCGGTGCGTATTCAAAAATGTATGGGACGCTCTTCTGTCCGAGGAGCGACAAGTCTTGTAAGTCTTCTGGTCTCATAGGTATTCTCCTTAGACGCCACGTTCGTTGGCGTACAGTAATGTGTGCAGTTGTGGCAGGACACGGACGCTTTGCCATGACGGGTCACGGGCTACGTCCTCCCACAGTTCTTTTAAGCGACGGAGCTGGGCGTCGGTGATGTCACCGTCCGCACCGGGCTCAGGATTGCCGGCCGATAAGTACATGACGTCCGGGGTGTAGCGCGTCTGGACCGATTTCGCATAGGCGAGGTCAATCTCGTCGAAGACGGCGACTTTGAACGTTGTCTGTTCGGGACGTAGCCGTTCGACGATGGCGTCGAGTTTCTCCCAGTCGGTCGTCATGCCGGAAGACGGTGGTTTCGGGCTGAGCGTCACGTCGTCGATGTCAGCGAGCCAATCCTGATAGCGACTGCCTTGCGTCTCGACGGCGAGTTTGACGTCACGCGCCTTCAGTTTCGTCACCAAGTCTTTCATCGCGGCGATGAGGAGCGGGTTGCCGCCCGAGATGGTGACGTAGTCATACACACCGAGCGCGTCGAGCCGTTCGATCACCTCGTCGGCTGTGAGCATGTCAGGTTTTTCTGAGCCGTCCCAAGTGAAGGCGGAGTCGCACCACGAACAGCGATAATCGCAACCGGCGGTCCGGACGAACATCGTCTTTTGCCCGATGGCGCGGCCTTCCCCTTGAAACGTCGGGCCGAACACTTCGAGGACAGGGATTTTCATCAGTCCACCAACCATTCGCGGCGGAACTCGGCGTACGAGGTCGGCGTCTCGTACAGTTTGACGAATTCGACGCGGA
Organism: Exiguobacterium sp. s36; assembly: GCF_018618345.1. Classification (NCBI taxonomy): domain Bacteria; kingdom Bacillati; phylum Bacillota; class Bacilli; order Caryophanales; genus Exiguobacterium; species Exiguobacterium sp. s36. The sequence goes on from NZ_JACSLW010000003.1 coordinate 260,281, forward strand.
CGTCGCGCTCGTCAGGCAAGTGCTTGGCGAGCTGTTCGAAAATCCAGTAGCACATGTTTTCGGCAGTCGTGTTCATATAAGGTAACGACTCATTCAAATAACGATGGTCGAGGTATGGTTCGAGTTCTTCTTTAAAGATGGCTTTTAAATCACCAAAGTCGAGCGTCATGCCACGGTTATCGAGAAAACCGCTGATGCCCATTTGCAATTTATACGTATGTCCGTGCAGCGCGCGGCATTTGCCGTCATAATCGAACAAGTGATGAGCGGCGTCGAACGTCACTTCTTTGACGATTTGGACGCGGTGCGGACAATAGATGAGCGAGCCTTCTTGTTTGGCTTCGACACTCGTCGGGGCGAGGAATGGGGCGTTCTTCATACGCGTACCTCCTCATAAGCGGCGAGGCCGTTTTGACGGAGCACGCAAGCCGGGCATTCGCCGCAACCTGATCCGAGGATGCCGTTATAGCACGTGAGCGTCCGTTCTTTGACGTAATCGAACGCACCGAGCTGATCCGCGAGTTCCCACGTCTGCTTTTTATCGAGCCACATGAGCGGCGTGTCGATGACGAACGGATAGTCCATCGCCAAGTTGAGCGTCACGTTCAAGGACTTGACGAATTGGTCCCGGCAATCCGGGTAACCGGAGAAGTCGGTTTCACATACACCGGTGACGATGTGATGCATCCCGAGCTGTTTGGCCATAACGGCCGCAAAGGATAAGAATAAGTGATTGCGTCCATCGACGAACGTGTTTGGGACGTCCGCATTGTCGATATCGAGATCATGTCTCGTGAGCGCATTAGAGGTGAGTTGTCCAAGTAAGGACAAGTCGAGGACGTGGTGCGGGACATCGAGTTCGGCCGCAATCTCTTTTGCGACCTCGATTTCCGCGTCATGGCGTTGCCCGTAGGCGAACGTCACCGCTTCCACATGAGAGAATTGTTGTTTTGCCCAAAATAGGCAGGTGGTTGAATCTTGACCGCCACTAAAGACGACCAATGCTTTTTCGTGTTGCAACGTGCACACTTCCTTTTTCGCTAGTTTTGATGTCGGAGGAGGTTACGAACTCCGGAGGTCACCCTCGAGCGTTTACTTTACCATAAAAAGACGTTTGACAGGGAAAAGAGAAGCAGGTATAGTAAAGAACATCACTGAAACACTTTCGCGCATAAAAGCGTTTAAGCGGTTGGGTAGAAAATGATGAAACTGAAAGGAGGGGACGTCGATGCAGATGAAAGGAAAAGAGGCTGTATTCGTCGTGCTGATGAGCGGTATTTCCCTGCTCGCACTGATGTTTTTGGCCAAAGCGACGCCACATATGGCGATCTTTGGCACAATGGTATTAATAGGGGGTTACGCGTATTATCGGACGCGTGATTTCAAACAAATTGAAGCGGCGATGATTAGCGGGATTCGTGAAGCCATCATGCCGGTCTTGATTTTACTGTTGATCGGGATGTTGATTGGCGTATGGCAAATGTCTGGCACGGTGGCGACAATCCTCTCCATCGGTTTAGATACAATTTCAGCACAATGGTTCTTGCCGAGCGTCCTGCTCATCACGATGATCGTCTCGTCGTTCACGGGTAGTGCCTTCACGACAGTCGGTACGGTCGGGGTCGCCTTGTTCGGAATCGGGATGGCGCTCGGGATCTCTCCGGCGCTCGCGGCCGGGGCCATCGTTTCGGGTGCACTCTTCGGTGACAAGATGAGTCCGCTATCGGATACGACGAACTTTGCACCGGCCGTGGCTGGTGTCAAACTATTCGACCATATCCGCTTTATGATGGGGACGACCGTACCGGCCATCCTCATCACCCTCGTCTTGTTCACGCTTCTCGGTCGGAGCGGTCAAGCGGCGGATACGACGCAAATCGCTGAAGCGCAGGCGGCACTCGCTGGACGATTCAACTTGTCATGGTTGACGCTTCTCGCGCCGGTTCTCGTCGCGGTGCTTGCGTTCCGTCGCATGCCGGTCTTGCCGACGATGCTCGTCGGGATGTTCGCCGGAGTGTTGACGGCTGGTTTCGTTCAAGGCAACTGGAACGTCACAAACTGGTTCGGTGTCATGCAGGCCGGGTTCAAGTCGGGTGTCGAGAACGAGACGATTGCAGCTGTGCTCGATCGTGGCGGACTCGAGTCGATGCTCTGGTCGGTCAGTCTCGTCTTGATTGCGCTCGCGTTCGGTGGCTTGCTCCGTGAGCTCGGCGTATTCCAAGCGATTGTCGATGCGTTGCTCGAACGATTGAAATCACCAGGCAGCTCGGTGTTGTCGGTCGTCCTCAGCTCGATTGGCGTCAACTTGCTCGCGGGCGAACAGTACTTGTCAATCTTGCTCCCAGGTCAAGCGTTCAAGCAAGGGTTCATCGATCGCGGCATCGATCCCCGTTACTTGTCACGTGCCCTCGAAGACGGTGGGACGGTCATCAACCCGCTCATCCCATGGGGCGTGTCGGGTGCGTTCTTCGCCGCTACACTCGGGGTGCCGGTGCTTGAATACGCACCATTCGCCTTCTTCCTCTGGCTCAGCCCGATTTTCTCGATTATTCTCGGATACGTGAAGTTGGGAAAGCAGCGTGAGACGATGCGAATCGCATCTTAATCGAATCACTCAAAAAAACCATCTAGGACAATTAAAGGTCCTGGATGGTTTTTGAGTGTCTCAAGTAAAAGAGCTCTCAAGTTCCCATAGCGCATCTCCGAACTGGTCGATGAGCGCCTGAGCCCTCGATTCGATGTTCGATGGCAAGTCAGCTCTTGAGAAATACTGCAAGTCCAGACTTTCTCCGTCGTTCATGGCTAACGCCCCTTGCACGCGCTTCGCATGGAAGAGGTTGATGACACTATGCGTTTCGTCTCCGTTCGGATACTTGAAGTAAAACTTCGGTCCCGAACAGACACCGACGAGTTCAAATTGATTCGTTTCAAGCCCTGTCTCTTCATTCAATTCACGAGCGGCCACTTCTTCTAACGTCTCATTCAACTCCATCGAGCCTCCGGGCAATCCCCAATCATTCGTATCGGACCGATGTTGGAACAACAGCTCCCCGTATTCGTTCAAAACGAGGATGGTCGCCCCGACACTGATGAGCGGCCTGCTCCCCACTGTCTGTCTTAACTCTAGAAGATACCCCATCTTTCTTCGCCTCGCTTTCTCGTATGTCATACCATTCGATTCCGATCATGAATTCCCTTTGACTACGAAGGGCATTTTTTTTGTGTCCGTGCGCTAACGTTTGAGAAAATAGGTGGAGGAGGGATGACGATGAAACGACTCGACCTATCATTTTATGAACAACCGACGATTGAATTGGCCCGATCGCTGCTTGGTAAGTATCTCGTCCACAATCATTTCGACGGTCAAATTGTCGGGAAAATCGTCGAGACGGAAGCGTACCTTGGTGCCATCGATCGAGCGGCCCATAGCTTCGGCGGCAGACGGACGAATCGGACCGAGGTCATGTTCGGGATGCCGGGACACGTCTATACGTATCAGATGCACACGCATACACTCTTGAACGTCGTGAGCGGTCCGGTCGGCACGCCGGAAGCCGTCCTCATCCGAGCCATCGAGCCGATTGAAGGACAGGCGATTATCGACATGCATCGTCCTGGCATCAAACGGTTCGATCAGACGAACGGTCCTGGGAAACTGACGAAAGCGCTCGGGATCACGATGGACTTGTACGGGCATTCGCTCCAACATGAACCGCTCTATATCGTCGAAGGGGAAGTCATTCCAGACATCGAGGCCGGTCCGCGCATCGGGATTCCGAACACGGGCGAAGCGCGTGACTATCCGTATCGCTTCTTCGAACGGACCAATCCGTACGTCTCCAAGTTTCGCTGAATGTTTATGGTCCGGTTAGTTGTGGAACACTCCCTATGTGCTTAAAAATAATGAGGGAGTGTTTCAATATGGCAAAAGTAGCAACGCTAATCACAGACATGTTTGAAGACGTAGAGTTCACGGGTCCACGCGACGCATTGGTGGAAGCGGGGCACGAAGTTGTCACGATTGAAAAGAAAGCTGGGAATACAGTCGAAGGCAAACAAGGGGAGTCGAAGGTCACAATCGACAAAGCCATCGACGACGTCTCACCAGAAGACTTTGACGCACTGCTCTTACCGGGCGGATTCTCACCTGATTTATTGCGCGAAGATGACCGTTTCGTCCAGTTCGCGAAAGCGTTCATGGACGCGAAAAAGCCGGTGTTCGCCATTTGTCACGGACCACAGCTGTTGATTACGGCGAAGACGCTCGAAGGCCGCGATGCGACGGGCTACAAGTCGATTAAAGTCGACATGGAATACGCTGGAGCGAAGTATGCGGACAAAGAAGTCGTCGTCTGCCAAGAACAGCTCGTGACGAGCCGTCAACCGGACGACATCCCGGCGTTCAATCGCGAGATGCTCAATCTGCTTAAATAATGTGCAGGCCACGGAATGTTTCCGTGGCTTTTTTTTTGTGTCAGCGGGAATAGACAAACAAGGAGGAGATGTATGATGAAAAGAGCACGTTCACCTAGTTAAGTCGGTCGAAACGTTGTGTTGCTTGGTTGGATGCGTTGGTTCGATGCGCTCATCCCAGCCTACACGATTGAACGTCTGTTTTGGGAGTCGCGGACGATCACGATTCAAGAGGTTGTCTATCTCGAAATGATTTACGCCGTCCTCGTCGTGATGCTTGAAGTGCCGACGGGTGTCCTCGCCGACCGATTTGAGCGGCGGCGGCTGATGCAGATCGGGGTCGGGTTGGAATGTCTATCGTTTATCGTTCTACTGTTGTCGTTCTCGTTTGTCGGGTTTGCTGTCGCCATCGGCTTGTCAGGCATTGGAGCGGCGTTTCGAAGCGGGGCCGAGAATGCGTTGCTGTATGAGACGCTCGAACAGGACGGAAAGGCGGGAACGTTTGAACGTACAGTCGGTCGATTGAACGTCATCGGAATCGTCGCAGCCGTGCTCGCGGCTCTCAGTGGCAGTCTGTTGGCGACACGCTTCCCGTTTGAGCTGAATTACGTGCTGTCGATTGTCAGTTTGTTCATCGCGACGACATGCAGCCTCGGTCTGATTGAAACAAAGCGAGTCGTATCGGACGAACGGTTGATGTGGGCGGACATCGCGGCCGGTTTCCGCTTTATTCGGCAACATCGTCGCGTGTTTATCGTAACGTCGTTGTTTGTTGTGACCATTAGTGCGTTCAATTTTATCGATGAGTTCTGGCAGTTGTATGCGCGCGACGTCGCGCTTCCGCTTTATTGGTTCGGGATGCTATCAACGATTCTACTGCTCATCCAAATACCTGGACAGTTGATCGCACCGGTGCTGTTACGTTTCGCCACGGCCGAGCGTTGGTTGCGCTGGATTGGCTGGGGCATCGGTATTGGCTTTGTCATCCTCGGTCTGTATCCAGGGCCGACCGGTCTCGTGATGATGGTCGGAATGGCCTGTCTCATCGGGATCGTTGAACCGCTCTATCTCGGGGCGTTGCACCACCGTGTCCCGTCCACGATTCGGGCGACGACGGAATCGTCCGTCTCGATGTTGCTGCATGGCGGCATCATCCTGTTCGGGCTCGTGTTTGCCGTCGGGGCAGGGGTGACGCTGTTCGCCGCCTTTTTGTTCATCGGGATTACCGTTTGTGTGCATCAAGCGATTGTCACGGTCAGAGCGTGGAAAGAGGATGCTTCCTGAAGCGTCCTCTTTTTTTACGTCTCAAGACCTAGGGCGGTTGAGAATAAATTTGTGTATGATAAGAAACAATACTGGAGTAGGAGATAAACAATGGAATGGTATGAATTATTTATTGGCTTTTTGCTAGGCGTCGTCGAAGGACTGACAGAGTTTGCTCCGGTATCGTCAACGGGACATATGATTCTCGTGGATGACCTGTGGCTCAACTCGAGCAGCTTCCTCGGTCAAGAGGTGGCGAACACATTTAAGATCGTAATTCAGCTCGGTTCGATTTTAGCGGTCATCGTCGTATTTCGAAATCGATTCAAAGAGTTGTTGAATCCGAAGGAGTTGCTCGCGATTCGCAGCAGCGGGCCGACAAAGAAACTGAACTTGCTGCATATCTTCATCGGTCTGCTCCCGGCAGGCGTGCTCGGGCTATTGTTTGAAGACTATATCGACGAGAACTTGTTCTCGATCAAGACCGTTTTAATCGGACTCGTCATCGGAGCATTCTTCATGATTGCCGCGGATTTGTCAGGCGTGAAGCGTCAAACGACAGCAACGCTCGATGAGATTTCGTATAAACAAGCGCTCGGTGTCGGCTTGATTCAATGTTTCTCGCTCTGGCCAGGTTTTTCACGCTCAGGGTCGACCATCTCGGGCGGTGTCCTCTTAGGGATGAGTCACCGGGCCGCGGCAGATTTTACATTCATCATGGCCGTACCGATCATGTTCGGTGCTAGTGCGCTGTCGCTCTACAGCAAATGGGAGTACTTTACGATGGCGACCCTACCGGTCTTCGTTGTCGGATTCATTAGCGCGTTCTTGTTCGCGCTCTTGTCGATTAAGTTCTTCTTGAAGTTGATCAACAAAGTGAAGTTGACGCCGTTCGCGATTTATCGCATCGTGTTGGCGGCTGTGATTTACTTCTTGTACTTCTAAGAAAAAAAGCGCATGTCAGCACATGCGCTTTGAAACCAATGATCCATCAAGTTCGTATAACCAAGTAGAGGTGAGAACATGGAACATATCGTTGTCGTATTGGGAACGTTAATCGGCTTAGGAGCTGTCGGTACATTATTGTACGTGACACGCCTTGCCTATGAATCATGAGAACGGATAGTGATAGAAGCGCTCACGTTGGAGTAACTCCATGACGTGGGCGTTTTCTGCGTTGTCGATGGCGCGTAACAGGCCTTCCGTCTGTGAACGGTGGGCGAGCAACGCCTCACGCTTCGCCGTGCTCTCTTGACCGACTTCGATGACTACGTGCGGTTTTCCGAGTTCGGCGTCGGTGCGATGGTCGAACGCGACTCCTAAAAATTCAGGACGCTTCGAGGCATCGATGTCTTGCAACGCTCGGACGACCGCACGTGCCGTCGCCTCGTGATCAGGGTGGACGGCGTAACCCGGATAGAAGGAGATAACGCGTGCCGGCTGTACTTCCTCGATTAAGGCGCTGAAACGTGCCGCCAGTTCCGCTTCGTCTTCGAATTCGACGGTTTTGTCGCGAAGTCCCCACATGCGGAGGTCATCGATGCCCATGACGGCACACGCTTCCTCGAGCTCATGTTTACGAATTTTCGGCAACTCTTCACGCGTCGTGAAAATCGGCGAACCCATATTGCGGCCCATCTCACCGAGCGTCAGGCAGACGTACGTGACCGGGAATCCGTGTTTATGGTGTTGGATAATCGTCCCGGCCGAGCTGAACGCTTCATCATCGGGATGCGGAAAAATAACGAGTAATGGTCCATTCATTGGCTTTCCACCTCCGAGGCTCCTTGCGGGAGCGGTTTGATGTCTAAGTGTAAGGCGCAGGCGAGACGTCCGAGACGATCATGGCCGGCGAGCAGGAGCTGGTCTCCGTGCTGTTCGTAGTCGGTCAAACCTTCGACGTAAAGCCAACCGTGATCGAATTTCAAGCCGACCCGGTATGGTCCATCACCCTTGATTTGGCCGATGCTATATTCGATGACGACGTTGCGAATGAACATACCGGCGTTATGGAAATCAGGGTCGTTATGCGTCGCATACGCCCCGTTCGTCGTCTCGACATGGACATAGAGCGGCATGGATACATGCGCGTCCAAATAAGTCTGGATGGTTGTAGGTTGAATTGATTTCACGCGGTTCCCTCCAATGGAAACGATGACCCGAGACATGCGTCCCGGGCCACCCGTTATGATTGTGTTGCTAGTTTTTTGCGGTAACCGGTATGGTTCGTTGGCCCAACGTATTGGTTGAGGCGGAACGAATGACGGACCGCTTCCGTGATGAACTCTTTTCCGATTTCGATGGCTTCATCGACCGAGTGACCGTTCGCGAGTGACGCCGCGATAGCTGACGAGAACGTGCAGCCGCCGCCGTGTGTGAAGGCAGGGTCGATTTTTTCGCTCTCGAGGAGGCGATACTCGTTGCCGTCGTAAAGCACGTCGAATGCTGTGTCGAAGCCGAGCTTGCCACCGACTTTGACGATGACGATTTCAGCGCCGAGTTCATGGATCAAGCGAGCAGCCTCTTTGATTTCTTCCATCGTTGAAGGTGTCTTATCGAGGCCAGCGAGCATACGCGCCTCGAACAAGTTTGGTGTGATGATTTTAGCGACCGGCACGAGGTGCTTGCGCATCGCGACCGCGACGTCCGGGTTGAGAATCTCGTCGGCACCTTTACATGCCATGACTGGGTCGACGACCGCGTTTTGGATGCCGTACTCTTTAATTTTACGGGCAGCGAGTTCGATAATCTCTGGAGTCGGGAGCATACCTGTCTTGACAGCATCGACACCAATCCCAGCGAGGACCGTATCAATCTGTTTCTCGATCAATGTCGTGTCGATCGGGAACACTTCGTGATGCCACGCGTTATGTGGGTCTTGAGCCACGATGACCGTGAGGGCGGTCATGCCGTAAACACCGAGCTCTTCCATCGTTTTCAAGTCAGCTTGGATGCCTGCACCGCCACTCGTATCCGAGCCAGCGATTGTTAAAGCTTTTTTCATCGTCATAGTCGTTCAATCCCCTTTGTCTGTTTGGATAGTTTCACTATAACGACTTTTTGGCGTTACGACAAATCCCGAGGTCGCATTCAGACCGGAATAAGTTTTGAAAATTGATGGCAGGATTTCAATCGTATTTGGGGAATAGTAATGAATAGGGTGTAGACCACTTTCAATTGGCTAGGAGGAAAACCGCATGTTAGTGCATAGCTTATGCATTCCGAAGAAAGATGTCGTCACAATCAGTGAAAAGGCGACATTGCGCGAGGCGCTCGACACGCTCGAAAAGACAGGATACCGTTGTGTCCCTGTACTCGATGAGACGGGAACGTTTTTCCGCGGTAATATTTATAAAATGCATATTTATCGCCACGGGATGAGCGGGGCGAGCCTAGACGATAACGTCATGGAACTCATCAAGAACACACAAAAGTACGTCCACGAGTCAGACGGCTTTTTCAAAGTCTTCTTCTCAATCAAAGAACTTCCGTATATCGCGGTCTTGAAAGACGAGAGCAACGAATTTTACGGGATTTTGCCACACGGGAAGATGCTCGGCATGCTCGAAGAGGCATGGAGCCGTGACACGGGGAGTTATGTCGTCACGATTGCACTCAGTGAGCAGGCAGGGGCGCTCGAGAAAATCACGAAAGTCATCAGCAAATATTCATCAATCGCCAGCCTTATGACGCTTGACGCCAAGAGCAAGGTGTTGCGTCGTGTGTTAATCACGTTGCCGCCGGACTGTGACGAGAAGACAAAAGACAAGATTGTCGCCAAACTCGAACAAAAAGGGTTCCGCGTCGTCGAAGTCGAGAATTTAAATAACTGACGAAAGGCCTTCCTCGATGCGAGGAAGGCCTTATTCAATCCAATCGTTTTTCCATCCGGATATCCGGCCAAAATTGACCGTCCCAGTACGTGAATGCCTCGATACGGGCAATTTCGTGATAACCGAGCTTTTGATAGAGGCGATGCGCCGCTTCGTTGAATCCGAACACACCTAGCTCGATGCGTGGCACACCTTGGGCACGAAGTCAATTTGCCAACAACGTGAGGGCTGCGGTGCCGACGCCTTTCCCGCGACCTGTCTGTTCACCGATGACCAGACCAAGCCAAGCGCTGCCGCGTTCTTTGTCATACAAGTGCGGGGCGTCATAGATGACGTTCACCTCGCCGATGAGCCGATCATCGTCGTAAATCAAGAAAATATCGTGCGTGTCCAGACGTTCCGTCAAGTCTGCGACCGTCATGTGGTGTTCCGCGACGAGTTCGGCTTCGGATCGGGCCGGACGAATCAAATGGACGATGGCGGGATCGTTATTCCAACGATTGAACGTCGCGACGATGGCGTCGGACGCTTCTCGCAATGGGACGAGCGAGATGGGCATCGAGTTCCCCTCCTTTCAGGCATCCTTCTTTGCCCTCGAACTGAAAAGTCCCCTTTTTACTGAATCGGCTTCAAGACGTTGAGGTGGCTCGGAAGCACTTCGAACGTGAGCGGGAGTTTACCGCCCGTATCTCCGTCGGCATTGACCGGAAGTGATTCTGGCGAGTCGACATGGACCCGTTTCGTCGTGAAGGACGTGACGCTGTCCGTCTCTTTCAACTTGCCGGTGAAGAGGGCCGGCGCGAGTTGGATGGCGTCTTTAAAGCCGAGGTTCTCAAACAGATAGACGTGAAGTAACCCATCGTTCAGTTCGGCGTCCGGTTCAAAGTTTTCAAACCCGCCGACCGAGTTCGTGAGGGCGATGACGACCAAATAGGCGTCTCCATCGAACGTGTGCTCTTCGGCTTGGACCGACAAGGCGTATGGACTATGCTCACGGAACGCTTTGATTCCTTCAATCAAGTAGGCGAACGGGCCCCATTTTGTCTTCTCTTCGACACTGACCTCGTCGACAGCCTCGGCGATGAGGCCGATCGCGATGACGTTCATGAAGTAGCCGTTCTCGTATTTACCGATATCCATCGGTGTCGGTTGCGCCGTCTTGAGCGCCTCGATGGCATCTGCGGGGTCGCTAGGGACACCGAGCGCGCGTGCGAGATCGTTGACGGTACCGAGCGGGATGATGCCGAAATCAGGACGATGATCGGCTTCGGCGAGCCCCGTTACGGCCTCGTTTAGTGTCCCGTCGCCACCCATCGCGATGACAGCTTTATATTGTTTCGATGCCGCTTCTTTCGCAAAATGTGTGGCATCGTCTGCTTTCTCCGTGAACCGGACATCGACGTTGCCGTAACGCTCTCGCAAGACCTCCTCCGCGGCCGCGGCGTGTTCTTTCCCTAACTCTTTCCCAGACGACGGGTTGACGATTAACATGACTGTATCCATCAAAGTACATTCCCCTTTTCACATTCAGATATTGTCATGTATTCCCGTCCTGTGGCGAGGCTAGTCATAAAAAAACAACACAGACGTGTTGTTTAATAATGGCGGAATGCCGACATATCAAGGTGGCTAGCATCTGATTCGTCGACGGCGAGTTCAATCTTCAAATGTTCATGGAACGGCGAATCGAATGCACCCATGCAGGCGACCGGTTCATGGTCAGGGACGGGGGACTTACGTTTCGTTTTGACGAACAAGTAGTCCTCACGCGACAACGTCAATAAGAAGCGTTCGACCGCATGGGGTTCGCGCGTGACGTTCGGCCATGGCAAGTGATTGAATAGTAAAAAGACCGCGCCTTCTTTTTCGAGCGCATAGTCTGGGGCGATCCCTTCCCGGTTCAACAACTCGATGACCGTACTCAAATAGGCTTGTTTAATCGTCAATGAAATCTCGTAATACTCACGCATACCGTCCACCCTTTCTAAAAATCGCAATAATTCCATTCTATACGTTTCAGACAGAGGCGACAATGAAGAAGTTTCTTGACGAAGCGTTTTTCCCACCGTATACTGCTCATGTCCTGCTATACTAAAGGTAAATGATGAACGAATTGAGGTGAAACCGACATGATTGAATCACTCGAATTGAAGGCATGGATCGTCTTGGCACGAGCGATGGACGCAATCAGTGACCGTGTGAAGGACGATTTACGACGCCACCAATTGAATTCAACAGAGTTCGGTGTTTTATCCGTCTTGTATAAACGAGGGGATACCCCGCTCCAGCAAATCGGAGACCAAATTTTGATTACGAGCGGAAGCGTCACGTACGTGATTGATAAGCTTGAAAAACGTGGCTTAATTGAGCGTGTGGCTTGCCCGTCTGACCGACGCGTCACATACGCCTCGTTGACAGAGGAAGGTAAGCGCTTGATGGACGTCGTCTATCCAGAGCATATCGAGATTTTTAAAGACATCTATGGTCCCCTTAGCGACCAAGAGACTGAACAGTTAATCGATTTATTGAAACGAGTCGGTTATAACGCGGCAGGCAAATAACACCTGCCTGTTTATTTTTGGCCATTTATCTTGAAGTTAAACTAATTGACTGTGAGATATACAGATGATATAGTTCTAACTGTTGTTACAAAAATAGAGATCACACTTATGGAGGAACCCATTTATGAAAAAGGTATTATACGTATCGGCTAACCCGAAACCAACAGAATTGTCATACAGCAAACAAGTCGCAGAAACGTTCATGACGACACTCACGAACGAGAATGCGTCACTCGAAGTCGAAGCGATCGAATTATACGATGTCGATGTTCAAGAAATCGACGGCGACGTCCTCAGTGCATGGGGCAAATTCGCTTCAGGCGAAGCCCTCACTGACGTCGAAGCGGCTAAAGTCGCGACGATGAACGGCATGCTCGAGAAGTTCATGGAAGCTGACATGTACGTGTTCGCAACACCGATGTGGAACTTCTTCTTCCCAGCTCGCATGAAAATGTTCCTCGACAGCGTATTGACTGCTGGTAAAACGTTCCGTTATACAGAACAAGGCCCAGTCGGTCTTCTCGAGAACAAACAAGCGATCCACATCCAAGGTACGGGTGGAATCTACACAGGTACAGACCTCAACTTCGCAGACGCATACCTTCGTCAAGCACTCGCATTCGTAGGCGTGACAGAAGTGACGACACTTCCAGTTGAAGGCATGAACCAATACCCAGACAAAATCGAAGAAATCGTTGCTGACGCAAAAGCGAAAGCCGAAGCACTTGCGAAAGAAGTCGCAGGCGCAGTCACAGTATAATGATCAAGGCGAGTCCAATCGGGCTCGCCTTTTTGTGTGCCATCGATTCGGGTATGATAAGACGGAAAGGGGAGAAACACATGGGAGAACAGTTATCAAATCGCCTGCTCGGGGATTGGAGCGACATCATCGCATCCGAGATGGCCGAGCCTTATTTTACTAACTTGAAAGCGTTCGTCGATGAGGCGTATGCGTCATCGACCGTATATCCGGCCCGAGAAGACATTTGGAATGCGTTCGTCTATACGAAGTTCAAGGACGTCAAATGCGTCATTCTCGGACAAGATCCATACCATGGGCCAAACCAAGCGCATGGACTGAGTTTCTCGGTCCAAGACGGTGTACGTTTCCCACCGTCGCTTCGAAATATCTTTCAAGAATTGCATGACGATATCGGCTGTCCCGTACCGACCAGCGGGAATTTAGAAGCATGGGCTCGTCAAGGCGTGTTGCTGCTCAACACCGCGCTCACGGTCGAAGCAGGCAAAGCCGGTTCGCATCGGGGACAGGGCTGGGAGCAGTTCACCGATTCCATTATCGAGCGACTTGGACAGCGGGAAGAGCCGCTCGTGTTCATCTTATGGGGGAACGACGCGAAGAAGAAACAGAAATTTATTGGCCCGCAACACGCCGTCTTGACCTCGGTCCACCCGAGTCCGCTCTCGTCGCATCGCGGCTTTTTCGGATCGAAGCCATTCTCGCAAGTGAATGCGAAGTTGAGTGAGTGGGGACAACATGAAATCGATTGGTGTTTGTGACAGTCTGCAGATGCGGACTGTTTTTTTGTTGACGGCGTCCGAATCGTCTGTTATCGTTACTAGCAACAAGATACTTTAGCGCTTAAAAGCGAATGTGCATAGAAGCATAACTGTATAACAGTATAAAAGCAATGACCGAACCGAAGTAGAGACATCTTCCCTGGCCCAGAGAGCGTGTGGTGCTGTGAACACGCCCATAGGATGAATCGAATTACAGTTCGCGAGCTCTCACTTGTTGAGCGGTCCCCCGTTATCGGAGTAGAGTGACTAGACGTCCGTCTAGTAATCAGGGTGGTACCGCGGCATAGTCGTCCCTATCGAGTGAATCGATAGGGATTTTTTTACGTTCAGTCAACTAAAGGAGGAAACATCATGCTCACACAAATCATTCCACGCCATTTGGCCCCTCATATTTCGCCACAGTTCTACGACGAGTACACGCCGACCGATCATGCTGTCTGGCGCTTCGTATTGCGACTGAACTTGCACACGCTTGAAGGTAAGGCCCATCCGTTTTACATCGAAGGGTTGAAAAAGACGGGGATGGGACCTGAGCGTCTCCCGAACGTCGAACAGATGACCGAAGAGATGCGGTCGGCCGGTTGGTCGACGGTCGCAGTCGATGGTCTCATTCCAGGCGTCGCCTTCTTTGATTTCCAAGGCAACGGGATGTTGCCGGTCGCGACCGATATCCGAAAAGTCGAGAATATTTTGTACAGTCCGGCACCGGATATCATCCACGAGGCGGCCGGCCATGCGCCGATGTTGATGGATCCTGAATTTTCACAGATTGTGAAGCGGTTCGGTCAGCTCGGGGCGAGGTCATTCATGAATCGAGAAGAACATGCCTCGTTTGCAGCACTGAAACGATTGACCGTCGTGAAGGAGAATGCGAACTCGACGGACGAGGAGATTGCGGCAGCCGAAGCGTCTGTTCATGCGGCCAAAGCCCAAGTGACCGGTTTCTCGGAAGCACAACAAGTCGCCCGCATCTTTTGGTGGACGGTCGAGTTTGGTCTCATCGGTGATGTAGACAATCCACTCATCTACGGGGCAGGCCTGTTATCTTCGGTCGGAGAGAGCCGTCACTGTTTGACAGACGCCGTCACGAAGCATCCATTCAATTTGGAGCATGCCCTCGAGACGAAGCAAGACGTGACGAATATGCAACGCGAGTTATTCGTCATTCCAGACTTTGAAGCGTTGAAGGACGCGCTAGACGAACTCGAGTCACGGATGGCGGTCAACCAAGGTGGGATCGCTTCGCTCGAGAAGGCGCTTGCGTCGGGCAGTCAATCGACCGTCCGACTGGAAGACGGGACGGACCGCGTCGGTGTGATTCGTCACGTGACACGCTCTGGAGCCCATGCCCTCATCCAATGGGACGACTGTGTGAACGTCAATCACGGTCAATTGATGAACTTGCATAATCATGGCCTGCTCGTGCTCGATGGACCGCTTCAAGACGTGTTGGCGACAGCGGACATTCGGTTAGACGGTCAAGTCGTCAGCGAGACGACAGAGGCGTTGCATCTCGAAGACGTCGTCATCACCATCGAAGGACGACAGATTAAACTGGAGACACTCGAAGTGAGACAAGATACGCTGCCGTCGATTTTTCCGGGCACCGAGATTGAAGAACTCGTCATCTTGGAGAAGCCGGTCCAGATCGAACGTGACGCCCGAGTATGGACGAACGATGACCCGATGTTCAATCAGGTCCGCAATATGCGGGAGCAAGGCGAGTCGATTGATGAGCTCGTGCCGACGATTCTTGCCGATCATCCCGATGCTTGGTTGCTCCACATCGAATGCTTGGAGCTCGTCGAGTCTGATGCGCTTCGACAGGCGTTGACGGAACGGTTGCACGCGTTACGTGAGACGTCACCGTCGCGGCATGAGTTGATTGGCCGCGCGCTCGCATTGCTCAACTGACAAAAATAATCCCCGCCCAATGATGGGCGGGGATTATTTTTTAACGCGTCGTTTCACGCAAGAACGTGATTAAACGGCGATACGTTGCACTGGCTGCCGGCTTATCCATTTCAAAATGGTAGTCGTGGCCGAGTGTGTGCTCGTTTCGGTCATAAAAGACGCTCGTGACGTCCGCACGACCTGAGAGGATCGTCGCAAATTCTTTCGCTTGCGTCTCGAACGAACCGGTGTTGCCATCGGTGATAAACGTCGGAACGAACGTGGCCGGGATATTGACGAGCGGTGACGCTTCCGCGACGACCGGCAAGTCTTCCCAATTGTACGTTCCGAAGTAAGCCCAACCAATCCGTTTGAACAAGAAGCGGTTGACCGCCTTCGATGACTCGATGATGCTTCGTTTTAAGTCATAAGGACCTGACATGAGAATCGTGCCGAGGATCGACGTTTTCGGAACGACTTGATTCACTTCGGCCGATGGTGCGTAGTCGTCGTTCAATTGAATACCGACGAACTGAGCGACGAGTTGGGCACCGTTCGAATCACCCGCAAAAAAGACGCGGTCGAGGTCGAGACGGAAGCGGTCATTGTTTTCCGCGATATACGTGTATGCTTCTTCAAGCTGCTGGAGCGGGACGGGATACGTAACGTCAGGGGCAAGGGCGTAGTTGACGCTGACGACGTTATAGCCGTTGCTCGCGATTGACGTCGCATATTTGAAGACGTCGGCCTTGTCGCCACCGACGAACGAACCGCCGTGCACCCAAAAGATGGTCGGAACAATTTGTTTCTCGCCTTCATAGCGAATCAAGTCGAACGTCCCGTTCTCATAGGCTGAATGATAGTCGATATCTTTCCGGACCGATGTTTTTTGAACGACTTCATCAAACCCTTTGATGGCCACTTCGTTCCCGCCGGCAAATGAGGTCTTAACGAGACGTGAGGTCGGTTTCGGGGACAAAAATACATAGGCGGCACCGGCGACAGCCGTACCGACCAGTCCAAGTCCTGCTCGTTTCAATCCTTTATTCATCGTAATTCCTCCTTGGTTCAATCCAGTTTGTTCACTTACCGATCAATGAGGACCGTTCCCATGAACGTCTCAATGACGTGGGCAATCCCGTCTTCGTTGTTTGATTTCGTGATGAAGTCGGCTTTGCCTTTGACCGTCGTGTTGGCGTTGCCCATGGCGACTCCGAGGCCGGCCCATTCAATCATCGTGAGGTCATTGTTCCCGTCACCACAAGCGATAACGTGGGCTTGCTCAATTCCGACGTGTTCGGCGAGGAAGGCGAGGCTCGTCCCTTTCGTCACACCCGCTTCAGTGAACTCAAGGAAAAACGGTTTTGAACGCGCGACAGCAAGTTTTCCTTCAAGTTCGACTTGCAGTTTCGTTTCGATTGGAGCGAGCGTGTCGCCGTCACCGAGCATGAGACATTTGACGACAGGCGTCGTGACCGCTTCTTTGAAATCGGCGACATGGATGACCGGCATCCCCGTCAATTCACCTTCGATATCAGTATACGGGTTCGGTTGATCGGTTACGATTTCGTTACCGATGTACGTATGAATCGCGATTTCTTCCCGGACACTGATATCATGGAGATGGGCGACCGTTTCCGGAAGCAACGTACTCGAGAAGATTTCTTCATTCGTCTCACAATTGATGATTGAGGCACCGTTGAATGAGAGAATATAGCTACCATATTTGGCAAGTTCGAGTTCACGGGCGGCATCCCACATCGCGTATGTCGGGCGACCGCTCGCGAGCACGACTTTATGTCCGCGTTCTTGTACATCTAGCAAGGCTGCTTTCGTCTTGGCGGAAATTGTATGGTCGCTCGTGAGGAGCGTATCGTCCATATCTAAAACAATCATCTTGTAACTCATAATGGTAAGGAGTCCTCCTTCAGAATCTAATGACTCCATCCTAATACGATTTGAGGTCAATTGACAACCTTGTCGCAAAAACGTAACTATAATGTAGAGTAGTGAACTTCAGAAGAGGTGGATATATGAATCGAATATTAGTAGCCGAAGATGAGCATGCGATTCGCAGCTTTATCATCGTTAATTTAAAACGAGCCGGATTTGACGTCTTTGAGGCGACGAACGGACGCGAGGCGGTCACAGCGTTCGACCGTGAGCCGTTCGATGTCGTCTTGCTCGACGTGATGATGCCTGAAATGGATGGATTCGAGGCATGCGCCGCCATCCGCGACTTAGATGAGAACGTCGGCATCATCATGCTGACGGCACGCACGCTTGAAGAAGATAAGATTGAAGGGCTCGGCAGAGGGGCGGACGATTATATCGCCAAGCCGTTTAGCCCAGGTGAGCTTGTGGCACGGATTCAAGCACTCCTGCGCCGTGTCGAGAAAGTGAAGCGTAAAGAGAAGAAACGGTTGAAGTCCGGACCGTTCGCCATCGATTTGGCGGCGAAGCAAGTGACGAAGTATGGGCAGGCGATTGATTTGACCCCGACCGAATACGATTTGATTTGTCACCTCGTCCAAAACGAGGAAGTCGTCTTATCGCGTGACGCGCTGTTAGATGCCGTCTGGGGCATCAATTACTTCGGGGACAGAAAGACGGTCGACGTCAACATCCGTCGTCTCCGTCAAAAGATTGAAGACGACCCGAGTCACCCGGCTTATATCGAGACGCTATGGGGGCATGGGTACAAGTGGCGGAGACATGACGGATGAAGCAACAGCTCGTCATTCGAATTATGCTCGTCATGACGTTCGTGCTCGTCTTGCTCGTGAGCGTCCTGTCGTACGGAACGTACCGCTATTACTATGAATATGAATCAGAGGCGCTACTCAGCCATGCGACGACGAGCGCCTATCTGTATCCACAGGCGCAAGTCGGATTCGAGACACCGAGCGCGTTCTCGGTGCTCGTTCGGACATTCGGCTATCCCGGTACCGATTTGACGATTGTCGACCGGACCGGTCAAATCATCAAGACGACAGGACAGCGGGCGCAACAGGCGGCCTTTTCGACCGAACAGTTGCAAGATCTCGCTCGAGGCGAGTCCGTCGTCCAAGACTACGATGCCGATGGGAATCACTATTTGTCGGTGACGAGTCCAATCATCACGGAAGAGACGAGTGAATTCGCCATCAGCTTCACGCGGCCGCTCGCCGACCTTGACACGTTGATTCGCGAGATTTGGATGGCTGTCGTCATGATTGGCATCTTGATTTGGCTGGTCGCGCTCTATGCTGTCATTCGGATTGCAGACCGCTTCGTGCGACCGATTCGAGACATCATTGAGACGGCCGATGAGATGGCACAAGGTGATTTCGATGTTGAAGTCTATTCCAATGAAAAACATGAGCTCGGGGCACTGGCCCGGACGCTCACATATTTAGGTGCGAAAGTCCAGCAGCACCAGTCGACGCGGAATGAATTTCTATCCAACGTGTCGCACGAATTGCGGACACCGCTCACTTCGATTAAAGGGTGGACGGAGACGATTCGAGGCGGGGACGAGAAAGTGTCGGACGAGACTGAGCTCGGTTTGAGCATCATCCATTCGGAGACGGAGCGGATGATCGGGCTCGTCGAGCAGCTGCTCGATTACACGAAGATTGAAGAGAGCCGGCTCGTCTTGTATCGGCAAGAACTTGATCTCGTGTCGTTGTTACGGAAAGTGACGATTCAATTGAAACAGTCGCTCGAAGACAAACAGATTACGCTCATTGAGCGATATCCGCAAAAGTCGATCGGACTGTTCGATGAGAACCGGCTGAAGCAAGTATTTTTAAACTTGCTCGAGAACGCCATCCGCTTCTCGCCAGAAGGTGGGACGTTGACGATACGGTTCGTGCAATCGGAGCGAGTCGCGTTCATCTCAATTATTGACGAGGGACCTGGTATTTCACGGGAACACTTGCAGCGCATCACTGAAATGTTCTATCAGGCGCAAGTGACGAAAGGGAGCAGCGGGCTCGGCTTGGCGATTGCTAAGGAGTTAATCGAGGCGCACGAAGGAAAGCTCGTTATCGAAAGTGAGATCGGTCATGGGACGACGGTGACCGTTCTCTTGCCGCTTGACCCGAGCGAACTGCATTAAAAGGGTTAAACCTTCCGAATTCAGGATACATGTAATTGTATGTAGAATGAGGGAGGTTTTTTTCATGGCAACGAAATCATTGAAGCCATTGTCAGGTAGTCCGAACGCCGTCTCGACCGAAACGACAATCGAAGCGCTACGCATGGAGCCGCTCCCATACGGGCGAGACCGCGCCGAGAGCATCGAGACAATCAAGATGGTGATGGGGCAACTGCCTCGGACCGAGCTCGTCAAGGAGACGGATGACACGCTCCATTATGTCGTGACAACGAAATTGATGCGCTTTAAGGATGACGTCGAATTCCGATTCGACGATGAGACAAGACAAATTGAATTCCGCTCGGCATCACGACTCGGTCACTCTGACTTTGGGGTGAACCGGAAACGGATGCAAGACGTGAGTGAACGCTATCGGAGGTTGATGAGATGAAGGATTATCAATTGATTGTGATTGGTGGGGGTGCGGCCGGAATGACGGTCGCGGCCGGTGCCGCAAATTTAGGGGCGAAAGTCGCTTTGGTCGAGAAGAAAAAACACCTTGGTGGAGACTGTCTTCACGTTGGGTGTGTCCCATCGAAAGCACTGATCGCCGCCTCGAAAGAAGCGAGCAGCATGATGCAAGCTGCCCGAGTGCTCGGAGCCGAGTTTGACGGCCGCGACCATTACCAGACGACGAAAGCACGCGTCGACCGTGCCCGTGCCATCATTCAAGACCATGACGGGACGGAACGTTTCGAAAAACTTGGGGTCGACGTATATATCGGCGAGGCCTCGTTCCAAAGCCCATACGAACTCAAAGTCGGTGACGATTTACTGATTGGGAAGAAATTCGTCATCGCGACCGGCTCGCAACCGACGATACCGCCGATTGACGGCTTGGACGACGTGCCATACTTAACGAATGAGCAAGTGTTTGAAGAAGAGACATTGCCGGAGAGCATCATCGTCATCGGGGCCGGGACGATCGGTCTCGAACTCGCCCAGTCGTTCGCTCGTCTCGGTAGCCAAGTGACCGTGCTCGAGGCACAGGATACGTTTTTACCGCGAGAAGACGAGTCGGTGAGCAAGTTGCTCCGTTCGCAGCTCGAGATGGCGATGCGCCTTAAAATCGGCATCAACATCAATCAAGTCTCGGAAGTCGACGGACGCGTTCACGTCACCGGCGAAATCGATGGCGAAACGGTCACGTACGAGGCGGACAAGCTGCTCGTGGCGACAGGACGGAAACCGAGAATCGATGAGCTTCGACTCGACCGGGCTCACGTCCACGTCAAAGACGGATTCGTCGACGTCACGTCGACGTACCGCACGTCACAACCTCATATATTCGCGATTGGCGATACGATTAAAACGTTACCGTTCACACACGCAGCTGGCGAGGAAGGAAAAGCGGTCGTGGCCAACGCCTTGTTCGGACTTTGGAACAAGGTCGACTACACGAAGATGCCGTGGATCACGTTCACGGAACCGGAAGTGTTCCACGTCGGCATGACCGAAGCTGAGGCACGGGAGCGCCATGGTGACGACGTCGAGGTGTTTGAAGCGAAACTGTCTGAGGTCGACCGCTTCGTCGCCGACCGACAAGAGACAGGTTTCGTCAAAATCATCACGCGCAAGAACGGCAAAATCATCGGCGGTCACGCCATCGGTATGACGGCCGGGGATTGGATGCAAATCGTCGTCTATGCGATGCAACGAGGCGATAAAATCGGCAAGCTGTCCCGCATGATTTATCCGTACCCGTCGCGAAGCGAGGCCGTGAAAAAAGTGGCCGACCTTTACTGGCGGAAACGCTTGTTCAACAGCCCGCTCACGGATTTGTCACGTAAGTATTTCGAATGGACTCGATAATAAAAAATCCCACTCTCAACAGAGTGGGATTTTTTATGGCAAGACGATTGTTTCGAGCATCTTCGGTGAGCCTTCTGATAAATCGACGAGTGGTTTAATCAACACTTCGACCCGGCGGTTTTTCGAGCGCCCTGCTTCGGTGTCGTTCGTCGCAATCGGTTTGTATTCTCCGTAGCTAGCGAGCGTGAACTGGCTAGGGTTCAAAGCATCGTTTGTCAACAGGCCGCGCATGAAAGCCGTGGCCCGGGCTGAACTGAGTTCCCAGTTCGACGGGAACCGGGCCGTGTTGATCGGGATGTTATCGGTGTGACCCGATACGACAATCTCACGGTTACCGGCTTTTTCCAGGATACCGCTAATCGAGCCGGCCACCGTTCTAGCCTCGGCGTCAAGCGTCGCTTCCCCCATACTGAACAAGGCTCGGTCTTGAATCGTCAAAACGAGACCGCTCGAGTTGATGGTCGCTTCAATCTCTTGTTCGAGCCCGTTCTTTTTGATGTATTGATTGACCTCTTCTTTTAACTCATCCAGTTTGGCGAGCTCATATGTCCGAGGATTCGCCGTCGTATCTGTCTTGTTCGTACGGCTGATGTCACTGTTCGAGGCGGTTGACGCTTGGAACACGCTCGTCCCGCCAGAGAACACTTGGTTAAAGGATTGAGACATTTTCTCGAGCTTCGTCTGGTCGATGTTACTCGAGGCGAACAAGACGATGAAGAGGGCGAGTAAGAGCGTCAATAAATCGGCGTAAGGGATTAACCAACCTTCCGGAATATGTTCCTCATGATCATGCTTCTTTTTGCGCTTCATAGTCGGCTCGCTCCTTTGGAGACAAATACACAGACAATTTATCTTCTAACGTCTTCGGAGACTCCCCACTTTGAATCGAGAGAATTCCTTCAATCATCATCTCTTTGATGATGACCTCGCTCTTCGAATACTGCTTTAATTTATTGGCGAACGGGAACCAGAGGACGTATCCTGTGAAAATCCCGAACAACGTCGCGACGAACGCGGCTGAAATCGCGTGACCGAGCTTTTCGATATCAGACAAATCTTTTAGGGCCGCAATCAAACCGATAACGGCTCCAAGAACGCCGAGTGTCGGCGCGTACGTGCCGGCTTGGGTAAAGATGTCCGAGTTCGCTTTGTGGCGTTGCTCCATGTTCTCGATATCGCGCGACATGACCTCGGCGATATATTCGGATGGTTGGCCGTCGATGACCATCATCATCCCTTGTTTCAAGAACGGCTCTTCAACTTGTTCGAGCGCTGTCTCGAGCGACAGGAGTCCTTCTTTACGCGCTTGCGTCGACAAGTCGACGAACTGTGTCAAAAGCCCGGATTTACTTGGTAACTCCTGCTTTTTGAAGAGAATTCCGAACAACTTCGGTACGTTTTGCAGCTGTTCTTTGGAAACGGCGATACTGACCGCGGCCGCTGTCCCGACAAAAATAATGACGAGTGCTGCCGGGTTGATGAGCGGGGCAATCCCGGCTCCTTTCAATACCATCCCTCCGACGAGGGTGAGGAACCCAAGTATGAGTCCTACTAACGTGACGACATCCATGTCTATGTTTTCCACCTTTCTAAAAAAAATCAGGAGACAAAAAAAGCGAGAGACTTAACTCGTCTCCCGCAAATGCGTTCCCGATGGTTAAGCGCCGTTTTCGTCAATCAGCATTTGGATGCTGATATTTCGTTCTTCACGCTCTATATCGGTTAACACGTCGTATTTTTTTAATAATGCGTACAATTGATTCACAACTTCTTGATCAAGTGACCAATGTAGCAGTTCTTCGAGCTGGAAATAAAGATGGGCGGGCATGCATTGTGACTGACGCTCCAACCTTCGCGAGACATCCGTTAGCGAATGATCTACCGTACTAGGGTCCACGGTTTCATTCAACCTCCTCAACATTCATAAAGTCTATCTCTCATATTACCAAAAAATCTGGCAAACAGTTAGCGATACATTTTTCTAGTTGGCAATTTTATAAGTGAGGAGTAATATGAGCCTTAGAAAACTTGATTTGAAGGAGATAGCGAGATGCGACATCGATTGACCGTACGGGAATTGCGCATAAAACGAATTGAGGCGCTTTACCGGCTCGTGTTTGAAAAGCCGGCCCGTTTTATCGCGACAGGCTTTTTGCTCGCCATTTTTTTAGGGGCGACGTTACTCTATGTGCCGTTCGCACAGACACAGCCCGTGTCCTGGATTGATTGTCTGTTTATCGCGACGTCGGCCGGAACGGTGACCGGATTATCGACAATTGATATTGGGACTTCCTTTAATACGTTCGGTGAGCTCGTCATCGTCGCCTTGATTCAAATCGGCGGTTTAGGTTTTATGACGGTCGCGCTCATGCTGCTTAGTGTGCTCGGAAAGAAAATCGGTTTAAAGCAGCGCATCTTGCTCCAAGAATCACTCAACTTGTCGGGACCCGGCGGCACGGTCCGTCTCGTCCGCAACATCGTCTTCACGACGCTCATCGTCCAGTTTCTCGGCATGTTGTTTTTAACGGTCGAACTGTACAGCACCGGTGAGTATCGCTTTGGTGAGGCGCTGTATTATGGCTTTTTCCACGCGGTCTCAGCGTTTAACAACGCCGGGTTCGCCCTATGGCCGGACAATTTGATGCAGTTCGAGCAGAATACGGCCATTGTGATCACGATTGCTGTGCTGCTCATGATTGGGGGTCTCGGCTTCACGACCATCGCGGATGCGACCGAGGTGAAGCGTTGGAAGCGCCTCGCCCTCCATTCGAAAATCATGATTGCCTCGCTTGCCATCGTCAACGGGATTGCCTGGTTCTCGCTCATGTTGTTTGAGTGGGTATCGAATGAGGGCGGACTGTATGGCCGTCCGTTCGGAGAAGCGATGCACGTCACCTTCTTCCAGGCTGTGACGACACGGACCGCAGGCTTCAATACAATCGACCTCACGACGATGGCGCCGATCTCAATCGGGGTCGTCTTGATTCTCATGTATATCGGTGCTGGAGCCGCTTCCACTGGGTCTGGGATTAAAGTGACGACCGTAGTTGTCATCTTGGCCGATATGTGGGCGTTCATCGTCGGGAAAAAAGAGACGGTCATCCTCGAGCGGACGATTGACGCGTTCCAAATTAAAAAAGCGTACATCGTGGCTATTACGAGTTTCTTCTTCATCTTATTGATTACCGCACTGACTATCTTGACGAACGGTCATATTCCGGCGACAGCACTCTTGTTCGAGACAGTCTCGGCCTTCGGGACGGTCGGGTTATCACTCGGGATCACGGCGGAACTGAACGATGCAGGTAAGAGTTTTATCATGTTCATGATGTTACTCGGTCGTGTCGGTTCGTTGACGATCCTCTTCACGGTCGCACGCCAGATGGACCGGAAGATTCGCTATCCAAAAGAGAAGTTGCTAATCGGATGACACACAAAAAGCCCTAATTAGGGCTTTTTGTGTGTCTCGTAATAGGCAACGACTTTTGGCAGATAGTCCTTTAAATCCGGACAGACGATATCAGTGCCGCTGAGTGCGCGGAGCGTCTGTGTCGTATCGAAATGGACTTGATGCTTAAAGTAGGCGAGTAGCTCACGCGGAACGCCGTAACGTTCCGACAGATGTAGCGCCGAGAATCCGGTCTCCGCGACCGCATGCGGGATGGTCCCGCGTGGAGGGCGACCGAACATCTCTTCGTGAATCATACGGTACACTTCGCGGGCCCCGTGTGGAAACGGATCGGTCAAATGAAACGTCCGCTTCAAACCGACCGGAGCGTGAGCGAGATAAGCGGTCGCCTCGACGACGTAATCATAAGGAACGAGGTTTACTTCGATATTCTGTCGTCCAATGTAAGGCAGCGGGGCAGCTTGACGAAGTTGGTCCATTAACTTTAAGACGAAATAGACCCCGTCAAACTTCTTCGTCTCGCCGGTCTCGCTATGGCCAATGACGATGCCCGGACGGATGATGGTCACCGGCATCGAGCCGAGCTCGCGCGAGACGATGGCCTCGGCCTCATACTTCGTCGCCTCGTAATGGTTTTTAAAACGAGCGCGGTGCCATAACTCGTTCTCATAAACGGTCCCTTGACGGCGTCCAGACACATAGGCGGTGCTGAAGTAGACGTACCGCTTTAAATAGGGTGCCCGTTTCGCCAATGAGGTGATGTGTTTCGTCCCGAGCAAGTTGATGCGATATCCGACATCATAAGGGATGCTCAAATCGTAAGCGGCTGCCAAATGGAACACGTAATTCACTTCACGCTCGATGACGGAGCGCATGATTGGATCAAGCACGACTTCAGGTAGCGTGATATCGGCCTCGACGAGCACGAGCTGATTATCTTGTAACGACGTCGCTTCCAACAGCTCCTGTTTTAAAGCATGTGCGCCGGAACGTTCGGTCGGGAGGTGGAGTGCGTAAATCGTCCCAATCTGATTCGGCAATGACGCGAGGTGCGTAATCATCTTTCCGGCTAAAAAGCCGGGGAAACCGGTGAAAGCGTAATGGTTCATAGTGTCTCCTCCGCTAAGTCCAACGTGAACGTGAATGTCGAGCCAACGCCAACGCTCGATTCGACCTCGATACTTCCGCCGTGCGATTCGATGATTTCCTTACAAATGGATAGCCCGAGACCCGTCCCGCCGATTTGGCGTGTATCCGAGTTGTCGACGCGATAAAACTTCTTGAACAGCTCTTCGAACGCATGCTCCGGAATCCCGATGCCAAAGTCTTGAATCGAGACGTGGGCTTGATTTCGTTCTTTGCGCACCCGCACCTCGATTTCGTGATGGTTCGGCGAATATTTGATGGCGTTCGATAGCAGGTTGATGATGACCTGCTCGATGCGGTCCTGATCGGCGATGAGGTGGAGCACTTCATCGGCGTCATCAAAATGGATCGAATGGTTGCTCGTCTCGCGGAAGCGTTCGACGACGTCACGGACGAGTTCGTTCAAGACGAAATGGTCTTTCTTATACTCTTGATTGCCGTCTTCCATGCGCTGAATGTCGAGAAAGTCGTTCAACAGGTCAGTCAAACGCTTCGCTTCTTTCGCCATCGTCTTTAAGTAACGCTCGCGTTTCTCGGGATTCAAGTCGCGGCTAAGCATCAGCTCGATATATCCCGACAGCGACGAGAGCGGGGTGCGAAGTTCGTGTGAGACGGTGCTGACCAGTTCGTTTTTGATTTGGTCCATCCGCTCTTCCTCGGTCCGGTTGCGGAACACGAATAAGAAGCCGCTGTCCATTCCGATTTGGCGTTTTGTATCCATACCGGTCCCGTACATCTCGTAATACTGTTCATCCCGGTCGTTCGGTTGCGGGATGGAGAAACGCATCGACACTTCGCGGGCCGACCCGTCGAGTAATAAGTCGATTTTTTTCAACATCTCAGTGCGGTCGCGCGTACGGAACGTCGACAGGAGCGGAATCCGCTCTTGCATCTTGTTCGGGGCGATTCCTGGCAAATCGAGCAGGCGACGGGCGTGCACGTTCATGAACAGGACGCTTCCATTCGATTCGGTCAAGACGAACGCTTCATTGGAGGCCTGTAAAATCGATTGGATGATATCTCGTTGCCGGGCGATGGCATTCTTCTCCCGCTCGAGCATCCGCTCGACTTTCTTCCGATCGCTAATGTCGCGCATGACGGCGACCCGGAGCGTCTGGCCTTGGAACGTCACTTCTTTCGGATACACTTCCATCTCGAGAAACGTCCCGTCCTCACGACGGCCGATGACCTCGTAAGGTGTCTGGATATGGTTCCGGATCCGGCGCAACACGTCGGCCCGATAGCCTTCAGCGATAAATTCAATCGTTTGGCGACCGACCATCTGTTCGGCCGGAATTCGGAAAATCGATTCGGCCGCCTTGTTCGCGTCTAAGATGGTCCCACCTTCGTGAAACAGCACGGCTTCGATAACTGATTCGGCGAACATGCGATACCGTTGTTCTTTGTGTAGCAATTCGCCTTTCAAGGCGATTTCGGGACTGACATCGAACACGAAAAAGAAGAAGCCGATGACGCGAGCTTGTTCGTACACCGGATGCATGAACAGCTTTCCAACGAAATGGGTCCGGTCTTTTCGTTGGAACTTCCATTCACGGTCGCCGCGGTCTAACGCCACACGCAGCATCTGTTCGAATGACAACAATCGCTCAGTCTCGTCTTGATAATGGGTCCGCTTCTCGCTCAGCTCGCGCGACTCGAATAGACCGAACGGGGTCATTTCGTAAAGTACTTCATGCGGATCGTAACCGAACAGCTCGGTCGCCCCTTTATTGAAGCGATTGATTAACAGATTTGCATCGGTCATAACCATCGCCATGTCGAGTTCGGTGTGCATCATCGCTTCGAACGCGTTATGTTGGACCGTCACGCGCGTATCGAGCGGGAGAGGTTCAATCGATAAGATATAGACGTCACCGTTCGGGATAGCGTGGATGCGGATTGTCGGCATCTCGTACGTCCAAGGCAAGCCTTGCTCCATTCGTCTCGATAGCTCCATCGTAATCGGTGATTGGTTGACCATATGAAAGATGTTTGTTCTCGTTTGTAAGTCTTCAGGGAATTGCTCTAAAAATGGCCGGTTCGCTTGGACGATTGTCCCGTCCGTCATGATTAACGCTACACCGTAAGGCAAGGCGTGCAGCAATTCGTTTTGGAGATGTCCTCGGTTCTCCATTAACGATGATCCCTCCTTCTGTATGTCACACGGGTACATCTTCAATACATTCGACAGCTCCCCCTTTGTTTTCCTGCCTCCAAACGGTAAAGTGAAGACAAGAACAGATAGAGAGGACGATAGATGTGAAGGGAATGGGGCTCAGCTTGTTGATCGCCATCGGATTATGGTGGGGAGATGCGCCGATATGGAGTATCGTCGCGTGTTTAGGAATCGGCCTGCTCTGGCTCATCTGGCGCATGCGTCTGTCGACGATTCACCGCATCGATCGGATGGACGGTCGTGAATTTGAATTGTTTTTAGAAGAAGTGTTCACCGCACTTGGTTACACGGTGACGGTGACGCCGGCGTCGCGTGACTTCGGGGCGGACCTGCTCCTTGAAGCGGAGGACGGATGGTCAATCGCGGTCCAAGCGAAACGTTATGAAAAAGCGGTCGGGCTTGAGGCAGTCCAACAAGTCGCAGCCTCCGTTCCATACTATGGGGTGAACGAAGGTTGGGTCGTGACGAACTCCTCTTATACCGATAGTGCATACGAATTGGCGGAGCCAAATCAAGTTCGTTTGATTGCAAGAACGGAGCTCGAAGAGATGTTGAAACAGGCCGGTTTCAAGCGATAATATCAGGCGTGTTCACAAGTTTGACAGAATGGCGGATTGTGTCGAAGAAAAAGGGGTTGTCTTTTTCACGAATAGGTGCAATAATCATCTTCGTCATATGAAATATGTAGTCGCTGAAACGAGAAAAAGCGACGCACAGTACCAATTTGGGGTTTCATAGAAATACCAACCAAACACACACAAATCAACGGTTGGAACGTATTAGGAGGAAAAGCGGTGCGCAAATTAATTTATGTAAAAGGTTGCGTCTTTACGCAAGGCGAAGCGACCATTTATGACGAGACAAATGATGCGATCGGATCTGTTCACCGCGACGCGGAGGGCAGTGTTCAAGTGCACAACTTGTCAGGCCGTCAAATCGCTCACGGGAAGTATATCCCGAACTGTCAGAAGTGGGTCGTCATGAACCACGACGGACAAGCGATCGGTCAGTTGAAGGACAAATTCTCGTTATTCGGGAAAAAGTGTGAGTACAACGTCTACGAACGCGGTCTCTATACGATTCAATACGATGTCGAGCGTTACAAGTTCAGCGTTCGAGACAAAGCAGGTAAGCTTGTGGCGGAACTCCGCAAACAAGACGATGATTGCTTCTGCCTGACGAAAGAGGCCGACCAACTCTCGATGTTCGAGTTGTTGTCTGTCCTTAAAACGTTGACAGTCAAATCACGGATGCCAATCGCGGTATCGGTGTAACCAATATGACGAACACCAGTCACTGCGACTGGTGTTTTTTTTCTAAAAAAAAGCCTCATTCGACGAAAATCAAATGAAGCGGTTCAAATAGTGTTTTGCCTCGATCTCGAGTGTCGTCACGCGATGGGCGTATAGACAGAGTTTGAGGACGTGCAAGATGTTCGGGTGGGTGACCCCCATCTTTTCAATCGAGCGCTTCGCACGCGTGTCGAGGAGCTCGATCGGGCTCGTCGACTTGGCGTACTCGGCATAGAGACGATAAAAGTCAATGGGCGAGATGAGGTCGTCCTCGTCGCGGTCAGGATTGTTGAAGATGAGTGCGAGGAGAGAACTCGTCTCTTCAAGTGAGAACAAGTGCTTCAAATCATCCAGCAAATAAATGATAGCCGCTTGTTGGAGCGAGTATTTCTTTCCGACCCGGGGGACCCCGATGATTTTGCGGACTTCTCGCTTCGTCCAGTTTTGAATCGTGGTCGCGGATAAATGCTCTCCGGTCAACGTGTTCGCCAAAGCGACGATTTGATTGATTGACAGTCCGTTCTTTTCAATATGAAACAAGTGGATTTTGCGAAGCTCTTTCGGGAAATGCTCGCGCACGTCCTCGGGAAAGAGCGAGATGGCCCGGTCAACGTCGCCAACCCGCATATAGTGAAGGCAATCAGCCAAAGTTTGAATCGAAATTGCGTCGCGCATACAGGCATCCTTTCTATAGCCGCCTTCGTTCGTTGGCTATACAGTCATTTGACCTCATTCTACCAAATGTTTGAAAAGGAAGCTAGGCTATCGCTCGATTAAGGTATAATGAAAACGTACAAAAAAATGTAGATAAAGGTGGTTCATCGATGAATGAATGGGTCAGTTCCATCCTGTCCATCGTCATTGTCCTGGTGTTTCTCGTCGGTCTTGAACAGATTGGCAAACGCCTCGGCTGGACGGATGAGACAATTCGTAAAAGTGTACATATCGCGGTCGGCCATTGGTCGCTGCTTGCAGTTTGGTTAATGGAAACTTGGTACGTCGCCGCCGTGCCGCTCGTCTTTTTCACGTTCGCGAACGCGTTCCTTCTTTATAAGAGTCCGTCACCGGTTCATCAGACGGAACGTAAATCGCTCGGCACCGTCTATTATCCGATCGCCTTGCTTGTCATCCTGTTCTTCTTCTTTGAATCAGAGCCGCTCGCCTTTTTGGCAGGATCGCTCGTCTTGGCTTGGGGCGATGGCCTGGCCGCGCTCATTGGTCGGAAGTACGGGACAGTGACCTATGATTTATACGGACAGAAGCGCTCGTTCCAAGGTAGCATGGCCATGTTCCTCAGCTCGTATGCCGTCCTCTTTTTATTATTTTTGTGGGATGATATTCCACTTTGGCAAGTGGTAACATATGGATTCATTATTTCAATCGTTGCCACACTCACAGAAGCAATTTCGTATCGAGATTGGGATAACTTTACAATTCCTATCGTCGTGGCCGTTGCTACATCATTATTGTTATAAATCAATTCCTTCATTGTAAAGAAAACGTTGCTTGTCACCCCTGTCAAAGATTTGTATACTGTGTTTCGTACTGAAATCATTCAGTGACGTGCCTGCCTCTCTCTTGACGAACCGAGGCATGCTTTAAAATTGAACGTAAAGGATTGAGGCAACGCATGAGCTTTTTAAATCAACTACTCACTATCATTCCGGCCGATCGCGTGAAGCAAGATGAGCCGCTGTCGGCACACACGTATACAAAATTAGGTGGGCAGGCCGATTATTTCGTGGCCCCGCACACGTATGAAGAAGTTCAAGCCGTGCTTGAGCTCGCCCATCGCGAGAGCGTCCCATTCATGATTCTCGGGTTCGGGTCGAACTTGATTGTCCGTGACGGAGGCCTTCGTGGCATCGTCTTAAACTTGAACGAACTGAAAACGATTCGTCGAGACGGGAATCAACTGATCGCCCAAGCCGGTGCGGCCATCATCGACGTCTCACGTCAAGCGTTGACCGAAGAGTTATCTGGCTTAGAATTCGCCTGTGGCATCCCGGGAACGGTCGGTGGCGCGGTGTATATGAACGCAGGCGCCTACGGTGGAGAAACGAAAGACGTCATCACGAGTGCGGTCGTGTTGTCGCCTGAAGGGCAGCTCATGACACTTACGAAAGACGAGCTCGATCTCGACTACCGGACGAGCCGGATTTCGAAAGACGGGTTGATTGTGCTCGAAGCGACGTTTGAACTCGAGCCGCTCGGCTATGAAGCGATCAAAGACGTCATGGACGACTTGACGTACAAGCGCGAGTCGAAGCAACCGCTCGAGTATCCATCATGCGGTAGCGTCTTCAAACGACCACCGGGCTACTTCGCCGGCAAATTGATTCAAGACTGTGGCCTGCAAGGGAAGCGGATCGGTGGAGCGGAAGTCTCACTCAAACATGCCGGATTCATCGTCAATATCGATGAAGCGACAGCGACTGAGTACATCTCGCTCATCCGTCACGTCCAGGCGACGGTAAAGGAGAAGTTCGAGATTGAGCTTGAACCAGAAGTGAAAATCATCGGTGAGGACATCGCCGTCGAGAACGCATAAGCATGAAAACGCTCGAACCGATTGGTTCGAGCGTTTTTGAATGGGACGAGGACAACAAAAAAGCCGCCAGCAACAATGCCGACGGCTTTACGTTTACGCTTGTAGTTGCTTCGTGATGGCTTCGGCTGGAGCGACAAACGTGTAGCCGAGGTCGCGGGCGACGGCTTCATACGTGATCGTCCCGTCGATGACGTTCAATCCTTTAAGCAAGGCTGCGTTCTCGCGGAGTGCTGGGAAAATCCCTTTTTGTGCGCACTCGACGATATACGGCATCGTCGCGTTCGTCAAACCGAGTGTCGACGTGCGTGGGACGGCACCTGGCATGTTGGCGACGGCATAGTGTTGAACCCCGTAACGCTCGTACGTCGGCGCGTCATGCGTCGTGATATGGTCGATGGTTTCGCAGATTCCGCCTTGGTCGATGGCGACATCAACGATGACCGAACCGGGTGACATCTGTTGGACCATTTCTTTCGTGACGAGCTTCGGTGCTTTCGCGCCTGGAATGAGGACGGCACCGATGACAAGGTCACTTTCAGCGACTTGTTTGGCGATGTTATAGCTGTTTGAGATGAGTGTGTTGATTGTGTTGCCGAACTGATCATCGATTTGGCGCAGGCGAGCCGGGCTGATATCCATAATCGTGACGTTGGCACCAAGACCAATCGCGATGCGGGCGGCATTCATCCCGACGACACCGCCCCCGATGACGGTGACGTTCGCACGTGGTACGCCTGGCAGGCCAGACAAGAGAATCCCTTTTCCACCGTGCGGTTTTTCAAGGATTTGGGCGCCGATTTGAGCAGCCATCCGTCCGGCCACTTCGCTCATCGGTGTGAGGAGCGGCAATGTGCGGTCGATCTCGACCGTCTCATAGGCGATAGCCGTCACACCAGAATCGACGAGTGCTTTCGTGAGTTCTGGTTCGGCCGCCAAATGCAAGTAAGTGAAGAGGGTCAAGTCAGGACGGAAATAACGATATTCCGATGGTTGCGGTTCCTTTACTTTCAACGCCAATTCCACGTTTACCCAAACGTCCGCGGCTGTGTCGACGATGGTTGCCCCCGCATCGACATACTCCATATTTGTGAAGCCGCTACCGACGCCCGCTTCCGTCTCGACGAGGACCTCGTGTCCAAGTTCAGTTAATACGGCTGCACCCATCGGCGTCAAGGCGACGCGGTTTTCGTTGTTTTTAATCTCTTTCAATACCCCGATTTTCATGTAAAGTTCCCCTTTCTCTACTGACACAATTTGTTCACACCTTTAGTATAGACCCATCCGAAAACGCTGTCTTTAGCATGGATTCTAAAAGTGATAACGCCCACTTTGTGAAAAAACACAAAGTAGGCGTCAATCGTCTTGGCGGTATTGACCGGCCTTAATGGCGAGATAAACGGCGGCCCGTTCAGGGAGCGAGACTTGTGTGATGTTCGTCAGTTCTTCAATCCGCCGAATCCGGTAGAGCACGGTGTTCGGATGGATGTGAAGATGAGCGGCGACACGCTTGACGTTCCCATCAAAATAGAAATACCATTCGAGCGTCGTGACGAGCTCGGTATGATGCGTGACGTCATACGCCTGTAGGCGCTCGATGGTCGGATGCGTCTCGAGACGAAGCCCGATGCGTCGGGCCAAATCGGGAACGAGCTGATAAATTCCGATCTGTTCGAACGTGCGCGATGTCGCAAGCTCATACGGGAACTTTCGGCGAAGCGACGTAACGCGTCGTGCTTCTTCCATCGCCGCATAGAGCATATCGCTCTCAAAAAAGCGTCGACTGATGCCAAGACGCGGCTCCGCTTCAATGAACTTGTCTCGGAGCTGACTTTCAAAACGGTCAGCCCACTGTAAGAGCGCCGCTTCTTCCTCGGCCAAGTCCGATTTCATATAATGCCAGACGAGTAGTTGCTGGCCATCGATAGCGTGCAGGACGACTTCAATCGCTTGCTGGGTCGCTAATACATAAAACAGTCGTTCCGCCAGTTGTGGGGTGACCGGCTGGGCACATTCAATCACGGTGAGGCGGCTGGCGACGGCAATCGGTGCGAGCTCATTCAAGCGGTCGCGGTGGGGTGGCGATAAGACGGGAGTGGCCAGCACTTCTAAAAAGAAGCGTTCCAATTCGGCATCGATGCGCCGCTCGTGCATCGCGATGGTCATCAGTAGCTTTTTGGCGATGTTCGCTCCTTCTTGTAGGACGGTGAGTTCTTGTTCCGAGAACGGCGTCGTTCGGGCCAGACTCCAAATGTAACCGAGCACGTCACCTTGTTGTTTGATGACGACGGCTGCTCGTTCGCCTAGTCCGACAGCCATTCGAGCAGGGATGACGACCGGTTCGTCACGGTCAATCACTTCTTGAAGGATTCCACTTTCCCATAAGTCCTCGATGACCGCCTCCGGGACACGGCGGCCGATAATCGTCGCGATACGTGCCGGATCGGTCGAGTCGGGATGGGTGCTATAGGCCAGTAACTGATGGTGTCGGTTTTCAATCGTGATGGGGGCCCGAATCGCTTGTCCGATTGCTTCGGCGAGCGTATCGAGCGACTCATAAGATTTCTGCAAAAAAGGCATGTCGATTCCTCCTCTCTTTCACTATACCGTCTCTGTTGTGAAAGTTCACAAAAAGATGGTGAGTTTTTAGAAGGAGGAACGACATGCCTGCATCATTCACATTAAATTGGGAAAAACAGTCCGACCACGAGACCGAGCAAGGCACCGACGATGACTTGGAACGGGGTATGACCGACCAGTTCATTTAAGATGGGCGTCTCGTGCTTGATTCCTTTGAAGTAGTCGTTTAACAAGCGGGCCTGGAATCCGACCGCCTGACGCACACCGGTCGCATCGTACATGACGATTGTCGCAAAAATCAAGGCGAGCGCGAACATGCTGGAATCGAGCCCTTCGATTCGACCGATGACGGTCGCTAAGGCGACGACGGTCGAAGAGTGGGAACTTGGCATCCCACCCGAGGCAAACATGATTTCTAATTCAAAGTCTCGTGTTTTAATGAGTTCGGTTACGAGCTTAGCTGCTTGTGCGATGAACCAAGCGAGCAAGGCGGCGAGTAAAGGTTCGTTAAAGAGCAATCGATTCACTTCCTGTCTGACAATGGTATCTACACTATACCCGATTCTGTCATCGGCTAGACGTAAAGTTTCTGTCAAAAAAGCACCCCGAGCGTAGGCTCGAAGTGCTTTCTGGTCGATTTTTGTTACCCGACGACGCCTTCAGTCTCCTGAAGTTTGTCCGCGATATTCTCGATGATATAGCGGTTGCGTGGATGCTCCTGGCACTCTTTCGAGCATGAACGCATTTGTTTTGGTTCACACTCTTCACAACAGAAGTGTTGGGCATTACACACCGGGTTGGCACAATTAACGTAGCGGACCGTCTTCGTTCCGCAGTGCATGCACTCCGAAACAACGGACGGGTTGACCGTGTTGACCGGGACGTTGATGCGCTCGTCAAAGACGTAAAGCTCACCTTCCCAGTCCTCGCCTTTCGTGGCTTCGTCTTTGCCGTACATGGCGACGCCGCCTTTAAGGTGGAAAATGTTGTCGTGACCTTGGTCACGCATATATGCGGTAAATTTCTCGCAACGGACGCCTCCGGTACAGTACGTGAGTAACGTTTTCCCTTCGTAGAGGTCCTTGTTTTCTTCGAGCCAATCTGGCATGTAACGAGAAGCCTCTACATCGATTTTGATCGCGTTTTTAAAGTGACCAAGATCGTACTCGTAGTTGTTACGAACGTCGAGGATGACGACATCGTCGCGATTCATCATCTCTTTCCATTCTGCCGGTTCGAGGTATGCACCGTGCTGTTTAGGCACGTCGAACTCACCATCAAAGCGCCACGTCACAAGCTCTTTCTTATGACGGACAAAAATTTTCGAGAACGCATGCTCTTCGACTTCATCGATTTTGAACTCGATGTCGCTGAATAGCGGGTTCGCTTTCAAGTCGTTCATGTATTGCTCGGTCTGTTCCCAAGTCCCAGAGCACGTCCCGTTGATTCCTTCGGAAGAAATCAAGATGCGTCCTTTGATGCCGAGATCCTTGCAATACTTGAGGTGCTCTTGTGTGAGCGTTTCTGGGTCTTCGATATTGACGTACTTATAGTACAGCAAGACCCGCATTGGTTTTGTTTCCATGTGTGTTACTCCCCTGTGTTCAGTTTTTTGCAGGAAAACGAACGTTGGGTTGTGTCGTTCGACGAACGGACTTGCCTGCAACCACAAGTCCATATTATATGATAGATATCACAGCTGAATTTCGCAAATACTTTTTATTTTTTTACGGCGGTGGGCAGGGGGATGCGTCTTCCTGAGCGAAATCGGGTAAAAAGGAATAACGAAAGTTGAAGGTGGAAACTGACATGCTGACATCACTCCAACAATATATTTTAAACTTGATTGAATGGCTACAAGGACTTCCGGGCGGACCTTGGGCAGGACTCGGGGCACCGTTCCTGGAGGCGATCTTTCCATTTCTCCCACTCGTCCTCATCATCTCGGCGAACGCAGCGACATATGGATTTTTGCTTGGGACGTTACTGTCTTGGATCGGGAGTTTGCTCGGAACAATTCTTGTGTTTGTAGCTGTTCGCTACGTGTTCCGAAAGCCGATGACGCGGTGGCTCGAGAGACATAAGCAAGGCGTCTATTGGCTCGAACGCATCAAGCACATGAGTCCGGTCTCACTCGGGTTTCTGTACTCGCTCCCGTTTATTCCGGTCAGCTTGATCACATACTTACTCGCGCTCATTCAAATGCCGCTCCGTACGTTCATCATGGCGGCCGGGTTCGGCAAGTTGCTCGTCGTCTTGATTTTCTCTGTCATTGGCGACCAGTGGGAAGAGTTTATCCAAAGCCCGTTCCGATTATCGATGCTCGTCTTATTACTGATTGTCCTATGGGCCATCAGCCGTGGACTCGAAGAACTGCTTAAACGGCGTGCCTTCAGAAAACGGAACGAGCAGCTGAAGCGTGAACTTGAAGCGAAACGACAAACGACCTTGTGAAGCGACTGCTTCACAAGGTCGTTTTCGTTAAGCGCGTTTTTTGAAACGCGGGAAGTTGAAGGCGATGGCCAATCCTCCGCAAATGAACAACAAGAACGGATAGAACATATACGGAACGAGCGCCGGTGACGCTGTGTTCGTCAGTTCGGCCGCAATGAGAAGCTGTGCCCCATAAGGCAACAGAC
Source organism: Exiguobacterium sp. s36 (assembly GCF_018618345.1). Classification (NCBI taxonomy): domain Bacteria; kingdom Bacillati; phylum Bacillota; class Bacilli; order Caryophanales; genus Exiguobacterium; species Exiguobacterium sp. s36. Next base: position 297,526 of record NZ_JACSLW010000003.1, read on the forward strand.
CTTGGACCCCACACGAGAAGATATCGAGTACACTCGCTGACTTTTTACGTTCGATGTCATAATCGTCGGCGATGTTCGCGGCGAGCGGACCAGCCACGAGAATCGAAATCGTGTTGTTCGCCGTCGCGACGTTTGTCGCACTGACGAGCCCGGCGATGCTCCACTCCGCGCCGGCCCGTCTTTTAATTCGGGACGTGAGCGCGTCACGCAAGTACGTGAGTCCGCCGTTATGCGAGATGAGCCCGACGAGCCCACCCATGAGCAATGTCAGGAGTGAAATCTCGGCCATGCCCATCATGCCGTCCGCCATGGCGGTGACGTACGTGGTGACGGCTAGACTGCCGTCCAACAGACCGATGATGCCGGTCAGGGCGATGCCGCCGAGCAAGACGAGGATGACGTTCATTCCCGTCAAGGCGAGCACGATGACCGCAAGGTACGGAATCAGCTTATACCATTCAAACGCTGCTGGCTCGATGGTCGATTCACCGCTCGATAAGACGGCGAGCAAAATCGTTGTGATGACGGCTGCCGGCAAGATGATCCAAAAGTTAGTCCGGAACTTGTCGCGCATGTTCGTCCGTTGGGTGCGGACGGCTGCAATCGTCGTGTCCGAAATGAACGACAAGTTATCACCGAACATGGCACCGCCAACGACGGCCGCTGCTGCGATGGCGATATTGACGCCGCTCTCCTCATGGATGCCGAGGGCGATCGGCGCCAGTGCGGCAATCGTCCCGGTCGATGTGCCCATCGCCATTGAGATGAAGGCCGCGATGACGAACAGGCCGCTCAAGAGGAGCGAAGGCGGTAATAACGTCAATGCCGCATTGACGGTCGCATCAATCGCCCCGATTGCTTCGGCGACGCTTGAAAACGCGCCGGCGAGCAAGAAGATGAACACCATGATCAAGATGCTTGGGTTGCCGGCGCCTTGGGCGACACGTTCGACCGTCTGGGTGACGCTTCCTTTCGTCATCATCGCCGCGACGATGACGGCAATCAAGGCCGCAATCAAGACGGGAAATTTATAAAAATCGTCATAGTAGATGCCTGCCCCGATAAAGAAGACGAGGAAGACGAGTAAGGGCAAGAGCGCCCATTTGTTAGCTGTTGGTTGTTCCAATCGATTCACCTCATTCATAAAAATAAAAAGAGAGCCTTCTGAAAAAAGGCTCTCTCTACAAGAAACACTTTTTTCATCTTTCGAGCAGACCGCTCGCTGGATTTGGCACAGGTTACCCGCTGCCGAGACGTCATCGGGCCAGTCCCTCAGTCTCTCTTGATAAAAAAGTTGTGATATTTAGTTATAAGACACGTTCCCTAACGTACCTGTTTCAAATCTGCTTGTCAATAGCAAACCCCCACGCGATGCACGTGGGGGCGAGTCAGGACGTCAAAAAATTGTAATGGGCGACGCGGTTGCGTCCTGCGTACTTCCCGCCGACGTAAAGCGCTCGGTCGGCGTTGCGAATCGTATCGTCTAGTCGTTTGTCACCGAACGCTTGAATCGTATCGACGCCGATTGAGGCGGTCACTGGGATATCGATTCCGTCAACGTGGAATGGTTTGGTTTCGATTTGTTGACGGATGCGCTCGGCAATCTCGACGGCGGCTTCGACATCGCATCGGTTCAACAGCAAGATGAACTCCTCGCCGCCATAACGGGCTGCGAAATCATCGGTGCGGAGCACTTGGCGGATGCGGCGACCAAACTCTTGGAGCACGCTGTCTCCGACTTGATGACCGTGCGTGTCGTTGATTTTTTTGAAGAAGTCGATATCGAGCATTGCGACGGAAATCGGGTACATCGAGCCGTCCGAGATTTGTTGAATCCCGTATTCATAAAAAGCCCGTGCATTGGCAAGCAACGTCAAGCTGTCCGTCCGGCTCTCGGTATAGAGGCGGTCGCGTTCATGACAACGACTGATCGTTCGATTGAACGATTTGAGCAGTTTGACAATCTCACGTTGAATGATGGGCGGATAGCCATAGACGTGCTCGCCGGTCATGACGAGCCACGTGCGGATGCCTTCGATTTCCTCGGAACGGACCGAGATGAAGCTATGATAGTCTTCATCGAACTCGTTCGATAACGGGGCGTCCCATTCAAAGCGCATCTCATACTCGACCGAGGCTTCGTTCGGATAGGTTGCATCGAGTAAATCAAAGACGACGTGGCGATCGATCGGCTGGCGCGTCTTTAAATCAAAGTAAAGTGTGCGATCGAACAGTTTGAACTCGACGAACCCTTCGTCGTACTCGTTGAGTCGTTCACATTGACTGAGGAACACCTCAATCGCTTGCGCCTCGCTTTGTGACAACGACACGGCTTCTTTTGCCTCATCATATTGTTCAATCAACGATTTGAAGGCGTCTTGCCGACCTTTCTGGATGATGAGCCGCTTAATAAAGAAGGTGAGTGCGGCGGCGATACTGCTGACGACAAGCAAGTTCGTCTCACGGAAGAGCGAGGCTGCTAAAATGAAGACGAGACTGACGATATACGTGTAAAACGCGATGTTTAGAAAGTCGCGGACCGGGATATCGACACGGAACCACCAACCGACTTGATACTTTTGTACGACCGTGTTTAAGATGATGGCCACAATCAAGCCGGCAAGCGGCAGAAACGAATCTTGGGAATAAAAACCGAGACCGGTCACACCACCGAGTGCCAAGTAGACGCTGGCCGGGATGGCGATTTCCAAAAACGACGTGATGGCGTTCCACGGATACGTAAAACGGAACCGTCGAAGCGCGACGCGCGGTTTCAAGTTGACGAACTGGAAGACGAGTAGTCCAATCTGATTGACGAACAGCGCTGTCTCAAAATCAAAGAATAAAAAAATAATTAAGACGATACTTTCTGAAAAGGTAAAGTAGACGCCTTTCCGTTCAATGGAGTCCATTTGAAAAGTAATGACGAGCAACGCAATCAAGATGAACGGTAACGGCTCGATGGCCGGCATGTTTAATACGCCTGTAGCGAACAAGATGAGGGTCAAACTGAATAGCATACTCCAAATACTCCAACCGAGGACGGACATCTTGCGGAAATGGTTCATGGTTCCCTCCTATGTGGGAAAAATTCAATTATGTATGGTAGAAGATTCGGCACAATCACGCCCGAGTCCTGCCTATCCACCATAATGGCGGAATTCTAGCATTGAGTCTATATGAAATATCCTCTATAATGAAATTGCTTTTCAACCACATAGACGAAAGTCGATGAAAAAGAGAGTAACGATCGTTCCGTCAACAAAGCGACCTAGGGATTGGTGAGAGCCTAGGCTGACAAACATCGCGAAACGCACTTTTGAGATGCTATCCGAACTTGAGTAGGCGTAGCCGGGGGACCCCCGTTATCACCGATAAAGCGGTCTGCGTCAAGCAGGCAAGAAGAGTGGTACCGCGGGCCATCCCGTCTCTTTGCATCTGTGCAAAGGGCGTTTTTTTTATGAACAAATGATAAGGAGGAATTAGAATGAGTTATGAACGCAAATATGCGGAAGCCTTGTCCCGTGTCATCGGGGACGAGTTGACGCTCGACCAGATTGAAGCATTGATTGAAAAACCGAAACATGAGGCACACGGGGACCTTGCTTTCCCGTGTTTCCAACTTGCGAAAGCCTATCGTAAAGCACCGGTCATGATCGCGACGGATATCGCAAACGACTTGAACGATGAGTTGTTCACGAAAGTCGAGGCGGCTGGCCCGTATGTGAACGTCTTCTTGAGCCGTGACGTCGTCTCACAAGAAATCATCAACACGGTGCTCGATGAACAAGCGGACTACGCGACACACGCGACGCGCAACGAGACAATTGTCACCGACTTCTCGTCACCAAACATCGCCAAACCGTTCTCGATGGGACACCTTCGTTCAACGGTGATCGGGAATGCCATCAACCAAATCGCCCGTAAAAACGGTTATGACGTCGTCGGCATCAACCACCTCGGAGATTGGGGCACACAGTTCGGTAAACTGATGGTCGCCTATAAAAAATGGGGCGACGAGGAAGCGGTCCGGGCACATCCGATTGCTGAGCTCTTGAAGCTTTACGTCCATTTCCACGAAGAAGCGAAGACACAACCGGAACTTGAAGACGAAGGCCGTGCGTGGTTCAAGAAACTCGAAGACGGCAACAAGGAAGCGACTGAGCTTTGGACGTGGTTCCGCGAAGAATCACTCAAAGAGTTCCAAAAAGTATATGACCTCCTTGGTGTCGAATTCGACAGCTTTAACGGGGAAGCGTTCTATAACGACAAGATGGATCGCGTCGTCGCCATGCTCGAAGAGAAAAACCTTCTCGTCGAAAGTGAAGGGGCGATGGTCGTCTCACTCGAGGACGAGAACTTGCCACCATGCTTGATTAAAAAGAAAGACGGCGCGACGCTTTATGCGACACGCGACTTGGCAGCTGCCGTCTATCGTCATGAGACGTACAACTTCGTCCAGGCGAACTACGTCGTCGGCGGCGAGCAGGCGCTTCACTTCAAACAACTGTTCTCAGTCCTGCGCAAGCTCGGCTATGACTTCGTCGACGGTATGCACCACGTGCCGTTCGGCTTGATTTTGCAAGAAGGGAAAAAGATGTCGACACGTAAAGGTCGCATCGTCTTGCTCGAGGAAGTGCTCAAAGAAGCAATCGAGAAAGCACAAGCGAACATCGCTCAGAAGAATCCGGAACTTGCGAACGCGGACGACGTGGCACGCATGGTCGGTGTCGGCGCGGTCATCTTCCACGATTTGAAGAATGAACGCATCAACAACATCGAGTTCGACCTCGATAGCATGCTCAAATTCGAAGGCGAGACGGGCCCGTACGTGCAGTACACGAACGCGCGTGCGAACTCGCTCCTTCGTAAAGGTAACTACGACGGCTCGACGTTCACTGGCGCAAACGACGACCACACGTGGGGCGTCGTGACGATGCTCAACGCGTTCCCACACGTCATCACACGTGCCCACGAACGTCGCGAACCATCAATCATTAGCCGTTACGTGCTCGATTTGGCGCAAGCGTTCAACAAGTATTACGGTCATGTCCGTGTCCTCGAAGAAGATGCAGGCAAACAATCACGTCTCGCCCTCGTCAAAGCGGTGACGATCGTATTGACAGAAGGACTCCGTTTGATCGGTGTTCAAGCTCCAGAAGAAATGTAAGCACAAATAAGGGACCCTTTTGAGGGGGTCCCTTTTCCTATGCCTTCATGCGTGTGACCGTCCGGGCTTTTGTATCATACAGACACCATTCCCGGTCGAAGATGACGGCGCCGACATTGATGACGTACCGTTTTTTCTTCAAGGTGAACGGCTTCCCGATTTCCCAGGGAATCGAGCGACCTTTCCGGTAAATCCCCGGAATATGGCTGTGTCCGATAAAGACGAGCGGATACTTCCCTTTCTCGACAAGCGGTTCCCAGTCCGGACTCCATTTCACTTGGTGTCCATGCAAGAATAGCGCCTCATCGAGCGTCGTCTGCTCCGGTAATAAGGCGATTCGTGTCTTGACCGGATGCGACACCACGAGCACTTCGTCAATCCGCTCTTCTTGATTGCCGCGCAGGCTAGGGAAGGTGAGGAGCGCCTCGTAGTCAGGGTCGTACGTCACGACATCGGACACTTCATGGAAGCGCTCGTTGCGCCGTTTCTTACCGATATGACACTCGTACAGATCGCCGAGGCAAAGGATGTGCTCCGTCTCGCGGCGGACCGACTCGAGCACGGCTTTCAAATCATCAAACGAACCATGTGGGTCACTGATGATGGCGAGTTTCATCGGTAGTTTGTGAATTGGGCATCGACGGACAATTCGAGCTCACGGACGAGCTGCATGACGGCTTGAAGGTCATCGCGCGACTTGGCCGTCACACGGATTTGATCGTCTTGAATTTGCGACTTCACTTTCAGTTTTGATTCTTTGATGGCGTTATTAATCTTTTTCGCATCGTCTTTATCGATGCCGCTCTTCAATTTGACGCGTTGACGGACCGTGCCGCCGAGCGCACGTTCTACTTTTTGATAATCGAGGTTTTTCGTCGGGACGCCGCGTTTAATCAATTTCGTGATCAAGACGTCTTTCAATTGCTCGAGCTTATAGTCATCATCTGAGACGAGGACGACATCGCCATTATCGAGCGACATCTCGCTTTTCGAACCTTTAAAGTCGTAGCGGTTTAAAATTTCTTTCTCGGCGATTTGAATCGCGTTCTTCACTTCTTCGAGGTTCATTTCTGACACAATATCAAAAGAATTGTCTTTTGCCATGTTTCATCCATCCTTTACAAGGGTTTTGTTATAATGATAGCAGATTTGAAGTAGTGAAGGAGTGAAAGAGATGGAACATACTATCGATCAACAGACAAATGTAGATTTAGACCATATGGCATATCACGGCAAAGACCTCGGGGTGACGTTTAAAAGTGACCTCATCCGGTTGCGGGTCTGGTCACCGGTTGCCGAAGAGATGACGGTAAAACTATACCGGACACCGCGAGCGCGGAAGTTCGAACGGTTGTCGTTAGAACGGGCCGAGAAAGGGACGTGGGTCATCGAACTCGATCGTGCTTTGTTTGAAGGTCAGTTTTATGTGTTCGAGGCGGTCGTAGCTGGGAAGCGTATCGAATCGCTCGACCCGTATGCAAAAGTCGTCGGGATCAATGGGAAGCGCGGGTGTCTGCTCGACCCATCTACGCTCAACCCAGACCATTGGGTCAAAGAACGTCCGCTCTTCCACTCGTCACAAGAAGCGGTCATCTATGAAGCGCACGTCCGTGATTTGACGAGTCATCCGGACAGTGGTGTCATGCATCGCGGGAAATTCCTCGGGATGACCGAAGTCGGAACGAAGACACCGACGGGTTATCCGACGGGTCTCGACTATATTACCGGGCTTGGCGTCACGCATCTCCAACTCATGCCGTTCTTCGATTACGGTTCAGTGAATGAGTCACGCGAGAGTGAGGCGAATTATAATTGGGGCTATGACCCGGTCCACTATTTTGCCGTCGAAGGCTCATACGCTTCCTCAGCGGATGATCCGGCCGCTCGCATCATCGAGTTGAAAGCGATGATTCAAGCACTTCACGATCGTGGCATCCGTGTCATCATGGACGTCGTGTTCAACCATACGTATGATGCATTGACGACGCCGCTCGGACAGTTCGTACCGGATTACTATTACCGCTTGAACGAGGACGGTACGCTCGCCGACGGTTCGGCGTGCGGGAACGATACGGCGTCCGAACGGGCGATGATGCGCAAATTGATCGTCGAATGTGTGTCGTATTGGGCGAAAGAGTTCATGATTGATGGCTTCCGCTTCGATTTGATGGGACTTCATGACGTCAAGACGATGAACCAGGTCCGCAGGGCGCTCGATCGCGTCGACCCATCGATTCTCGTGACCGGAGAAGGCTGGGATCTCGACACACCGCTTCCGGTCCGTAAAAAAGCGAACCAACATAACGCCCACAAGATGCCGCGCATCGCCCAGTTCAACGACGCGATTCGCGACGGTGTCCGTGGGGATGTGTTCATCGAAGACTTGCCAGGTTGGATCAGCGGCAACGCGGATATGACGGCGGACGTCAAACGTGGGATTGCCGGTGCAGTCACGAGCCAAAGCTTTGCTGACGAACCGAACCAAGTCGTGAACTATGTCGAGTGCCATGACAACTTGACGCTTTGGGACAAACTGGCCGTTACGAATCCGGACGACGATGAGACGACACGCCGCCGCCGGCATCGTCTCGCGACATCGATTGTGTTGCTCAGTCAAGGCATCCCGTTCCTGCATAGCGGTCAAGAGTTCTTCCGCACGAAAGACGGGGACGAGAACAGCTTCAATTCGGGGGAGGTCGTCAACCGTTTGGATTGGACGCGGGCCGAGCAAGAGACGCCGAGCGTCGAATATGTGAAGGGCTTGATCAGCCTGCGCAAACAATATCCGTTGTTCCGTCTTGAGAACGCGGAACAGATTCGTAAACATTTACGTTTCTTCGATGAAGACGAGGGCGTCATCGCCTTTGAACTGAGTCGCCACGTCGAAGGTTACGTCGAACGCCATCTCGTATACCATAACGGACTCGAAGAAGCGGTCGAGGTGAAACTACCGTCCGGCAAGTTCGAGGTCCATGTCGAAGATCACACCGTCAATTTGACGGCACCACGTCTCCTCGAGGAGCGGCATGTCACGGTCGCGCCGTTATCGACACTCGTCGTGACGGAACGCCGTCCGGATTACAGCAAATATGCGGTCGCCGGTGGAGCTGCCTTGGCTATCCTCGGTCTCTGGTATGTTGCGAAAAAACGGAAACCGAAACAAAAGTAAGCGCGAAAAAAGGAGACGTCATTCCGTCTCCTTTTCCTCGTTCGTTTCAGTTTTGGCTGCCTCGAGCTCCATCATCTTTTTGACGATGATGTGTTTTGGCATATGCATGAGTTCCTCGAGTGGGACGTTTAGCTTTTTGGCAAGCTCAACCGCCGTCTCGGGAGAGAGTTGAAGTGGGCGCATGAGGGTTCCTCCTTTCCGATTACGGTACGCTACTGCCAGTATACAGGAAAAGCGGACAGATGGAGAATGTGTTCTGTGAACACATTCAAAATCGAAAAATGCGTCGTGCGTTGCTAAGCTGAAACTAGGAAGTGATCAAATGTACAAACAAGTAGCAGACTATCAATTTCATCAAACGGTTGAATGGTTAGAGCGCGTTGGTGGAGGATGGATGTTGTATTTGGCGCAAACCGGGTTTCTGTTTTTTGACGAGACATTCCAAATCCGATGGGAACTCGAGTGGAAATGGGCACCTTGCGCACTATATATTGAACCACATGGTAGAAGAGCCGTCGCGCTATTTCGAGATTTGCAGACATACGGAGTCATGGATTTGACGAACGGGACGATGGAACGTCACCCAATTCCACGGACGTTCCATGACGATTGGTTCAGTAACCTGCATTACTGGTCAGGGGACGATTTGTATTTGTACTCGGCCGAATCAGATATCGTCGCCTTGAACTTGAACGATCACACGTTTCGGTATAGCCGTTACGAGGAGATCCCGGAGTTCGGGAACATCATCGAACTCGCATATCAATCGACCTATGATTTCGAACGATTCACGGCACCTGGCCTCGTGACCTTGTACGATGAACGGAATCAACAGTTCATGGTCGAGGACGTCGAAGCGGGCGCGCGTTGGAAGATTCCATACGGGGGTGACCGTGACTTGGTCATCGTCGATCAAATGGGTGTGACGACTGCCATCACCTCGATGACATCGTTCCAACTGTTTGAGCGCGATTGTGAAGTGTTCTCATCAGAAGTATGTGCCGAGACCGAATTGTTGAAAGTCGTCTTATTGGACGAGCCGGGCGACAGACTTGTCGTCCTATCGACGCCGCGTCGCTTCTGCCATAGTTGGCTGCAAGTGTTCGAGCGTTGACAATCCTGGACCAGGGCATGGTTCAGGATTTTTTTACGAAGGCTTACAGAATCTCGTCTAAAAACGGGAACAGTCTTCTTAGATGGAGAGGAGTGGACAGGGATGGAACGATTAGGACAAGCGTTAGTCCGATGGCGCTACGCTGTCGTGTTGATTTGGACGGTATTGCTCGCGGTATCGGTATATTTCGGATTACAGTTGCCAAGTGAACTGCGCGGCAATGGATTTGCGATTCAAGACGGGCGCTTCGCCCAAGTGGAAGATACGTTGAACGACCGGTTCGACCGGGCCGGGGCCTCGATGATCGTCTTGTTGGAAGGTGGGGACCTTGATACGGTCATCGAGCAGCAACGGGATCGACTGATTGACGTCGATGGAATCGACGGCGTGATCACGCCAGCCGAGAATCCCGATGCCCGCTCAGGGGACGCAGCTTACTTATTGCTCGAGTTCGAGGATTACGATACGGCCGAGGCGTCAATCGATGACGTTCGCAACGCCTTGATTCGAGATACGGATACAGACGTGCGATTGACCGGAGAGCCGGTCTTCGCGGATGACTTGAATGAAGCGTCGAAGAATGACTTGATTCGGGCCGAGTTGATTGGAATCCCGGTCGCGTTGCTCGTCCTCTTGCTCGTCTTCGGGACGCCGCTCGCCGCGGTCATGCCATTATTCGTTGGATTGATTACATTCATCGTGGCTGCCGGCTCGTTGTTCTTCTTTGCCCAGACGATGGAACTATCCATTTTCGTCTTGAATGCGGTCGCGATGATTGCCATCGCGCTCGGCATCGATTTTTCCCTATTGCTCGTCAACCGTTACCGGGAAGAGCTCGCACATGGGAAGTCGCGAGAGGCAGCCATCGTCCGAACGGTCGCGACGGCCGGACGTTCGATTCTGTTCTCAGGGCTTTGTGTGTTCGTCGGACTGGCCGGGTTGTTGTTCATCCAAGTCGACGTGTTCCAAGCCATCGCGCTCGGTGCGCTGATTGCGGTGGCGGGCGCGGTCTTATCGGCGCTCACGCTGTTGCCGTCCGCCTTATATATCGTCGGAGATGCGATCAATAAAGGGCGTCTTATCAAAACGAATGAGACGCGTTCTGAAGTACGGTGGCAGAAGTTGGCCCGTTTCGTCATGAGACGTCCCGTCACGATGACACTCGTCGCGCTCTTGCTGTTACTACCGAGTCTCTGGTTCGTCCGTGACCTCGAATTGAACATCCCGGACGCCGATGCGCTCCCGACTTCATACGAGTCACGGGCCGCCCTTGAGCGGTGGGACGACGTGTTCGGGGAGACGTCGACGGATGCGGTGCTCTTGTTTGAGACGAATGACTTGACCGATTCAATGATTCTCGATGAATTGACGGCACTCACCGATGAGCTATCCGAAGATCCGATTGTCGACAACGTGACGACGTTCTTGACGGCATCCGGTCTCGAACCGGTCGAATTCCAACAACTCGCTGAAGCGGCACCAGAGCAACTCGAGGCGTTCGAACGTCTCGTCACGCTCGAAGGGAATACAGATCTTGCCCTCGTCAATGTTAGTTTCAACGTCCCGCCAAGTGATAAAGACGCGCAGGCGTTCGTCCGAGATTGGCGCGAGAGTGGTTTTGACGTCGGGGGACCAGCCGCGTTCAACGAAGAAATTTATGAAGAGATTTATGCCAGCATCCCGTATGCGGTCGTGACTGTCATCTTGGCGACGATGGTCATTCTCATGTGGGCGTTCCGCTCGGTCTTGATTCCAATCAAGGCGATCATCATGAACGTGCTCGGTCTCGGGGCGACGTTCGGTCTGCTCGTCATCATCTTCGAATCGGGCTACGTGTATGATGCCGAGACGATCAGTATCTTGACCCCGGTGTTCATCTTCTCGCTCGTGTTCGGCCTATCGATGGACTACGAGGTGTTTCTCGTCTCGCGGATTGAGGAATATTATCGGGAGACCGGAGATAACGATTACGCGACGGAGATGGGACTTGCCAAGACGAGTAAAATCATCACGTCGGCCGCAGTCATTATGATTGTCGTCACGGGGGCGTTCGCTTTTACCGGTGTCAGTCCAATCAAACAGCTCGGTGTCGGCATCGCGCTCGCGATCTTTATCGATGCGACAATCATCCGGATTTTACTTGTCCCATCCTTGATGAAACTGCTCGGGGACTGGAACTGGTGGTGGTTTGGTAAGAAAAATTTACCGAAACGTAATCTACACTAAATATACATTTAATGAAACAATCGCGAGAGTATGTTAAAATAGTCTCATGATTACGCGCAATTTGGGAAAGGAAGGTCTTTATGGATACCGAGAGGACATGGCCTCTGTTTCAATTACCGGACTTCTAGCGTTGAGTTTTTACAAGCGACATCAATGTAAAAATCAACAAACGGAAGATCGGAGATGGAACAGATGGAACCGCGGCTACGACTGAGGATCCTCCTCTCCGTTGAAAACGGGGAGGACAATCGGAATGAAACGAGTTGCTACCATAGTGCTCGGAACGCTGATCATGGCGTTCGGTTATTATTATTTGAATGAACAGTTTGGTTTGGCAGAAGGGGGCTTCGTCGGGCTAGCATTGCTCGGCCGCTATTTATTTGATATCGATCCGGCGATCTCGATGATTGTACTCGATATTCCCTTCTTTTTAATCGCCTTGTGGTGGAAAGGCTGGCGCTTCGTCGGGCAAGCCGTGCTTGCCGCGGCGTCACTGTCGCTCAGCTACGCCATGTGGGATCGGTTGGATTTACTCACCTTCGATATCCAAGTGTGGCCGGCGACGTTGTTCGCCGCCATCGCGAGCGGGATTGTGACTGGTTACGGTCTCGGTCTCGTCTTGAAATCGGGCGGGGCGACCGGGGGCGACGATTTATTCGCACTCGGCCTATCAAAATGGACCGGCGTATCGGTCGGGACGATTCTCATCATATTTGATGTCATCGTTTTGGCGATCTCGCTCATCTATTTGCCATTGTCGAATGCGCTTTATACGCTTCTCGCGGTCTCGATTGCAGGTCGTGTCGTCACGAAAATGTTGACGGACGATGTGGTCGAAGTAACCGTGCCAAGTGTGACCAAACTAAAAACAAAAAACGATCTCGCGTGAGATCGTTTTTTGTTTTGTAAAATTTATCACAGTTTTACAGTCATCTTTCTTCTACACTACACATAGAAGGAGGGAGTCACATGAAATGGATGATTCCAAAACAGCACGGCGCGTGGTCGATGCTGATTTTACCGTTCTTACTCGGCGGCATTGTCGGAGGGTGGACGCTCGCGCACATCCCGTTCGCCATCGCCTGGTTGTTCGTTTATATGGGTACATTTTTCTTGTTCCAATACATTAAGCAACGGAAGAAGTCACAAGAGCTGTTGCGCACGGTCGTGACGTATTTGACGATTGCGATTGTAGCCGCCATCCCGGTATTTTTGTCCGAGTGGCGTCTTGTCTGGTTTGTCCTTGCTATGATTCCATTCGGTCTCACCAACGCCTACTTCGCCAAAATTAAGGATGAGCGCAACGTCTGGAACGACGTCAGCGCCGTCACCTCATTTTGCATCGGCGGGATGGCGAGCTATTATCTCGGGTCACATGCTTTGGACGGGACGATAGTGTGGATGTTCGCTTTGCCGTACTTATATTTCCTCGGAAGTATCTTTTTCGTCAAAACGATGATTCGGGAGAAGAAGAGCTTGTTTTATCGGAACGTATCATGGGGATATCACTTTTTGCTCGTCGCCATCTTCATCGCGTTTGGCTATCCGGTCTTGGCACTCGCTTACGTGCCGAGTCTCGTCCGGGCGGTCGCATTCTACGGCAAAACGATCCCCATCATGAAGATTGGGATCGTCGAAATCGCCAACTCGGTGTTCGTGCTCGGTTGTCTCAGTTGGTATTTATTTAGTTGAGAAGGGGAAACCCTTCTTTTTTAGTCGCTCGAAGATGTGCTCGAAATGATAGCCACGGTCGCCGCTGCCGTTGCTGCCTGTTGCATGGCGAGCAGATGGGCGAACGTCCCGTGCAACAGTAAATCGCTTGCATCTTCCTTGATGTTGTTTGCCGCGACGAGTTGCAGGGCGACCGTCAACGCGTGGGTGTGGAACCAGCGATGCTTTTCCTTCTCAGCGTTCGTAATGTCGATCAGGTCGCGCTCGTCGTTGTCGTTCGGAGCCGCGACGATGGCCAAGAGGGCGAGCGCTGGCAGATGCTCATTTTTGACGGCGATTGCTTGTCCTTGGAGCCGCGCGCGCCACTCGAGCAGGCGGTTGATGACCTCGTCTGAAGGCAAGTCGCTAAAAGCAAGCAGATGGGAGACGAGTTGGAGCTCGTTTGAGCGGGGCAACTCGGCTTTCAACGCTTCGTAATACGTCTCAATCCGTTGACTCAACGTATCGTGGTCATCGAACGCTTGAACGAGGACGAGGGCAGACAGAAGGTCTTCTTCGCTCGTCAGCCAAGGATGGTTTCGTTTGAACGTTTGATAGAGTGCGCTCGCCTCGTCAAGCCGGCGCTCGGGCTCATCGACGTTAATCAGTTGGCTCGCGATGAAGGGACGCAACATACTGAAGCGGAAGTGTTTCCGGTCGAGCAACGTATCGAGCCGGAGTGCCTCGTCGATGGCCGGTTCGATGTCTTCATACTTGGCATCGAGAAACGACAGCCAGACGAAATTATTGCTGCCGCGAAACTTGGAGAAGGCTTTCGTTTTCCGTTTGACGGCCGCTTGAGCCTGCTCGAACCGAGTTTCATCGAACGGGGTGTCGTGTATGGCATAATTGATGGCCATCAAGCGTCGGAAATCATCGGTGAACCACTTTGTCGCTCCTCTGATTGCCTCGAGCGCTTCGAGGTAATGCGTATAGCGTGTCATCATCAGCAATTCCTCCTTTTCCTCCTTATACGAGCCCAATCGAAAGAATGATTCAAAAAAAGCCGCCCTGGATTCGTCCGGGGCGGCTGTTTGTTATTGGACTTGCGTATACAACTTCTGCATGTACTCGTTCACTTCGTCGGCCGCTTGGAACATCATGAATGAATGTTGCAAGATGATCTCTGGCGAGAAGCCGAGGTCGAGGTCGAGCGTCGAGGCGAGCGTGACATCACGGTCGCTGTCGAGCACGCAGCGGAAGTATTTGAACTCTTGGTTGAACTCGTTCAAGGCGTTCAGAATCGGTAGGTCTTCGACGTAATCCGGCACGTGTGTGACCGTCGCGGCATACAGTTCCGCATCTGTCGTCTTTTTATTGAAGGCGATAATCATAACGGGCTGAGCCCCGGATTTAGTCGTTTCACGCGTCAAAAATGTGACATGCGTTTCAGTTTCGCTCTCTTTGAACGTCATATTGCGTTCAGCGACGAGCGCTTTAAATGATTCTACTTTTTCTTCGAAGTTCACAAACAAGTCCCCCTTAAAAGTCGTTACTCTAACTTTCGCCCATTTGCGGAGGGAAAGCAAGGGGAACTAGCGTTTCATCAACATTTTGATGGCTTCTTCGACGGTTTCTGACGTATCTTCGCCATCTTGTTGGGCGGTGATGATGCACTGCTCCAAGTTCTTCGCAACGATGATGGTCGAGGCGCGGTCAAGCGCTGATCGAGCCGCACTTAACTGTGTCACGACATCACGGCACTCTTTCCCTTCTTCCATCATGCGGATGATGGCCCGGATTTGTCCTTCGACCCGTTTCATCCGGTTCAACACTTTTGCATCGTATTGATACTGTTCCATTAGATTCACCTCTATATTCAAATCGTTCAGTAACCCAACTATTTATTGTGTAGTCTCATCTTAATACGTGGGGGAGTATGTGTCGAGCAACAACGTTTGATGTGAAAATTTTTCAAACGTTTACCGATTCGACAAACAAATCCCTTGCATTCAAATACCACAGGGGGTATATTAATGACGTGGAAGCGATATGTTCAACGAATCACAAACTTTCGTCGAACGCCCGCTACCAAGCTGACGAATAAATAAGTGAAATATTATAGATCAAAAGGATGGGTAAACAAACATGAAAGCATCTGCCTTGAAACGTCAAATGGATTTTGAAGTACCAGTCAACATCGTCGACGTTCGTGAACGTGACGAGTTCCAAGAAGCGCACATTGCTGGCGCGACAAATTATCCGCTCTCCGAAATGTCGGAATGGATTGAGACGCTCAATCCTGAAGAAGAGTACATCGTCCTTTGTCGCTCAGGTGCTCGCAGCACGCAGGCGACTTGGCAAATGGAAGCGAAAGGTTATAAAGTGGTCAATATAGAAGATGGCTTGATGAGCTGGCCAGGTGAAGTCGTCAAAGGAGGAAATGCGCAATGAGTAAAAAAATCGTAATCGTCGGTGGGGTCGCCGGTGGTGCTTCGGCAGCCGCCCGCCTTCGTCGCTTAAATGAAGAGAATCATATCGTCATGTTCGATCGGGGCGAGTATATCTCGTTCGCGAACTGTGGTCTTCCCTATTACATCGGTGACGTGATTCAAGACCGTCAAAAATTGCTCGTTCAAACCGTCGAAGGGATGAACAAGCGTTTCCAACTCGACATCCGTAACTTGACGGAAGTGACGAAAATCAACCGTGCCGAGAAGACGGTGTCGGTGAAAAACGTCAAGACAGGTGAGACGTACGATGAGTCATATGATGTGCTCGTCTTGTCACCAGGGGCGAAACCGATTCGTCCGAACATCCCTGGGATTGAAGAAGCAGAAGACATCTTCACGCTCCGTAACATCCCAGATACGGATAAAATCCGTAGCTACGTCGATGATAAAGCGCCAAAACACGCGACGGTCATCGGTGGCGGCTTCATTGGAATCGAAATGGCTGAAAACTTACGGGAGCGTGGCGTCGACGTCACGCTCGTCGAGATGGCCGATCAAGTCATGACACCGCTCGACCGCGAGATGGTCTCACCGGTTCACGAGCACATGCGCCTTCACGGCGTCGATCTTCAGCTTTCTGACGGTGTCGACTCGTTCTCTGTGAAAGGGAAACGTGTCCACTTGAAGAGCGGTCGCGTCATCGAGACCGATATGGTCGTCTTATCAATCGGTGTCGTGCCCGAATCGTCGCTTGCAACGGAAGCAGGTCTTGAGACAGGTATTCGTGGCGCCATCCGCGTCAACGAGAAGATGCTCACGTCAGACCCGAACATCTACGCGATTGGTGACGCCGTCGAAGTGCTCGATTATATCTTTAAAGAGCCGACGGTTGTTCCACTTGCATGGCCGGCCAACCGCCAAGGTCGTCTTGTCGCCGATATCATCAACGGTCGTGACGTTAAATACAACGGAACGATGGGGACTGGGATTGCCAAAGTATTCGATATGACCGTCGCCTCGACAGGTTGGAACGAGAAGCGTTTGACAGCGGCCGGTAAAGAGTTCGAAGCCGTCCACGTGCACCCGGGTTCACATGCGGGTTATTACCCAGGATCGACACCCGTATCACTCAAACTCTTGTTCCATCCGACGACAGGTGAAATCTACGGCGCGCAAGGCGTGGGGATGAACGGCGTCGATAAACGGATCGATGTGATTGCGACAGCGATGAAAGGTGGCTTGACGGTCCTTGACCTTCCAGACCTTGAACTCAGCTACGCACCACCGTTCAGCTCAGCGAAAGATCCGGTCAACATGATCGGTTACGTCGCGTCGAACGTCGTCCTCGGCGATAACGAAGTCGTACATTGGAACGAGATTGACGAGTTGGTCCAAAACGGCGCGACATTGCTCGACGTCCGTGACGAGTCAGAACATGAACTTGGCAAAATTCCTGGTTCAATCAACGTTCCGCTCAACTCGCTACGCGATCACTTGGACAACTACAGCAAAGACGAAACGATTTATGTGACATGCCAAGTCGGGCTTCGCGGATATCTCGCATCCCGCATCTTGCGTCAAAACGGATTCAAGGTTAAAAACTTGAGCGGTGGCTACAAGACGTGGTCACAAGTAAAACGCGATTTCGATGCCATCGAGGCAGACGCATCGGCAGCAAATGAGACTGCCGCAACAGCAACGGAGGAGGCACCACCAGTAATGATGAATGAACCAATCGGGGAACCGATTTTCCTAGATACGTGCGGTCTGCAATGCCCGGGACCAATCTTAGAAGTCAATAAAAAAGTAGCCGAACTCGGCGAAGGCGAAACGCTCCGCGTCCTCGCAAGTGATCCTGGCTTCTTTGCGGACATCGAAGCATGGGCGAAGAAAACGGGCAACAAACTCGTCTCGAAACAATTTGTGAACGGTCGCGTCGAAGCGGTCCTTCAAAAAGGCAATGGTCCTGCGGCTGTGCAAGCGGGCGCACCGGCAGGCGACGGCGCGTCGATGGTCGTGTTCAGTGGGGACCTCGACCGTGCACTCGCGTCATTCATCATCGCGCAAGGTGCAGCAGCGATGGGTAAAGACGTCACGATGTTCTTCACGTTCTGGGGACTCAACGTCATCCGTAAACCAGATGCGCCAGAAGTGAAGAAGCAAGGCCTCGAGAAGATGTTCGGCATGATGATGCCATCTCATGCGGGTGAGCTTCCGCTCTCGAACATGAACTTCGGTGGCGTTGGTCAGAAGATGATGAAGAAAGTGATGAGCGACAAAAACGTCCCATCACTTGATCAAATGATTAAATCGGCTCAAGAGGCAGGCGTCAAAATGGTCGCTTGTACGATGTCGATGGACGTCATGGGCATTAAAGAAGAAGAGTTAATCGACGGCATCGACCTCGGTGGTGTGGCAGCATACCTCGGGGCAGCCGAAGGCGGTAACTTGAACCTCTTTATCTAACCAACTGAGATAATCTAGGCGGCCGGTCACGTGACCGGTCGCTTTTTTGTTGTTCGACACCAAAAATGAAAATTGTCGAAAAAGATTGCATTTTTTTAACGTTTTTCCTATAATTCTACTCATGTAAAGAAAGTTGACATAACTTTTTCTTATAACTTACACATACACGGAGGATTTAAAGATGGAGAAATTCGTAGAAGATCTCGTTACAAATGCCAACGACCTGCTCTGGTCGTCAGTGCTAATCGTTGTCCTTGTCGCCTTAGGTTTGTATTTCACCGTTCGCATGGGGTTCGTCCAGTTCCGGATGTTGCCTGAAATGTTCCGCCTCTTGTTCAAAGACGGCATGAAGCGTGAAAAAGGCCAAGTCTCGTCATTCCAAGCGTTCGCCATCGGGACGGCTGCACGCGTCGGGACCGGGAACATTGCCGGTGTCGCGACTGCAATCGCGCTCGGAGGCCCGGGAGCCGTCTTCTGGATGTGGCTGATCGCGCTCATCGGATCGGCTTCGGCATTCGTCGAAAGTACGCTCGCGCAAGTATATAAAATTCGCGACGGTCGCACATGGCGCGGTGGTCCGGCTTACTATATGGAACGTGCGCTCGGTCAGCGCTGGCTCGGGATTTTATTCGCCATCTTGATCACGTTCTCGTTCGGCTTCGCTTTCAACTCGGTTCAATCGAACACGATTTCGTTGTCAGTCAGCAACCAGTTCGGGATTAGCACGACGACAGTCGGTCTCGTCTTGGCTGTCGTGACAGCTATCGTTATCTTCGGCGGGATTCAATCGATCGCCGTGCTCTCGAGTATCATCGTGCCGATTATGGCTGGCGGTTACATCTTGCTCGCCGGGTGGGTCATGATTTCGAACGCCTCATTGTTGCCGGAAGTCTTCGGCTTGATTTTCTCAGAAGGAATCTTCGGACTTCAACAATTGTTCGGTGGTGCCATCGGAGCGATGGTGCTCCAAGGAATCCGACGCGGTCTCTTCTCGAACGAAGCGGGGATGGGTTCAGCCCCGAACGCGGCGGCGACTGCTGAAGTATCGCATCCGGTCAAACAAGGATTGATTCAATCGTTCAGCGTCTTCGTCGACACGCTTCTCGTCTGTACGTCGACAGCGATGATTATCCTGTTGTCAGGTGTCGCCGGTTCAGAGTCGTTCGCAGGTGTCGAATTGACACAAGCAGCGCTCACAGCAGAGATTGGTCCGATGGCGACATCGTTCCTCACGATCGCGATTTTCTTATTCGCGTTCAGCTCGATTCTTGGAAACTACTACTATGGTGAGACGAACATCCAGTTCATCTCGGATAAAAAGATTTACGTCACACTCTACCGTATCGGTGTCGTCGGCATGGTCCTCTTCGGAGCCGTCCGTTCGGCCGGTCTCGTCTGGTCAATCGCGGACGTGTTCATGGGTCTCATGGCACTTGTCAACTTGTATGCGATTTTCCGCCTCGCAAAAGTTGCCCGTCTCGTCCTCGACGATTACTTGGAGCAACGCCGTCAAGGTGAAGATCCGGTCTTCTACGCCGATTCGATTGAAGATCTGCCAGGTCGCGAGTACATCGAAGCTTGGGAATCAGAAGAAGAAGTCAAAACAGGCACGATCCGTTCATAAACGACAAACCGTCTACGAAAGCGCGTAGACGGTTTTTTTGCGCCCAAAAGATGGGTAAACTGAAGAAAAGGGGGGCGTTCAATCATGGAGACGACACACTATATACGCATTTCCCCGGAAGTATGGGTCTCGTTCGGCCAAGACCCGGAAATGATTTTAGATTGGCTGTTGCACGTGCACAGTCAACAACGTGACACGTATGAGACGTTGACGCTCCCGAGGATCGAACGCTTCCAAAAGATTCTTGGACAAATCGAGATTTATATCGATGGGGATGACACGTATAACTTAGAGATGGCCGTCATCGGGGAAGAGTTGATTGTCAATGAGAAGCAGGCGGTCGTTGTCGGGATTTTGACGCCGCAGTTGCTCCATATCGTCAAAGATGCGATGAACGCATTCACGAAAGAGGATGTGGCCGATATGGCGTTCGTCGACCATGACGGGTTCGATGACGTTTGGCTCAAATGGACGCTGTTGAAACGATTCTGTGAAGAGGCGAGTGAGCGGGATGAGCTCGTGTTGATTTACTATGAATGAACAGGCTATGAAAACATCTTGAAAATTGGTAAACTATTACAAATGGTTTCTCAAGGAGTGGACGTATGCTTGATTTCTTTGCCCAAATGACGTTTGTCATCGGTATCTTAAGCCCAATCTTCGCGTATCGGGCAGGTCGTAAACAGTTAGGTCGAATCAATCTCGTCACCGTGTTTGCATTTTTGATTATATGGTTTTACGTCATCTCGACGGGTCCAGCTTATAATCATCCGATTTCGATGCTCTTCTACGCTTTGATTGTAGTGAACTGTGGCTTCGCCATAGGGAATAGTGTGCTCTTCCTACGCGAACGCAATCCATTGCTGAGTTTGAAGAAGCTGCTCGCGACGCTTCTCTGTTTGACGGTGCTCTGTTTCGTGTTCATTGAACTGATGTACCCGACGAACGTGATGAGCGATACGCTTCTTCAAACAGTGATGCTGACGGTGCCGATTTTCGTATGCGGCGTCATTTGGGCGAGGCTTCGACAAATCGACCGGGAACCAGAACACACATAAACAGCTCGACGCCAACGCGCCGAGCTGTTTTTTTTGAGACTCTTATTTCAATGCCGTCTCGAGCGCTTTGACATTCTCGCGCATGAGATCGAAGTAACTCTTGTCCATCTGCACTTTCGTGACCGATTCTAAGTTGTAAATCGTCACCGTCTCCGCACCGATCTCGTTTTGAACGACCTGTGCGACTTTCGGTGTCACCGTATCCTCGAAAGCGATATATTTCAAGTCGTGAAGCTGTGCCTCTTCGATGACGCGCTTCAACGCTTGTTGCGACGGTTCTTCTGAAGGTGTGAGACCCGTGATCGGGAGTTGGTCAAAGCCGTAGCGCTCCGCCAAGTAGCCGTAAGCTGCATGTGTCACGAGCAACTCTGACTTCGAGCCGCCATCGACTGCTGCTTGTAGTTCGCCATCTAACGTCGTAGCTTCTTCTTTGAAGGCGCTCAAACGATCCGCGAACTCATCTTTATAGTCCGGTGCCTGTTCGCTGAAGGCTGCTTCGACAGCTTCCGCCATCGAGACGGCATTCATTGGGTCGAGCCAGACGTGTGGGTCGTATTGGCCGTGGTTATGCCCGTCATCTTCACTATGCCCGGCTTCTTCATCGGCATGAGCGTCCTCCTCGTGTCCGTGCTCGTCTTCTTCACTATGCTCGTCCTCGCCATGGACGTGGACCGTGTCTTCTGCCGAGAGGAGTGTGACGTCCTCGGCCGTCTTCACGAACGTGACGTTCTCATTGGCCAAGCTCTTTTCCATCGACTCGACGTACGGCTCGAGATCGTGGCCGACCGTCAAGAACAAGTCCGCCTCGGCGATGTCGGTCATCTGTTTCGAGGTCGGCTCGTACGTATGGGGATCAGCGCCAGGCGGGATGACCATTTCGACACGGACACGATCGCCCCCGATTTCCTCGGCGAATGATTTCAAGGCGAACGTTGACGCGTAAACGGTCAACTGGTCGCTCGTCTCCTCCGTCGCACCGCTCTCTTCATTACTTGCACATCCACCTAATAGAAGTGTGCCGGCAGCGGCGACACTTAATAACTTTTTATTCATGAACTCTTCCACCTGTCCTCTCTATGTGAACCTTTAAATCGTAACCGTTACGTTCTGTGACTGCGAGTTATATTATAGGTGGCGAATCCGTGCACGTCAAGTCCGACTTCAGATGGATGGTTTTTCGAGAAAAAGGGAATATGATTAAAAAAAGAACGAGGAGTGGATGTATATGAGAAAGGAGACCGCCTGGTTCGTCGGTGGCGCGGCGCTCGCGGCCGCCACGGCAGCCGGGGCCAGCGTGTGGAACCAGTATGGATCGCTCGTGCGTTGGCAAGAGCCCGAGTTGCCGGTGCGCCCCTCGACCCGCAAACGCCGGACTCACACGTACAAGATTGTCAATGACCGTCCGCTCCAATTTGACGTGTATTATCCGCCAGGGGATGGACCGTTCCCGGTCGCGGTCTATGCCCATGGGGGGGCGTTCGTACGAGGGAATCGAGGTATGGTGACATTGTTCCATCCGTTGCTCGACCATTTTCTCGCCAAAGGGTTCGCGGTCATCAGCATCGACTATCGTCTGTTCGAGGACGGGGTCTATTTCCCGGATAACATTATCGACGTCTCCGATGCGCTTTGCTACTTAAAACAGCACGATGGTCTGCTCAACTTGGATATTAACCGACTGATCGTCTGGGGTGACTCGGCAGGTGCGGCCCTCGTCTTAGCGACGGCGCTCGATCGAAGCAAACAGTTCACCGGTGAACTAGGTGATGACGTCCCGCCGATCAAAGGGGTCATCGCCCTCTATCCGCCGACGAACTTCTTATTGTTCAAGTTCATCCAAACGTGGCTCGCGCATTTGAAATTTTATGAGGGGAGCCGGGAGGCGTGGCGAGAGCTGATGGTGAAGTGTTCCCCGGTCACGCATCTTTATGACGACGCCCCGCCCATCCTCATCTTGCACGGAAAGAAAGACCCAATCGTCCCGTTCGGACAGGCGCTCCATTTCGTGGAACATGCGAGCGAAGTCGGTGCGAACGTGCAACTGATTTCCTTCCCGAACGGTACGCATTCGTTAGCGAGCTTTCTCCAATCCGACAACCCGATCAAAGAAACGCAACTCATGGCCCGCATCGATCGTTTCATCGATGACGCGATGATGTGACGTTGCGCTTTTTCGCAAAGATGGTACGATGGGGTAGGATTTAGGAATCATAAAGGAGTGACTCGCGTGACAGAACTTTGCTTGGTCCGACATGGTCAGACCGATTGGAACTTTCAAGAAATCATTCAAGGACGGGAAGACATCCCGCTCAACGCACTCGGACATCGGCAGGCCGAAGAGAGTGCGGCCTTTTTAAGTCAAGAATCATGGGACGTCATCGTGGCGAGCCCGTTGTCACGGGCCGTCGACACGGCGCGTTACATCGCGGAGGCGTGCGGCATCGACGAATCACATATCATCCGGGACGAACGTTTCATCGAGCGTGAATTCGGGGCCGCGTCGGGAAAACCGGTACCGGGCATCTATGAAGCCGTCCAAGCCGATGACCAAGACCGCGTACCTGGTCTCGAGTCAGAAGACGAGATGCGAGCACGTGTCTTGAGCGGTATGCACGATCTCGTTGAGACGCATGCTGGCAAACGTATCATCGTCGTCTGTCATTCACATGCGATTAAAGCCGCGCTATCGGCGATTGACGACACGTATACGTTCCGTCATGCCATGCGTAACGCCTGCTCGAACTATATCGAACATCAAGACGGTCAGTTCGTGGTCAAGGCGGTCAATGTCGCCGACCATATTACGAATGTGATCGTCGCGAAGTGAGGAGAAACTCATGACGACATTGCTCTGGATTTTCATCATCGCATCATTTATTGTCGCGTTCGCGGGATTGATTTATCCGGTCATCCCGAGCGTCTTGTTCTTATTCATCGGTTATGTGATTTACGGCTTCGGCTTCTCGTTCGAGCCGCTCACATGGACATTTTGGCTCTGGCAGATTTTGTTCTTGATCTTCCTGTTCGTGGTCGACTATATCGTCACCCGGGCTACGGTCGATAAACGGGGCGGTTCTGAACGGGCGAAATGGGGGGCGACGATCGGTTTGATTGCAGGACCGTTCATCTTCCCGCTCGTCGGGGTGCTCATCTTCCCGTTCATCTTCGCGTTTTTAGCGGAACTCACGCTCGGGAAGTCGACGCGTGAAGCGTGGAGTATCGGTGTCGGGACCGTACTCGCTTTCCTCGGCAGCACGGTGCTCAAAGTTGTCGGGATGACGATGATGGTCATCTTGTTTTTCATCTACATTTGAGGCGAAGAAATTTCTTCGCCTTTTTGGGTTGAGTTATTTATAAAAACGGGGAAAGAAAAACAAGACCGTTCGACTTATTCGAACGATCCTGTCTTGACGAGCTGTGTGAAGGCGGAACGGCTGAACGACTGCTGCTGTTCGACTTGTTTTTCGAAGAAGGACGGTTTGAGTTCGGCGTTCGCCACGCCTTCGGAAATCAACGAATCGAGTACTTGCTTGGTCGGGTCTTGCTTCGGCATCAGCATGAGCCCTTCCGCGACGAACGTGTGGTGGTCGCTGAGCGACCGTTCGCTCGTGAACGTCAGCGCGAGGGCGGCCGGGCGGTTCGCCGGTGACGTGATGACGGCTTCGGCAAGGAGCAGGATTCGCTTATTCAAATAGTGATGAAGCGTGACGGCAAATTCGGTCGGAACGAGCATCTCGAGGAGCCATTCGTTGTCATGCTCTTTCGAGATAATCAACCCATCGAGTAGTTCGACAGGGAGGTTCAACTCGTTACCATACTCGTCTTGGACGAGGCGAACTTGGACTAGGCGGAACGTTTTCATCGTATCGATCCCTTCCACATTTTCTTTAATCCATCTTAACACAGTCTGGTTCGAAGATTGTGTTACGATAGCGGGGAAGCGACGTAAAAAAATAGAGGACAAGGAGGCATCAAGATGAGTTGGGTTGTTGGCATAATCGGGTATATCGCGATTCTAGCAATCGGTTATTATGGTGTCCTTTTCTTCAAAGTAAAGCAGGAGCGGAGTCGGGCCGGATATCGAATCTTTCTTTTGCTCGCGGGATTGTTTTTCGTGAGCGGGAGTGATTATATCATCGCGTTGTTCCAAGGAGATACGGAAGCGACGTTTTGGCAACGGACCGTTTACTTCATATTGATTTTGATCTCTCTTTCAATCGCACTTTACTTTCGGAGAAAAGAAGATAAAATCCATGCGAATGAGATGACGACGGCATAAAACAAGAGGCTACGGAAAAAAATCCGCAGCCTCTTGTTTTTATTTCGGAATCCGTGTTTGACGAATCATTTCGAGTTTCAAGTCCCAGAGCGGTTTACTGAAGGTGACCGAATACACTTCCGGCAAGCGGAGGCGTTTGTACTCTTCCCATAAACCGTTCATTTGCTCATGATGATACGCGCGAATCTCTGTCGCGTTCGGTAAGTCATAGACGCGTTCGCCGTCTTGGAAAATCGGGACGAGCAAACGTTTGACACTAAAGTTGCGTGTCTTGATGCGGAACGCTGGGTCGCGCACATCAATCAAGTCGATCTCTTTATACGTCTCGACCGGCTCGTCAGCTAGGGCGATATAATCCCCTTTGAATTTCCCGGTCTCGTTATCGATGATGCGATACAATTCTTTCTTGTGTGGTGTCGTCGTCTTCACTTTCGAAGACGAGACTTTGATGACCGGCTTCAGTTTCCCGTCGGCGCCTTCGCGGGCGACGAGCTTGTACACCATGCCGAGCGCGGGTTGTTCGTAGGCCGTGATGCCGCGCGTCCCGACGAGGAATGTGTCGGCTTCAGCGCCCTGCATCCGCAAGTCTTGAATGACGTACTCATCAAGGTCGCCCGAGACGACGATTTTGACGTAGTCGAGTCCGGCCGCATTCAATGCTTTTCGGGCCCGTTTCGACAAGTAGGCCAAGTCACCCGAGTCGAGTCGGACCGACTTCAAGCGATAGCCTTTCGCCTCGAGTTCCTTGGCGACCGTGATCGCGTTCGGAAGACCGGACTTGAGCGTGTCGTACGTGTCAATCAACAGGCTCGTGTTGTCTGGATACATCTCGGCGAACGAGCGGAACGCCTCAAGCTCCTCATCATGGAACTGGATGTCGGCGTGTTCCATCGTTCCGCCGGTCGGGACATCGAAATCGCGTCCGGCCGAAACCAAACTCGTGACGTCGAAACCGGCGATATAGGCGGCCCGAGTCCCGTAATACGCAGCATCGACGCCTTGGGCGCGGCGGGCGCCGCCTTCGAGCAACGTCTCATTCGGCGCGGCTTGACGGATGCGCGCGTATTTCGTTGCGATGAGTGACTCATGGTTGGCGATGTTCAAGAGCGCCGTCTGGAACAGCTTCGCCTCAAAAATCGTCGATTCGATGCGGACGACTTGTTCATTCGGGAAGATGACTTCTCCTTCGCGGACGCTATAGAGCGAGCCGGTGAACTTGAAGTTGCGGAGTACATCCGCAAACTCGTCCTCGAAGTCGAGTTGTTGTTTCAAGTAACGGATGTCCTCTTCCGTGAACGAGACGTTCTCTAAGTAGTGGACGATGTTTTGCAGGCCGGCGAAGACGACATATCCTCCGCTGAACGGGTTCGAGCGATAATAGAGGTCGAACACGACTCGTTCGTTGTGACGGCCTTGTTTCCAATAGATATACATCCAACGTGGGAGGTATAGGTCGGTGTGAAGCGCTAAGTTGCGATGTAACATAATCGTTCCTTTCTGTTTTACGTCACTTCCCGGTCACAGTGGCCCCGAGTGTCGTGACAAAATGTTCGAGCGCCCAATCGTGGCCGACTGGGTTGAAGCTTTGGACGGCGTCGGCGTGGACGACGATTGTATAGCCGAGGTTGTACGCGTCGACTGCCGTATGGAGTACACAAATGTCCGTGCATACACCGACGAGATGGATTTCCGTGATGGCCCGTTCGCGTAAACGCAAATCAAGGTCAGTCCCGGCGAAGGCACTGTAGCGTGTCTTATCAATCCAATGGTCGGCCCGCGCTGCTGCCGCTTTGACGGTTCCATACAGTTCACGGCCTTCCGTGCCGCGGATGTTGTGGGGCGGGAAGAGCGTCGTCTCAGGATGATACGTGTCGCCGGCGTCGTGGACATCGTTCGCGATGACGACATAATCCTCGTCCGCAAACTCCTCGATTAACTGGACGATTCGTTCTTCTATGTCTTGCCCTGGTTTTCCACAAGTCAAACGACCCGTATCTGCGATAAAATCAAACGTGTAGTCGATCACAATCAATGCTCGCATGGCGAGATCTCCTCTCTCATATGAAGAATAGTTGGCTATCCTTCTTATTCTAAATCATTTTGCGTGAAGCGAAAAAGATTATTTTTGATCGCGGTCGGGTACTAGGTGTAAGAAGAACTGTTTGCGAAAGGGGAATCAGCACATGCTGCTGTCATCAACCGAACTGTCAGAGCAACTGTCCCGCTTAAACGGCTGGGACGTTGTCGAAGGGGAATTGCAAAAGACGTATCGTCTCGAGACGTTTCCAGAGGCGATTCAATTCGTCCATCTCGTCGCCGATTTGGCGGAGTCGCTCGATCACCATCCGAACATCTTAATCGAGTATCGGAACGTCACGTTGACCGTGTCGACGCATGACGAAGGTGGAATCACGGAGAAAGACAACATGCTCGCGAAAGGTTGTGAGGAGCTTGTCTAAGCTATTCATGACATTCGCCTCAGGTACGGTCGCTGAACGATTGCGTCAACAACCGGGTGTGCTCGTCGCAAACGGGACGGAAACGATTTTACTCGCCGAAGGGGACAAGTCTCCGTTCCAGAGCGGAAAGACGTTTCAAATCGAAGAAGCAGAAGGACAATTCGCCCCGAAAGGGAATATTGTCTATGCGAACATTCCGGTCGATTCGAACGCCCGGTCGCTCTTGTTCCATCGTTTGTTGAAAGACAAATCACGTCTTGGGTCTGGCCATAGCGGTTTTGCCGCCTATCGGCTCGGTGTCGACCCGGAAGACAACCACGGGGTTGTTTTCATCCAATTCACCGAAGGCGGGAATCGTTTTCGTGATTCGACCGACTACGTCTTGTTCCAAGAATGGCTGAAAGAAGCCGTCGAACAAAAAGGAGCAGGTCCAATCATAAAACACTATGTCGTCGATGGAGCGGATGACCTATAATAAACATAACGTCACGTTAGGGGAGGATTTTTTATGAACAAGAACTATTTCTGGTTAGGTATGGCCGCAGGTGCCGTCATCGGAGCCGGGGCATCGCTTCTCCACAGAGAGACGCGCGAGCAACAAGTCAGCCAGCTCAAGCATATGAAATCACGACTCAAGTCACACGATACGTCTACACAAGCTCATTCGGTCGGCCTTCAAGCCTCTTCGAAAGCGAGTTTGAAAGATCGTGTCATGGATTTGAAGGCACTCTATGAAGAGAACCAAGATACGATTCAAAATCTCGTCGAAGACGTGAAAGACTTGGTCGACGCGCTTCAAGACGCTCGTCATAAAAATCAAATTTAATTCATATCCACGGTCCGGTGCTGTTGCACCGGGCCGTTTTTTCGTGTTCTGGCAGGAACCTCTCTGCCTATTTTGTATAAAAATACAATTGACAGTATAAATATGCGTATGTTTTAATCAATTTATTCTTTTAAGGAGGTTCGGCAGATGATCACTTGTGGAATCGTCGGCGTCACGGGGTACGCCGGGATGGAGCTGTTAAAGCTGATCGGGAAACATCCCGAGTTCACGCTCGTCCGGGCGATGAGCGATTCGAGCGCCGGGTCGACACTCGCGCAACTGTACCCATGGTTAGAGATTGAGGATTTGACACTCGAACCGTTCCATGTGGACGCATTGGACGACATCGACGTCATCTTTTTCGCGACGCCAAGCGGAGTGTCGGCGCAATATGTGACGCAGTTGACGGAATATGAAGGGGTCGTCATCGATTTGAGTGGAGACTTACGCCTGCCGGCATCGAGCTACGAGACGTGGTATGGCAAACCGGCCGTAGCGGCATCGCTTCAAGCACAGGCGGTATATGGATTGACGGAATGGAATCGAGACGCTGTAAGGTCGGCCGATTGGATTGCCAATCCCGGGTGTTACGCCACGGCGGTCGCGCTCGGCTTATTGCCGTTCGTGAACGGAGGCTGGATCGACTCGAACGAAATCATCGTCTCGGCCTGCTCCGGCATCACAGGTGCCGGGAAGGGACTCAGTGCCAAGACGCACCACGCTCGATCCAACGAAAACGTGCAACTGTATAAAGTCCACACACATCAACACATCCCGGAGATTGAACAGACGCTTTATGCAGTGAGCGGGACGCAAGCGACCGTGTCACTCTCGACACACCTGTTGCCCATCAATCGAGGTATCATGGCGACGATGAGCGTCGTCCCGACGCTTGAGCAGAGCGAAGCGGATTGGGTGGACGCATTGCGACAGGCTTACGCGGATGAACCATTTATCCGGGTGCAACAAGGCGAACCCGAGATTCGGACGGCCGTCGGGTCGAACTACTGTCACTTGTGGGTGTATCTCGACCAACGAACGAATCGACTGACCATCATCTCGGTCATCGACAATATGCAAAAAGGTGCGGCCGGACAAGCGATTCAAAACGCCAATGTCCGCTTTGGATTAAACGAAACAGCCGGGTTGAATGAACAACCCCAATACATATAAGGAGGTAGAACGAATGATTGAAACAACGATCAGCCCTGTCGTCCACGTCGTCACGCCGAAAGGGTTTCAAGCGTGCGGGGTTCACGCCGGACTGAAACGAAAGCGTAAGGATTTAGCCCTGCTCGTCTGCGAACAGTTGGCTAGTGCCGCCGCGGTGTATACGACGAACCAATTTCAAGCGGCTCCGATTCAAGTGACGAAAGAAACGCTACATGCGTCGAGCGGGAAGATTCGTGCCGTCTTGATTAACAGTGGAAACGCCAACGCCTGCACCGGTCCGCAAGGGCTCGAGGACGCGTATACGATGCGCGATAAGGCGGCCGAACATATCGGGGTGAAACCGGAAGAAGTGGCGATTGCCTCGACAGGTGTCATCGGTCAACTGTTGCCGATGGAGACGCTCTTGAACGGGATCGATTTGCTTGAACCGATCCATGAGGAGACGGGGGCGGAGTCGTTCGCGGAAGCGATTTTGACGACCGATACGGGAACAAAATGTACGGGCGTCGAGTACACCGAAGGAGGCGCGACCGTGACAATCGCAGGTGTGGCCAAAGGCTCGGGAATGATTCATCCGAACATGGCGACTATGCTCGGCTTCATCACGACCGATGCCGTCATCGCGCCCGACGTGTTACAACGGGCGCTGAAACAGAGCGTGGACGCCTCGTTTAACAGCATCACCGTCGACGGGGACAGTTCGACGAACGATATGGTGCTCGCTTTGGCGAGCGGACTGACCGAGATGGATGAAATCATCGAAGGGACACCAGCCTATGACTGCTTCTGCCAAGCGTTGACGGACGTGTGCACAGATCTCGCCAAGGCGATTGCTCGTGACGGGGAAGGGGCGACGAAATTGATTGAGGTCGAGGTCGTCGGGGCGAAGACGGATGAGGCGGCTCGGATGATTGCGAAACAAGTCGTCGGCTCGTCGCTCGTGAAGACGGCCGTCTATGGACAAGATGCGAACTGGGGACGCATCATCGCCGCCATCGGTGCATCGGAGCAACCGATTGACGTGAACCACGTCGACATCCGCATCGGGTCACAGCATGTGCTGATGGAAAGTGCGCCGGTCTGGTTCGATGAGGCGCTCGCGACAGAAGAGATGGGACAAGACGTCGTCTCGATCCAAATCCGATTGCAGGACGGCACCGGACAAGGTCAGGCGTACGGCTGCGATTTGACTTACGATTACGTCAAAATCAACGCGAGTTACCGGACATGAAACAACGGAAAATCGTCAAACTCGGCGGGAGCGTTTGGGACACGCTCCATCCGGACTATTTCAAAGAATGGCAGGCATGGCTCGAGGCGGGACATGAACTTGTGATCGTTCATGGGGGTGGACCTGCGTTGTCCGCTTATTGCGAGCACCAACAAATCGAACCGGTGTTTCAAGACGGACGTCGTGTCACGACAGCGGACGTGTTGACCGGTGCCGAGCGCGTGCTCGCGGGGGAGATGCAGACCGAAATCGTCGCTGCCCTCGGTCGTCATCAGATTCAAGCGGTCGGTCTCTCGGGTGTGGACGGACAGACGCTGACAGGAAAGCAATTGGTGGAACTCGGGGCGGTCGGTGAAGTCGACCGGGTCGAGACAGACTTGTTCGAGCTGTTGCTCGCGGGTCGCTACGTGCCTGTCGTGACATCATTATTACACGGTACGGAAGGCACGTTGAACTGTAATGGGGACGATTGTGCGATTGCCGTCGCGGTCGCGCTGCAGGCCGACTGCTTCGAAATGATCACTGACGTCCCAGGTATCCGGATTGATGGGACGTTCCGTCAAACGCTGACACGTGAAGACGTCCAAACGGCCATCGCCACAGGGGATATCTATGGGGGGATGATCCCGAAAACCGAGGCGCTCTTAGCAGCTCTAGCAGGAGGGATTGCAGTCGCCGTCATCCGTGACGGCAAGGACCCGGTTCATCCCGGGACAACACTACAGGAGGTGCACCATGCATTCACTACTACCGACATACGGACAACGACATATTGAGATTGAGCAGGCGAGCGGGTCCTACGTGACCGATACGGCGGGGAAGCGGTATCTCGATTTCGTCATGGGCATCGCCGTCTGCGGGACGGGTCATCGTCATCCGCACGTGAGCCAAACGCTAGAGGCGCAGCTTCAAAAAGTGTGGCACACCTCGAACCTTTACAACATCAGCGGGCAAGCGCGCGTCGCCGAGACGCTCATGTCAGGGACGCATTTGACGCATGCGTTCTTCTGTAACAGCGGGACCGAGGCGAACGAAGGGGCATTCAAATTGATTCGGAAATGGACGAACAAGACAAAAATCGTGACGTTCACGAAATCGTTCCACGGTCGCTCGTTCGCCATGCTCGGGGCGACCGGACAAGACAAGGTCAAAGCCGGATTCGGCCCGATGGTGTCTGATTTTGTACACGCGCCGTTCAACGATATGGATGCACTCGGCATGATCGATGACGAGACGGCTGCGGTCTGGCTCGAAATCGTCCAAGGCGAGGGTGGGGTCGTCGTCGCTGACGCGGCATGGCTCGAAGCGCTTCAAGCGAAAGCGACTGAGCATGGTGTCAAAATCGTCGTCGATGAGGTGCAGACCGGGATTGCCCGCACAGGTACCCGTTTCGCGTTCGAACAGACACCGCTTAAACCGGACGTCGTCACGCTCGCGAAAGGGCTCGGTAGTGGTTTTCCTGTCGGAGCGATTTTGACAGCAGCAGGTGCGGAACACGTCTTCACGGCTGGCAGTCACGGTTCGACGTTCGGCGGCAATCCGCTCGCGATGGCCGCGGCGGAAGCGACGCTCGACATTTTGTTCGAGGCGGACGCACTTGCCCACGTCAATGCGATGGGCGCGCGATTACGAGCGGGCTTGGAACAATTTGTCGACGGAGAGACATTCACCGAGGTACGTGGACTCGGTTTGATGCTCGGGCTCGTCGCGACGCAATCGGTCGCGGCATGGATCGAACAGTTGCGAGACGCTGGCCTCTTGGTCGTTGCGGCAGGTCCTGACGTGATTCGCTTCTTGCCGTCTTTGTTGCTTACAGAAGCCGAAGTGGATGAGGCGCTCGCAATCATTGGACATGTGATTACAAAGGAGATGGTGTCATGACGGGGACAGTGACGTTACAAAGCGGTCAACAGTTCAACGGGACGTGGGAGACGAGTGCGCGCTCGGCGAAAGGGGAGGTCGTCTTCTTCACAGGGATGACCGGTTATCAAGAAGTGTTGACCGATCCTTCGTACGCCGGTCAAATCGTCGCGTTCACATATCCGCTCATCGGACAATATGGGTTGACCGACGCAGCATCTGAAAGTGCGGACATTCAAGTGGCGGGCGTGCTCGTCCAGACGTTAGCTGGCAACGGGGCGGCGACCGACTTGAAGGATTGGTTGGAGCAGTCCGGAGTGCCGGTACTGTCTGACGTCGACACGCGCTCGCTCGTCCATGCCCTTCGTGAACATGGGGATCAGTGGGGCGTGATGACGTCTGAATCGGATGTGTCGTTCGATGGGGACCTACATCAGATTACGGAGACCGTTTCGACGCCACGTCATGTGCGTCACGGCAACGGGGCGAGCGGACATATCGTCTGTCTTGATTTCGGCGTGAAGGCGTCGATGGTTCAAGCGATGGTGGAGCGAGGGTACGCGGTGACAGTCGTTCCGTTCGATACGACGGCCGCCCAAGTCCATGCGCTCGCGCCGACCGGGATTCTCGTGTCGAACGGTCCGGGAGACCCACGTGATTTAATCGACTACCTCGATGATGTGCGTGAAGTGTCACTGGCGTATCCGACACTCGGCATTTGTATGGGCCATCAACTGCTCGCGCTCGCCTTCGGGTGTGAGATTGAAAAACAGGCTTACGGACACCGCGGATCCAATCATCCGGTCCGGAACGTCCAGACGGGTGAAGTGTGGATGACGTCGCAAAATCACGGGTACGTCGTCAAACGGGACAGTTTGGAAGCGACGCCGCTCGAACTGCTATTTGAAAACGTTAACGATTTATCAGTCGAAGGGACATTGCACCGGACGGCCCCGATTCTCTCGGCCCAGTTTCATCCGGAGGCCAGTCCGGGACCAAAGGAAGCACAAGCCATCTTTGACCGCTTCGACGAAATGATTCAGCAAGGGGTGAACGTCTATGCATAAGAAAGTACTCGTCATCGGTTCAGGTCCGATTATCATCGGACAGGCGGCCGAGTTTGACTATTCGGGCACACAGGCGTGCCAAGCGCTTCGAGAAGCAGGCTGTGAGGTCGTGCTCTTCAACTCGAACCCGGCCACGATCATGACCGATCCCGGTTTGGCCGATCACACATACATCGAGGCGATGACGTTAGAGAAGGCCGAGTTGATTATCGAGACAGAACGTCCGACCCACTTGCTTGCCACGGTCGGCGGGCAGACCGCCCTCAATTTGGCGCTCGCCTTGGACGAGGCCGGTGTGCTCGAACGATACGGGATCGCCCTCCTTGGGACGTCGCTCGAGACGATTCGCGACGGGGAGGACCGCGAACGGTTCAAACAGAAGATGAACGAACTTGGGGAACCGCTCCCGGTCAGCACGACCATCGAATCGATCGAGGCCCTTGACGGCTTTATCGCCGAGACGGGCGTCCCGCTCATCGTCCGTCCGGCGTTCACGCTCGGCGGTACCGGCGGCGGGATTGCGGAGACGATTGATGCCGCCTACACGCTTGCGCAACGTGGTCTCGAGGCGAGTCCCATCTCGCAGTGTTTAATCGAGCAGAGTATCGCCGGGTATAAAGAGTTCGAATATGAGGTCATGCGCGACGCCAACGGGACGTGTATCATCGTCTGCAACATGGAAAACATCGACCCGGTCGGCGTCCATACGGGCGATTCGGTCGTGTTCGCCCCGGCCCAGACACTATCGGATGTCATGCATCAGACGTTACGGAGCGCCGCGTTCCGAATCGTCTCGGCACTTGGTGTCGTCGGCGGGTGTAACATCCAGTTCGCCGTTCATCCGACGGAAGACGCCTATTACGTGATTGAAGTGAACCCGCGTGTCTCACGTAGCTCGGCGCTCGCCTCGAAGGCGACCGGTTATCCGATTGCGAAGATTGCCACCCGTCTTGCCCTCGGGGAACGACTCGACGATTGCATAAATCCCGTCACGAACGGGACGATGGCGAGCTTCGAGCCGGCCCTCGATTATGTGACGGCGAAAGTGCCGACGTTCCCGTTCGATTTGTTCAATGGGACGGACCGGACGCTCGGACCGCAGATGAAAGCGACCGGGGAGAGCATGGCGATGGGCAAAACACTCGAAGAAGCGCTACAGAAAGCGTGGCACGGTGCCGGTGTCGAGCAGAGTCCGCTCTATCCGAGTTGGATGGCGACAGCTGATCCTGACGCGCTCTACGCTGAAATTTCGGCACCGACCGATCGTCGTCTCCTGGCGTGCCTCGCGTTACTCGATCGGGGAATCGCCACGGCGTCACAGCTTGAAGCGCTGACGGGTATCGCCCCGCACTTCATGATGACGTTCGAGCGACTCGTGACGACAATCCGTCTGGACCTGTCTATGAAAGAAAACTTGTTGCGAGCGAAACGGTTCGGTTTCACTGACGCCCAGATTGCGCAACAGATGAACGTCACGGCCGACGCAGTCGCAGCGATGCGGCTCGAACACGACATCCATCCGGTCTATCAGATGATTGATACGTGTGCCGCCGAGTTCGAGAGCCACACACCGTACTTTTACGGGTCGTGGCACGGGACGTCTGAAGTCGTGCCGAGCGAGCGCCCGAAAGTCGCCATCATCGGGTCAGGGCCGATTCGCATCGGGCAAGGTATCGAGTTCGATTACAGTTCGGTGCACGCTGTCTGGGCCCTTCAAAAGCTCGGGGTCGAGACGATTATGATCAACAACAATCCGGAGACGGTGTCAACCGACTTCACGGTCGCAGACAAACTGTACGTCGAACCGTTGACGTTTGAAGATGTCGTCCACGTATTGGAGGCAGAAGGCTGTCAGGACGTCCTCATCCAGTTCGGCGGCCAGACCGGCATCTCACTCGCCCGTGCGCTAGAAACCAAAGGCTACCACTTGCTCGGGGCGACGGCAGACGTCATCGATCAAATGGAGGACCGGGATCGGTTCTATCAATTCCTTGACGAAATCGGGGTGGCCCACATCCCTGGAGAAGAGGTCGGATCAGTTGACGAGTTGACGTCCGCGATCGATCGTCTCGGGTATCCATGTGTCGTCCGTCCCTCCTACGTCATCGGTGGAAAAGGCATGTATATCATCCGGACTGCGGCGGAGTTGGCTCAAGTCGAACCGCACTTGACTTATCCGCTCCTCGTCGATGCGTATGTCGATGGACGTGAACTCGAAGTCGACTGTGTCACTGACGGGAAAACCGTCTACGTTCCGGCCTTGCTCGAACAGATTGAGGCAGCCGGTGTCCATTCGGGCGATTCGACGATGATTCTGCCGCCGATCAAGACGTCACTCGCGCAACAAGCCGAGATTGAAGCCATCGTTCAAACAATCGGGCGAGCACTCACGTACCGGGGCGCGCTCAATATCCAATTCGTTTTGAAGGGCGACGTCATTTACGTGCTCGAAATCAATCCGCGTGCATCTCGGACGGTCCCAATCGTCAGTAAAGTGACCGGGGAACCACTCATCGAATGGGCGACGCTCGCGGCGTTCGGCCATGAGTTGGCAACCGTCGTCCCAGAGGCACGTCCGGTATGGAGCGGCTATGCCATCAAGACACCGGTGTTCTCGAGTTTGAAATTGCCAGGCGTCGACCCGCTCACCGGACCCGTCATGCGCTCGACCGGAGAGACACTCCAATTCAGCATGATCCCTTACGTGTCCGAACGGTTCTGTTACGATGCGACGACGACGCGCGTCATGAATCGGACTGAGACCGTAGCCGGCCAAGGCTGGTCGTCATATAGTGATCAAACGCTTGATGAGACGACCGAGTTCCAAAACGTGTCGGTCCTATTCTCGAACGCACCAGAAGAGCAAGCGGCACGTGAGACGGCGGTCCGAAATGGCGTCCACGTCATCT
Organism: Exiguobacterium sp. s36; assembly: GCF_018618345.1. Classification (NCBI taxonomy): domain Bacteria; kingdom Bacillati; phylum Bacillota; class Bacilli; order Caryophanales; genus Exiguobacterium; species Exiguobacterium sp. s36. Next base: position 334,260 of record NZ_JACSLW010000003.1, read on the forward strand.
CGGAGACACATCTTGCCGAATACTATCAACAAGCGATGCAAGCGGAACCGATGCGGGTCCGTTCACTTCAAACGATGCAGACAGGAGAGGGACTACCATTATGACGACGAAAACCATCAATCATCTACTGACACTCGAGGAACTGACTCCGTCCGCCCTCGACGACTTGCTTGGACTCGCGGCCGAAGTGAAACGACAGCCGGAAGCGTTCCAGTCGGCGCTCGCCGGCAAGAAAGTGGCGCTCTTGTTCGAGAAGGCCTCGACCCGGACCCGGATGTCGTTCGAGGTCGGTGTCGTCGAACTCGGCGGTTATCCGCTGTTCTTGAGCAGCAGTGATTTACAAATCGGGCGTGGGGAACCGCTGACGGATACGATACAAGTCATGAGCCGTTATGTCGATGCGCTCATGATTCGGACGTACGCCCACGCGACGGTCGAGACGCTCGCTTCGGCAGGTTCGATTCCAATCATCAACGGATTGACCGATTCCCATCACCCGTGCCAAGTACTCGCCGACTTGTTGACGGTCGAGGAAGTGTTCGGCACGAGAACAGGGAAGACGTTGACGTACATCGGCGACGGGAACAATATGGCCCACTCGCTCATGATCGGGGGCGCGCTCAGTGGGATGCGCATCCGCATCGCCTCGCCAGAAGCATATACGGTCGAGACCGAGATTTTCGAACGAGCGAATGAACTCGCGGCAACGACAGGGGGGAGCATCACGCTTTGGCAAGACCCGGTTGCTGCCGCCACGGGTGCGGATGTCATTTACACGGATGTGTTCGCGAGCATGGGGCAAGAAGCGGAAGCGGCGGAACGGTTGACGCAGTTTGCGACGTTCCAAGTCGATGCTTCGCTCATGCAGCAAGCGAAGTCAGAGGCGATTTTCCTACACTGCCTCCCGGCCCATCGCGGCGAAGAAGTGACGGCCGACGTCATCGATGGTCCGCAGTCGGTCGTGTTCGATCAAGCCGAGAATCGCTTACACGCGCAAAAGGCGCTCATGCTCACTTTGCTCGCCTAAACAAAAGAGAGGATTCGCCGTTGGGGCGAATCCTCTCTTTATTACTGTCATAAGAAGCGGGCGAACAAACCGAACACGGCCAGTCCGACGATCACGTAGAAAATCCATTTGCCTTCACCCGTATGAATGATTGGGGGCGAATACTTGCGCGGCTTGTACTTTCCGTAGCGGAGCGGGCGCGAGTATGGGACCGCGAACCGGGAGAGCGGGATTGCGAGCACAAATCCGGCGAGGAAACCATACACATGTCCCCACAGTGATACGTTCGCCCCGATGAGCGTGAACACGGCGCTGATGGCGACGAAGATATAGACGAGTCGCGCGTCCTGGCTATAGATGAGCGTTCGGCGGAACCGACCGATGTACACGTAGAAGCCAAGAATCGCTAAAATCGCACCGGACGCACCGGCTTGCAGATAAAACAGTTCACTCACCGTGAAGTACGTCAGCAGGTTGGCAAGCACACCGGCGACGATATAGAACACGGCGAATTTGATATGGCCGACCATGCGTTCCATGGCAGGTCCGAAGATAATCAAAGCGAACGAGTTGAACAGCAAATGACCGAGCCCTAAGTGGATGAAGTTGGCCGTCAAGAGACGGTACCATTCCCCTTGGGCGAGCGCGAGATGGAACGACCCACCGAGTGCGACGATTCGGAGGTCAGGTACCAAAGAATCGATGACAAACACGAGCAGTTGGATTACAATGAACAGCGTTACGAGCGGATACGCTCGGACGAACGTTTGAACATTCTCAGTACGACTAAACATAGCATCACCTCTTTCCTTAATTGTATAAGGAAACGAGTGAAAAAGGAAAGGAGCGAGTGTCCTGTGATTGTGGGAATCGGAATCGATATCGTCGAGCTCGAGCGGATTGCTCGCTCGCTCAAAAATGACCGTTTCGTCGCGCGTCTGTTGACCGAAGCTGAGCGGGCGCTCGCCGACGCCTATCCAGAACAACGCCGCATCGAATTCGTCGCTGGACGGTTCGCGGCGAAGGAAGCGTATGCCAAAGCGGTCGGGACCGGGATTGCCCGGGGCCTGTCGTGGCAACAAATCGAAATCTTACCGGATGAGGCCGGGCGACCACATATGACGGCGCCTTACTCAGGCCGGATTCATGTGAGTATCAGCCACAGCGAGCAATACGCCGTGGCACAAGTCATCATTGAAGAGGGGGATCACGATGTTTCGTCCAAGTTGGATTGAAATTGATCGGGCGGCGATCAAGCATAACGTAATCGAAATCAAAAAACGGATCCCGCAAGCGCTCATGGCCGTCGTCAAAGCGAACGCTTACGGACATGGAGCCGTCGAAGTCGCGAAAATCGCACTCGAGAACGGGGCAACGATGCTCGGCGTGGCCTTGCTTGAAGAAGCCATCGAGCTCCGAGAGGCCGGGATTAAAGCGCCGATTCTCGTCATGGAGGCCCAGTTCCCAGAAACTGCGGGCGTCGCAGCCGAACACGATGTGACGTTGTCCGTCTTTTCGGCCGACTGGTTGCGTGAGGCGTGCACACATCTATCTGACCGTCCACTCACCGTTCATGTGAAAGTCGACACGGGGATGGGTCGTCTCGGTTTGCGGACCCGCGCCGAACTTGATGCCCTTTTAGAAGCGGCAGATGACCGTTTTATCGTCGAAGGGATTTATACGCATTTTGCGACAGCGGATGAGCCGGACAGCCAGCTATATTATGAGCAGCAGGAGCGGTTCGGTCAGTTGATAGATGGACTCCATTCGCAATTCCGCTACATTCATACGTCAAACTCGGCCGGAGCGATCCGCATGGCCGGACAAGATGTGCCGTATAACTTGGTCCGGGTCGGCATCGCGCTCTATGGATTGTATCCGTCGGCTGAGATGGCTTCCTTCTATTCATTCTTACGTCCAGCCTTCGCGTTGAAGAGTAAGCTCATGCAAGTGAAGCAACTCGAGGCCGGACAGACGATCAGCTACGGGGCGACGTATACGACGACTGAAGATGAGTGGATCGGTACCGTGCCGGTCGGATATGCCGACGGCTGGATTCGTAAAGCGAGCGGCTTTAAAGTCGACGTAAACGATCACCGTTGTCCGATTGTCGGTCGTGTCTGTATGGACCGCTTCATGGTGAGGCTTCCCGAGTCAGTTCCGGTCGGGACGGTCGTCACGCTCATCGGCGGACCGGTCGCGATTGATGAACTGGCCACGCATCTCGAGACAATCAATTACGAGGTCGTCTGTCAATTGACGAGCCGCCTCCCACGACGTTATGTGTAAAGCGGAAAACGTGTGAAATTATCTGAATTCTTTCGGGAATCCTCTATATTTTCCCAAACTCGCGTGTTATATTGGTAAAGAACGCGGGAAGATTTCCGCCAGTCATTGAAACGATTCTGGAGGTGTAAGATGTTGAAACAGCGAACTGCGGGTGCTTTAGCGTCCGTTCCAGATCGGTTCTCGCAACATGTGGGTCCGATTTCGATGAAAGATCGTGAATCATTGTCATTGAACGATGTAGTGACGTACTTGTCCAAAGAAATTGCTGATCGACAACAAACACTGCGCGAAGAATTGGCGAGAGGCTATCAAGAGATGGCCGCGTTTAATTTGAATATGGCAGAAGAGATGCTGATGATTGAGACGGAAGCCGAACATGCTCTCTTACGTCAAGTAAGCGGGGTGTGAGCGGAGTGATCGTAAAGCGTGGTGACGTGTTTTATGCGAATCTGTCGCCCGTAGTCGGTTCAGAGCAAGGTGGAGTTCGTCCGGTTCTCGTCATTCAAAACGATATCGGCAATCGCTTTAGCCCGACCGTCATTGTCGCTGCGATTACGGCTCAGATCCAGAAAGCAAAACTGCCGACTCATGTAGAGGTATATCAAGTCAAACATGGTCTCGAACGAGATTCCGTGATTTTGCTTGAACAGATTCGAACGATTGATAAGCGTCGTCTGACAGATAAAGTCACTCATCTCGATGATGAGACGATGCACAAAGTTGACCGAGCGCTAGAGATTAGTCTGGGATTAATCCCTCTCTAGCTTACATATAAAGAAACCGATACATGGGTATCGGTTTTTTTTCAAAAAATCTTCAAAAAATAGTTTAGAATTCTGTAAAACGGGAATTTAGTTTAATCGTACTCAATTTTTCTGTACGCACATTAGGAGGGAATATACGATGGATTTAGCGATTCGCGAGCAAGTCATTGGAGAACAATTACACCTTTACGTATCCGGAGAAGTGGATACATATACCGCACCAAAATTGAAGGAAGTCTTGCACCCGGCTATTACGGAGCAGGATGTTACCGTTCATTTGGATGAAGTGGACTATATGGATTCAACTGGTCTTGGCGTATTTGTCGGTGCCCTTAAAATAGCCAAACGTAACGAGAAAGAGTTGTCGCTCGTCGGCGTCACCGACCGCGTCAACCGTCTCTTTGAATTGACAGGGCTGCACAAGTTGCTTTCGATCAATACAAACGTAAGAGGTGGCACGCAATGAGTAACATCGAACAGACGGTGATGACGTTCCCGGCCAAACCGGAGTATGTCGGTGTGGTCCGTTTAGTCGTCTCAGGAATCGCTAACCGTATGGGATATACGTACGACGAGATCGAGGATATTAAAATCGCGGTCTCGGAAGCCTGTGGCAATGCTGTTCAACATGCTTATGAAGATCAAGAAGGTGAAGTGAAGCTTACGTGTGGCGTCCATCAAGATCGTCTCGAAATGACGATCGAGGACTCGGGCAAAACATTTGCCGACGATGTGAAACGCCAAGCGGCACCAGTCGAAGAGACGGCTGAAATCGAATCGCTTCACGAAGGGGGACTCGGTCTTTTCCTCATTGAAGCCTTAATGGATGACGTCTCGATCAACAAGGACAATGGTGTCAAGGTGACGATGACGAAACTCCTTAACAGGGACGAGGTGGATCAGAGTGCCAGCAAAATCTCAACAACGCCATCACAGTGATGATGAAGTATTAGAGTGGATCGAGCGTTATCAACAGGACGATCAAAATGAAGAAGTCCAAATGCTCCTCATCAACCGATACTCGGACCTCGTTGAGGCGCTTGCACGAAAGTTTTCGCGAGGCCGGGCCATTCATGACGACCTCGTTCAAGTCGGAATGATCGGACTTCTCGCTGCCCTTCGTCGTTTCGACCCTGAGTTTGGACGCAGTTTCGAGTCGTTTGCCGTTCCGACGATTATCGGTGAAATCAAGCGTTTCATCCGTGACAAAACGTGGAGCGTCCACGTTCCACGCCGGATTAAAGAGCTCGGACCGAAAATCAAGAAGACGGTCGAAGAATTAACGACCGAATTGCAACGTTCACCACGCATCGATGAAATCGCCGATCACCTTGGTGTTTCCGATGAAGAGATTCTCGAAACGCTCGAGATGGGTAAGAGCTACCAAGCCCTTTCCGTCGACAGCTCAATCGAAGCGGACAACGAAGGTTCGACCGTCACGCTCCTCGACCTCGTCGGGAGTCAAGAACGTGGTTACGAATCGGTTGACCAGCGCCTCATCCTTGAAAAAGCGTTCAGCGTGTTGAATGAACGGGAACAGGCGATTCTGGAATGTGCTTATTATAAAAACATGAGCCAAAAAGAGACGGGTGAGCTCCTTGGGATTTCACAGATGCACGTATCGCGCTTACAGCGTCGTGCGCTCGAAAAATTACGCGAGGCCATCAAAGTCCCGCTCAATGAAGTATTCTCAAACGATGACTAAACGGTCATCGTTTTTTTGTCGTCCACGCGTGAGTTTGCTACACTTCAAGAGAGAAGAGAAAAGGAAGTGATTCGATTGATTACGAAAATCGCAAAAGATTTGAAGTTGAAGACGTGTCAAGTCGAGACGGTGCAACAACTCGCCGCGGACGGAGCGACGATTCCGTTCATGGCCCGGTACCGTAAAGAAATGACCGGTAATCTCGATGAAGTGGAAATCAAAGCCATTCTCGATGCCTTACAATATGAAGAGAGTTTGCACAAACGTAAGACGGACGTCCTCGCCAAACTCGAGGAACTCGAGAAGGCGACACCAGAGTTGACCCGTGCGCTTGAAACGGCGACGAGCCTGCAGCAAGTCGATGACATCTACCTTCCGTATCGTCCGAAGCGACGGACGAAAGCCGAACAAGGTCGGGAGAAAGGGCTCCAACCGCTCGCTGACTGGTATCGTCAACCAACACCATATTCGGTGACCGAAGCGCAGTCGTTAGCAGGGGACCTCTCGCTTGAAGAAGCACTTCCGTTCGTCCAATCGATTATCGGGGAGGAGTGGGGCGAAGTGGCGACGCTTCGACAATCACTCCGTACACGAGTCCGGAAAGAGGCGCTCCTTCGTTCACAGAAGAAAAAGCAGGCGGAAGATGAGAAAGAAGTGTTCGCCCAGTATTATGAATATGAAGAGAAAATCGCAGGAATCGTCCCACACCGAATCCTCGCCTTGAACCGTGGAGAGCGCACGGATGTGTTGCAAGTGAAGATCGTCTTCGACGAGACGGGTTTCATGCGACAAGCGCTCGGTAAGTTTGACCGCTTGCCAACGGGGAAACGCGAACTCGTTACGCTCGCCGTGAAGGATGCCTTCAAGAAGTCGGTGTTCCCGGCCATCGAACGCGAAGTCCGGAGTGAGTTGACCGAGACGGCTGAAGAACAGGCAATCGATGTGTTCTCAAAAAACTTGAAACAACTCTACATGCAACCACCGCTTCGTGAGGTCGTCGTCCTAGGAATTGACCCAGCCTATCGCACAGGTTGTAAATGGGCCGTCGTCAATGAAATTGGAAAAGTCGAAGAGGTCGGTGTCTTCTATCCGACGGCACCGAAACACGATGTCGCGGGCTCAGAGAAAGTGTTGGCGTCGCTCGTGAAACGTTATCCAATCTCGGTTATCGTCATCGGGAATGGGACCGCATCCCGTGAAACGGAGCAATTCGTATCGAACTGGCTAAAGAAGGCGGAACGCGAGATAGCCTATGCCATCGTCAACGAGGCGGGGGCGAGTGTCTATTCGGCTTCAGAAATTGCTCGATCAGAGTTCCCGGAATTGAAAGTGGAAGAACGTTCGGCCGTCTCGATTGCTCGACGCATTCAAGACGCGATGGCGGAACTCGTCAAAGTCGATCCGCAGTCTGTCGGGGTCGGGCAATATCAGCATGACGTCAGTCAGAACAAGTTGAAAGGGTCGCTCGAGTTCGTTGTCGAGAGTGTCGTCAACATGGTCGGCGTCGATGTGAACCGGGCTTCGGAGTCACTGCTCACGTATGTATCCGGATTGAATAAGACGACGGCTAAAAACATTGTCGCGTATCGTGACGAGTTCGGCCGGTTTGATACACGGAAAGAAATCAAGAAAGTACCACGTCTTGGAGCGAAGGCGTATGAACAAGCAGCCGGCTTTTTACGGATCACGAACGGGAGTGATGTGCTCGACCAGACGGAGATTCATCCAGAGAGCTATAAACTGACACTCTCTCTATTGAAGGAACTCGGTGTTTCAAAGCAAGCGGTAGGCACGGCCGAACTGCGGGAACGATTAAAGACGGTCGATGCCAAAGTGCTAAGTGAGAAGCTAGATGCCGGATTACCGACAGTCGAAGATATCTTGAAGTCGCTCGCGAAGCCTGGACGTGACCCGCGCGAAGATATTCAGAAACCATTGCTTCGGACCGACGTCATGAACTTGGAGGACCTTCAAGTGGGGATGGAGTTCCAAGGGACGGTGCGAAACGTCATCGACTTTGGGGCGTTCGTTGATATCGGGGTGAAGCAAGATGGACTCGTCCATATTTCGAAATTGTCGAATCGCTACGTCAAGCATCCGCTTGATGTCGTCGCAGTCGGTGATATCGTCACCGTATGGATCGAACAAGTGGACGCCAATCGTGGACGGATCAGTCTCACGATGTTGGAGCCGAAGCATTAAATAAGAAGGAACTAGTACCGGGCAAAATGTTTTTCATTTTGCTCGGGTTTTTTTATAAAAAAGTGTTGACGGTCTTTTCTGCCCGTGCTATCTTATAGAAGTCGCCGAGAGACGACATGGAATATTAAAGCTTTTCTAAAAAAGTGATTGACAGGTTTCTGGTTTGCGGTTACAATTTAAATCGTTACTTCGATAAATTCAAGCAACGTTCCGCAATAGCTCAGTGGTAGAGCAACCGGCTGTTAACCGGTAGGTCGTAGGTTCAAATCCTACTTGCGGAGCCATTTTATTTTGGAGACGTACCCAAGAGGCTATAAGGGGCTCCCCTGCTAAGGGAGTAGGCTGGGAAACCGGTGCGAGGGTTCGAATCCCTCCGTCTCCGCCACTTAATTTTTAGAAAACACATACATCTGGCCCGTTGGTCAAGCGGTTAAGACACCGCCCTTTCACGGCGGTAACACGGGTTCGAATCCCGTACGGGTCACCATCATACGGAGGATTAGCTCAGCTGGGAGAGCACCTGCCTTACAAGCAGGGGGTCGGCGGTTCGATCCCGTCATCCTCCACCATTTCAAATTTAAGCACGTATAACGGTCTTGTGGTGTAGGGGTTAACATGCCTGCCTGTCACGCAGGAGATCGCGGGTTCAAATCCCGTCAAGACCGCCATTTACGTTGGGCCGTAGCCAAGTGGTAAGGCATCGGATTTTGATTCCGACATGCGAAGGTTCGATCCCTTCCGGCCCAGCTTATAATTTGAGTCATTAGCTCAGTTGGTAGAGCATCTGACTTTTAATCAGAGGGTCGCAGGTTCGAGCCCTGCATGACTCACCATTTTTTATCCCTCGTAACACCTTAATACGCTGCGGTCGTGGCGGAATCGGTAGACGCGCTAGGTTGAGGGCCTAGTGGTGGTTAACACCGTGGAGGTTCAAGTCCTCTCGACCGCACCAATATGCACCCTTAGCTCAGCTGGATAGAGCGTTAGACTACGAATCTAAAGGCCGGGAGTTCGAATCTCTCAGGGTGCACCATTTTTATTATGGGCCTATAGCTCAGCCGGTTAGAGCGCACGCCTGATAAGCGTGAGGTCGGTGGTTCGAGTCCACTTAGGCCCACCATTTAAACTGACGAACTTTGAAAACTGAACGATGAGGCAAAAAAAGTTTTACAATGTTTGAATGAAGCGCAAGCTTCGTCATTTTTAAAGAGCTATATCAAATTCTTTGGAGAGTTTGATCCTGGCTCAGGACGAACGCTGGCGG
>NZ_JACSLW010000021.1:0-1918 GCF_018618345.1 Exiguobacterium sp. s36
AAACCAAAGCACGTCACCAGGTTGAACCGTGTCTGGAAGTCGTGACTTTGGAATATCCTCCATCACTTCTCCGAATTCGACGACAGCCAAGTCCCCTTCAAATCGATCGATGATACCTCTCCGTCGCTTCATCTTGATTTCTTTACGGCATAACTTGAACCGTTCCCTGTAATGATGATCGTGCCATTCTTATCTGTGCGAAGCGTGTTCGTTTTTTGACGCTTCAAGTTCGTCACCACTTCGGAAGTCGGATGGCCGTAGCTGTTCTTCCCGACACTGATGATAGCATGCTTCGGTTTGACCGTGTTCAGGAACGTACTGCTTGTCGACGTCTTGGCACCGTGATGTCCCACCTTTAAGACATCTGCACGGAGCGTCTGCTTCTTCGCCATCATGTCCTTCTCAGAAACGTGTTCCGCGTCTCCCGTGAACAAGAACGTGTTCTTCTTGTACGTTACATGAAGGACTGCACTCCAGTTGTTCAAGTCACTGTTCGAGTAGGATTTGACCGGACCCACAAACTTCGCACTGACGCCTTTGATCGGTAGCTTCACGCCGGCCTGTGCCGTTTTGATGGTCTTCCCTTCCCGTTTGACGGCTTGCAGAAAATCTTTGTAAGCCTGGGTCGTGTGCTTCACTTTCGGCGCGTAGACGTTCTCGACACGATAGGCATCTAGGATTTCGTCTAATCCACCAATATGATCCGCATCCGGATGCGTCGAGATCAATACCTCGATATCGTCAACTTTTTGCTTTTTGAGGTAGGCGACGATGGCATCGCCCTTTCCTTTGTTACCCCCGTCGATGATGACGTCCTCACCGCTCGGCATCTTGATGTAGATGGCGTCTCCCTGTCCGACATCGATGTAATGGACTTTAATGCTCGTAGCGGCTGATGCTTCCCCGTATGGTGACACCAATAGCGCTCCACTAAATAGAACGGCACTCCCAATCTTGATCAATTTATTCATCTTCTATCACTCCACTTTAAAATTATTGTAAAATTATCCAACACACCTTTATTATAATCCGCTATTTGTTAAATAGCTTCTAATTCCTGCGGTTGACCACATACATAAATAGGTAAGGTGTGATGATAGGAGGAGTGAGAGAAATGGATTTACGAAAACCAATCGCAATAAACAAGACGTATAAACCGGTCCTGATTTTTAAAGACGGGGTAGAAGTAAAGGAGTGTGTCTCCATTCAGGAAGCTGCACACTATCTGAAGGGATACACGTTATGTACCGCCATGCCGTATCGCCACATTATGAATGGCATTATCCTTGATGAGACCTGGATCCATGAGGGAAGCAGCTATCGGTTCACCACTGATCCTGATGTGAAAAAGGCAAAGCTGGCAGAGATGGAGGCTCAGAACAAAGTCCGTTTTTAAGGAAGGACAGAATTACGAAATCGAACAAGTCTCATGTGCGGCACCTTACATACGCTGTACACGACTTCGTCACTGTTTGTTAAAACCCTACGAGGTACACTTGAACTAAAAAGGGGTTCTCCTCATGCGACTTCAAGAATGGATCCAGCAATATCACGGTACAGAGTTACTGCGCTTTGATCACCTCTGCGAGTACTTAGATGCGACACCGTTTGAAATCAAACACCACCTTGATGGAATCAGTCCTGAGATAACCGGCGTACTGAAGTCAGAAGAGGGTATTGGTGACGACGCGTTCATCACGAAGCTGGAACATCATTTGCTGAATCGATTCAACAAACGAAGAAAAAAAGTGAAAGTCACGATTGAGGTCGAACTGCCATTACCGGAAGAAGCCTACAACTTTTGTCAGCGCGAACGATTTAGAATGATCGAACGCGTCACTCAACATATGGACGAACAAAACGTGAAGGATTGGCGCATCGTAAACATGCGGAGGATATAATTGAACATAGATCGTAT
>NZ_JACSLW010000022.1:0-1916 GCF_018618345.1 Exiguobacterium sp. s36
AAACCAAAGCACGTCACCAGGTTGAACCGTGTCTGGAAGTCGTGACTTTGGAATATCCTCCATCACTTCTCCGAATTCGACGACAGCCAGATCTCCTTCAAACCGGTCGATGATCCCTCTGCGTCGCTTCATTTTGATTTCTTCACGGCGTAACTCGAGCCGTTTCCTGTGATAATGATCGTGCCATTTTTGTCTGTACGAAGCGTGTTCGCTTTTTGGCGTTTTAAGTTCGTCACCACTTCGGACGTCGGGTGCCCGTAGTTGTTCTTCCCGACACTGATGACGGCATGCTTCGGTTTGACCGTATTCAGGAACGTGCTGCTCGTCGACGTCTTGGCACCGTGATGGCCCACTTTCAAGACATCCGCCCGGAGCGTCTGCTTCTTCGCCATCATGTCCTTCTCAGAAACATGTTCCGCGTCCCCTGTGAACAAGAAGGTGTTCTTCTTGTACGTGACATGAAGGACTGCACTCCAATTGTTCAAGTCACTGTTCGAGTAGGATTTGACCGGACCGACAAATTTCGCACTCACACCCTTGATTGGCAGTTTCACTCCGGCCTGTGCCGTTTTGATGGTCTTCCCTTCCCGTTTGACGGCTTGAAGGAAGTCTTTGTAGGCCTGGGTAGTGTGCTTCACTTTTGGCGCGTAGACGTTCTCGACACGATAGGCATCCAAGATTTCGTCCAATCCACCGATATGATCCGCATCCGGATGCGTCGAGATCAGTACCTCGATGTCGTCGACTTTTTGCTTTTTGAGGTAGGCGACGATCGCATCGCCCTTTCCTTTGTTCCCCCCGTCAATGATGACGTCCTCACCGCTCGGCATCTTGATATAGATGGCGTCTCCTTGCCCGACATCGATGTAATGGACTTTGATGCTCGCAGCGGCTGATGCTTCCCCGTATGGCGACACCAATAGCGCTCCACTAAATAGAACGGCACTCCCAATCTTGATCAATTTATTCATCTTCTATCACTCCACTTTATAATTATTGTAAAATTATCCAACATACCTTTATTATAATCCGGTATTTGTTAAATAGCTTCTAATTCCTGTGGTTGACCATATACATAAATGGTTAAGGTGTGATGATGGGAGGAGTGAGAGAAATGGATCTACGAAAACCAATCGCAATAAACAAGACGAATAAACCAGTCCTGATTTTTAAAGACGGGGTGGAATTAAAGGAGTATGTCTCCATTCAGGAAGCTGCACACTATCTGAAAGCATACACGTTATGCACTGCCATGCCGTATCGTCACATTATGAATGGCATCATCCTTGATGAGACCTGGATCCATGAGGGGAGCAGCTATCGGTTCACCACTGATCCTAATGTGAAAAAAGCAAAGTTGGAAGAGATGAAAGTCCGGAACAAAGTCCGTTTTTAAGGATGGACAGAATATGAAATCGAACAGTTTCATACGTATCACCTTACACACGCTGTACACGATTTCGTCACTGTTTGTTAAAACCCTACGAGGTACACTTGAACTAAAAAGGGGTTCTCCTTATGCGACTTCAAGAATGGATCCAGCAATATCACAGTACAGAGATACTACGCTTTGATCACCTTTGCGAGTACTTGGATGCGACACCGTTTGAAATCAAACACCACCTTGATGGAATCAGTACTGAGATAACCGGCGTACTGAAGTCAGAAGAGGGTGTTGGCGACGACGCGTTCATCACGAAGCTAGAACATCATTTGCTAAGTCGATTCAACAAACGAAGAAAAAAAGTGAAAGTCACAATTGAGGTAGAACTGCCATTACCGGAAGAAGCCTACAACTTTTGTCAGCGCGAACGATTTGGAATGATTGAACGCGTCACTCAACATATGGACGAACAAAACGTGAAGGATTGGCGCATCGTAAACATGCGGAGGATATAATTGAACATAGATCGTAT
>NZ_JACSLW010000023.1:0-1859 GCF_018618345.1 Exiguobacterium sp. s36
TGGATCCATGTTCTTTTTCGTATTTATAACGGAACTTCATCATGAATTTCTTGAAGTCGCTGTACAATCGTTTCGTGTCCTGCATATTCTCTTTGTACGTCAATGTGATATGTAGCTCGTTGCCCGCTCCAGTGTAGTTGTTATTGATTAGATACCGTAGCTTCTTGAACGTCTGACGCAACGAGTTATAGCTATCACTCCTCACTTCTCCTTGCTTGAATTCCCCTACCTCACCCGTCTTGAGATTCACATAGCGTTCCTTGTCCAACTTCTTGATATGATTCGTGCGATTCATGTATTCCATGTGTTGCACCTCAACAAGATGGTTCATTTTCGTGACTGTTACGCTCGAGATAGGAGAGATGCCAGGACGGTCTGCCTGTTCCATCTTCTCACCACTTTTCTGCTAATGTTTAATTAAAATCAAGTTAATAAAGAGCGCACGACTTTTACGCCTCTTTTTCCTCGACTTCTTGGCTCGATTCTTCAACGTGAAGATTCATTTGAGCCATGATTGCTTGCATAGCTACTGGGTCAGTCAGAATGCGCATAGAATTGCTTGTCTCGTCTTGCTTAAGGATTTCATCCAGTTTCATGTTGATGAACGCAGAGACCGCTACACCACGTTTGTGAGCCGCCATTTCGATACGGTCAAACATCTCTTGTGGCATACGGATATTGAACCGCTTCATTTCTAATTCGTTAGCCGCCATTTTTTTCAACTCCTCTCGTGTGTTTATTGTATGCTTTTAAGACATTTTTAGTCAACGCTTTTTATTTCACGACTGGTTGACGATGAGACTCTGCCCCCCGAACCCCTAAAACCATCGTCTCCGAGGTTCTTCGCCCCTCTGGGAGCCACTGGTTTGAGTGTACTCAGGGGGCTTCTCATTCATCAACCAGCTTTCGCGACATAAACGCTGGGCATTGTTTTTTTCACGTAGTGCCCATTTACGCACCTTAGTGCCAATGGGGAGTAATATCACGAATCAACATGATTCAAATTGCATCACCTTGCATCATTCCGTTACATCGTAAACGCTTGTAATTTCCCGCTTCAACTGTATACTTTTGTTTGAGGTGTAACTTTATATTACAGGTGCGTTCGGGCCGCTGCGGTCGTTAAGGGAACCCCCCGTCACCGACGGGTCCCCCCTAACCGATCCGCTGCGTTGCCGCTCCGCTTCCGCAACAGAAAAAGGGACACCCCCACCACAGAAGTGTCCCAGTTCTATTCAGTTTTTTTAAAGCGAAGTTACTGACCACCTCGTTTCATGTTATACTGTTCGTAGGTGATAGTGTTTGTGAAGTCGTCCTGTTCGACGACAATTTGATTGGTGTAGTTGGGTTCTGCAGACCCGACTACTTTTTTTATGTCCTCGTATTTCATTTCTTTCCGTTCCGGCATTTCGATTCCTCTCGATTTACGATAGAGGTTCATCCCAGTTGGGTAGAGATGCAGGCGACCACCCTTAATGAATTTCTTTTCTTTCCCGTCTATTTCAACTACCTTTATTTCTTTTTTCTTTGCGACAGCCCCGTGAATGTTCTCTGGAGTGACCTCGATATCAGCCAAGTATGCCGAGAGATACGCCCCGATATTGTCGACACCGCTCAACGAATGAATTTTCGTGAAGCCATGCCCCCATATTTCAGCTACCTCATCGTTAGGAATGAATATCTTAGACCCTGCCTTGTCATTGAACCGAACGAGCAAATGATGATGCCATGCGCCCCGTTCTTGTGGTTCAACCACCGTCATGTAATCTATGGATCCATGTTCTTTTTCGTATTTATAACGGAACTTCATCATGAATTTCTTGAAGTCGCTGTACAATCGTTTCGTGTCCTGCATATTC
>NZ_JACSLW010000024.1:0-1840 GCF_018618345.1 Exiguobacterium sp. s36
GAGGCTGGGACATAACTAGCCAGTTCTAAAGTATTTCAATCAAAAAGAGGGGTCCGGTCACCGATTTTCGGTGACCGGACCCCTTCTTTGTACTTCGGGCGACAGCGGTGGCGATGAACTTCCGCAGGTTCACCGCCATGAGCGCGAAGCCGAGCTCGCGTCTCACGCGCTGTTTTCCCCTGACGGAGAAGCGGGTGAAACCCAAATTGGCCTTCAGATATCCAAAAACTGGTTCCACGTCCGTCTTGCGTCTGGCGTAGAGGGCACCCGTTTTCTCATCCGAAAGCAGCGTTCTCGTCATATGCTTTTGTTCTTCCCAGGCCACGTTCACACCGACCTGGCGGTGGCTCCCTTCCTCGGCCTTTGTGCACAGGTCGCGGAACGGACACCCGCCGCAGTCCTCGCTCAGATACATGCGGGACTCGCGGGCGAACCCGTCCCTGTCGGTCTTACGGGATTCGTGGCTGAACGGGAGCCGTCTCCCGTCCGGGCAGGTGAACGTATCGGATTCCCTGTCGTACGCCCAGTTCGAGATGTTGAACGGGTTCTCGCGCCACTTCTTCTTCTGTTCCTTCCGGTACATCGTGTACGGGATCAAGGGAACGCGCCGCCGGCGCTCGAGGATGTCCGTGTAGTTCGGCTGGCTCCCATATCCCGCATCGGCGACGATGTAGGCGGGTAACTCGAGGAACGTTTCGACCTCGTCGAGAAACGGGGCCAACGTCCTCATGTCGGTCGGGTTCGGAAAGACGTCATACGCCAGCGTGTACTGGCCCGAGGTCGCGATCTGGACATTGTAGCCGGGCTTCAATTGTCCGTTCTTCATGTGATCATCCTTCATCCGCATGAACGTCGCGTCCCTGTCGGTCTTCGAGTAACTGTTCCGCGTGCCGAAGGCGGCCATGTGTTCCTCGTATCGGCGTTTCCGGGCAGCGAAGTCGGAGGCCTGCTTGCGGAGGCGGCGGGGTTCCTTGCGTCTCGCGCGCAGTCGTTTGCGTTCCTCGACGTCGGTCGTCGAACCGATTCCTCATCGATCGCGTCGACCTTTTCCCCGAGTAGCGCCGCGACCTCCTCGAGTTCTTCGACCGAGAGCGCCTCCGGGCTCTCGCGCTCGATCTCTGGGATGACCTGCTCGGCCATCAGCTCCTCGTACAGCCGGTTCGACTTCTCGACGAGTGCGGCGCTGTATTTCTCGACGGCCTTCCTCCAGACGAAGGTGTATCGGTTCGCGTTCGCCTCGAGTTTCGTGCCATCGATGAAGATCGCCTCCTGGTCGATCTCACCCGCCTCGACGAGGTGGCAACGGAACGTGACGAAGGCGGACTTCAGGATCGGGGCGACGTCCGGATGGACTCGGAACCGATTGATCGTCCGATAGCTCGGCTCGTGTCCCTGGGCGAGCCACATCATGCGCAGGCTGTCCTTGAGAAGGCCCTCGATCTTCCGGCCCGAGAACACGGACTGCGTGTACGCGCAGAGGACGATCTTCATCATCATCCGCGGGTGATAGGCCGGGCAGCCCGTCGTTCGCCAGAACGTCTCGAACGCCTCGTCCGGGATCTGTTCGACGAGGTCGTGGACGGCGAAGGCGATGTCGTTCTCCGGGAGCCGAACTTCTAAATCTAGGGGCAAAACCAACTGGTTCATGGTATACTCTTTGTACATAGGGGCACCTCCAAAGTTATGGTTTGGTCACTTTAACTTTATCAGAGGTCGCCCCTATCTGTTTATATCGAAATGTGCGTACGAACCCATAAAAAGGAGAAGAGGCCACCTGGCGCGAACGAGTCGCGCCAGGTGGCCTCTTTCTTATAAATCTACTGAGTTATGTCCCAGCCTC
>NZ_JACSLW010000025.1:0-1189 GCF_018618345.1 Exiguobacterium sp. s36
CCCGTTCCCATGCCGAACACGGAAGTTAAGCGCTTCAGCGCCGAAAGTAGTTGGGGGTCTCCCCCTGTGAGGATAGGACGCTGCCAGGCTGTTTATTTTTTTGAAAAAATTATTGACTTTCTTCTTGAGGAGACTTAAAATAGGTAAAGTCGATACAGTAATTATTTAAAACGGTCCCGTGGTGTAGTGGTTAACATGTCTGCCTGTCACGCAGAAGATCGCGGGTTCGAATCCCGTCGGGACCGCCATTTTTTTATTTAATTTAATAAGTTGGCTTTGTAGCTCAGTTGGTAGAGCAAAGGACTGAAAATCCTTGTGTCGGCGGTTCGATTCCGTCCAAAGCCACCATTTACAGCGCCGGTGTAGCTCAGTTGGTAGAGCATCTGACTTGTAATCAGAGGGTCGAGGGTTCGAATCCTTTCGCCGGCACCATTTTTCTCATGGCGGTTGTGGCGAAGTGGTTAACGCACCGGATTGTGATTCCGGCATTCGAGGGTTCAATTCCCTTCAGCCGCCCCATTTTTTAAAAATTAATGAGCCATTAGCTCAGTTGGTAGAGCATCTGACTTTTAATCAGAGGGTCGCAGGTTCGAGCCCTGCATGGCTCACCATTTCTCATTAATTTCTATACTTAAATATTTTATATGCGGGTGTGGCGGAATTGGTAGACGCGCTAGACTTAGGATCTAGTGTCTTTGACGTGGGGGTTCGAGTCCCTTCACCCGCATCTCTAATCTAATTTTATATTGCGGAAGTAGTTCAGTGGTAGAATACGACCTTGCCAAGGTCGGGGTCGCGGGTTCGAATCCCGTCTTCCGCTCCAATTATATGCGGTCGTGGCGGAATCGGTAGACGCGCTAGGTTGAGGGCCTAGTGGTGGTTAACACCGTGGAGGTTCAAGTCCTCTCGACCGCATTAATGCACCCTTAGCTCAGCTGGATAGAGCGTTAGACTACGAATCTAAAGGCCGGGAGTTCGAATCTCTCAGGGTGCACCATTTATAACGGGAAGTAGCTCAGCTTGGTAGAGCACTTGGTTTGGGACCAAGGGGTCGCAGGTTCGAATCCTGTCTTCCCGACCATTTCTTAATTCAATTTGGTCTTTGAAAACTGAACGATGAGGCAAAAAAAGTTTTACAATGTTTGAATGAAGCGCAAGCTTCGTCATTTTTAAAGAGCTATATCAAATT
>NZ_JACSLW010000026.1:0-1155 GCF_018618345.1 Exiguobacterium sp. s36
TTCCGTTTGTCAATTTAAGCTAGACAGATCGACTCCATTCAGGTGACTCAAAAATGCCTCCAACGGTGTGCGGTAATTCAGTGACTTTCTTGGGATGTTATTCCGCTTGTCGGCCACCGACGAAATAAATGTTTGATCCACCTGGTTGAAGTCCATTTCCTTTGCCAAGCCGTCTTTCCGCAGGAGCCCGTTGGAGTTTTCATTCAAGGCGCGCTGAGAAGGCGTGCCAGGATCCGCAAAGTAAATCGAGACGTCGTGCCGGTTGCACAACGGTTTCCAATTAGAGAATTCCTTGCCGCAATCAAACGTGATGGATTTGAACAGATTTCTCGGGACCCCTTGGAACCACTGGTTCAACGCAGTTTCAATATCGCAAGCCTTGCGTCCTGCAGGCTTCAGGGCGATGATGACTTTCGTCAGCCGTTCGACCAGCGTGATCACCGCACTTTTGTGGCGGGCACCCACAATGGTGTCGCCTTCGATATGCCCGAACTCTTTTTTGAACGACGGGTTGTCGGCTTCCCGTTCGGAAATATGGCGTTTGAACGCCTGTTTTCCCCGGCGTTCCTGGTGTCCATTGGGTTTCCGTTTTCCTTTCATCGGCAGCGTGGCGGCGTCAAAGACCTGATTTTTGAACATGCGATAGATGGTGCGCGCGGAACAATCGATGGCCGTTTCTGCCCGGCCGACAATGACATCCGGCGTCCAGCCCTGCGCCACCTTGTCTTGAACATAGGCCACTTGTTTCTTCGGCAGGACAATCTTCCGCCGGCCGCAGCGTTTCTTATTTTTCTTGTATTGCGTGTAGAAGTCGAGCGCTGTATGTCCTGATTTCAGGAAATTGATGACGTTGTAGATTGGCTGCCTGGAACGGTTCATCAACTTAGCAATGATCGCTACAGGTATATTTTGGCGGTGGTAGGATTCTATCATCACCAGTTCATCCGTGGTAAGATGGGTGTAGGTCATTCGTAATCACTCCTATGTTTTTCTTTGGTCGGAAAATACATTGTGAGTGCACCACGAATGGCTTTTTCAATTGTCTAGCTTAATTTTACAATCGGCGTTTTTGAAAACTTTTTTGTGTTAATTGAATTTAAGTAGAAAAGAGAAGAAGCTTTTGGGCTTCCTCTCTTCCGATAATATCTCATATGT
>NZ_JACSLW010000027.1:0-1057 GCF_018618345.1 Exiguobacterium sp. s36
GATGAATTATAAAATTAAGTGCAACACCTGAACGTGAACGCAAAAAAGCCCATAGCGACGGCCTCGTGTAGAATGAAGTCACCACAACACACATTCAGACGGAGGAATCGCTATGAGCTACACCCATCTTACCACAGCGGAACGCGTGAAAATAGAGACCTACCTGGAGCTCGGGATGTCCATCCGGTCCATCGCGAGACGGCTCGGGCGACAGCCCTCGACCGTCTCGCGGGAGATCAGAAGGAACCCCGGCTACACGGCCGAACGCGCACAGGAGCGCTACGCCAAGGCGAAGCGAAACTGCGGCGCCAAGACGAAGCTCGACGACATGATGCGCCGGACGATCATCGAGAAGCTGCGGGCGACCTGGTCCCCGGAACAGATCGTGGGTCGTCTCTTCGACGGGAAAATCGCCTTCTCGACCATCTATCGTTGGATCTATTCGGGGCTGATCGACGTGCCGGTGACCGTGCTCCGCCAAAAGGGCAAGCGCCAGAAACCGATGGAGACACGTGGTCGGTTCAACATCGGTCTGTCCATCACCAAACGTCCGAGAGAGGTGCGCACACGCGAGACATTCGGCCACTGGGAGCTCGACACCGTCGTCTCCGGACGAGGGAAATCGAGGGCGTGCGTCGCGACGTTCGTCGAGCGGAAGAGCCGGTTCTACCTCGCGCTGCCGATCGCGGACCGCAGCGCGGCCTCGATGGAGGAGGCGATTCACACGGTCCACGCCGCCTTCCCAGCGGGCACGTTCAAGACGGCGACGACGGACCGGGGCAAGGAGTTCAGCTGTCACGAGCGCGTCCGGGCGACACTCGGCGTGCCGATGTATTTCGCCGACCCGTACTCGTCGTGGCAGCGCGGCAGCAACGAGAACGCCAACGGCCTCCTGCGCGAGTTCTTCCCGAAAGGATCGGACTTCGCGACGGTCGGCCAAGGAGAGATCGTGGACGCGCTCGCCAAGATCAACGGCCGCCCACGCAAATGCCTGGGCTGGAAGACCGCACACGAGGCCTTCACGGAGGAAGTGTTGCGCTTAATTTGACAAACCGTC
>NZ_JACSLW010000028.1:0-997 GCF_018618345.1 Exiguobacterium sp. s36
GCGACCGCGTCACGTAGTCACCGGAACGTTCAGACGGGGATCAGTCCACGTGCGACGATCGCGCTCTCGAAAGCCGCTCAAAGTTATGCCTATATCCAAAATCGTGACTATGTCACACCAGAGGACATCAAGTTCTTGGCCCCATACGTTTTCGCACATCGATTGACACTGACGCTCGAGGGCGAGATCAAGTCCTCGAAGGCCATGGTCATGGAAGAACTCTTGGCGACCGTCCCGGTCCCGGTCGAGATGGGCATGTGACTCCGATGAACATCACGACCAATGTATTTTTCTTGCTTGAAAAACGAATCCAAATCGTCTTATTTTCAGTGATGGTCATCTTGTTGTTCGTGCCGTACCTCTCGATCTTTTCATTCGTTCTTGCTGTTTTTATGGCGGCAAGTCTTTATATCGAGCGTTACACGAAACGACTGACTGCACAAATGGACGTCACGTGGAGACAGTTCGACTCGATTCTGTTCAAAGATGAAAGTTGTAAGTTCACCCTTGAACTGACGAACGTGCACCTCTTAAACGAAATGAGCACGAAAACGTATATACGTACGCCAAAGGATGGACCTTACGTCGTGAACTTAGAGGGGCATACGGAAACCATCATCGAATTGGACGAGCTGCCGTCTGATTTCGTCTTCGAACTTACAGGTAATCGAAGGGGGCCCATCGAAATAGCTGAAATCTCCATCACGATTAGCTTGCCTCTATCGTTGGGTACGTTGACACTCTATTTGGCTCCCCCTTTACGTTGGACGGTCTATCCATCGATTTCAAGTACTCATGCGCAGCGTATCCAATCACATCTGAAGCTTGGTGAGCGCGTATCTAAATATTCTCCAATTAAGGATCGGTTACTACAGATCTCCTCGAAGCCCTATGAGGATGAACCGTCTAGACAAATCGACTGGTATGCGACGGCGAAGAAATCGACTTTGCAAACGAAACTGTACCAGCCGGTCAATCAAGACATGTTCACGGTGTA
>NZ_JACSLW010000029.1:0-761 GCF_018618345.1 Exiguobacterium sp. s36
ATATAGCTCTTTAAAAATGACGAAGCTTGCGCTTCATTCAAAAATTGTAAAACTTTTTTTGCCTCATCGTTCAGTTTTCAAAGTTCGTCGGTTTAAAGAATTGGTGGAGCCTAGCGGGATCGAACCGCTGACCTCCTGCGTGCAAGGCAGGCGCTCTCCCAGCTGAGCTAAGGCCCCAAAAGTTATGATGGTCGGGAAGACAGGATTCGAACCTGCGACCCCTTGGTCCCAAACCAAGTGCTCTACCAAGCTGAGCTACTTCCCGAAATAGATGGTGCACCCTGAGAGATTCGAACTCCCGGCCTTTAGATTCGTAGTCTAACGCTCTATCCAGCTGAGCTAAGGGTGCGAGACGAATGAACTTTCATGGGATATTAAGATGGTACCGAGGGCCGGACTTGAACCGGCACGAGGAAACCCTCGCAGGATTTTAAGTCCTGTGCGTCTACCAATTCCGCCACCCCGGCAAGGTATAATTCATGCGGTAGACTATTTTTAAAAATGGTGCCGGCGAAAGGATTCGAACCCTCGACCCTCTGATTACAAGTCAGATGCTCTACCAACTGAGCTACACCGGCAGGTGTAATGGTGGAGGATGACGGGATCGAACCGCCGACCCCCTGCTTGTAAGGCAGGTGCTCTCCCAGCTGAGCTAATCCTCCAAATATGTAATGCCTGGCAGCGTCCTATCCTCACAGGGGGAGACCCCCAACTACTTTCGGCGCTGAAGCGCTTAACTTCCGTGTTCGGCATGGGAACGG
>NZ_JACSLW010000030.1:0-547 GCF_018618345.1 Exiguobacterium sp. s36
GAACGCGTCACTCAACATATGGACGAACAAAACGTGAAGGATTGGCGCATCGTAAACATGCGGAGGATATAATTGAACATAGATCGTATTGACTTATCTACATATATACATGCTATAAGGAGAACAAAATGAAATTTACCTACTTAGCCTTGCCTTTGGCCATCCTGCTGATGGCCGGTTGTACCAGTGAAAACACCCCTTCTACAAATGAGAAAGCAGAGGAGCCTGCTACTCAAACAGAAGAAGTCGTCGAGACGACCGAAACGAGCACAGACGACGCAAATACGGAGACGACTGCAGAAGAACCTGCAACAGCCGAAGAAACGGTCACAAATTCGGATAACAATCAATTCTCCGGCTATAAACTGATCAATGTTGATGGTGGGGACTTGTCCGGGTACCGTGAGGCGAACGTCGTCGTCGATATCGGATATGGAGATCGCGAGTATTGGGCGTTCACGAACGAACATGGTCAATTGATTCGTGTCATCGCCGATCAGATCATCTTGCAGGATGATGATTCGGAGGATGTGACCTCGGATGGCCG
>NZ_JACSLW010000004.1:0-275417 GCF_018618345.1 Exiguobacterium sp. s36
CCATAAAAAGGAGAAGAGGCCACCTGGCGCGAACGAGTCGCGCCAGGTGGCCTCTTTCTTATAAATCTACTGAGTTATGTCCCAGCCTCTTTTCGTTATGGCACGAGGACAATTTTCCCGAATTTGCCCCGTTGCTTGAAGTACGTCTGCGCGTCCCGTGCCTCAACGAGCGGGAACATCCGATCGACGAGTGGCCGAATCTTACCGGCCTCAATCGCCTCGAGCATCGCTTGGAACTCGGCCCGCGTGCCGAGTACGGAGCCGTACATGGTGATATGTTTCAAATACATCGTCCGGAAATCGAGGTTCGTCTGTTGTCCCCCGGCCGAACCGGAAATACAGAACTTACCGCCGTTTTTCAACACCTCGAGCGACGTCGCGAACAAGGCGTCACCGACGACATCAAGGACGGCATCGACCGGCCCGCCGTTCGCCTCGAGAATCTCGTCGGCGAGTGTCTCGGAGCGGTATGAAAAGACACGGCTCGCGCCAAGTTCTTTCAGCTTCGCCTCATCTTTCAAGTCGCCGACGATAGCAAATACGTTCGCGCCATGCACGTTCGCCGCGATTTGGACGTTGAACGACCCGACCCCGCCGCTTGCACCGGTGACGACAATCGTCTGCCCCGGCTGAATCTCAATCTGTTCATTCATATGCCACGCCGTCAACCCGCTCACCGTGAAGACGGCGCTATCGACGAAACTGTCGAGCGGCATATCGTAACAGAGTGCGGCCGGCCAAGCGACATATTCGGCATAACCGCCATCGTACTCGGAACCGATGAACGACATATCGTCAGCGATATGCTCTTCCCCGTCCTGCCCGCTCGATGTGAACGGGAACAGGATGACACGACGTCCTACCATCGTCTCCTCGACCCCGCTGCCGACTTTCACGACTTCCCCGGTGATATCTGAACCCGGGACCCGTGGGAACTGGACCCCTTCCGGCCGCCAGCCTGACTCTTTGTCCGTCCCATACGCCCCTTCTCGCATCCAAATCTCGGTATTGTTAATCCCGCACGCCTTCACACGCACGAGCACTTCTCCTTGTTTTAGGCTCGGAATCGCGACATCGACGACTTGTAATTGATCGACGTCACCGTAACCGATGACCTGTATTGCTTTCATCACTTGTTTTCCTCCTCATCACAACTATATTCCTGTCTATACCCCACTAACGCACGACAGCCACCAAAAATTATTGGTGGCTGCCCATTCCTTATAGTTGTTGGCGTCTGAGCAATCCGGCGAACACGCCGCCTTTCATGCTCAATTCATCGTGCGTCCCGTCCTCGACGATGCCGTCAGCGGTGACGACGAGGATACGGTCGGCATTTTTCACCGTCGCTAAGCGGTGGGCGATGATGAGCGTCGTCCGGTCGGCCGCGAGTTCATTGAGCGAGTCTTGAATGATCGCTTCCGTCTCCGTGTCGAGCGCGGACGTCGCCTCATCTAAAATCAAAATCGGTGGATTTTTGAGGAACATCCGGGCGATGGCAATCCGTTGTTTCTGTCCGCCCGACAGCTTCAAGCCCCGTTCCCCGATTTGCGTATCGAGGCCGTACTGCAACTCGTCGACGAGCGAGTTCAGATGTGCTTTCTCGACCGCATGCATAATTTCCGCGTCGGTCGCGTCCAGCTTCCCGTAAGCGATATTCTCACGGAGTGTTCCCGCGAACAAGAACACGTCCTGTTGCACGATTCCGATTTGGCGTCGCAGACTCTCTTTCGTCATATCGCGGATGTCCATACCGTCAATTGTGATGGCGCCACTCGTCACGTCATAGAAACGCGGGATGAGCGAACAAATCGTCGTCTTCCCGGCCCCGCTCGTCCCGACGAGGGCGACCGTCGTACCCGACTTGATGTCGAGGTCGATGTCGGTCAACACTTGGCGATAGTCCGAGTAGCCGAACGAGACGTTTTGGAAGGCGATGTCGCCTTTCAGTGCCGTGACGTCGACGGCGTCCGGACGGTTCTCGATGTCCGGCGCCTCGTCCAATAGTTGCGTGAATCGTTTGAAGCCGGCCATCCCTTTCGGATACATCTCGAGGAGGGCTGTGATTTTCTCAATCGGCTTGATGAGCAAGTTCATATAGAGGATGAACCCGACGAGCTGCCCGTAAGACAGTTGACCTTGATACGTCAAATAGGCGCCGTAAACGAGTACGAGCAGCGTCATGAGCCGCGTCGTAATATAAATGCCCGCAAGCGATTTACTCATGACTCGATACGCCTCGATTTTCGAGCCGCGGTAGAAGTTATTGTCTTTCTGGAATCGGTTGATTTCGAACGTCTCGTTCGTGAACGATTGGACGACACGCGCGCCGGAGACGCTGTCCTCGACACGGGCGTTCACTTCACCGATGTTCGTATACATCTTTTGCCACGCCTTGTTCATGTTTTTGTTGGCGTACGTGATCATGATGACAAGGAATGGCACGGCGACGACCGTCACGAGCGCGAGTTGCGGGTCGATCGAGAACATGATTCCGAACGCACCGAGCAGTGTCATGATGGCGATGAAGAAATCTTCAGGACCATGGTGCGCCACTTCGCCGATATCGAACAAGTCGTTCGTCACCCGACTCATCAGATGGCCGGTCTTATGATTATCGAAGAACCGGAACGACTGTTTATGGATGTGGGTGAACAGCTCTTCCCGCATATCGGTCTCGATATTGATGCCGAGCTTATGCCCCCAATAGTTGACGACGTACTGCATCATCATGGCGAGTATGTAAAGAATCAATAGGCCGATGCTGATGATGATAATCCAATTCCATTCCCCACCCGGCAACAGGTCGTCGATGAACCATTGTACGGCGAGCGGAAAACCGAGCTCGAGCAGGCCGACGAGGATGGCGAACGAGAAATCGAGGATGAATAACTTCTTATGTGGACGGTAATAACTAAAAAAACGTGAGATCATGTCGTTTCCCCCTTCTAAACAAATAGTTTACGCCTTTTTGCAGGAAGTGGAAAACGGGAAGCACGTCTTTTTCAATCTTTTTTCCAGCGAGGTATAATAGAGTTAAGGAGTGATATACATGAACGTACAGATTACAGAACGCGCTCAGGCGCGGATTGATGCCTTAAAAGGCGACCGTGACGGACAAATGCACTTGTTTTATGAGACGGAAGGTTGCGGCTGTGGCAATAGCGGCATCTTCGAGATTCGCTACGTGACCGAGACGACACCAGAAGATGTCAAGATTGATTCGAACGTCGGCCCGATTCTCATCAAGAACTGGACGAAAATCTTTTTGGACGAGGACATGATCATTGACTATCGTGACGATAAACGGACGCTCGTCTTGAAGAGTAACGGCCAAGTGTTCAACTCGAACTTGCTCGTGACCGATGGGACCGGTTGCCAGTTGAACGTCCCAAGCCGATGAAGCAGGCGTTACGCGACCATCCGAGCCTCTGGCTGTGGTTCATCCTCAGCTTCGGGCTCGGCCTGTTCGGCATTTACCTCGCGTTCGCGGACTCGGTTTACACGATGACGGCCGTGATTGCGTCACTGTTCGCCTTCGGGTTTGCGCTTCAGCGTACGGCGAAGAAGATGGAACAACAGAATCACTAAAAAAGAGAGAGTTGCCGCATCGGCCACTCTCTCTTTCATCGCACAGATGATTTTGACCTGCCCTTATTCTACATCGATTGTATAAAATCGAATCTCACCCTCATTGCCATGTTCTGCATATGCAATTTTTCCATCTACATAAAGCGGTTTGGACGTCATCCCCCCCTGACTTCGCAAGTACGAGACCGTCCCTTCATACACATCGGCAATCATCAAACGGTCCATGCCTTCTCGGAACAGAATTCGATTGTCCGGTAAAAAGCGAAAGGCGTCAAATGAACTTTTCGACTGCGCCCCCATGTATTGAAACGGCTTAGCTTCCTGTGTTAGTCCTAAAAACTCGGCTCGTCCTTCTTTTCCAAAAGCCGCATAGTCAGGTCCTACTTGAAAATCAATTAATGCGCCCATTTCTTCATCAAACTTCCCGTCGAGCGTGGTCAATCTCGTTGTCTTGTTTCCTGCTTCGAACAGACTTCGATGAAGAATGACTCCCCCTTCGCTATCACGATAATCGAACACGTACTCTCCGTCTCGATTCTCCCCTTCTTGAAGCGTGTAAGTTCGAAGTGTCTCCACCTTCTCTGAAGTAGACGAGAACTGCTTTACCGATGTCGTCGTCATTGTTTCGGATGCCTCATAATCGACCCACGTGACGTGTCCATCCGCTGCACACAAATGAGGAACAGGCGTCTCGAACATACTTACACCGTTATATATCTCCGTTAGTTCAGAAGCGTCGAGCTTCATTCGAAAAATAGACCAAGCGTATCCATTGTCTTCCGTCGCTTCGTATTCGCTCCAGTAGATGTTATCTTTAACCCCGACAAGATTACCGATTGTCTTTGACGTTTTATGTAACGACCGATTGGTTGCTTGTTCCGTATCGTAGACATAGATTTCATAGCCTACTTCACCGATCGAATCCGTATAAATAATATGTTCATCATCTATATGTTCCGGTGCAATCATCGTGACTTTATGTTGGAAGAACGGAGATAAGTCGTAATTCTTCAACGTCCCAAGGGAAGTAGTCTCTCCGA
Source organism: Exiguobacterium sp. s36 (assembly GCF_018618345.1). Classification (NCBI taxonomy): domain Bacteria; kingdom Bacillati; phylum Bacillota; class Bacilli; order Caryophanales; genus Exiguobacterium; species Exiguobacterium sp. s36. The sequence goes on from NZ_JACSLW010000004.1 coordinate 4,632, forward strand.
CCGGACGCAATTGAATCATCTCCACTTCTACATCGACTTCTGATTCCGTGTCTTGAACGACGTCCTCCACTTTTGGCAACACTTCCGATTCTTGACTGCAGCCCGCTAAAATAGTTGCCAACCCAATCGTCATTCCAAGTGATTGCACTATGCTTTTTAATTTCATGTTTCCCCATTTCCCCTCATCGTTAAAATACATTTTATACCATAAATGTAACATATTATTATTTAGCAAGATATACGCAAAAAGACCCGCCAATTGACGGGTCCTTGTGACTAGTTGTTATTTTTTCTCTTTGACCGCGGTCCGAATCGACAACTCTTGGAGTTGCGCATCCGCGACCGGGCTTGGTGCTTGTGTGAGCAAGTCGCTCGCCGACGCCGTTTTCGGGAAGGCGATCGTGTCACGAAGGTTCGAACGACCCGCGAGGATCATGACGAGACGGTCGAGACCGAGCGCGATACCCGCGTGTGGCGGTGTACCATACTCGAACGCTTCGAGCAAGAAGCCGAACTGGTCGACTGCTTCTTGTTCTGTGAAGCCGAGCAATTTGAACATGCGTTCTTGAATGTCACGCTCATAAATCCGTTGTGATCCGCCACCGAGCTCATAGCCGTTCAAGACGAGGTCATAGGCGAGAGCGCGTACGCTCGCCGGGTCCGTCTCGAGCAAGTGGAGGTCTTCACGGTTTGGCATTGTGAACGGGTGGTGGTTGGCATAGAAACGGCCGTCTTCTTCTTCGAACGTGACGAGCGGGAAGTCCGTCACCCAAAGGAAGTTGAACTTCGACTCGTCGATGAGTCCGAGCTCATGACCGAGCTTGACGCGAAGCGCGCCGAGGCTGTCGGCGACGACTGTCGGTTTTGATGCCACGAAGAGGAGCAAGTCGCCCGCTTCTGCGTTCGTCGCTTCCATCAACTTCTGGGCGTACGTCTCGTCGAAGAACTTGGCGATCGGTCCGTTCAAGCCTTCTGGCGTCACTTTGAGCCAAGCGAGGCCTTTAGCACCGTAGACGGCCGTGAACTCTTGAAGCTTGTCGATGTCTTTACGCGAGAACTTGTCCGCCTCGCCTTTGACGTTGATCGCTTTCACTTGTCCGTTAGACTCGAGCGCCATGTCGAACACTTTGAAGCCGGCACCTGTTACCGCATCCGCGACGTCGATGAGTTCGAGACCGAAACGTGTGTCAGGTTTGTCTGAACCGAAACGGCGCATCGCCTCTTCATGCGTCATGCGCTCGAACTTGGCCGGCGTGTCGGTACGACCGAGCGTCGCTTCCATGACTTGCGCCATCATCGATTCCATCATCGCCATCAAGTCTTCGACGTCCATGAAGCTCGTCTCGATATCGACTTGCGTGAATTCCGGTTGACGGTCGGCCCGAAGGTCTTCGTCACGGAAGCAGCGTGCGATTTGGAAATAACGGTCGAATCCAGCTACCATGAGGAGCTGTTTGAACAACTGTGGTGACTGTGGAAGTGCGTAGAATTCGCCGCCGTGAACACGGCTCGGGACGAGGTAGTCACGCGCGCCTTCCGGTGTCGACTTCGTCAAAATCGGCGTCTCGACTTCGAGGAACTCCTCTTCTGTCAAGAAGTTACGAATCGTGTTCGACGCCTTCGAGCGGAGACGGAACGTCTCTTGGAGTGCCGGACGACGGAGGTCGAGATAACGGTATTTGAGACGGAGGTCTTCCGATACGTTCTCGGCCTCGTCCCCGATTGGGATTGGTGTCATCTTCGCTGCGTTCAAGATGTTGATTTCAGAGGCGATGACTTCGATGTTCCCAGTCGGCATGTTCGGGTTCTTGTTCTCACGCTCGAGGACGGTACCTTTAATGTCGAGTACGTATTCGCTGCGGATTGACTCGGCGAGCTTGTGCACCGCTTCGTTTTCCGGGCGAACGACGACTTGGACGATTCCCGTGCGGTCACGAAGGTCGATGAAGATGAGGCCTCCGAGGTCGCGACGTTTCTGGACCCATCCTTTCAATTGTACATCTTGGCCGATGAGTGACTCTGTCACGCGGCCGTTCATATGTGTGCGTCCGATCATTGTCCTGCTCCTTCCGATAGTTCACGAATTTTGTCTGCGACGGCCGAGAGTGGCACGTCGACTTGTTCCCCGGTCGCCATGACCTTGAGGGAGGCCGAGCCGCGTTCGACTTCATCGTCTCCGAGGATGACGGTGAATTTCGCGTTCAAGCGGTCGGCTTGTTTGAATTGTCCTTTGAATTTGCGGCCGAGATAGTCGCGGTCCGCCTTGAAGCCTTCGATGCGAAGCAATTGCAACAGGCGTGTCGCCGTCACTTCAACTTCTGATCCGCCTTGGGCGACGACGAAGACGTCAAGTCCCGTCTCGAGCGCCGGGAGCACCCCTTCGTTCTCGAGAGCGAGGACGAGACGCTCGAGCCCGATCCCGAAACCGATGCCCGGCATGTCCGGTCCACCGATGTCTTGGACGAGACCGTTATAGCGTCCACCGCCACATAGCGTCGTGATGGCGCCGAAGCCTTCTGCCTCTGACATGATCTCGAACGCTGTGTGCGTATAGTAGTCGAGACCGCGGACGAGCGTCGGGTCGACGACGTAAGCGACGCCGAGCGCATCCAAGTGCGCGAGTACTTTCTCGAAATACGTCTTCGACTCTTCGTTCAAGAAGTCGAGAATCGAAGGTGCCGACTTCATCGACGGGTGGTCGCGGTCGACTTTACAGTCGAGGACGCGAAGCGGGTTTTGGTGCAATCGCGTCTGGCAATCTTGGCACAGCTCGTGCTGGACCGGTTCGAAGTGACGGATGAGCGCTTCGCGGTGAGCGTTGCGGCTCTCGGCGTCACCGAGCGAGTTGACGACGACCTTGATTTGCTTCAGGCCGAACGATTTGTAAATCGTGTAGGCGAGGCTGATCACTTCTGCGTCGATGGCAGGGTCACTGCTACCGATCGCCTCGACACCGTATTGGTGCAGTTGGCGGAACCGGCCTTTTTGTGGACGTTCGTAGCGGAACATCGGTCCCATGTAGTACAGTTTCGTCGGCTGGTCGGGGCTGCCGAACAGCTTGTTCGTGACGAATGCGCGGACGACCGAGGCCGTCCCTTCCGGACGGAGCGTATACTCGTCCTTGCCTTTCTTGACGAGCGTGAACATCTCTTTTTGGACGATGTCCGTCGTCTCGCCGACGCTGCGTGTGAACAGGTCGGTCGTTTCAAAAATCGGGGTACGAATCTCTTTATAGTTGTAACGGGCGCTGATGTCGCGTAGTTTCTCTTCGACATACTGCCACGTCTCGACCGTGCCCGGAAGCAGGTCTTGTGTGCCGCGTGGTGCTTTCATCTAAAATTCCCTCCTTAGAATACAAAAAGGCCCTCGTCCGCAAAGGGACGAGAGCCTGTTAAAGTTTCCCGTGGTACCACCCTCGTTGCAGAGCCATAATCGATACTCTGCCACTCGAAATCGGTTAACGCCCGATGAAACGGCTCCCCCTACTCGAGTTCAAGGAAGCACCTCCAAAGTGTCGTTCGGGTCATCATCCAGTCGATGCTTTCAGCCTAGGCATCGCTCTCTTTGCTGGTGGGGTGACCGTACTTTTCTTTATCGTAGGTGTTAGGTTATATGGTTCATGATGCCGAATCACGCCTGCTTCTGTCAAGCGTTTTTTTCGAGCATGAGCGTGACCGGACCGTCATTGACGAGCGCGACATCCATCATCGCCCCGAACTTCCCGGTCTCGACGACGAGCCCGTGCGTCCGCAAACGCTCGTTGAACTTCTCGTAAAGGCGTTCGGCGATATCCGGCTTCGCTGCTTGCGTGAACGCGGGACGACGGCCTTTGAGCGTGTCCCCGTAAAGCGTGAACTGCGACACGGACAACACTTTGCCGGCGACGTCTTGAATCGATAAGTTCATCTTCTCGTCCGCGTCCTCGAAGACACGGAGTCCGGCCACCTTGTCGGCGAGCCAGTTTACTTCCGTCTCGGTGTCCTCGTGCGTCACCCCGACGAGGAGCAAATAACCGGCCTCGATTTGACCGATCGTCTCCTCATCGACGGTGACGGATGCTTCTTTTACTCGTTGCAACAATACACGCACAGAAATCTTCCTTTCGTCACGTCATCATGACTCGGCTGACCGAGTACACGTCCGAGATTTGCTTAATCCGGTCGACGACTTTTTGCAAATGGTTCACGTTCGGAATCGAGATCGTCATCGAGATACGGGCCTGTTTGTTCTGGTCCCCGCGTCCGCTCACCGCCACGATGTTCGTGTTCGTCGCCGAGACGGCTTGGAGCACGTCGTTCAACAAACCGGAACGGTCGTAGCCGGTGATCTCGATGTCGACGTTATAGTTCTTCTCCTTCGCCTGACCGACTTCCCACTCGACCGTGAGGAGTCGCTCCGGGTGCTGCTCATTGATGATGTTCAAGCAGTCCTTCCGGTGAATCGACACGCCGCGTCCACGTGTGATATACCCGACGATTTCATCGCCCGGTACCGGGTTACAGCAGCGGCTCATGCGGATCAGCATGTTGTCAATCCCTTTCACCGAGACGCCGGCCTCGGCCGTCTTCTTCTTCGGCGACTGACTGACTTTCAATTCGTTGATCGCGTCCGACAGCTCGAGTTTTGGCTCTTTGCGCTGCTTCTCCGTCAACTTGTGGGCGACTTGGGCGGCCGTGATGCCATGATAGCCGACCGCGGCGTACATCTCTTCCTCGTTCCCGAAGTTGAACTTCTCGACGACGACGGCGAGCGACTGGTCATCGATCACTTCTTTCGGCTCGAAGCCGAGCTTCTTAATCTCGACGTCGACGAGCTCTTTGCCTTTCTCGACGTTCTCTTCACGCTGTTGGCGCTTGAACCATTGGCGAATCTTGTTCTTCGCCTGGCTCGAGACGGCGAGCTTGAGCCAGTCCTTGCTCGGCCCATAGCTATGTTTCGACGTGATGATCTCGATGATGTCACCTGTCTCGAGTTTATGGTCGAGTGGCACCATCCGTCCGTTCACTTTCGCCCCCGTCATCCGGTGACCGATCTCGGTATGGATGCGATAGGCGTAATCGATCGGGACCGATCCTTTCGGCAACTCGAAGACGTCCCCTTTCGGTGTGAAGACGTAGAGCATATCGCTGAAGAAATCGACTTTGAGCGATTCCATGAACTCCTCGGCGTCGGTCGTATCTTTTTGTAGCTCTAAAATCTCGCGCAGATGGGCGATTTTTTCATCGAACCCGTTCGTCGCGACACTCTTTCCTTCTTTATAGGCCCAGTGCGCGGCAATTCCGAACTCGGCGATAAAGTGCATGTCCTTCGTGCGGATTTGCACTTCGAGCGGCTCACCCTTCGGTCCAATCACCGTCGTGTGGAGCGACTGATACATGTTCGGTTTCGGCATAGCGATATAATCCTTGAACCGGCCCGGCATCGGCTTGTATTGCGTGTGGATGATACCGAGGACGGCGTAGCAGTCACGAATCGAATCGACGATGATGCGGACCGCCATCAAGTCATAAATCTCATTGAACTCTTTCTTATGCTTCACCATCTTATTATAAATCGAGTAGATGTGCTTCGGACGACCGTTGACGTCGGCCTCGATGCTCACGTCCTCAAGAACGGTGTTCACTTCTGTGATGACCGAAGTGACGAGCGCTTCCCGCTCGGTCCGTTTCTGTTTCATCATCGAGACGATTTTATAGTATTGCTGCGGATTGATATAACGTAACGAAATATCCTCGAGCTCCCATTTGATCGTCGAGATCCCCATCCGGTGGGCGAGCGGCGCGAAAATCTCGAGCGTTTCTTCCGCTTTTTGAACTTGCTTCTCTTTCGGCATATGTTGAAGCGTCCGCATGTTATGCAGACGGTCGGCGAGTTTGATCAAGATGACACGTACGTCTTCAGCCATCGCGATAATCATCTTGCGGTGATTCTCGGCGAGCTCTTCTTTTTTCGATTTATATTTGATTTTACCGAGCTTCGTCACACCGTCGACGAGCATGGCCACCTCGACCCCAAACTCGTCAGCGAGTTGTTTGAGCGTGATGTCCGTGTCTTCAACGACATCATGAAGAAGCGCACCGATAATCGTCGTCGCGTCTAACCCGATATCAACGAGAATACCGGCCACTTGGACCGGATGCAGAATGTAGGGTTCGCCGGAACGTCGGAACTGACCGGTATGATGCAGTTTTGCGTATTCGTAAGCGCGTCTCACTTCGGCAATCTCGTCTTCACCCATATACTCCCCGAGCGCGTCGAGAAGGTCCTCAATACTTACGATTTGTTTTTTGGTCATAACATTCGACACCCTTTTTCTTACCGCTCCAATCGACTTGGACTCGTCGCAGCATGGTAGTAGTTAACGTGCATGAGTAATGTAATTTTACTTACTATTATCGAAAAAATCTGACGACCTGTCAAAGGTTGTGGGTTATTTTCCTCAAAAACTATTCAAAAACGGGAAGCTAATCGCTTCCCGTCTAGGTCAATCTTCGTAACGGATGAGTGAGAACACGTCGTATCCTTCGAGACGCTCACGTCCACCAAGTCCATCAAGTTCAATTAAGAATCCAATCCCCGCGACGACGCCGCCGAGTTGTTCAATCATTTTGATGGTCGCTTCAATCGTGCCGCCTGTTGCAAGCAAGTCATCCAAGATGACGACTTGTTGGCCCGGTTTGATTGAATCTTTGTGCATCGTCAAAATGTCTGTGCCGTATTCGAGGCCGTATGCGACGCGAACCGTCTCACGTGGCAACTTGCCTTCTTTACGGACCGGGACGAACCCGAGTTCAAGTGCGTACGCTGCCGGGCAACCGACGACGAATCCGCGTGCTTCCGGACCAGCGATGAGTTCAGCACCGCGCTCCTGAGCGTAAGCGATGAGCTCATCGACCGCTTTTTTGTAAGCCGGCCCGTCTTGCATGAGTGACGTGATGTCTTTGAAGCTGATTCCTTCTTTCGGGTAATCCGCTACTTCTTTAATATGCTGTTTGAAATCCATTTTATGTGTAAGCCTCCTGCATCTTGTTCGATCGCAATGATTGTAACCGCTCTTTCAGTTCTGCCAACGACGCATAGATGAAACGCTCCTCGAGTTGGACTCGTCCGACCCGGCGCTTATAACACGGCGCTTCGGTCAAATCGCGTTTCGGCGCTTCTGGATTCACTCCAGGCAGTCCGTCTTCCATTGTAACAAGAAATTCGAGTTCAGAGAATACTTGATGCATAAATTGAATCGTATTTTTTGACCATTTTCGCTCGATTGACAAACGAATCAAGTTTTCGCGCAGGTTTTTCCGTTCGCACGTCGCCATGTGGACGTAGTATGTTCGGAAATCTTCACGCGTCGGCAACTTCTCGAAGAACGAGCCGCCTTGTCCGAACGCACAGTAGATGCGTTCGACGTCCTCGGTCAACAAGTCCGCCAATACGTCTTCCTCGTCCGGCAAATCGAGCAAGACGACAAACGGCTTGAGCGGCGTATCGAGATCGTGGAGCGGGAAGTCGTCCCGCCCTTGGAACGAGATGAACGACGTCGTGTCGCCCGGGAGCTGTTTCAATTCGTCGAGCGAATTTTTCTTGCCTCGATAATCGAACACTTGGAACCCGTCGACACGGATGTCTTGAATCATAAGCTGCGGCTTGCGCATCCCGTTCCATTCATTCACTTGCAAACTACCCATGACCGAGACGTTTGCCATCTTCGATATTTCAGAGACGACGTGACCGAAACCGAAGCCGATGCCATCGAGTTCCCGTTTGTCCCCGGCGAGCTGAACCTTCAAATGGGTGTTGTCGCGCCCGATTTGACGGATGTCGCGAAGTCTAGCGTCTGCCACGACGACACGCGGTGACGGATTACCCATCCCGAACGGGGCGAGCTTGCCAATCTCTGAAATCAAGTCGAGCGACACATCGTTCACGTCGAGCTTCAAGTCGACGTTGACGCGGGCGACGAACGTCTCGTCCGGAATCGATTCGGCTTGTTCGTTCAGACGACGGCGCAGTTCGGCCACGTTTTCCGATAACAACGTCATCCCGGCTGCGGCCGGGTGGCCACCGAAGTGCGGCAAGATGTCTTCGTTCTTCGATAGTTCTTTGAACAAGTCGAAACCGTCAATCGACCGGCCTGACCCTTTCGCCTTCCCTGTCTTCGGGTCATGGCACAAGAGGATGACCGGACGATAGTACGCCTCGACGAGACGTGACGCGACGATTCCGACGACGCCTGGGTTCCAGCGTTCACTGGCGACGACGAGGACGCGGTCGTCCGTCATCGAGGCTTCGACGAGTTCCGTCGCTTCTTTGGCGATCGTCTTGACGATGTCTTGGCGTTCTTTGTTCTGTTTGTCGAGCTGTTGTGCCAGTGCGAGCGCTTCTTCCTCGCTCTCGGCGAGCAACATCTGGAGCGCCGGCATCGCCGAGTCGAGACGACCGGCGGCGTTGATGCGCGGACCGAACGCGAACCCGACCGATTCCTCGTTCAATGTCCCGTCCGTCAACGCACACACTTCACGGAGCGCCAAAATACCCGGGCGTTTCGAATCATCGAGCGCCTTGAGCCCGAGCTTGGCGAGCAGACGGTTCTCCCCATCGAGCGGGACGAGGTCGGCGATCGTGCCGAGGACGGCCAAGTCGAGAAGCTCGTCCGGCATCCGGTCGAGCACGGCGTGCGCCACTTTGAGGGCGACGCCTGCCCCGGCGAGTTTGTCGTACGGATACGACGGGTCGATATGAGGATGGATGATAGCGAATGCATCCGGTAACGTCTCTTTCGGTTCGTGGTGGTCGGTGATAATCAAGTCGACACCGAGCTCTTTTAAGAGCGCTGCTTCTTCAATCCCCGAGATGCCGCAGTCGACCGTGATGATGAGGGTGAACCCTTCACCGGCGGCCCAGCTGAACGCCTCTTTGTTCGGTCCGTAGCCTTCGGTGAACCGGTTCGGGATATAGCATTCCGCCATGACGCCAATCTCGGTCAAGGCGTGCCACATGACGGCCGATGCGCTGACGCCATCGACGTCATAGTCGCCATAGATGAGCACCATCTCGCCTTCGTCAGCCGCCCGTTTCAAACGTTCGACGACTTTTGGCATCTGTTCAAATAAAAACGGGTCGTGGAACGTCAATTCATCCTCGACGTATAAAAACGCCTTGGCCGCCTCGACGTCGCGGTGTCCCCGTTGTGTGAGGAGCGTCGCGAGTTGCTCCGATATATTCAGTTCTGTCTGTAACTGTTCAACAGCCGTTGTATCCGTCTCCGGATACACCCAACGTTTCTTCGCATGATACATAATGCCTCACTCCAATCAATTGTAGATTATATCAGAACGAGCGAGTGAAGTGCCGTCTTGACATTCAAAAAGGTCCCCCGATTAATTCGGGAGACCAGTGGTTACGCCTCTGGGGCAGCTGATTTCTTTTTGTTGAGCGACATACCTTTGATGAGCAACCAAAGGTACGAAGCGATGAAGATCGACGAGTACATTCCCATGATGAGGCCGACGAGAAGCGCGAGCGAGAAGCCGCGAATCGATTCGGCACCAAAGATGTACAAGGCGATGACGGTGAACAATACAGTGACGACCGTATTGATCGAGCGGACGATCGTCTCTTGAATCGCTTTGTTCACGATCATACGGTACTCGTCCATCGTCTTGATTTTCCGTTCTTTCTCATACGCTTGAATGTTCTCGCGCACCCGGTCGAACGTAACGATTGTATCGTTGACCGAATAACCGATAATCGTCAAGATAGCGGCGACGAAGTACAAGTTGACCTCGATGCCAAAAATCGAGAACGCCACAAGCATGAAGAACGCATCGTGGAGCATGGCGACGACGGTGGCGACACCGTAAGAGAATTGGAAGCGGAACGTGATATACAAGATAATCCCGAGCGATGCGAGCGAGACGGCATAAATCGCATTACGGGCGATGTCTCGACCGACTTCGGCTGAGACGGTGCTGATGTTCGGGTCGTTCCCGAACGTCTCCGTGAACACAGTCTTCACCGAAGCGACTTCATCTTGAGTGAGCTGCCCGACGAACGTCACGTTCGCGAGCGTCCCGCCTTCTGCATATTGGACAGAAGAGATGTCTTCATCCACGCCTGCCTCGGTGAAGGCGGCCGCTAAATCGTCTTGCGACACTTGCGACTCGGTCTGGACTTCGACCCGCGTTCCAGACGCGAAGTCGATTCCGAGGTTCAAGCCGCGGAAGAACAAGATCCCGAGCCCGATGATGACGACGGCACATGAGATGAGGAACAACGTGCGCATCGGTTTAATATAGTTTAATTCAGTGAGCTTAAAGTTCACGGATTTCACTCTCCTTCACACCAAACCAGCCTTTGCGCTTGTCGAAGAGACGACTTGCGACGAGGAGGTGCATCAAATAGCGCGAGATGAAGACGTTCGAGATGAACGTCATCGCGATCGAGATCATGAGCATGAGCGCGAACCCTTTGACGGAACTCGTTCCGAAATAGAACAAGACCGCTGCCGAGATGAGCGTCGTCAAGTTGGCATCGATGATCGTACTGAGCGAGCGACGGTTACCGGCACGGAACGCCGATAGGACCGACTTCCCTGAGCGGAGTTCGTCTTTAATTCGCTCGGCCGTGATGATGTTGGCATCGACTGCCATACCGATACCGAGGACGAGACCGGCAATCCCCGGGAGCGTCAAGACGGCGTTAATCCCGTTAAAGAACAACATAATCAAATTGATATACAAAATGAGTGTGATGATCGAGACGAGACCGGGTAAACGATAGAAGAACAACATGAACAAGAAGATAGCGACGACACCGATGACCGAAGCGAACACGGTCTTTTCAAGTGCATCTTGACCGAATTGGGCCGAGACCGACGTCGAGTAAATCTCTTCAAGTTTGACCGGGAGTGCCCCGGCGTTCAAGATGTCAGCGAGACGTTGACCACTCTCGGCGTCGATATCTCCACCGGAGATGATGGCTTTATCCGAAAGAATCGGTCCGTTGACCGAAGCGTCCGAGACGATTTTCGAGTTCTCTTTTTGAATCTCTTCTTCGTACGAGTCACCTTCCTCATAATCGAGCCAGATGACAAGGCGGTTTTCCGGTGCCGGGCGCTGAGCGATCTCAGACGTCACTTCACCGAACTGTTCTGCCGATTGGAGCGTCAATTCAACGACCGGGTTGCCTTGCTGATCGTAGCTGATTGAGGCGCCGCGCGGCGCGAGATCTTTTCCGTCGAGCAGGACGTTGTCATCGATGTCGCGGAACGTAAGCTGCGCCGTCGACGAGAGCACTTCTCGGGCATCGTTTTGGTTCGATACACCCGCGAGTTGGACACGGATCCGGTTATCATCCTCAATCCGAATGTCCGGTTCAGACACACCGAGCACGTTGACCCGGTTGTTGATAGCGCGAACGGTTGCATTCATCGCAGATTGATCGATGACATCGCCGTCTTCAAGCGGCTGGACTTCGTACAGCACTTCAAATCCGCCTTTGAGGTCAAGGCCAAGGTTCGTGTTCTTCACGACCCATGGTGTCGTCAAGACGGCGAGTAGGATCGTTGCAATCATGATGACCGCAAAGATCGCGATATTCCCTTTTTTGTACATACGACAAATTCCTTTCTAAACACATGTTCTCGTAAAAAAACTTCTCTCGTTAACATTACAAATATTCTAAACATTTATCAATCGTTTTCCTAAAATTGTAACACGGGAGCGTTGATTTCCCACGCTTTTTTTGCGTATGCGACTAAAAGTTGCATTAGGGCAAAACTTGAGCTATGATGTGATTATCAACTTACACTACACGTAAAGGAGTCCTTTTCAATGGATAGCACGATTATCTATGCCTTTTTACTGACGTTGTTCGCTGGACTCGCGACGGGGATCGGAAGTATGATCGCCTTCTTCGCCAAACGGACCAACACAGCCTTCTTGTCGGTGTCCCTTGGCTTCTCAGGCGGGGTCATGATTTACGTATCCTTTATCGAGATTTTCCCAAAAGCGCTCGATGAACTCGTCGGCGCCCATGGCGAGCAGACCGGGACACTTTATACGGTCCTCGCGTTCTTCGGCGGTATGCTGTTGATCGCCTTGATCGACAAGTTCATCCCGTCTCCCGAGAACCCGCATGAAGTCAAATTCGTCGAGACGATGCAAAACGACCCGTCGTCCCAAGAACTCGCGACGACGGCGACCGAACGCGTCCCATTGAATCACGAGACGAAGCAGCGGCTTCATAAGATGGGGATTTTCATGGCACTCGCCATCACCATCCATAACTTCCCGGAAGGTTTGGCCACGTTCATCTCGGCCCTCGATGACCCGGCCGTCGGTTTAGCGATCGCCATCGCCATCGCACTGCACAACATTCCGGAAGGGATCGCCGTCTCGGTCCCGATATACTACGCGACCGGCTCTCGGAAGAAGGCGCTGAAACTGTCCTTCTTATCCGGACTCGCTGAACCGATCGGCGCGGCCGTCGGCTTCCTGTTGTTGATGCCGTTCTTGAGCGACACGGTATTCGGAATTATCTTCGCGGCTGTCGGCGGCATCATGGTGTTCATCTCGCTCGATGAATTGCTCCCAGCCGCTCGTGAATACGGACGGGCCCACCATGCGGTGTACGGCATGGTCGCCGGTATGATGGTCATGGCAGCAAGCCTGATATTGTTGATGTAATCGAAACAGCGTCCCCTCGATTGTCGAGGAGACGCTGTTTTTATGCCTTAAACAAGTGGACGAGGTCTTTCAACTCGACCGACATATGACTCATCGTCTCGGCGATGCCGTTGATTTCTTGAATCGCGGCGAGTTGCTCTTCGACGTTCGCGCCCGCCTCTTCGACGCTTCGTTGCGTTGAGACGGCGTTCGTTGACATATCTTCGACCGAGACGGCGACCTCGGTCGTGTTCGCACTTACTTCTTCTGTCGCTGCCGCAATCTCACTCATTTGACGGGACGTCTCTTGAATGACGGTGACGATTTCACGGAACGCACCGGCGACTTCGCCCATTTGGATCACACCGCTTGTCACATGCTGGCTCGTGACATCGAACGCCGCCTCGACTTCCGACGTGTCGCGCTGAATATCGACGACGACCGCTTGAATCTGTTTTGCCGACTGTTTCGATTCTTCGGCCAGTTTTCTGACCTCGGCCGCGACGACGGCAAACCCTTTGCCGTGTTCCCCGGCCCGAGCCGCTTCAATCGCCGCGTTCAAGGCGAGCAGGTTCGTCTGTTCAGTGATGGCCGTGATGGAACGAGTGATTTTCTCAATCTCGAGCGATTGATTAGATAAGCGCTCGACCATCTGTTGCGTCAAGTCGTTCGCTTGTTGAATCTCCCGCATTTGCTGCTCGGCCAACTGAATTGTCTCCAGTCCCCCACTCGCCGCTTCGAGTGTATGAATCGTCTGCTCGTTCACGCCTTGCGAGGCAGCGGCGATTTGGTTCAAGCCGACGACGGCTTGATTGACGCCGGACGTCCCTTCTTCGGCCCGTTTCGCCGACACTTGGGCGGCAAGGTTCATCTGTTCAAATAGACCGGCTACACCTTGCGTCGTCGTGGCGACGTGGTCCGTGCTGGCATACAGTTCTTCCGAGTAGGCCGTCACTTTGTCTGAGGCCGCCCCGACTTGACGAATCAAGCCGACAAGGTTGCGTTTCATATCGTTGAACGCCGTGACGAGGTCACCGAGCTCATCGTTCGAACCGACCTCGATATCACCCCCGGTCAAATCACCTTCGGCGACGACGCGCGCTTCGTTCACGAGTCGATTGATCGGCTTCAAGAACAACTTTTGGAGTGCTACTAATGAAAGTAGACCGACAGCGACGCCGATGATGCTGATGACAACCATCCAGATGATCGACTGCCCGGCACTCGCCTGGACCGCTTCCGACTCAGCTGCGAGCGCTTCGCCTTGATACGTGACGAGGTCGGTCACCGTCATCCGGACGCGATCCGTCGTCGGTGTCACGCTCGTATTGAGCACCGTCTTGTATCCGATCTCGTCTTGTTGTTGACGGAGATCGATGATGCGCGCCATTTCCGTGTCGAGATGTTGATTGAACTTCTCAAGATCACCGATCCAGGCGATGACTTTCGAATCTGACGACGACTGCTTGAGCGTATCCATCAGTTCGTCACGTTTTGTCTGCGCCGCTTCGAGACTAATCAGTGTCTTCGGGTTCGAGACGAGCAGATAGTAGTTCAAATAACGCTCGGCATCGGTCACGGTCAACGCCAAATCTTCGGCGACGAGCATATCTTGGAGCCGCTCGTTCAAGACGCGGTCATACTCTGACGTCGCATTCTGTAATTGATACGAGCCGAGCGCACCGACGATCAATAAGGCGATCAGTGTCGGCACGAGCGCCATCGCCATCTTACGGCGCATCGACGAGCGTCCTTTCACGCGGTCAGGGCGACGTCGTACCTTCCAATTTTTGAGTGGGCGTAGCAATCGTTTCACATCCATGTCTTCTTCTCCTTCTTTCCAACTCTTCTCAACTTGACGATAATGCAAACGTTTTCACGATTCAATTTGATTTTTGGAAATAAGGTGGATGATTCGTCGGATTGACGAAGTTTGTCAAAAATAAATCATTTTTCAAAGTATGACAAAAAAAAGACGCCTGACCAGGGATGGTCAGGCGTGGTTTGGTTACTCAGCGAATGATGAGTTGCCTTTTTTCGTCACTTCAGCAATCGCACTGCGATTGAACTTGAGGAGTGACTGGTCACATTTCAATGTGACTTGTGTGTCTTCGATTTGGTGGACGACGCCGTGAAGGCCGCCGATTGTTACGACGTGATCCCCACGCTCAAGCGCGTTTTGCATCGATTGTACTTCCTTCTGACGTTTCGTCTGCGGACGGATCAACAAGAAGTAGAACACGACGAAAATAAGGATCATCGGTAATAGTGCTACGAGAGTTTCCATGCGTAAAATTCACCCTTTCCTTCAATATCAGGTTCATTATACCGTGAAACTGAAACGTTGTCACATAATCGCTGTTAGAACAATTAGAAATTCTTGGCGTTTGGTTTGTTATACCCATATTCTTCGAAAAACTCTTCCTTGAAGTCCAAAAGACGGTCTTCGCGGATGGCTTGACGTACTTGACTCATCAAGTTCACGAGGAAGTGAAGGTTGTGTGTCGAACAGAGGTGGAGACCGAACATCTCGTCGGCACGAATCAAGTGGTGGACGTACGCACGTGAATAGTTCTTACACGTGTAGCAGTCGCACTTCTCGTCGATTGGGCCGAAGTCCGTCTTATGTTTCGCATGTTTGATCGTGACACGGCCTTTCGATGTCATGAGCGTCCCGTTGCGGGCGATTCGGGTCGGCAAGACGCAGTCGAACATGTCGATGCCGCGAATCGAGCCTTCAATCAACGCATCCGGTGAACCGACGCCCATCAAGTAGCGCGGCTTGTTCTCCGGCATGAACGGTGTCGTGAACTCGAGCGCGCGGTACATGACATCTTTCGGTTCGCCGACCGATAATCCACCGACGGCATAACCTGGGAAATCAAGCGAGACGAGGTCAGCCGCACTTTGACGACGGAGATCTTCGTACTCGCCGCCTTGGATGATACCGAACAATGCCTGGTCTTCCGGACGTTCGTGTGCCGCGAGGCAACGCTCAGCCCAACGGCTCGTCCGCTCGACCGATTTCTTCATGTACTCATGTGTCGCCGGGAACGGCGGGCACTCGTCGAACGCCATCATAATATCCGAACCGAGCGCGTTTTGAATCTCCATCGCTTTCTCCGGTGACAAGAACAACTTGTCGCCGTTCAAGTGGTTGCGGAAATGGACGCCTTCTTCTTGGATGTTGCGCAGATCGGCGAGCGAGAAGACCTGGAAGCCGCCCGAGTCCGTCAAAATCGCGCCGTCCCAGTTCATGAACTTATGAAGGCCACCAGCTTGTTTGACGACTTCGTGTCCTGGGCGAATCCAAAGGTGATACGTGTTCGAGAGGATGATGTTCGCTCCCATCGCCTTGACTTGTTCCGGGGCCATCGTCTTGACGGTCGCCTGCGTGCCGACCGGCATGAAGACAGGTGTCTCGAACGAGCCGTGCGGCGTATGGACGATTCCGTGCCGCGCTCCCGTCTGTTTACATGTGTGGATATGTTCGTATGTGACTGCGTGTTTGGTCATTTGTTCTCTTCCTTCCTCGTGATGAGCATCGCGTCTCCAAAGCTGAAGAAGCGGTAACGTTCTTGTACCGCCGTGCGGTACGCGTTCAAGATGATGTCGCGCGACGCGAACGCCGAGACGAGCATGACGAGTGTCGACTTCGGCAGATGGAAGTTCGTGATCAGTCCATCAATCGCCTTCAACTCGACGCCTGGGTAGATAAAGATGTCCGTCCAGCCCGATGACTCGACGAAATCCCCATGGTCGCGCACGATCGTCTCGAGCGTCCGGGTCGATGTCGTCCCAACCGCGAAGACGCGTCCGTTATTTGCACGGATGTCACGGAGTGCCTCGGCCGAAGCGGCCGACAGCTCGAAATACTCACTGTGCATCGTGTGTTCTTCAATCGTATCCGCCGTGACGGGACGGAACGTACCGAGCCCGACGTGGAGCGTGAGCGGAATCAACTTGACGCCTTTCGCCTCTGCCGCTGCGAGCAGTTCTTCCGTGAAGTGAAGACCTGCCGTCGGTGCGGCCGCACTCCCGCGTTCACGGGCGTACACCGTCTGATAACGGTCTTGGTCGTCGAGCTGTTCACGGATGTAGGGCGGGAGCGGCATCGTGCCGAGCTCATCTAAAATCTCATAGAAGATACCGTCGTAATCGAACTTGAAGCGGCGTCCCCCTTCCGGCAGCTCTTCGACACATTCGGCCCGGAGCAATCCGTTGCCGAACTCGACGATGGCGCCGACGCGGACTTTTTTCGCCGGTTTGACGAGCGCTTCCCAGACATCATCTTCCGTCTGCTTCAAAAGAAGAAGCTCGACTTTCCCGCCCGTCTCTTGCTTCGCCCCGAACAGTCGAGCCGGGAGCACGCGCGAGTCGTTGACGACGAGGGCATCGCCTGCCTGTAAATAGTCGAGCACGTCGCGGAAGTGGCGATGCTCGATGTCGCCCGTGTCGCGGTCGAGGACGAGCAGTCGTGAGCTCGTCCGATCGAGGAGCGGTACTTGGGCGATCAGTTCTTCCGGTAAGTCAAAATCATAATCGTTTACGTTCAATTGAATGTCTTGCATATCGTTTACTCCTCTTCATAGCCAAAATGCGTCTTTGCGTACTGGGTGATCATGCGGCCGCGCGGCGTCCGTTGCAGGAAACCTTGCTGCAACAAATACGGCTCATACACGTCCTCGATCGTCTGGGCATCTTCCCCGATCGTCGCGGCAAGCGTCTCGAGTCCGACCGGTCCACCGCCGAACCGTTCAACCATCGCCCGTAAGAGCCGGTGGTCGACTTCGTCGAGCCCGAGGGCGTCGACGTGTAACCGGTCGAGTGCGTCTGAGGCAAGCACCGGATCGATTTCTTTCGTTCCTGCTACTTGGGCGAAATCACGTACCCGGCGTAACAGCCGGTTGGCAATCCGCGGCGTGCCGCGTGCACGTTTCGCGATGGCACCGCTCGCCTCTGGTGAAATCGACAGGCGGAACAGTTGGGCCGTCCGACTGACGATGGCGGCGAGCTCATGCGTCTCGTAGTATTCGAGCTTTAACGTGACACCAAAGCGGTCACGGAGCGGGGCCGACAACATGCCGGCCCGCGTCGTCGCGCCGACGAGCGTGAACGGTGGCAAGTCGATGCGGACGCTTCGCGCCATCTCGCCTTGTCCGTAAACGATGTCGAGACAGTAGTCCTCCATCGCCGGATAGAGGATCTCTTCAATCGTGCGGCTCAAGCGATGAATCTCATCGATGAACAGAACATCGCCCGGTTCGAGGGTCGAGAGGATTGCGGCGAGGTCACCCGGACGTTCGATGGCCGGGCCGGCCGTCGTCTTGATGCCGACACCCATCTCGTTGGCGATGATTTGGGCGAGTGTCGTCTTTCCGAGTCCCGGGGGACCGTATAGGAGGACGTGGTCGAGTGTTTCGCTGCGGAGCTTCGCGGCTTGGATGAAGATCGACAAGTTTCCTTTCGCCTTCTCCTGTCCGATATATTGCTCGAACTTTTGCGGACGCAAGCTCCACTCTTCAGAGTCTTCATATTGTTGATGGGATTGTGACAACAATCGTTCGTCCATGGTCTCCTCCTTATTTCAATAGCAATTGCAGGGCGCGCTTTATGTAAGCGTCTGTCGTCAATATTTCTGAATTCAGTTCCTTGCGGACACGGGTGATCTCACGCTCTGAGTAACCGAGCGCAACGAGCGCTTCGCACGCCTCGTCTAGTTCGGACGCGCCTTGGGCGAACAGTCCGGTGTTCGGTACATAATCCGGGGCGAGCTCGGACAGCTTGCCTTTCAAGTCGAGCGCCATCTGTTTCGCCGTCTTCTTGCCGACACCTGGGAACTTCATCAAATACTTCTCGTTCTCAGTCTCGATTGCGTCGATGAGCGCATCCATAT
Source organism: Exiguobacterium sp. s36 (assembly GCF_018618345.1). NCBI lineage: Bacteria > Bacillati > Bacillota > Bacilli > Caryophanales > Exiguobacterium > Exiguobacterium sp. s36. Next base: position 23,193 of record NZ_JACSLW010000004.1, read on the forward strand.
CGCCCGAGGCGACGATCGCGAGTGCGCCTTTCGGTCCGATTCCGTTGACGCCGAGCAATTTATTGAACAGTTCGCGTTCGCGACGTGAACGGAAACCGTACAGCGTCTGTTGATCTTCGCGCACGTAATGGTGCGTAAATACGATTACATGTTCGTCTTGTTCACGATAAAAAAACGGGTTAGGCACATGTACTTTGTAGCCGACGCCCGAAACATCCAACGTTATATATTCCGCGCACACATAGGCGACGGAGCCTTTTACGAATTCAATCACGGTCATATCTCCTCTTCATAGGAAAACTGCATTCATTGTACCATAACCGTCGCCACGAAAAAAGGACAGGCGATTGCCTGTCCTTAGCGTGCGAGCATCCGCTCGAGGGCGAGTGTCGCCCACTTTGTCGTCTCTTGATCGACGCGAATAATATTTACGGGATCGGTCTCGAGTGACTCGAGCGCCCAGAGCAAATGAGGCAAATCGATTCGGTTCATCGTCAAGCACGGGCACATGTACGGGTTGAGCGAATTGATGTCGAGCTCAGGGTGCGTCGCCGCAAGTCGATTGACCAAGTTCATCTCGGTGCCGACGGCCCACTTCGTCCCCGGCGCGCTCGCCTCGATTTGGTCGATGATATATGACGTCGACCCGGCCTCGTCCGCCGCCTGCACGACATCGAACGTGCACTCGGGATGGACGATGATGCGTCGTTCCGGGTCGTTCTTCCGTAACGCCTCGATTTGGGCGACGTTGAACTTCTCATGGACCGAGCAATGCCCTTTCCATAGAATGACGCGGACGTCCTCAATATCGCCTTCATAGACGAGTCGTTCCCGGAGCGGGTCCCAGACGGCCATCGCCTCGAGCGGCACGCCCAAGTCATATGCCGTGTTGCGTCCGAGATGCTGGTCCGGTAAGAACAAGACCCGTTCGCCCGCTTCGAGTGCCCAGCGCACGATGTCATGGGCGTTCGACGACGTGACCGTCGCCCCGCCATGTTTGCCGACGAATGCCTTGATGGCCGCTGTCGAGTTGACGTATGTGATCGGGACGATACTGTCGCCGAACGTATCGGTCAGCTCTTCCCACGCAATCTCCGTCTGATCGATATCAGCCATGTCGGCCATCGAACACCCGGCCCGCATATCCGGTAAGATGACGAGCTGGTCGTCACGCGTCAACATGTCGGCCGTCTCGGCCATGAAGTGGACGCCGCAAAAGACGATGAATTCGGCCTCGTTCATCTGTTCGGCGAGCCGTGCGAGCTGGAGCGAATCTCCGGTCGCGTCCGCGAACTGGACGACCTCGTCCTTTTGATAATGGTGAGCCGGTAAAAATAGGCGGCTGCCGAGCCGTGCTTTAATGGCTTCAATCCGTTGTTCCATCTGTTCAACCGTCAAGTCAGCGTATAGCGCTGGCATCGTTCCGAGTAACTGCATGTTTGATTCCTCCTACGAGATTTAAACTACAATCGAGCGCCGTCACCGAATGGGTCAACTGCCCGATTGAGATGACGTCGACGCCCGTACCGCGATACGAGGCGATCGTCTCGACCGTGATGCCGCCTGACGCTTCCGTCTTGATATGACTTGGGACGAGCGCGCGCCACGCCTTCAGTTCTTCTGGCGTCCGGTTGTCGAACATGATGATGTCGGCGTCCGCCGCAATCGCCTCATGCAACTGTTCGAGCGTCTCGACCTCGACTTCAATCGGCGTCGTGTGGCCAGCAAGCATCCGGGCCCGGGCGACCGCGTTCGTGATCCCACCGAGTGCCGTGATGTGGTTGTCTTTAATCATGACGGCATCGTCGAGCCGGAGCCGGTGGTTCTTCCCACCACCCGAACGGACGGCATGCTTCTCGAGCATGCGGAGTCCAGGTGTCGTCTTGCGCGTGTCCGTGACGGCAATCGTCGGGTCATTGAGCTGTTCGACGCAGCGCCGCGTCATCGTGGCGATCCCGCTCAAATGTTGGATAAGGTTCAATAACACCCGTTCCGTCTCGAGGAGCGTCCGTGTCTTGCCCCGCAACGTGAACAGTTCATCTCCAGTCGAGACAACCGTGCCGTCCGGTTGGCATGACTCGACGACGAGCCGTTGCATCTGGGCCAGCTCCAGGACGACATCCATGCCACAGAACACCCCATCCATTTTGGCGGTGACCGTGGCGAATGACGTCTCGCGCTGATCGATCAGTCCGCTCGAGATATCGCCAAAGCCGATGTCCTCATGTAGAAATGCCGTCAGCTGTTCGCGCAAAGCAATCTTGTTCATAACCATCCTCCGTCCTCATCATGGCACGAGCCAAAAGCCGTGCCGCTTCTATACTCAATGTCTGTTCACTTAATTGTCTTGTCACGTGTTTCGTCCGTGGCAGTTGTTGGGTATTTTCTAAGAAACTTACGATTTTGCCGAGTTGCGGCGAGATTGTCAGCCATTCCCCAATCTGTTGCCGATAGCGGCCGAACAGATCATCTGAAACCTCAAATACGGTCGTCTCGTTCACCGCGAACGGCTTCTCCTCCAAAGTCATCGTCGCCGCCACCCGCTTCCCGAACACCCAGCATTCAAGTAACGAGTTTGACGCGAGTCGATTCTTCCCATGGACGCCCGTATCGGCGACCTCCCCGACCGCATATAGTCCCGCTACCTTGGTTCGTCCATAGGCGTCGACGTCGACACCGCCCATGTGGAAATGTAGTCCCGGCCGGACCGGGATGCGCCGGATGTCGATGCCGTGCGCGTCACATGTCGCCACCAGTTTCGGGAACCGCTCATCGAGCCGTTCGACACGACTCGTATCCAAGTACACCGGTCCGACATGGTTCGTGAGCGTTCGTGCGACCTCATCCCTCGGGGCGAGGCTACCGAGCGGGTGTTGTCCCATCACATGGTTCCCGGACGTATCGACGAGCGTGGCTCCCGCCCCGCGTAGCGCTTCGGTCACGAGATGGGGTGAATCGACTGCGAGTAGCGTCGGATGAAACTGAATCCGAGACAAGTTCGTGAGCCGAGCCCCGACCGATTCTGCCAAGACGAGCCCGTCTCCTGTGACCGAGCGACAGTTCGACGTCCAGTCAATCAGTCCGCCGATGCCACCGGTCGCGAGGACGACGGCCCCGGCCTGAACGTGGAGGCGTGTCTCACCGTTGAAACCGGTCGCCCCGCTCACACGGCCATCGCTTTTCGTCAACGTATCGATCAGGACATGCTCCATGACGGTCACATTGTCAGGCAGTTGACGCCGCAGCGTCGCCATCACGTGCCGTCCCGTCTCATCGCCACCGGCGTGAAAGATTCGATTCATGCCATGGGCACCTTCCCGACCGACCGCGTAGCCAGTCGCGTCGCGATCGAAGACGACGCCGAACCGCTCCAGCTCTTGAATCGCCGTCCGCCCTTCCTCGACGAGTGTATAAACACGGTCGGGTACGGCCGCAAGTTTCGAGGCGACGAGCGTATCCCGCTCATGGTCGACGCTCGACGGTTCCAAGTACGAGCTAGCGATTCCGCCTTGAGCCAAGTCCGAGTTCGCACTCGTCACTTCATGCTTGGCGACGAGCAGGACGTTCAACGTCCGGGGCAGATGGAGGGCGACCGTCACAGCGGCCAAACCGGCCCCGATAATCAACACATCGACCCGTTCAAACTGTAAAGACATCTGTATATCACCTGTTTTTCATATGTAATGTTGACTTGTAAACTAGTTTCGCATAATTTTGTGAAGAAGACAACATAAGAAAAGGGGAACTTTACGATGAACCGTTACTTTGATTATGCGGCGACGCACCCGATGACAAAATCCGCCCTCGACCATTACGTCGCCATGGCGCGGAGCGTATACGGTAATCCGTCTTCCCTCCACACGCACGGATATATCGCCGAAGATTACTTGACCGAGGCAAGGCGTTTGGTGAAGCAGGCTCTCGGGCTCGACATGCTCCGCGGGAAGCTGCTCTTCACCGGGAGCGGTTCGGAGAGCAACTATATCGCGCTAACGAGTCTCCGTAAGCGCATGAAAGGCAGTGAAGTCATCACGTCGTGGCAAGAGCACGACTCGGTCGCCCTCCTTCTCGACGAATGGGAAGCGGAAGGCGTGACCGTCCATCGGCTGAAACTAAAAGACGGTCGCTTCGACCAAGAGACGTTCACGCGTCTGCTCGACCGTGATATCGGGCTCGTGACGTTCCAGCACGTCAACTCCGATACCGGATGGACGCTGCCGCTCCACAACATCCTCTGTCAATTGAAATATAAGAAAGTGTTGCTCCACATCGACGGCGTCCAGGCGCTCGGCAAGATTCCTGTCTCGGTCGACGGGATTGACGCCTATTCGTTCAGCGCCCATAAGGTCGGCGGTCCAAAAGGCGTCGGCGGCCTCTATATGGAACGGCTGTTGCCACCGCCCTATTATCCGGGACACCATCAGTACGGCATTCGTCCCGGCACGATTGACGTCCCCGGCATCTGTGCGTTCGTTAAAGCGTTCACAGATCGGCACGAGGCACGGACACGTCATGAAAGAAATTTCTTGGCGTTTCGTGCTATCTTGAAAGAGAAGACATCGTCTTACGTGGACTGGCTCGAGTTCGACCAGCAGAGTCCCGCCATCTTCTCGTTCGTCTCGAATCAGCGGGACGGACAATGGTGGATGACCGAACTCGACGGGCTCGGCTTCCAAGTCTCGGCAGGCTCGGCCTGTCGGGCCGGCCAGAACGGACCGAACCGGATGCTCGAGTCACTCGGCTATGAGACGAGCGCCTGCCACGGCCTCGTCCGCATTTCCTTCGGTGAAGACACGACCGTCGAAGCCACGACGGCACTCGCCGAAGCCATCGTCACTTTAGCAAGGAGAGTCGGATCTTATGAACAAACGCTTAGCCGGTGAAGAACGCCGGCGCACATTATTGGAAATGATTGAACAGAGTTCCGAGCCGATCACCGGCTCCGAACTCGCCCGCCGTGTCGCCGTCAGCCGACAAGTCGTCGTCCAAGACTTGTCGCTCTTGAAGGCGAAGGGCCATCAAATCGTCGCGACCGCTCGTGGATACGTCTATCTACCGGGCGAGTCGTCACCGTCCGCCTACACCCGTAAAATCGTCTGTCGTCACGAGGCCGAGGCCATGGAGGCCGAAATGAACGCCATCGTCGACGAAGGCGTCACGATTCGGGACGTCATCATCGATCATCCGGTCTATGGTTCGTTGACGGGCCAGTTGATGGTGAAGAGCCGTCGCGACGTCCGTGCTTTCCTCGAACGGGTCGAGGCGAACCAGGCCGCCCCACTTTCGCATTTGACGGGTGGCTTGCATATCCACACGCTCGAGGCCGATAGCGAAGATGCCATCGATGCCGCCGTCTCGGAACTCGAGCGGCTCGGCGTCCTCGTCTCCGAGCTCGACTAAGATGTCACAAATACGTGACATCTTTTCTTTTGCTTTCGGTCCATGTCCGTTATACTGATGGATGGAACAAAGACCGTACAAAATTTGGAAAGGAGGGAACGGTCATGTGGCATTTCTTTGAACAACTGTTGCTCGGCTGCGGCGTCTTCAGCGTCCCGCTCGGTATCTTCATCCAATTCATCCCGAATGAGCTCGTGCTCGCCTACGGTGGCCACTTGATCGGTTCTCTCGACGTCTCGTTCCTGCTCGTCTTCCTCCTCGCGTGGTCGGCGTTCGTCCTCAGTCAAATCGTTCTCTATTGGATTGGCCGTTACGGCGGTCGTCCTGTCGCCCTTCGGCTCTACAAGTCATTTCGCATCAGTGAGGCGAAGCAACAACGCGCCGAGACATGGTTCGATACGTATGGCGCCTGGATCGTCTGTCTGAGCGTCATTTGGCGCCAACTGTTCGCCGTCAGCGCCGGCGTCATGCGCTTGTCGTTCCGGAAATTTTTGACGGTGACCGTCGTCGTCTTCGCCGTCTGGTCGTTCGTGTTCGTCAAACTCGGGATGATGCTTGGTAGCAATTGGCGTCATATCGGCGAAGTCACGCACGGGTTCTTGCCATACGTCGGCACCGCCATCGGACTATATGTCCTCATCCGCTATATCCGCGCGAATCCGCGTCTATTTAAAAAGTCAGCCTGAGCAGATTCGCTCGAGCTGACTTTTTTGAATAGAGGGAAAATCGGATCTGGTACCGAATTAAGAATAGTGAGGAAAGCGTTTTTTTCTCGGAATAGAGATTACCACCTTCAAAGGAGGAATTACCATGTTCCATCGTCGAAAAACGTACACCATCCGTCCTGAACGCTTAGATGAATTCACCGAGTTTTTCCATACATACCTGTATCCGATACAGGTATCGCACGGCGCCCGTCTCGTCGGTCGTTGGGTGACCGAAGACAAGGACGAGGTCATGGCCCTCTGGGAATATCGTGACCGCGAGCATTACGAACAAGTCGAACGCGATTACCGCTCGAGCAGCCTGCGCCGCGAGGCGATGAAGAAGCGGGCCCGTCTCGGCAAAGATTTATATATCAAGTCGAGCGAGGAGTTCATGATGCCGACCGGTCACTACACACCACCGCGCACCATCGTCTCCGTGACAGCTTATGTCACGAACGCCGACGGCGAGGTGCTCCTCGTTCAGAACACGCATCGGAACGATACGTATGAGATGCCGGGAGGACAAGTCGAGGAACATGAGTCGATTGTCGACGCCGTGCATCGCGAAGTAAAAGAAGAGACCGGGATTGAGATCGAGGTCGATGGGATCACCGGCATCTATCAAAACGTATCCTCACGCGTACTCTGTGTCACGTTCCGCGCCCGCTATGTCTCGGGCGACCTGCAACCGCAAGAAGGCGAGACGCAAGAAGTCGGCTTCTTCAAGGTCGACGCCTCGAACGTCGGCGACTATATCAAGCGCGATCATTTCCAGATGCGCCTGCTTGATGCGATCGACCCGACGTATATGCCGCACGCCATCTATAAAGTACGCCCTTACGAGTTGCTCGAACGCGTCGAGCGCCATCATACTGTATAAACAAAAGGAGGGACCGCCGGTTGGCGATCCCTCCTTTGTTCGTTTACGCTTGTTCCGCCGCTTCGGATTGACCCGTTTCGACGAGCAATTTGCGAATCCGACGCTTTTCGACGTGGAGAACGGTGAACGTCATGTCTTCATACGTGACACGCGCACCTTTCTCTGGAATGTCTCCTAACAGTTCGACGATCCAACCACCCATCGTGTTGGCATCTACTTCAGGTTCTTTAATTCCCATCTCGTCCGCAAACTCATCGACATCCATGTCGGCCATACACTCGTAGACGCCGTCACGGAGTCGTTTGAGATAGACGATCGACTCATCGTGCTCATCCCAAATGTCTCCGACGAGCTCCTCGAGCATGTCTTCGAGTGTGATGAGGCCGGCCGTCCCACCGAACTCGTCGAGGACGATCGCCATGTGCGATTGTTTTTGCTGAAGGACTGGGAGCAGTTCAATTAATTTTGTCTGCGGTGATACGTATGTGAGCGGACGAATGAGCGAACGAACGTCCGTCACTTCATCCCGCATCATCGAACGAAGGAAATCACGTTCTGACAACACCCCGATGACGTTGTCAATCGAGTCTTTATATACCGGTAGACGAGAATGCCCACCGCTAAAGATCGTGTCTTTGATTTCTTCGAGCGTATCGTCGATGTCGACGGCGAGGATATCAATCCGCGGCGTCAACACATCGTCGACAGTGATGTCGTTGAAGGCGAAGGCGCTATGCACGAGTTCCGCTTCGGTCTCGCCGAGCACCCCTTCTTCTTCTCCCATATCAACGAGCACTTTCAACTCTTCTTCCGTCACCGACGGTTCTTTTTCGTTCATCCCGATCATCCGGAGTACCAACTTCTTCAAGCCAGTGAAAATCATCGTCACCGGTTTCAAGATTTTGACGAGGAACAGCAAGATGCCGCTGATGAGAAGCGAATACTTCTCGGCGAACTCTTTCGCGAGCGACTTCGGTAAAATCTCACCGAAGATCAAGATGATGACGGTCGTCGCGAACGTCGAGATGACGAGGCCGGTCCCGCCCGAGTAAATACTCGTGGCGATGGCCGTCGATACGGTCGCCGCCCCGATGTTGACGATGTTGTTCCCGACGAGAATCGTCGAGAGCGTATCGTCGAAGCGGTCGACGAGGTGAAGGACGCGCTTGGCGCCCTTGTCCCCATATTCCGACATACGAATCATCCGGACACGGTTCACGCTCGAGAGCGCGGTCTCGGCAGAAGAGAAAAAGGCTGACAACATAACTAAAACTACATAAAGAATTAAACTAGACGAGGGCACAGGGTCCACGTTTACTTCACACTCCATTTCCTAATTAAAAAGATTATTCGACGAATTCGAATTCAAAGTCCAAGATGGCGACGACGCTGCCGTCTTCGGCACCTAACTTGCGAAGGTCGTCATCGACGCCCATTTGACGCATTTGACGCGCAAAGCGCTTGATTGATTCGTCGTGATCGAAGTTCGTCATCTTGAAGAGCTTCTCGATACGAGGCCCTGTGATCACGAAGCGTTCGTATTCATCAATATGAATCTGATACCCCTTCTCTTCCTTCTCGTAACGATAAACGACACGTGGTGTGGCCGTCTTCTCTTCGAGCTCTTCGAGTGGGAACTCAGGTGTCGAGTCTACAAGGTTAGCTACTTCGATGAGCAGATTGCGAAGTCCTTCTTTGGCGAGTGCCGAGATCGGGAAGACTTTGACGTCGTCTCCGATTTTCTTTTGGAACTCTTCAAGTAATTCCGGCGCATCCGGCATGTCCATCTTGTTGGCGACAACGATTTGCGGACGCTCGAGGAGACGTAAGTTGTACGACTCGAGCTCGCGGTTGATCGTCGTGTAGTCTTCGAACGGGTCGCGCCCTTCCATGCCGCTCATATCGATCATGTGGACGATGACTTTCGTCCGCTCGATGTGACGCAAGAATTGGTGACCGAGGCCGACGCCTTGGCTCGCCCCTTCGATGAGTCCAGGAAGATCGGCCATGACGAAGTCACGGTCGTCTGCCGTCTTGACGACACCGAGGTTCGGTGTGATTGTCGTGAAGTGGTACGCGCCGATTTTCGGGCGTGCCGACGAGACGACTGACAAGAGCGTCGATTTCCCGACTGACGGGAATCCGACAAGACCGACGTCAGCGAGCAATTTCAACTCAAGGCGCAATTCACGCTCTTGACCTGGCTCCCCGTTCTCGGCGATCTCTGGTGCCGGGTTAGATGGCGTCGCAAAACGACAGTTCCCGCGGCCCCCGCGTCCACCTTTGGCGATCGTGGCCCGTTGGCCGTGCTCGGTAAGGTCGGCGATGACCGTATCTGTTTGTGCATCGAACACGATCGTACCTGGTGGGACTTTGACGACGAGCGGCTTCGCTTTTCGTCCGTGCATGCCTTTCGACATCCCTTTTTCACCGTCATGGGCGATGAACTTTTTCGAGAATCGGAAATCAACGAGTGTACGTAATCCCTCTTCTACTTCAAAGACGACGTCACCACCGTGACCTCCGTCTCCTCCTGCTGGTCCACCGTCTGGAACATACTTCTCGCGGCGGAATGCAACCATCCCTTTACCGCCGTCTCCAGCTTTTACAAAAATATTAACCTGATCGACAAACATTTAATTCCCCTCCTTTATAACGAACGTAGAACATTCTACTGTTTGCTCGTACACTTCATCTGACGTGAACACGTCGTCCGGTACGTGACCGAAGACGCGGACCATCAGTCCGTCCGTGAACGTCACATGAATCGGTCCATCCGTTCCTGACAGAAGACGGACAAGCTTGTCCGCCACGCGCGCGTCGTCTAGCGACACGCGGTCGGCCGATACCTTATAGGTCAACCGCCCTTCCCAGTTCGCTTGCATGAGGACGAGACTCGTCGTCGGCATGTCCAAGCGAATGAGCGCACTCTCCTCGTCGGCGTGCTGACGATATCGCTCATACAGCTCCTCAAGTTTTTCAGGCTCGAGCGCCGCGTACAAGGAGATCATCTGAAGCCGATTCATCCATTCGTGACGGACGGTCGATAATAGTTTCAGTGCTGCTTGTGAGTTCATGAAATCCTCTCCTAGTAAAACTAGTAAAAAAGACTCTAACCAAATAAGTGGCTAGAGTCTTCTGCGTGGTTCTACTTACGCAACTGGGTAAACGCTCACTTGTTTCTTGTCGCGACCAAGACGCTCGAAGCGTACTACGCCGTCAACTTTTGCAAACAATGTGTCGTCGCCACCACGGCCGACGTTTTCACCTGGGTGAATTTTCGTACCGCGTTGACGGTAGAGAATCGATCCAGCTGAAACAGTCTGTCCGTCAGCGCGTTTAGCGCCGAGGCGTTTCGAAATCGAGTCACGACCGTTTTTAGTCGATCCTACTCCCTTTTTCGATGCGAAGAACTGAAGGTTCAATTGTAACATGAGGTCCACCTCCTATTGTTCAATTTGGATATAATCACCGTAACTATGGGCGATCGTGTCTAGTTGCACGAGCATCCCTTCTAATAACAGTTGGGTGCGAGTCATGTCCTCCGGTGATACGTCAGGATATGTCTCGACATAAAAGTAGCCACCCTCTGTTTTGTCTGCCATTTCTACAAGAAGCGATTGACCGGCAAGTACCTCGACAGCGTTATATGCCCCAAAGATGATGGCAGAAACGCCGGCACAGACCAAATCAGAACCGGGTTCAGCAAAGTTGGCGTGACCTGTCACTTCAACGGAACGAATCGACTTCGTCTCGTCTCGTCTGACCATTACTCGAATCATAGCTTACGCTTCGATTTTCTCGATGCGAACTTTCGTGTAAGGCTGACGGTGACCTTGCTTACGACGGTAGTTTTTCTTAGCTTTCATTTTGAAGACAGTGATCTTCTTCGCGCGACCGTGTTTAACGACAGTTGCTACGACTTTAGCGCCCTCTACGAGTGGAGCTCCGACTTTAACATCGTCACCACCAACGAAAAGAACTTCACCGAATTCTACAGTACCCTCGACATCAGCATCGAGTTTTTCGATGTAGATCTCTTGACCTGCTTCAACTTTGATTTGCTTACCACCAGTTTTGATGATTGCGTACATATACGTGCACCTCCTTATTAAACTCAGACTCGCCATCCAGGGCAGGGCGAAACCATTTCAACCCGTTCTGTGCGGTTGTAGCCATTTGGGTGCTTCCAAACGAACTAACGTTATAGATAATACCACTCTCGTTCAATCATTGTCAATGACGAGATACGAAATTTTGACATTCCTCGAGCGTCCCGTAGAACGCCACATCCGGTTCCCCGTCGACGAGGAAGACCGTGCAGTCAAAAGCGTCCCACGACGCGTCATGCCACTTGCTCGGGAGTGTCACGACGACACCCTCGGCTTGAGGCGCGAGCTCCATCAGCGTCCGCTCCAGCTGCGAGAAGACGGCAAGCTTCGACGGGTTACCGTTATAGGTCATCCGGTCTTGCATCGAACGTCCGGTCCGTTCTCGCGACAGCTCGAACAAACCCATGCGCGTGAAGCCGTAGATTTCGACACGGCGCAGATCGCGGGCACCGAGCTCTTTCATCTTCTTCAAGAGCCGGGCTTGTCCATCCTTTGACCCCCTCAGGAAGTCGATGACGACCATACCGCCGATATTGCGTAACCGGAGCTGTTCCATGACGGCGTAGAGCGCGGCCTCGTTAATCGTGTCGGCGGCGCGCCCCTTGTCTTTGACGGCGACGTTCTTGCCGCTGTTGACATCGATGACGGTCATCGTCTCGACTTGTTCAATCAAGACGTACGAGCCGCCTTCGAGCCAGACGACACGCTGACCCAGCTTCTCGATTGCCCCGTCGAGCCGGACAGCTTCTTTCATCCGGCCTTTGCCGATATGGCGCTCGACGTTGACCTCGAGACGCGTCAACCGGTCCTGCGCTTCCTTGTCATTCAACATGACCGATTCGACCGCATGGCGTCGCACGAACTGCTCGCACAACAGCTCATCCTGTCCCCCGCGTGCCGTGATGACGTCCTTGGCACGCGTCCGGAGCAAGTCGAGCTCTTCTTGAAGGTCTTCAGGGCTTGCCTGCCCCGACTCGGTCCGGAACAATACCCCTTCTGCTTCTTCGAGGTCGAACACTTTCGATAACCGGTCCTGGGTGACGAAATCGAGCTTGCGGCTATACAACTGGCGCCGACCATAAGGGAAGTAGACGATATACCGTCCGCCGAAGCGGATGTTCTCCGTCACTTTATGGTGTTTGCCGTTGATGCCTTCTTTCGTCACTTGGACGAGCCGCTTCTCACCGACGACGGCCGCCTGACCGATGGCTGGCACTTCCGGATATGCCTCGAGCGCTTTTAGCGTCTCGGCAATTGGCAAGAAGAGCGTCGTCTCGCCGGTCGTCAAAAACGCGGCGCCGAGCGACGGATGAATCCGTTCGATCGCGGCCTCGAGAATCGTCCCGATCGACAGTTGGTCGATGAAGCGTTCCTCGACTTCGAGCAGACGCTCCCCGTCGACGAGCATGGCCCGTTCGATGGACGGGGTCCGTTCATAGATCAATCGCATATGCGTCTCTCCTTTCGACACAAAAAGGCAACTTTCGTTGCCTTAGGCTTTTTTCATTCCAAATTTCATCATGAGTCGTGTCCAGAAGCCGACCGGTTTTTGTTCGGTCTGAATCGACATGAGCGGCACCGACTCCCCAAGAATCCGGCGCGTGATGTTGCGGTACGCTTGTCCGGCATTGTTATCCGGGTTCATCGTGACCGGTACCCCGCGGTTCGCGGCGGCGATGACTTCTTCATCGTCAACGACGACGCCGAGCAGGTCGATCGACAAGATGCGCATGATGTCATCGATGTCGAGCATGTCCCCTGATTCGACGAGGTGGTTCTTGACGCGGTTGACGATCAATTTCGGCGCAGCGACATGTTCCGCTTGCTCGAGCATCCCGATGATCCGGTCCGCGTCCTGAACGGCCGCCTTCTCAGGCGTCGTCACGACGACGGCCTCATCGGCGCCGGCGATGGCGTTCATGAAGCCTTGCTCGATGCCGGCCGGGCAATCGATCAACACGAAATCATATTCTGTCTTCAACTGGTCGATGATCTCTTTCACTTGCTCCGGTTGGACCGATGTCTTGTCTTTCGACTGGGCCGCAGGCAAGAGATACATCTCTTCGAACCGCTTGTCACGGACGAGCGCCTGATGCAATTTGCATTGGCCGTTGATGACGTCGACGAGGTTATAGATGCTGCGGTTGTCGAGTCCTAAGATGATGTCGAGGTTACGAAGACCGATATCCGTATCGACGAGACAGACCGAGTGACCAGACAATGCGAGGCCGGTCCCGAGGTTCGCGGTCGTGGTCGTCTTCCCGACGCCACCTTTCCCAGACGTCACGACGATGGACCGACCTTTCTTCACTTCTTTCGCTGTATGTACAGGCTCTACTACTTGCTCCATCAAACTCACCCTCTCTGTAATTCCATTGCATATGCGTCTTTCAGCCCAGTCATGACTTGACGGAGACGCGTCATTTCAATACCCTGATTCGTCTGATATGCGCATCCCATCTCGATCTCCGGAAGCTCTTCGCCGTCGTCCGACGCGAGCACGTGTTCACCGATCGCTAAAAACTTCGGATGGAGCAGACTGGCGGTGATGACCGCTTCCTCCCATCCTTCGACACCGGCACGCACATTTCCTCGTATCGTCCCTAAACAATAGATACTTCCCGTCGCCCGAACTTCGGACCCTGGGTTGATGTCTCCGATAATGAGCACCGAGCCATCGAAATCGAGCACTTGTCCGCTTCGAATCGTCCCGCTATGGTAGTGGAACGTCTTTTTGCCGTAGGTCGCTTTCGCTTCTTCGGTCAACATGACCTCGCTCGATAGCTCCTCGATATAAAAAACGCCATGACGAGCGACGACTTCACGAATTTGACGTGACAGCTCCTCGTCTAAATAACGAGTACCCGCGTGCAATTTGAGTGCAATCTTCCCAGAGGGCGGCTCCATTTCTTGTAACGTGGCCTCAAGCTCTCCGAGCACCTCATCGATGCCACTCCGTGGATTGAAGTGGATTGCAATACCGTTGCGATGTCCTTTTATCGTAATATGTCGTTTACGCTCCATCATGGCTACCCTCTTTTCGCTACAGGTCGCGGCGCCACGTATCGTGTCATCGGCACGTATAACAATGCGATGGCGACAGCGTTGGCGACGAGCGTCCCTGGAATCTGTTCAACTAATAGTGTTTGAATGGTCATGGTCGTCCCACCGACCGCCGTCATGACGCTAAAGATCCCGAAGGAAAACACGAGAATCATGAACGTGAACGTGATGACGACCGAGAAGAAGTTCTCACCTATATATTTTAACACGAAGCTGACTAAGAGAGGAATGAGTGAAAAAGTAAATAAGTAAATTCCGAGCAAGTCGGTATAGACGATGTCATACAACAGTCCAAAGACGAGTCCGAATCCGAACGCCGCCTCGAAGCGACCATACAAACCGACGTACATCAAGCCGATCAGTGTCAAATACAAGAACGGCGTCACATAGTGCCATGAGAAGATGGCGGCCCATGTCCCTTCAATAAGAAAGAGGAGGAACAGGGCGATGAACACTTTCATGTTACTCACCCGCTTCTCCTCCTTCCTCGGGACCCGTCAAGAACGGTTCGTCGAGCGTTCGATTGATGACGAACATTTGCGAGAACTCATTGAAGTCCGCTTCTGGTTTGATGCGGGCGACTTGAGATACGCCATATTCATCCGTCTCGATCGACTCGACCGTTCCGATGACAAGACCGGCCGGATAACGGCCACCGAGACCTGACGTCGACACGATTTCGCCTTTTTTCAACTTGACGCTGTTCGAGACCTTCGTGAAGAAGAGCTCGTTCGTCTCGCTGTCGAAGCCGTCAATCGTCCCGTACGTCGCTTTGCCGTCCTCGTCCTTGACGACGGCCGAGACATTGTTCGTCCGGTTGTTGTCCGAGAGGAGTTGCACTTGCGACGTGTAGGCGCTCGTTTGAATGACGCGACCGACCATACCGCCGGCGGCCGTGACGGCCATGCCTTTCTCGACACCGCGCTCTTCCCCGACGTTGATCGTCACATAGCGCTGCCAGTCGTTCGGCGTGCGCCCGATCACTTCGGCGGGAATCAAATCGAAGTCACGGAGCGATGTATCGGCCGCCTCGACCATTTGCCGCAATTCTTCGTTCTCGCGGCGCAGGTCATCGGCTTCGACCGACACTTCCGCGTATTTCGTCAAATGTTGTTTCAATTGACGGTTCTCTTCATAAATATCGCGTACGTTCGAAATCGAGGACACGGTACTGTCCATCCAGCCGATCGGCACCGTGAACACCCGTTGGAACGTTCCGACCACATCACGCGTGACGTCTTGGTACCAAGCGGATTCCGACCGTCCTCGAATCGAAACCCCTAAAATCACTACGAATAAGATGATACCGATCAGCGTGATGATGAGCTTTTTATTCCGTACGAACCGGCTCATCGTGTGTCACCACTCATCGACGCGACGAGATGCCTGATTTTGAACGGAGGACGTCCATCATTTCAAGAGATTTTCCTGTCCCGATGGCGACGCAATCGAGCGGCTCATCCGCGACGAGTGTCGGGATGTGTGTCTCATCTGAGATCACGTCATCCAAGTTTTTAAGGAGTGCTCCACCGCCTGTGAGGACGATGCCGCGGTCCATGACGTCAGCCGCAAGTTCCGGTGGCGTCTGCTCGAGCGTTTGTTTCACGCCAGCAAGGATCGCTTCGACCGTATCCGAGAGTGCTTCACACACTTCAGCAGCCGATACTTCGATTTGTTTCGGAAGACCTGTCACGAGATCGCGACCACGGATTTCCATTTTCTCATTTTCGTTCGAAGCGTCGATGCGAGCCGAACCGACTTCCATCTTGAGCGTCTCTGACGTCCGCTCCCCGATCATGAGGTTGTATTTGTTTTTGATGTAACGAATAATGGCGTCATCCATTTCGTCACCGCCGACACGAATCGATTGGCTCGTCACGATGCCGCCGAGTGAAATCACTGCGACTTCGGTCGTACCGCCACCGATATCCACGACCATCGAGCCTGTCGGTTCCCAAACTGGGAGACCGGCACCGATTGCTGCCGCGAACGGTTCTTCAATCGTGTACGCTTCACGCGCGCCCGCTTGCTTGGCTGCGTCTTCCACGGCACGTTTTTCGACTGACGTGATGCCGCTTGGCACACAGATCATGACGTTCGTCTTCGATGAGAACAAACCGCTCTTCGATTTCTGCGCTTGCTCCATGAAGTATTTGATCATCGTCGCTGTCGTTTCGAAATCGGCGATAACCCCATCTTTCATTGGACGGCGTGCCGTGACGTTACCCGGCGTACGTCCAATCATATCCTTGGCCTGGTTACCCACGGCCTCAATTCTACCTGTATCTGTACGGAACGCCACTACGGACGGTTCACGAACAACGATGCCTTGACCTTTTACATAAACGAGCGTATTTGCCGTTCCAAGGTCGATTCCGATTTCTCGGTTAAAACTACGAAACATACGTGCTGCTCCTCTCTTGGTTACACTATTTTTTATTATAACGGAAAAATCATGTTTGAAAACGTTCATTCGATTACAGGTTATTTACAATAACGTTCATCTCAGTCCTGTCTCACCGTATATTAGTGTGCCTTCTTTTCGACAAAAAGGCAAATCAAAAAGCAAGCGCGTGAAAGCGCCTGCTTGGATTCTCTCTCGCAATCGTCACATATTTTTCAAGGTGAGCAGCACTGCCGTTTGAAGCACAGGTCGCTCCGTCTCATGCAGTTTGACAAAAAAGCTTTTCAAAAACGTTTTCACGTTATGCACGACGTGCCAATAGTGTTCGGGCTCGAGTTGCTGTTTTTGTGCGCTCAATCGGGCAGGCAAGTCTTCTAACAGAACGATGAGCTCGTGTTCGTCCATCCCGCGCTGCAATAAGGCAAAGATAGGATTCAACAACCGTTCATCCTCGTCATGCATATATACGGTCGGCATCATCACCTTGTTCCATAGCGCCTCGAGCATCTCACCGAATTCCGTCTCATCGAGGTGCGGATGCAGGACGAGCTCATCGAAGGCATCGGTCACGTGGGCGATCGAATGGGCCCAGCCTTTCCCAGGCACATAGCCTCTCGTGTCGATTTCACAATCGAGATAGGCTAGGAGCTTCGCCTTCAACATGTCGAGATCTGCTTCCGATAAAAATCCACGCTGCCGGTCCTGATACACAATCAAGGCGATCAACAGCGTCGAGAACGCCCGCGTGAAGACGGTGTCCGATGCCGTCTCCCCGATTCCGTGGAACAAATGATATTTGAGCGTCGTGTGGAGCATATCCGTCAATTGTTCGTTCGTCAGGTGATCGTCTTCGATGATGAAGCGATAAAACAGCGTGTAAATCAACTGGTCCCGAAGCTCTGCATCCGTCGAGCCGATGTGATGGAGCATGGATTGGATAAGCCTAGTTTCGTCTAACTCTTCCAGATTCGTCGCTCGGTTTTTGATATCTGTCAAAATAACTTTCAAATCAAGCTCGCTATAAATAGTCTCTTCATTCATGTCTGATCACATTCCCTCTTCGTAGGTCGTATGTAAACGTATACTCTCGGTGTTCGACGACGGGTTGAACGATTCCTGTTACGGACCAACAACATCTAAAATATGGCTACGATGAAGACGGC
Organism: Exiguobacterium sp. s36; assembly: GCF_018618345.1. NCBI lineage: Bacteria > Bacillati > Bacillota > Bacilli > Caryophanales > Exiguobacterium > Exiguobacterium sp. s36. The sequence continues at coordinate 40,922 of NZ_JACSLW010000004.1, forward strand.
GACTGAGCGTCAGGAAGTATGAAGTCTGAACAAAAAAGCAGACGCATATGCGCCTGCCCACTGTTCACCCGTTCATATATCCACGTTGCTTCATACTGACGTAATGGTCCTCCCCGATGATGACGTGGTCAAGACAAGCGATGCCGACGATATGACCGGCCTCAACAAGACGCTCCGACACTTCGATGTCTTCCCGGCTCGGGGTCGCGTCCCCGCTCGGATGGTTATGGACGGCGATGAAACAAGCAGCCGACAGCTTGAGCGCCTCGCGGAACACGTCGCGCGGATGGACAATCGACGAATTGAGCCCACCGACGAACAGCGTCTTCCGGGCGATGAGCTGGTTCTTCGTGTTCAAATACAGGCAAATGAAATGTTCCTGATTCAACAGTCGGAGTTCATCACGGAGCAGTTCATAGGCGTCCTGCGGCGAACGGATCGTCGGCGTCTCCATTTTCGGTTCCTCGACGTAACGGAGACCGATTGCAAACGCCGCGAGCAACTGCTCGGCTTTCTTCTTCGTCATGCCCTCGATTTGACAGAGGTCGCTCACAGACGCCTGCGACAGCGCCCGGAGCGTCGGATATACGTCGGACAGCCGCCGGGCCGTCTCGTGCGGGTCGCCACCCCTGCCCCCGATTTGGAGCAACCGGGCGATTGCGGATTCAACACTTCGGTCGAGCACCATGGTCATTCCTTCACCAACTTTCGCTTCATTCACAGAAAGCGCGGCGATACCCCGTGTCGTTCGAGCGTCTCGACGAGTGGACGGATCGGTAGACCGACGACGTTATAAAAGTCCCCTTCGAGCCGTTCGACGAACAGACCGCCCGACCCTTGAATCCCATAGGCACCGGCCTTGTCATAAGGCTCCGCCGAATCGAGGTAGCCGTCGAGCCACGCGTCCGGGATGTCGATGAACGTGACGTGCGTCGTCGTGACGAACAAGTCTTGCCGCTCGGGCCCGATGATGCTGACGCCCGTGAGCACTTCATGCGTCGCTCCCGAAAGCCGTTGTAGCATGGCTCGCGCATCGTCCCGGTCTTTCGGTTTCTCTAAAATCGTCCCGTCTAAGACGACGACCGTATCCGATCCGATGACGATGGCGCCACGGTTGTCGCGGGCGACGTCCATCGCTTTCTCGCGGGCGAGGCGTCCGACGTACTCGTCCGGGTGCTCCCGTCCGTTCGTCCCTTCGATGACGTTCGAGGGGATGACCGCATGATTGATTCCGGCCTGGGTCAACAGCTCGGTCCGCCGCGGCGACATCGAGGCGAGGATGACACGTTTCTGTGTTGGTTTCATTGTAACGACTCCTTCCATATGTGCGTAACGGGCTTCTTTCCCGTATCACAGTTCACTGTCGATTGTAGGCAAACGGGTACGTGTTTACAATCCGCGACGCCTCAAAAAAACGCCCCTTCTTTTCGAAGGGACGTGAGGTCACGGTGTCGTATAGTCGTACACCGGGATGTCTTTCGGTGTGAACGTCTGGGCCGGTACGTAGCGGTCTTCGACGAGTTGATCGAGGTCCGGGCGATAGAACGCGTCGAGTTCGACCGTGAAGTCGAGCGGCTCAGCCGTCTCGGTCGTGTTCGGTCCCGTCTCCGTAGGTCCAGTGAATTGGACCGTGCGCAAGATGTGAATCCGGTTCATCGACTCGACCGACTCAAGGAACAGGACGAGCGACTCGTACGTGTCCGCTTGGAGTGACACCGTCGAGCGGACCGACGAGGCGTTGACCGGCGTGATTTCAACCGGTTCGGCCGGTTCAGCCGTCGCACTCACATCGTTCGGTTCCGGCTCGTCGATGTCTTCTGGTACTTCCGATTCAGCGATGATGCCGTCGGCGAAAGCGATGCTCGTCACGCGAACGTCAGACAGTTGGCTCGCCTGGGACAGCGTCTCGACGACCGTGTCGAGGGCTGCTTCGGTCGGGACACGAGTCTGCAGGCGCTGGGAATCGGCGACGTCGACGACTTCGCCTTCTTGGCGCAACAGTTCGAGCTTCGTCTGTTCGAGCGACAGTTCCCGTTCGAGCGACTTGACGTTGCCTTGGTGGATGAAATACTGGTAACCGAAATAAGATGGTACGGCGATGGCCGCGAACAAACAGATTGTGAAAATCAAATAAATCGTCGAGCGTTTCATTCGCTCACCACCTCCTCATCGGTCGTCTCTTCCGTCTCGCCGTCCGGTGTCTCACCATCAGGGGTCTCCCCTTCCGGCGTCTCCGGTTCGGCATCGATGAACGTGAAGGTGAACTCGCCGATGTAGCGTGGGAGCGGTTCGTCTGTCGAATCGAGCACGCTCGGCGACAGCGTCGAATCCGTTTCGGTATCCGTCTCTTCTTGTTCCGTCTCCGCTTTCGTCTCGGTCGTCACGCCGAGCAGTTTGACGTTCTCAAACCGCACGTCGTTCAAGAGCGCGCGTTGGAACACGTTCAAATCGGCGAGCGTCTCGAATTGGGTACGCACGCTCATGAGCGAACCGTCGGCGTAGTTATACGTCAACACGTAGCCCGTCGGCGGCAATTGTTCCGTCAAGGCCCGCAGTGCTGGCACGGCCAACTTCTCTTCAGCCGAGAGCGCCGTCACCGTCTGGTCGAGCGACAGGACTTGCTGCCCCTTCGAGTTCACTTGCTCGGTCTGATAGATGCGGACGAGCTGCAACTGTTCTTCGAGCTGTGCCTCGTTCTGTTTCATCTCGTTCACTTCATAGAACAAGTACCCGGTCGCCCCGCCGCCAATCAACAGCGCGAGCAAGCTCGCGATAATCGGCCAACGGAGCGTCACATCGGTCGAGTTGATGAAGTTGGCGTCGTGCTCCTTGTCGAGCGTCGCCATGCCAAGGAGCGGCAACATCTGATGCGACAACGGCGTCGCGTGCGAGAGCGGAAGCGGGTCGGCAATCCGTTTGACCGGCACCATCGCCTCACTCTCAATCGTCCGGACGAGGTCATCCAGGTTCGGGACCGTCCCCGAGACGAGCAACTCGTCAATCGGACGACCGTCCGTCCGGAGCGAGTAGCGATAAAAGTCGAGGAAGCGGGCCAGTTCGTTCAACCACTCGTCCGTCTGCGTCGCGAGCGTCTCCTTCGAGCCGCTATATGTATACGTGATGATTCCGTCCGTCGTCTCGGCGCGGTACGGGAGATCCGTCTCGATGGCCCGGATGAACCGGACTTGTCCTTCCTCAAGGACGAGCAACTGGTGCGCGAACGGTGTCACGTGCCAAAGGAGCGTCGATTTGAGCGGGTCGAGCGTCTCGATCCGAGCCACCCCGTTCGCGATGGCAACCGGACGCGGAACGATTTTCTTTAAGACGAACCCTCGCTTTTTCATGTAGGCGCGGATGGCTTTCGTCAAATCGACCGAGACGGCGTGCAGCATGACCTCAGTCTTCGTCTCCGTCTCCCCGAGCACTTCATAGTCGAAGGCGACGTCGTCGAACGGCAGGATAATCGAGCTGCCGATTTCCATGAACAGATAGCCACGAATCTCGTCTTTCGGGATTGTCGATGGAATCTCGACTTTACGGGACAACACCTCGGTCTCGGCCATATCGACGGCACAGACCATCCCTTTTCGTACTTTTAATTTTCGGCACAGTTCATCAAAAGCGAGACCGAATGCGTTCTCGTCTTCGATGCGTCCCGCCACATAGGCGCCTTTCGCCAATTGGACGGAGGCGCTGCGCTTGAACACGCCTTGTTTAATCACGGCCCCGTGGATGCTGAGCGCATCGAACGAAAAATACGCGACCGTTCCTTTCTCTATAGACCGGCTCATGCTGGTTTCCCCCTACATCAAATCAATATACCAATCAAAGAAGCGTTCGCTGAACCAAAACGTCAGCATCGTACCGAGGGCGATCGACGGCACGAACGGAATCGGCTGTTTGCGATCCATCCGTTTCAAGCCGATGAGCGTCAACCCGACGACCGCTCCGATCAAGCTCGATAAAAAGAGTGCGACGAGGACGTCGCGTGGCCCGAGGACGAGCCCGATTACTGTAAAGAGTTTGACATCGCCGGCCCCAAGTCCCCCCTTGGAGACGAAAAAAACGGTGGCGAGGACAGAAAAGCCGAGCGCCGCTCCGGCAATCGGGTTCCACCAGACGACGCCTGCACTATAGGCGAGCAGTAGGAGGACCGGTGCCGTGAACATAAGGATGACGTTCGGCACAAGCATTGTCGACAAATCTGACATCGCGAGTGCGAGGAGCGTCGACAAGAAGACGCAGGCGAGGAGCGTCGTGAGGCTAAAGCCATACAGCCAGAAGCTATAGGCGTAACCGACCGCTCCAAGCAGTTCGAAGAGCGGATACGTCGGCGCGATCCGCCCGCCACAGCCGCGGCATTTCCCGCGCAGGAACACATAACCGAAGACCGGAATCAGTTCCCAAGCGGATAAGACGTGTCCACATGACGGACAGTGCGAGCGCGGTGTGACGATGGACTGTTTGCGTGGCACGCGGAGCCCGACGACGTTCGTGAATGACGTGATGACGGCCCCGAGGACGAGGCTATAAATGAGTCCAATGAATTCAACCAATCAAGGTCACTTCCTTACTTGTAAGTATATGCCAAAAACAGAAAACCGGCTAGGCTGAGCGAGTGCCCAGCGCCAGCCGGAGGAAAAGTTATTAGTTTGTAGCTGATTCTTCTTTTTCAAGTTCAGTTCGAGTCAAGTCGCCTTCTGGTGTAGCAGCATATTTATATGAATTTTTTGTTCCGCTATCTAAAGTCACTGTATAGCTGTATTTCCCAGCAGTATTAGTTACCACAACAAACGCATTAGTATAAGTGGCGTTTGTAAACGGATCTTGTAGTTTATCGATAAACTCTTTCCCTGAAACTTCTTTTGGCGTTGTATTAGCTGCAGTAGATGGTGTTCCAGTAAACATAAGTTTTACAGATTCACCTTTAGCAACCGGATTTGAAGCCGCATAAATTTTAGAAGAGCTCACCATCTGCTTCGCATCGGCAACCATCGCATCTTTACGTGAGTTCTCGATAATCCCACCAATCGCGACAACGGCGATGGCTGCGATAATTCCCAAGATGACGACGACGACGAGTAACTCGACGAGTGTGAGTCCGCGCTCATCTTTCAATTGTTTGGCATCTTGCCAAATCATTTTCATTTTCTCTAACATGATTCATTCTCCCCTTTTGTGTGTTGTGCTGTGTTGTGTGCTGCATGCATTACCTTCGACCTAATAATAAGTAGAACAATTTTACTATACATTCAAAATTTAGGATTGAAAAGATACAAATCTGCAAATAAATAAAAAGTTTCTACTGATTTTGGATATCGCCATAAATTTGGAACATCGGGACGACAATCGCGATGACGATGACCCCGACGATGCTCGCCAAGACGACAATCAACAGTGGCTCGATAATCGATTTCAGGCGGTCTGTCGTCGTCTCGACCTCGGTCTCATAAAACTCCGCGACCTCGTTCAACATCGAGTCCAAATCCCCGCTCTCCTCGCCGACCGCAATCATTTGCGTCATGAGCGGTGGAAAGCTATCGTTCCGTTCGAGCGGTTCATGGAGTGGAATTCCTTGTGCCATCATCTTGCGTGCTTGAGCAAGACCTTTACGGATGACACGGTTCGAGACAATCTTCTCGGTAATCTCAATTGCCGATAAAATCGGGACCGCCGCTTGAAGCAAGACGGCCAAACTTCGCGTCAATAACGCGATTTGCGATTTTAGGACAATTGGACCAAAAATCGGCATCTTCAACAACAATCCATCAATCACATACCGTTCCTTGTCGCGCTTCAACATCCATGTGAAGACGAGCAGTGCGAGGAGCGCCCCCCCGAAGATGAGCCACCAATAGGCGGCGACAAAATCAGAAACGGCGACGACGATACGCGTGATGAGCGGCAGTTCCCCGCCGAGCTGTCCGAAGATGCTCGCGAACGTCGGGACGACGTTCACCATCAGGAACGCGACGACACCGATGGCGACGATTGAGACGACGAGCGGATACGTCAACGCCGAGATGACTTTCCGTTTGACGTCATACTGTTTTTGGAGCTGGAGGCCGATTTGATCGAGCGCCTCTTCCAAATTCCCGCTCGCCTCACCCGCAAGCGCCATCGAGCTGAAGAAGTTCGAGAACACACGAGGATGTTTCTTGATCGCTTCCGAGAAGGCAATCCCTTCGCGTAAATCGTCCTCGACTTGACTGAGCGTCTTCTTCAACACTTTCGATTCGGTCTGGACGCGCAAGATGGACGTCGCCCGAACGATTGGCACGCCGGCCCGGATGAGCGTCGCGAACTGGCGCACGTACATAATCAAATGTTCAATCTTGACCCGCTCCGGGAGCAAGTTCACTTCTTTATTCAATCCCGTCGACTCGAGTTCAGCGAGCTCGGTGACGAGAATCGATTCCTGGCGCAGTTTTTCTTTCGCCTCTCGGAGCGAGACGGCGGTGACCCGCCCTTTCTTACGCTTTCCGTTCAGCAGTTTGCCTTCGTATTGGAAGATGGCCATTCAGTCACCTCTCTTCATTTGGTACGGCGTTCGGGTTGATGACGCCTTGACGGACGAGCTGTTCGATTGCCATGTCCATCGTCTGCATCCCGTTCTGCCGGTTCGTCTGGATGACGGTCGGGAGTTGGAACTCCTTCTCGTTCCGAATCAAGTTGGCGACGGCCGGATTGCCAATCATAATCTCCATCGCGGCGACACGACCTTTCGGCACGTCGACGCGCGGGAACAAGCGCTGACTGACGACACCGAGCAGGACGTTGGCGAGCTGGGTCCGAATCTGGTCCTGTTGCTCGGCCGGGAACGCGTCGATGACACGGCTTACGGTCGACATCGCGCTCGACGTGTGGAGTGTCGCCATGACGAGGTGGCCCGTCTCTGCAGCCGTCATCGCCGTCGAAATCGTCTCAAGGTCACGCATCTCCCCGAGTAAAATGACGTCCGGATCTTGACGGAGCGCGGCCCGGAGACCGTCGACGAACTTCATGACGTCGGAGCCAATCTCACGCTGGTCGACGATGCTCTGGTCGTGCGAGTGCAAATACTCGATCGGGTCCTCGAGCGTGATGATTCGTTTCCGCTGCGTGCGGTTAATCTCATGAATCATCGCGGCGAGTGTCGTCGACTTCCCTGACCCGGTCGGACCCGTAACAAGGATGAGCCCGTATGGCTTCTCAATCAACCGTTTTAACACTTGCGGCAAATCGAGCTCGTTCATCGTCGGGATTTCCCCGGAAATGGACCGGAACGCGATGGCGACCGTGCCCCGTTGATAATAGGCGTTGACGCGGAACCGCGATACGCGCGGAACCCCGAACGAGAAGTCGAGATCGCGCTGCATCTCGAGCCGGCCCCGCATTTCTTCGGTCATAATCTCTTTCAAATAGCTCTCGATATGGAGCGGCAACACTTTCTCGTCACCCATCGTGATGAGACTGCCGTCGACCCGGATGATCGGCGGCGAGCCGGCGGTCAAATGGATGTCCGAGGCGCGTTGCTCGACCGCTTTCGTTAAAATCACTTCAATCGACTGATGGATCATAGGCTCACTCCGTTATCACTGTTCTCAATATCTCTTCGGTGTTCGTCAGTCCGAGTGCGACTTTCTCAAGTCCATCGGCGAGGAGAAAGCGGACGCCTTGTGCTTTCGCATAGGCGACCATCTCGGCCTCTGTCGCCTGGTTCATAATCAACCGGCGCAACCCTTCATCGATCGGCACGACCTCGTGAATGGCGAGCCGTCCACGGTATCCCGTGAAATTACACGAGGCGCAGCCGTTGCCGCGCATGATCCGTTCGACAGGAATGCCTTCAGCAGCAAACAGTTCCTGTTCCCGTTTCGAGACCGGCTGTTCGTGCCCGCAATCCCGACAGATGCGACGGACGAGCCGCTGGGCGACAAGCCCTGAAGTCGAGGCGGCGACGAGGAACGGTTCGACCCCCATGTCAATCAAGCGAGTGATTGAGCTGATAGCCGAGTTCGTATGTAGTGTCGATAACACCAAGTGACCGGTCAATGATGCCCGGATGGCGATCTCGGCCGTCTCGGTGTCACGGATTTCCCCGACCATGACGATGTTCGGGTCTTGTCTCAAAATCGAACGCAGACCCGACGCGAACGTCAAGCCGACCTTGGCGTTGACTTGGACTTGGTTGATGCCGTCGAGCTGATACTCGACCGGGTCCTCGACCGTGATGATGTTCTTCGATTCATCGTTCAATTCGCGCAGCGACGCATAGAGCGTCGACGACTTCCCTGACCCGGTCGGCCCGGTGATGAGGATAATCCCGTTCGGCCGTTTCAACATGTCGCGGTACACGGCCTCGTTCTTGTCGCCGAAGTCGAGTTTCGTCAAATCGGTCAACCCTTCCGACGAGTCGAGCACCCGGATGACGATTTTCTCGCCATACATCGTCGGGAGCGTCGAGACGCGGAAGTCGTACGGGCGGCCCCGGAGCGTATATTTGATACGTCCGTCTTGTGGCAAGCGGCTCTCCGTGATATCTAGGTTACTCATGACCTTGAGGCGCGTCAGCATGACGCTTTGAATCTTCTTCGGATAGATGGCTTCGGTTCGTAAATCACCGTCGACTCGAAGACGCACGTGCAACTGCTTCTCGTGCGGGTCGAAGTGGATATCTGAGGCTCGTTGGTCGATGGCGCTCAAGAAGAGCTGATTGACGAGACGGATGACCGGTGCGTCATCTCGCGACGCCGTCTCTTCGCGATCGAGTTCCGGCGCTTCTTCTTTTAAAATCTCGATGAGTGACGCGTCCATCTCGTAATAGCGGCCAATCGTCTTGCGAATCTGTTCGCGCGTAGCAATCCCGACCTCGATGTTCATCCCCGTCTGAAGCCGGACGTCATCGATGGCGATCAAGTCGAGCGGGTCCGCCGTCGCGATGAACAACGTGTTTCCTTGTAGCGAAATCGGCATGATGTCATGTTTTTGGGCGATGACTTTCGGGACGAGTTTCGTCACGGTCACGTTGATATCTTCTGAATATAATGAAATGACCGGCACGTTCAACTGTTCGTGCAACACTTGAATCAATTGCGTCTCGGTCAAATAGTTTAATCGCATGAGCGCGTCCCCGAGCTTTTCCCCGGTCCGCTTTTGTGCGAGCGCTTCGTCGAGCTGGCCTTGCGTGATGATACCCGCCTCGACGAGCATCTCGCCGAGCCGTTTTTTCATTCTTCTCAACTTACTTCACCATCCTCTGTGGTACCTCCTGTGCGACGTCTCGCTGTTCGATGAACGCACTGAGTGCCGCACCGCCGGCCAAACCGAGGGCGAGGAGGACCCACGCCCACCACGTCCGCTCGAGCCCTTCGACGTACAGGCTATAGACGCCGAGCGATAGCACGGCGACGAGCAATACGATGACCCCTTTCGTCTCGCGTTTCCGAATGTACGGAATCGACAAGGCGAACACGGTCAATGTGGCGAGTACCCAAAAGGCAATCAAAATTAAATATCCGATCATCCGACTGCCCCCTCACTTGGTACCGGATCAATGTCATAAACCGGTGGCTGTTCTTCAAACTGATTCAATCCGTCATCTTCTACATCGTCATCGAACGGGTCATCTTCCAGTGTTTCATCCGGGAAAGTTGGAATGACCGGTTCGACAGGCTCTGGAGGTGGGAGCGGGACGGAACTTTTCGTCACGATCTCCGGAATCGGCTCATAAAAATCAAACCCGAGCAGTTCGAGCGACTCACCCGTATCCGTGATGCGGACACGGTACAGCTTGCCTGACTCGCCGGTCTGTCCGGACTGGGTCACAGACGAACTACCAGCTGTAAGCGATGGCGAGAAGCGAACGATGTTTTGGTAAGGGACGCTCGTCACGTCTTCGACGCGCGATTCGTAGGCACCGACGAACGTCTTGCCGAGCAATTGGACCGTCATCGCGTTCCCTTCTTCGAGTACGATGAGCGCGTACGGTGTCTGTTCCGTGTTCTGGACAGCAAAGTTCGAGCGTTCGTCGATTTTGACGTCATAACCGAGCTCGATGCCGGTCGGGAGCGTCTCATGTTGCACGCGTTCAAGGATTTGGAACGGTGTCGCCGCAAACAACTGATACATCGATGACCCGAGCGTGCTGAGCGCGTCAAAATCTTCCCCGAACGCTTTCAAGCTGAAGATGTCCCCGGCTTCCATCTCGAAGCCGTTCATCCGTTCGAGTGCCGAGCGCATCGCTGGTGTCGGACTGACGGTGATCGAGGCGACGACTTCGCTCTCCGTCGCCGTCATCTCGAGGACCACATCTGAGTTCAAGTTCGATGCCGCTTCGACGAGCGGTGGTGTCACCATCGATAGCGTCACCGGTTGATTCTCTAAGTAAGGCGTCAACCGCTCTTCGTCGACCGTCGTGACGAGCGGATATGTACCCGGTTCAGAAGCCGTCTTGAGCGTCGCATCGACGTTGAATGAGACGACGTCCTTGCCGACTTCGAGGGCCGTCCCATCAACGAGCGTCACCGTGAACGGCGTGTTGTTGAAGTCTTTGATGGCGTTATCGAGCCGGACGACCGCCTCTTCCTTCGTCATCCCCGACACATCGATGCCGGCCACGGTCGTCTCTTTATATGTAGCACTCGTCTTCGCCGAGGCGTCGAGATAGTTCACGAGCCCGATCGTCGGCAATGACACGAGCAGGACAAGTCCCGCCAGGATGAACAAATGCATCCCATATCGCTTCATTCCATTTCCCCCTCTATTTCAAGTCAAATGAGACTTTTGAATTACTATCCGTTCCCACTGTAACTTTAGTATAATATGCATTGTACAGAAAATAACAATTATTTCAGGTTAAAAGTCTCTTTTTTCCTATCTTTAAATGAATATTGAAAAGGAGGTCAATGCGTTGAACCGTTCCGAACAAGGTTTCACGCTCGTCGAAGTACTCGTCTCGATCGTCGTCGTCTCGATCCTGGCATTATCGCTCATGAATATCTTCTCCCAAAGCTTGCGAATCACCTCCTCGGATCTTGACCGGACCGTGGCGAACCAAGTCGCCCAAAACACGCTCAATACATTGAAGCGCCGGGCAGCCGAGACACGGGACCCGATCGATATCGCGGCGCTCCAACAGACACCGGCCAACGTCTGCGATTTATGTGACGTCACGATCAACGGGCGCGCCTTCGATGTGACCATCCTCTCTCCGGGCAATGAGCCGGCCGCTGACCTCGTCAACGTCGAGATTACCGTCGCCTCGGAGACGTTGCTCCAACCGATTACGTTGAAAGGAGTGGTGACGAATGCGACGCTTCAAGATAAATTCCCTGAGACGGACGTTCCGGAGCTTCCGTGACCGTGAGGACGGCGTCACGCTCGTCGAGTTGTTGCTCGCACTCGTCATCTCTGCCATCTTCGCTGGCATCGTGATCACCGTCTTCTTGTCCGGCTCGCTCGGTTTCCGTCTGACGAACGATACGAGCTCGCTTCGAAGCGAGGCCGACTATTTGATTACGAGTGTCCTCCAGGACATCAACCGGACCGAGTTCGACGCCTTGACCGTCAACGGGGATACATATTCGTTCCACCGTCTGCATACTCCGCGCATCTCGACGGAAGGGATCCTGTATCGTCAAGGTGATTATATGGAGGACGCCGTGCTCGAGCTCGACCCGTCGAGCTTTGTGACGAACAACCCTGACGTCATCGTTCAGTCCGTCGACATCGACCTCCGCGACGAAGTGACCGATCCAAGGCGCGGACGTGAGGCATATATCACTTCTGGATTGATTGAAATTCAAGTGACACTCGCCTCTCGTGAAGATACGACGCTCGTCAAAACGTTCACGAGCACCATCCCGTTATGAAAAGAGGGAGTCAAATGAAACAAGATGAACGAGGCTACGTCCTCATCCTCGTCCTCGTGACGATGGCGGCACTCGCCGTCCTCTCGCTCGCAGCGATTCAAGTCAACTTGGCCACGAACAAGCAGACGAATCTCCGTGTCGATGAGACGCAACTCGATACCGACGTCAAAGGCGTGCTCGATGTGCTTGTCGCCGACCTCCGAGCGACGTTCCCGCTTCACGATGCGAATGTCGTTCAACCGTATATGGAGAACGAGCAATTGTTCCAGGCGAAAGTCGAGACTGTACTCAAACAAGATACGTTGTATGCAGGAACACGCCAATCGGGCGATAACGATATCCGCTACTCAATCACCCGCTCGACAGCGGACCAGGCGAACGCCCCGTTCACGACGGTGCTCACGTTGACCGCGACCGGGACGACGAAAGCGAAGCCGGAACAGCCAATGCAGACAAGCTCGTATAGCCAAGAAGTGTATGTGACGGCGCTGCCGTCATTCCTCTATTACGTGCTCGGGTCAGACGACACGTTGACAGTCAACGGTCCACCGAAGATTGAAGGGAACTTGTTTGCAGGTACGGAGCTCGCACTCGAACGCGACGCGAAGTACCAACTGAAAGACCAAATCAACACGCTGAACAATAGCGCCTCGAGCCGGTTTTATCTCGATGGCCGCATCGATCTTGGAGACGGGGCGACGTGCGACGGCTGCGAGACGCCGAACTACTTTACGAATTCGCTCATACCGGATGTGAACCATCAGCCTGAGATTGGTCCGGTTGAGAGCAGCTTTTCGAGTTTTAATTATGATTACTCGGTCGTCCAATACGTCAACCGATTTATGGATTCATTACGTGACATTCCTTATGATTCCAACCCGGCTAATGAGATCTTCACGAATTCAAGCATCACGCAAACGAACGAGCCGTTCATTGAACAGATTTATCGGCCCGTCAACTCGAACAAACCAGAATTACTGAAAACGAACTTGATTGATCAAGGTAAATTAGATGCCATCACCGGCATGCAGATTGTGAAACTGCACCCAGAGGCCATCGCCAACTACACGGGTAAAGATAACATCTCAATCGTCATCTCCAAATCCGTCGCCAATAAGCCAGAACCGCTCCTGTTCAACGGCGATGTGACCATCGATGCGTTGAATGAGATCACCATCAGTCGCCCACTTATCATCAACGGGGATTTGACGATTCGAGGGAAAGTCGCATTCAACACGACCGTCTACGTGTTAGGAGATACGTACATTGACGGAGCTGAACTATTACCGGCCACAGCTGGCGGGAAAAACAGTTCCCTCGTCCTGCTCTCTAAAGGAAAAATTTTATTGAACCGTATCAATGAATTCCAAAATACCTCATCAACACTTCAAGCGTTCATGTATAGCGCTTCGACAGAACCGACTCGCCTCTATGCGGTCGGCTCAATCATCAATATGAAAGGAGGCCTCTACAGTAAAGGACCGCTCGAAGTGAATACGTTCCGAGGGTCGTTTAAAACGTTGCCTCAACAAGCGGATCGACAAGCCTCGTTTGCACCTGGTAACGTCGACGCTTACGACAAAGTCGAAAAGTCACGTCTTATCATGGAGTATAACGAAGGTGTGTTCCGTCAGATTGAATCTTTGCCGGTGACGAACCAGTTGCAACTGTTCGTCAGTCAACAATTGAAGAAATAAGAAAAGAAGCTACTCGCGCGAGTAGCTTCTTTTCGTTAGGTGCTCAATAGAAATCCGACACAGGCTCTTCTTTTCCTGGGTTCGGGTCGGTCCCCTCTTTGACCCGGACGTAAAACGTTTGGCTGATGACTTCAGGACCGTCACCATTCGGGAAGAACGAATCATCAACCTTTTCGGTCACTAATCCAATTTTAGCGATACCCGGTTTCAAGAGTATAAGCACACCATCCTTTTCCGTCATAACATCTGTCCCTTCGAGAACTGTCAACCCGTACTCTGTCACGTTTGATGTTTCTGGCCAGAACTTAACCGGGTACTCGTAAGGACTATCAGACATATACAAGACGACGTTTGGTGTCGAGACACGTTGCGGATATTCTTTGACTTCAATCAAAGTGGCCTTCGTTTGTCCAGGATACTCAATCAGCGATGCGATGACGGAAACGTTGCCTGTACTTCCATGTTCGGCTTGTACCGTCGCTGACGAGTTTTGACTCGATACAATACTGAGCGCCGTCGAGTTCACATCCCACGTGGCATCAAATGGACTTTTGACACTTTGACCATCTTCAACTAATTGTGTGAGGTTTAAAGCCGCCTGTTGTTTCACTAGCGTACCCGCCTTGTTTTGATACACCCATAACACTTCTTTTGAGGTACCAATTGCAAGTTCAGGTAATTTCACTTTCACCGTCACTGGTTGTGATTTCGATTCATACTTATTGCTATGAACATAAACAGCTTGAATCGCCGTCGTTCCTACTTCCAATGCCTTGACGGACAAGCTTTGATTGGCAGCACTCGTCTCTTTTACAATCTTAGGATTGACGATTTCCCATTTCAACTTCACATTTTCTGGAATAGTTGCTTTGGTCGTTGACAACTCCGCATTCACGGTACCCGAATCGTTTAAATAGAGTTCCAATTCAGATGGAAGCTGGATGTTCAACTCTTCTGCTAATAATAAGGAATCACCGATTTGATCGGTTGTTAAATTGATAGCTCGGTCATGCTTAACAGACCCGTGTCCGTTTCCAGAATGGTCCGCTGTGAGTGAGTATTTGATGCTTCCATCGGTAAATTTGTAGGTGCCAGGCTTGTCAACTTTCAGCTTGATGGTGACCGTTTCATAAAACGTTTCATTAAAATAATTCTTACAAGACTTCGATCCATCCTTGCTGCAGGATACATTTACTTGTCCTGATAGCGTTTGTGCTGATGTATCAAACTTCAGTGTATGGGATACATTAGATTCATTATTGATTGAAACGCTCTCTACACTTAAACCGTCAGGAATTTTTTCGTTGAAATCTAAAGTCCACTGAATGGTTTTATACGAATTGATATTGGGGCCAGTTGTAAAATCAATAATATTATTTATCGACAACCGATACTCAACAGTCACGGTCTCTCCAACCAAAACCGCATCAGAAGATAAGTTACGAATCACTTCGTTGGTGATGCTCGGCTTCTTTTTAATATCTTTATTATCGTTATCTGCTAACGTCGATGTATACGCAAATAACAGCAATACCATCCCTATCACTATGAGGAACCCGTACTTGGATCTTAGCTGCCTCTTCATCGTTGTGCCTCCAGTCGGTTTGTCATCACACTTCTTCAGTTAATTCATACCCCTTTTTCTTCCTGTTCACAAGCGGTTTTTTTCAAACTTTGGAAATAGGTTCTGACTTCACTGATAAAGTAGAGCGACCCGGTCACGACGAGCGTCTCGGATTTCGGTGCTTCGAACCACGCAGCCAACCAATCCTGCCAGTCCACGTAACGAGCACCATCCGCAATCAGACTGTCTTTCGTCCGGGCACGCGGAAAATCGAACGTCGTCTCATAGACGCCCGCCACTTTCTGGAGCGACGCGACCATCGCTTCCCGGTCCTTATCGGCAAGAATGGCGGCAAGGACGGTCACGTCACGCTCAAGTTTCAGCTGTTCGACGAGTGCGGCGACGCCTTCGGCATTATGCGCCCCATCGAGTACGATACGAGGCTGTCTTGAGACGAGCTCATAGCGTCCCGGATGTTGCGCCGATTCGAGTCCCGCTTGAATCGTCTCTGTTCTCCAGCCGAGATGGCGCGCGACGGCGACAGCACACGCTCCGTTATACGCTTGATGGTGTCCGGTCAATCCGAGTGTCACCGGAGGCATCCCATCATACGTGACGACCGTGTCGGCCCCATCCTCTACGGATGAGACGAGCGGCGTGACGTCGTGAATCGACGCGTCCATCGTCTCACCTTGTTGTTCGAGCAACTCAATCAACCGCTTCTCCGTCAAGCTATGGAACATCGGCACACCCGACTTCATGATACCGAACTTCTCGAGCGCGATCTCTTCAAGCGTGTCACCGAGGATGCCTTGATGGTCATGCCCGATCGACGTCACGATTGTCGCGAGCGGCTTCTGTAACATGTTCGTCGAGTCGAGACGTCCTCCGAGCCCGACTTCCCAAATGACGAGGTCAGGCTGTTGCTCATGGAAATAGAGCCACGCCATGACCGTCAGCAACTCGAACTCCGTCAACGTCTCTCGTGACGAGCTCGCACAGTCACGGACTCTATTGGCGATGCGGACGAGGTCCTCTTCTCGAATCGGTTCCCCGTTCAACATGATCCGTTCCTCGAACTGGATGATGTATGGCGAGATGAACGTCCCGACGTTCAAGCCCTGTTTCATCGCCATGGCCCGCAAGAAGGCGACCGTCGACCCTTTCCCGTTCGTCCCCGCCACGTGAATCGACGGCAATTCCTTGATTTGTAGCGCGTTCAGCATCCACTCGATTCGTTTCAGGCCCGGCTTAATCCCGAACCGCAGCTGCCCGTTCAGCCATTCCAATACGTCTAGTCTCGTCTCCATCTTCCATCACTCCTGTTTTCACACTTCCCTCTCATCTTACCAAAATTCGCGAAGCGCTATGCAAGGAATCGGCTGTGCTATACTCGAGGCGAAGAAGGGGGAATCACCATGACAACTAATTGGAACTTCGAGGCGACCTACCTCGATCTCCGTGACATCTTTTACGACCGGGGACCGGTCCATCCGGTCGATAAGCCCGAGCTCGTCCTTTGGAACGAAGCGCTCGCCGAGACGCTCGGACTCGACGTCGTAGCACGTCAAGACGTCGCACTCTTTGCCGGTAATCGCCAGACGGATACGTCGTTCTCGCAAGCGTATGCCGGCCACCAGTTCGGCCATTTCACAATGCTCGGTGACGGACGAGCACTCGTGCTCGGGGAACATGTCGCCCCGAACGGAAAGCGTGTCGATGTTCAATTGAAAGGCTCAGGTCCGACCGAGTATTCGCGTGGAGGCGATGGACGGGCCGCCGTTGGACCGATGGTGCGCGAGTTCCTCATCAGTGAGGCGATGCACGCCCTCGGCATCCCGACGAACCGTGCGCTCGCCGTCGTCACGACCGGTGAGTCGATCATGCGCCAAGGACCGAAGCATGGTGCCATCTTGACGCGCGTCGCGGCAAGCCATTTGCGCGTCGGTACGTTCCAATATGCCGCTGCGGCCGGCTCGATTGATGACGTCATCGCTCTCGCCGACTATGCGATTCAGCGCCACGACCCTGATCTTGAAGGAGAACCGAATCGCTATGAACAGTTCCTCGGCCGCGTCATCACCCGCCAAGCGAAGCTCATTGCGGATTGGCAACTCGTCGGATTCATCCACGGCGTCATGAACACGGACAACACGTTCATCAGCGGTGAAGGGATCGACTATGGCCCGTGTGCATTCATGGATACGTATCACCCGAACACCGTCTTCAGCTCCATCGACCGCGAGGGACGCTACGCCTATGCGAATCAGCCGTATATCGGGTCGTGGAACTTGGCCCGCCTCGCCGAGACGCTGTTGCCGCTCCTCGCTGACACGCAAGAAACAGCCGTCGATATCGCCAATAAACTGTTGAACGACTACACGGAAACGTACAAAGAGGCATACTTCACCGGACTTGCCCATAAAATCGGGCTCTACGTCCGAAAAGATGGCGACGATGAACTGACGGACGAGTTGCTCCGGCTCATGATGGAGTCTGAGGCTGACTTCACGAACACGTTCCGCGCGCTCACACTCGGCGACACAAATTCGCTTGCCTTTGCTAAGCAAGATGATGGCAAGGCGTGGCTGTCCGCTTGGCAAAAACGCCTCGGAGAGCAAGGTCTTCCTGATGAGGACGTCATCCGGCTCATGCGTCAGCATAACCCGGCCGTCATTCCGCGCAACCATCATGTCGAGGCCGCCCTCACAGCAGCCGAGCGCGGTGACTTTGGACCAGCCCATGCCCTGCTCGACGTATTGCGAAAGCCGTACGATTACGAAGCCGACTATGGACGCTATGTCTCTCCCGGACCACCTCGCAGCTATCCATATCAGACATTTTGTGGCACGTGAACCATTCTGCTTCGGCAGGATGGTTTTTTTGGAACCTTTTTCATTTTCGAGCGTAAAGTAGATAACATCACTTTTAGGAGGTTCAACATGCTTCTACTCACTTCACTCATTGCGTTAGGGTTTGCCTGCTTGATGTCAATCGAGCTATTACAAGGACCATTCATAGATGACTGGGCCTGGCTAATGCCTGCCTTTTTCTTTGCTGTTTCCTTTTCCACCTTGATGAGACATTTGAATAACCTTGAATGGAATGAATCGAAATGAAGATGACTATCTTGCTCATGGCAATCATCGTCTTATCCACGTCCTATCTCGTCTACAGTTTTTATCTGTCATTTACGGGTCAGCCGATTCAGCCGCAAGTAACTGGACTCGCAATCGGCGTCCTGCTCACGTCCTCGTATTTCGTGACAACCGGTCGTCTTCCGTTTTGGACAGAACCGGAGGAAGAAGACGTATGAAGGTTCTTTATTCCGTCTTGGTAGGATTCGGAAGCATCCTTTATGTCGTCTATGCCATGCACCTATTCCGCATTGGTTATCCTCAACCGCTCCTCTTGCATGTTTTGTTTGCCGCCACTGTATTTGGCATAATCTACATCGAACGCAAACGAAACCCCGAACATCGATGACGATGCTCGGGGTTGTTCTTTTCTATAGACTCATAGTCCGAAATGAATCATGTCCTTCTTGTCTACTTGGGCTTGTGTGATTTTGGAAATAAGTCGATTCAGTTGTTCCGACTCATGCGTGTACATCATCGCTTTGACGACTTGATAGAACAGCGCCAGTGACTCATATGGAATGAGCGTGATCCCGCATTCGTCTAATCCGAATCCAGGACGGTCATAGGAGTGGAAATACGTGCGCATCTCGTTCAGCTCCTCGATAAACTCATCCACCCACTCCCCATCCACCGAGACACAATCGAAGTGTTCAGGTGTATACGTATCATATGATGATTGACGATTTGTTGAATCCAATACACCGAATTCGTGCGTGTATGGCATGGCCATCCCTCCCTGTAAAAATATGTACACTTTAAATACCTTCATCGACTTAACCAAGTTTCGACCTACGTTCCTAACACGCATTCTCAATGAGAGTCTATGTAACGAATGGCAATGTATAATTATTTTCTTAGTCCGTTAAATCCCAAAATGAACCAAGTCTTTGCCTTCGCGTTCGGCTTGAATGATGAGACTCGCCAAATCGCTCAACTCTTCTGAACGATGGAATACACGTGACTGCGTGACGATGTCATAAAACATCGATAACGATTCGTTTGGGATGAGGGTAATTCCGTAATAATCCAGACCGAGATCAGGACGATGATACGAATGAAAATAGGTCCGCATAATCGAGCACGCTTCCATAAGCTCTTGGATAAAATCATCATCAACCTCAGTGTAGCCATTATAATCTGGATTACGTGTAGGTGCTTTCAATGTTCGTTCCCATAAATCAAATTCGTGCACTGGCAAATTAGAACTCATCCTTTCGCCTGCTTCAATTTATTCTTTAATTGGAAAATCCACCGACCACGCCTCCGGTAGCGAGTCCGAAAGGTCGAGCAACACCTCTTCCGACACATTGCCCGTCACGACGATGAGCTTGCCCTGGTCTACGTAAAACAAGCCGTTCCCTTCCGGTTGATTCAAGCGATACCGCTCATTTGAATCGTCTCGCCGGTCAATCAATTCTCCGTCTGCCACACTGGACGCATCGGTCACTAAAATCGTGATGCATTGCGTCTCATCATACAACGTCCACATCTCCACCGGCCGCTCGAGCTGACTCATCTCGAAGTTGGCGACAAACAGCTCTTCTTCAGGCAAGTCCAACCCGTGTCGGACTTTTTCGGCCGCCTCGGGAATCGTAAAGTTTTGAATCCCGTGCAACCCCCACTCCTCGTCCCGTGAATAGTTGAATACGCCGAACGAATCGTCGCGGTTTGGTAACTTAATGGCAATGAGCCCGAGATCATCGATGACGGTTTCATAGATTACACCGTCTTTCGATGGTCGCTCGGACG
The DNA here is from genome assembly GCF_018618345.1 of Exiguobacterium sp. s36. NCBI lineage: Bacteria > Bacillati > Bacillota > Bacilli > Caryophanales > Exiguobacterium > Exiguobacterium sp. s36. The sequence continues at coordinate 60,924 of NZ_JACSLW010000004.1, forward strand.
TGCCATCTGTATATTGAAGCGTGTATTGGGACGTGACCGCATCGACTAGTCGAACGGTCCCTTTCGGCACGTCCTCAATCATCGAGCCGAACACTTCTTTGTCCGTCGTTACGGGAATATCCTTGGAAGACGTCTCTTCTGCACTTTCATTAATTGTCACTCCTGATTCCGTCGGTTCGATCGGTTCAGCTCGTTCCGCCACACACCCACTCAGTCCCATCACTGCCAAACTTAACATCATTCCGATTCGTCTCATGTCACACCACCTTTATATCGTCTCCTCTCCTAAATTCCACCAAACGACAAAAAAACCTTCTTCGGAGAACAAGTCTCCAAAGAAGGTTGATTCATTATTTACGCAACTCTTCCAAACGCGCACGGACTGCGTCACGTTTGTCGAGGTAGTCTTTCTCTTTCGCCTTCTCTTCGTCGATGACGTGAGCCGGTGCCTTGCCAGTGAAGCCTGGGTTGCCGAGTTTCTTCTGAACGCGCTCGACTTCCTTCTCGTACTTCGCCACTTCTTTTTCAAGACGGGCGATTTCTTCCTCAAAGTTGATGAGGTCAGCGAGTGGGATGAACAGTTCCGCACCCGTCATGATGGCTGACATCGACTTATCAGGAGCCGTCAAGCCACGTCCGATTTCGAGCTCGGTCGCGTTCGTGAACTTGCCGATTGTCGTTTCGTTCGCGCTCAAGTAATCTTGTGTCGCCTCATCCGACGTCGAGATGAAGAGCTGAATCGGTTTCGACATTGGGGCGTTCACTTCCGAACGGATGTTACGGACCGAACGGATGACGTTCATGACCGCTTCGAACGCTGGTACCGAGTCCGCGAAGTGGAGCTCGTCGCGGCGTGTCGGGTAGCACGCACGGACAATCGAGTCGCCTTCGTGCGGCAAGTGCTGCCAGATTTCCTCTGTGAGGAACGGCATGAACGGATGCATGAGACGCATGATTGAGTCGAGCGTGTACGCGAGCACTGAACGCGTCGTCGCTTTCGCAGCCTCGTCCTCACCGTAGAGCGTGAGTTTCGCCATCTCGATGTACCAGTTACAGAACTCTTCCCAGATGAAGTTGTACAAGTAACGGCCGGCTTCGCCGAACTCATACTTGTCGACGAGACGTGTCACTTGGTCGATTGTGTCGTTCAAGCGAGTGAGAATCCACTTGTCAGCGAGCGTCTTCTCACCTGACAAATCGATCTCCTCATACTTCATGCCGTCCATGTTCATAAGGGCGAAACGGCTCGCGTTCCAAATCTTGTTCGCGAAGTTCCATGTCGATTCGATTTTCTCCCAATAGAAACGAAGGTCGTTCCCTGGTGTCGATCCCGTAAGGAGGAACCAGCGGAGCGAGTCCGCGCCGTATTGGTCGATGACTTCCATCGGGTCGACGCCGTTACCGAGCGACTTCGACATCTTGCGGCCTTCCGAGTCGCGGATGAGACCGTGGATGAGCACGTCGTTGAACGGCTGCTTCCCAGTGAACTCGAGCGATTGGAAAATCATGCGCGATACCCAGAAGAAGATGATATCGTAACCCGTGACGAGCGCGCTCGTCGGGAAGTAACGTTTGAAGTCTGCTGAGTCCGTGTCCGGCCAGCCCATCGTCGAGAACGGCCAGAGCGCTGACGAGAACCATGTGTCGAGCACGTCCTCATCTTGGTGCCAGTTCTCACTGTCCGCCGGTGCTTCTTTGCCTACATAAATCTCACCTGTCTCGTTGTGGTACCACGCCGGGATGCGGTGGCCCCACCAGAGTTGGCGGCTGATACACCAATCGCGGATGTTCTCCATCCAGCGGAGGTATGTGCCTTCAAACCGCTCAGGGACGAAATTGACTTTCGTGTCATCATGTCCTTGTGCTTCGAGCGCTGCTTTCGCGAGCGGCTCCATGTCGACGAACCACTGTTTCGAAAGATACGGCTCGATGACCGCGCCTGAACGTTCCGAGTGACCGACCGAGTGCGTGTGCGGCTCGATTTTGACGAGCGTGCCGTCTGCTTCTAGGTCTTTGACGAGTTGCTTGCGGCATTCGAAACGGTCGAGCCCTTCGTACTTGCCAGCATTCTCGTTCATCTTGCCGCCTTCGTCCATGACGAGGATGCGCGGGAGCTCGTGGCGGTTCCCGATCTCGAAGTCGTTCGGGTCGTGCGCCGGTGTGATCTTGACGCAACCTGTACCGAACTCCATGTCGACGTAGTCGTCAGCGACGATCGGAATCTCGCGGTTCATGACCGGAAGCATGATCGTCTTGCCGACGAGGTGCGCGTAACGCTCATCTTTCGGGTTAACGGCAACGGCCGTATCGCCGAGCATCGTCTCCGGACGCGTCGTCGCGATCTCGATGTGGCCTGAGCCATCAGCGAGCGGGTATTTCATGTGATAGAACGCGCCTTCGACTTCTTGATAGATTACTTCGATATCCGAAACGGCCGTCTTTTGCGCCGGGTCCCAGTTGACGATATATTCGCCGCGGTAAATCAAGCCTTTCTCATAGAGGCGGACGAACACTTCCTGGACCGCTTTCGAGAGTCCTTCGTCGAGCGTGAAGCGCTCACGTGAGTAGTCGAGACCGAGGCCAAGTTTTGACCATTGGGCACGGATCGTATCGGCGTACTCGTCTTTCCATTCCCACGTCTTCTCGAGGAACTTCTCGCGTCCGAGGTCATAGCGCATAATGCCGTCCTCACGGAGCTTCTGTTCGACTTTCGCTTGTGTCGCGATCCCGGCGTGGTCCATCCCTGGGAGCCAGAGGACGTCATAGCCTTGCATGCGCTTGAGGCGCGTCAATAAGTCTTGGAGCGTCGTGTCCCACGCGTGTCCGAGGTGAAGTTTCCCTGTTACGTTCGGTGGCGGGATGACGATCGTGTACGGCTGTTTTGAATCGTCCTCGTCTGCTTTGAATACGTCGTTCTCTAACCAGTAGTCATACCATTTCGCTTCCGTCGCACTTGGATCGTACTTCGTCGGCATGGTGATTTCGTTTGTCTCGTTGGCCATATGCCCAACCTCCTCTAATAATGTGGACAAAAAAACGGCTACTCTCGTCCTTAACGCTAAGGACGAAAGAAGCCGTATCTTCCGCGGTACCACCTTAGTTCGCCAACAGGTGGCGCCCTCAAAATCGAATAACGGTCGATGGACCGGACCTTCCTACTTCGTTCAAAAGGTCAGCTCCGAGGCGACTTCCGCACCATCCTTCGCGGCCTCGCACCAAGCGGCCGCGTCTCTGAAAAAGGATGTTGATTGCGTACTATTCCTCATCGTAGCTTTTGTTCGTATCTGTTAAACAATTGTAGCGACAGAAGCTGTTTCCGTCAAGATTACAATGAAAACTCTTGTTGCAGCTCTTTGAACGTCGCGTCGACCGCTGCGAGCGTCAAGTCGATATCTTCGTCCGTGTGAACGGTCGAGAGGAACAATCCTTCGAACTGTGACGGTGGCAAGAACACGCCGCGCGCCGCCATCTTCTGATAGTAAGCACGGAACAAGTCGAGGTTCGCCGTCTTCGCCTTCTCGAAGTTCGTCACTTTCTCGTTCGTGAAGAAGAATCCGAACATCGAGCCGGCCCGGTTCGTGTCGTGCGGGATGTTATACTTCTCGGCCGCTTTCGTATAGCCTTCAGCGAGACGGTCCGCTTTGCGTTCGAACTCGGCGTAGTGCTCAGGCTTGAGTTGCGACAAGGTCGTGTAGCCGGCGATCATCGCGAGCGGGTTCCCTGAGAGCGTCCCTGCCTGGTAAATCGGTCCTTGTGGCGCGATTTGTTCCATAATCTCGCGTTTCCCGCCGTAGGCACCGACCGGAAGGCCGCCGCCGATGACTTTCCCGAGGCACGTCAAGTCCGGCGTCACGCCAAAGTAGCCTTGGGCACAGTTATAGCCGACCCGGAATCCGGTCATGACCTCGTCAAAGATGAGGAGTGAGCCATACTGTTCTGTGATCTCGCGGAGTCCTTCAAGGAATCCAGGTTGCGGTGGCACGAAGCCCATGTTGCCGGCCGCCGGTTCGACGATGACACCAGCGATATCGTCGCCGAACTTCTCGAAGGCGATGCGGAGGGCATCCAAATCGTTATATGGCACCGTGAGTGTCTGGCTCGCCAAGTCTTTCGGCACGCCCGGTGAGTCCGGGAGACCGAGTGTCGCGACGCCTGATCCGGCTTTGATGAGGAGCGAGTCGCCGTGACCGTGGTAGCAGCCTTCGAACTTCAAGATTTTCGTCTTGCCCGTGTAGCCGCGTGCGAGGCGGAGTGCCGCCATCGTCGCTTCCGTACCCGAGTTGACCATGCGCACCATCTCGATTGATGGGACGCGCTCGATGACGAGCTCGGCCATTTTTGTTTCGAGCTCGGTCGGTGTCCCGAACGTCCAGCCTTTCTCGGCTTGCTCTTGAATCGCCTTCGTGACGACAGGGTCGCGGTGGCCGAGGATGAGTGGTCCCCATGAGAGGACGTAATCGATATATTCGTTGCCATCGATATCGTAGACGCGTGAGCCTTCACCGCGTTCAGCGAAGATTGGCGTCATGCCGACTGATTTATAGGCACGGACCGGGCTGTTCACCCCGCCCGGCATGAGCGGACGTGCTTGTTCGAACGCCACTTCTGAGCGTGTTTGTTTGTAGGTCATGCGTAGTCTCCTTCCAAATAGCGACAGACGTCTTTTGCGAAATATGTGACGATGAGGTCCGCACCGGCCCGTTTGAAGCCGACCATCGTCTCCATGACGATGCGTTGCTCATCGACCCAGTCGTTCAAAGCAGCCGCTTTGACCATGGCGTACTCTCCGCTCACGTTATACGCCACGATCGGCATATCGAGCGAATCGCGCATGTCACGGATGATGTCCATGAACGCGAGCGCTGGTTTGACGATCATGAAGTCGGCGCCTTGCTCGACGTCCGATTGTGATTCGCGGAACGCTTCACGGCGGTTGGCCGGGTCCATCTGATAGCCTTTGCGGTCGCCTTCACCAGGTGCCGATTGCGCTGCGTCACGGAACGGTCCGTAGTACGCCGATGCGTACTTGACGCCGTAACTCATGATCGGGATATGGTTGAAACCGTTTTGGTCGAGTCCTTCACGGATCGCGGCGACGAAGCCGTCCATCATCGAGCTCGGCGCGATGATGTCAGCGCCTGCTTGCGCTTGCGTGATGGCCGTCTGGACGTGAAGTGGTAGCGACGCGTCGTTATCGACGTCACCGTTCTTCACGATGCCGCAGTGGCCTGTCGACGTATATTCGCACAGGCATGTGTCGGCGATGACCGTGAGCTGTGGTGCCCACTCTTTCACTTTACGGATCGCTTCTTGGACGATACCGTGGTCATGATACGCTTCCGTACCTTCCGGGTCTTTATGTTCCGGCACGCCGAACAAGAGCACCGATTGAATGCCGAGGTCGACGATCTCGTTGATCTCGTCCTCGAGACGGTCGAGCGAGAAGTTGAAGACGCCCGGCATCGAGCTGACTTCACGTTTAATGTCTGTCCCTTCGATAATGAAGAGCGGGTAAATCAAATCTTCTTTCCGAACATGATTTTCACGTACGAGTGCACGCATTGACTTCGATGAACGAAGACGACGATGACGGTCAAACTGGTTCATGAAAAATCCTCCCCTATACACTGTATTAATGCATCCATAGTATAACACTCAGGCACTCGGACCGGTAACGTCGACACTTCCCGGACGGCGCGCTCGGTCACTTCACCGATGCCATACCACGTCCCGTGGAAATGGTCGAGATATGGCGTGAGCGCCCGGACGGCGGACGGGCTGAGCACGAGGAGCGCCTCGATTCCTTCGAGCGCCTCGACTTCCGTCTCCGTCAGTTCACGGCCGATCGTCTCATAGACGACCCAGTCGTGGACGTTTTCGAGTTGCGTCATATGCGCCGTGTTCGCCAAGTCGCCCCGGGCGAACAAGACGACCTCGTCTGCTTTTACGACAGTTGCAAGGTCATGGAACAACGCCTCGCCCGTAAACGTCTCCGGCATGAGCGCGACGGTGAATCCAACGGCCTCGAGTGCTTGTTTCGTTTTCTCGCCGACGGCCGCGACTTTGACGTCACGCGGGACGTCACGGAGTGCCGGTACCGCCGTCTGGCTCGTCACGACGAGCCAATCGAATCGGCTGATTGGCATCTGGTTGTGCGTCAATCTCGTCTCGATGAGCGGGACGTGATGAACGGAAAGACCGCTCGCGGTGAGCCGGGCTCGCTGCGAAGCGGTCAGTCGTTTTGTCCCTGTGTACCAGACGTCACGCATTGACCGAGGCGAGAATTTCGCGCCCGCCGCGTCCGAGCAAATCGTCTGCTACGTCTTTCCCGAGTGCGACCGCGTCTGACGACGTCTTCGTCACGCGGAGCACTTCTTTACCGTCGACCGAGGCGATGAGGCCTGTGAGCGTCACGTTGTCGCCATCGACCGTCGCATAACCGCCGACCGGCACATGGCAGCTGCCTTCGATTGCCATGAGGAACGTCCGCTCGGCCGTTGCGGCTTTCGCCGTCACGTCGTCATGGAGCAATTGTAGAATTGCCGTCACTTCAGCGTCGTCCTTCCGGCTTTCGATGGCAAGCACACCTTGTCCGACGGCCGGGACCATCATGTCGGCGTCAAGCGCTTCGAAGTCGACGCGGTCCGTCCAACCCATGCGTTCGAGCCCGGCTTTGGCGAGCAAGATGGCGTTGAAGTTTTCTGTCTCGAGTTTTTTGAGGCGCGTGTCGATGTTCCCGCGAATCCATTGAATGTCGAAGTCCGGGCGAGCGGCGAGCATTTGGGCACCACGGCGCAGTGAGCTCGTCCCTATGACGGCACCTTCCGGGAGCGTTTCGAGCGTGTAGCCGTTCTCGCAAATGAGCACATCACGGGCGTCGACGCGTTTCGGCATGCAGCTGATATAGAGCTCTTCCGGCAACTCGGCCGGGACGTCTTTCATGCTGTGGACCGCGAAATCGATGTCCCCGGCGAGCATCTGTTGCTGAATCTCTTTGACGAACAACCCTTTGCCGCCGACTTTCGAGAGTTGCACGTCGACGATTTGGTCCCCTTTCGTCACGATCTCTTTGATTTCGAACTCGTTTTGAGCTCCGGCTTTCTTCAATTGATCGATGACCCATTTCGTCTGTGTCATCGCAAGTTGTGAGCGGCGTGAGCCGACGATAATTTTACGCATGATCGGTTATCCCCTTCATAGAAAAAGGCGACGAGATCCGCCGCCTTTTTTTGTTTTGTATTAGCGCATCAAGGCGCGAAGTGGTGCTTTCGCTGACATCGCTTCGGCTTCTTCCGTTTCCGGTTCGGCGTCAGGGACGTCGACATCCAGACCGAACGTCTCCACGAACTGATTGATGCGTGTGTTCGCATCCGGTTGAGCGGCGGCGTCTTTGATGTAATCAATCGGTTCACGAAGCATCTGGTTGATGATTGACTTCATGTGCTTGCCGATGACTTTTTTATCGCGGTCCGACAGATGATCGAGCTTGCGCTCGAGGCTTTCCATCGTCTCTTCTTGAATGTTGAGCGCACGGGCGCGCAATTCATTCATGATCGGCACGACACCGAGCGTGATGAGCCAAGTTTGGAACTCTTGAATCGCCTCATCGATTTTGATTTCAATCTTTTCGGCTTCAATGAGACGGGCCGCCAAGTTTTTATTGACGATGCCGTTCAAGTCATCCACATCGAACAAGTGGACGCCCGGAAGCGCCCGGACCGCTGGATCGATATCTCGCGGCACGGCAATGTCGATTAACAACAGTGGACGTTCCCGGCGGAGCAATTGAGCTGCGGCGACGTCATCATAGGCGATGACCGCTTCTTTCGCACCGGTCGAGCTAATTAAAATATCGGCGTCAAGCAAGCCGCAAGCAATCTCACGGATCGAGTGGGCCCGGCCTTTGAACTTGTCAGCGACCGCTTTCGCTTTGCTCTCGGTCCGGTTAAAGACGGCAATCTGTTTCGCACCGGCCTCGAACAAGTTGAGCGTCGTCAACTCGCCTGTCTCACCCGCACCGACGACGACGACTTGTTTGTCATCGAGCGACGAATACATTTCCTGGGCGAGCGTGACTGCTGCCGCGCTGACCGATACCGACATTTCCCCAATTTGCGTGTCAGTATGGGCGCGTTTGGCGAGCGTCACGGCTTCTTTGAACAGTTTGTTGAACACTGTTCCCGTCGTCCCGTTCTCTTGGGCGCGGAAGAAGCTCGATTTCACTTGTCCTAAAATCTGTGTTTCCCCAATGATCATCGAATCGAGTCCAGACGTGACACGGAACAAGTGGCGAATCGCCTCTTCTCCCTCACGAATCGATAAATACGGTGTGAATTGGTCCATCTCTAAATCAAACCAGTTGGCTAAAAACCGTTTTGTATAATAGCGTCCTGTGTGGAGCTGGTCGGTGACGACGTATAGCTCCGTCCGGTTACACGTAGACAAAATAACCGATTCAAAAATGCTTTTCTCTTCGCGAAGTGCAATCATCGCATCCACGATTTCTTGCTCCCCAAACGAGAACTGCTCCCGAATCGCGACAGGGGCTGTCTTGTTATTTAGTCCAACGACGACAATATGCATGTATCTCTTCCCCTCATCCAAAATCCACCGACGGTTGTCTTTTCTATATCAATCTCTACCGTACATTATAACAGTTCTTATCTGTGAACTATAATCTTCTGTTTGATTTTCCTGAAATAAAATAAGAATTTTTTGTGACAGAAAAAAGTAGAAACGGACATGACGACCATTTCTACTTGTTCCATCAATTAAAAGTTTTCGGATCGGTGATGATTGTACTCTCTTGTTTCTTTTCCTCTTCTTCCGCTTCGAGATAATGCTTCCGTTCCCTCAGCTTGTAGATGCGGACGATGTTTTTCACGACGACTTTTGCCACCGCGTAGAATGGGACCGCGATAAGCATCCCGATAATCCCGGCCAAGTTCCCGGCGACAAGTAAGACGATGATGATCGTCAGCGGGTGGACCTTGAGCGACTTGCCTTGGATGAGCGGCGAGATGACGTTCGATTCGATCTGTTGGACGATGATGATGACGACGATGACCCAAAGCACTTTAATCGGATCTTGGATGAAAGCGACGACAACGGCCGGTGCCGCACCGAGGAACGGTCCGACGTACGGGATGATGTTCGTCACCATCATGAAGAGCGCGAGTAGAATGGCATAGTCGAGTCCGATAATCCATAATCCGATGAGCGACGTGATTCCGACGAAGAACGCCACAATCAACTGGGCATGGACGTAGTTTTTAACCGTCGTATGCATGTCATGCAAAATTTTACGTGTCTCCGTCTCATAACTCGACGGCAACAACTTCACGATTGAGTCCGGAAGACGTTTCCCGTCAAGTAACATATACAAAAGCATGAATGGAATGACGACGATTGTGATGACGGCCGACGTGATGAAGCCGACAAGACGACCGAACGATGACGCGACATTCCCGAAGACGTCTCCGAGATACGACGTCACGTTGTTCGTGAAGTCGGTGAACATATCGTCATTCTCGGCGATGAAGCGTGACAAGAACTCATTTTGCATGAGCGAGTCACGAACGGCGAACGCCTGTACCTGCAATTCCTTGGCAATGCTCGGCATCGCGTTAACGAGTGACGTCACCTGCTCCGCGAGTACTGGGCCAAGGATGCTGAAGACGAGCGTAAAAATCAACACGAGTCCACCTAGCGTAATCCCGACGGCGAGCGGCCGTTTGCCGTCCATCCGTTTTTCTAAGAAATCGACAATCCCCACTAAGAAATAATAAAAAAGTCCGGCAATGATGAGCGGTACCGTGACGAGCGCCAAAATGACTTGGATTGGTTGGAACACGAATGAAATTTCCGTCCCGACCCAGATGACCAAGAAAATCGTCAGCGTCCAAAATAAAAAGCGGTACCATTTGTTCTGAAACATGATTTGCATCTTTCCACCTCGTTCTCTATTCTCTTGTCTTATGTAATTAGGACAATTATACGATAATTACCCGCTCTCGTAACCCTGAAAACAAAAAAGACGAGGGGTTGCCCTCGTCTTCGGTCAATCTTCTTCGCGTGTCAATAAATCGTAAATCGCTTTCCACGCTTCGTCTTTGCCTTCTGCCGTCTCCGCCGAGAACGCGACGAACCGGTCAGTCGATTCAAATTGAAGCTTGCGTTTGACGGCCGCTTCATGTTTTTGACGCTGCGCTTTTTTGATTTTATCGAGCTTCGTTGCCACGACGATGACCGGAATCTCGTAATGCTTCAAGAAGTTGTACATCGTCACGTCGTCACTTGACGGCTCATGACGGATATCGACCAACAAAACGACGCCGCGAAGCGCGCTCTGTGACGTCAAATATTGCTCCATCATGATGCCCCACTTCTCGCGCTCCGTCTTTGAGACTTTCGCGTAGCCGTAGCCCGGGACGTCGACGAACATGATTTCATCGTTGATGTTGAAGAAGTTCAGCGTCTGCGTCTTCCCTGGCTTCGAAGAAGTCCGTGCGAGTGCTTTGCGCTGACAAATCTTGTTGATGAACGATGACTTCCCGACGTTCGAACGTCCGGCGAGTGCGACTTCCGGTAACTCGTGAATCGGGTAATGGTCCGGTGCGACGGCACTCGTGACAAATTCTGCTTTAGTGATTTTCATTATTTAATTTCCTCCAAATGCTACTTCTAATACTTGATCGAGCGTCGTGACCGGGACGAACGTCAGTTTCTCACGGACGGTGTCTTGAATGTCATCGATGTCACGCTCATTGTCTTTCGGAATGACGATGGTCGTCAAGCCGGCTCGGTGTGCGGCGAGCGCTTTCTCTTTCAATCCACCGATTGGCAGGACGCGGCCGCGGAGCGTGATTTCCCCGGTCATCCCGATGTCACGGCGGACTTTCTTCCCGGTCAACGCCGAGATGAGCGCCGTCGCGATCGTAATCCCCGCCGACGGACCGTCTTTCGGGACGGCACCTTCCGGCACGTGGATATGCACGTCTTGGCGCTCATAGAACGTCGGGTCAATCCCGAACCGTTCCGCGTTTGAACGGACGTAGCTATACGCCGTCTGCGCCGACTCTTGCATGACGTCACCGAGTTTCCCCGTCAACTGGAGCTTGCCTTTACCAGGTGCGAGTGCAACTTCAATCGTGAGCGTGTCGCCCCCGAACGCCGTGTAAGCGAGTCCGGTGACAGCACCGATCGAGTCTTCCGTCTCCCCTTTGCCGTAGCGGTACTTCGGTTTCCCAAGGTAGTCGCCGAGGCTCTTCAATGAGACGGTGACGCGTTTCTTCTCGCCGATGGCGATTTGCTTCGCCGCTTTCCGGCAAAGTGAACCTATGACGCGTTCCAAGTTCCGGACACCGGCCTCACGCGTGTAACGGCGAACGACTTCGTAAAGTGCGTCCTCTTTAATCGTGAGCTGGCTCTTCTTCAAGCCGTGCTCTTTATACTGTTTCGGTACCAAGTGACGCTTGGCGATCTCGACTTTCTCGAGTTCCGTGTAGCCGCCGATTTGGATGAGTTCCATCCGGTCAAGGAGCGGCGCCGGAATTTGCGAGACGTCGTTCGCCGTCGCGATGAAGAGCACGTTCGATAAGTCGAACGGTTCCTCGATATAGTGGTCCGAGAACGAAACGTTCTGTTCCGGGTCGAGCACTTCGAGCATAGCCGACGCCGGGTCACCCCGGAAATCGGACGCCATCTTGTCGATCTCGTCGAGCAAGAACACCGGGTTTTTGCTCTCGGCCTGTTTCAAGCCACGGATGATGCGGCCTGGCATCGCCCCGATATACGTGCGACGGTGCCCACGAATCTCGGCCTCGTCACGTACCCCACCGAGCGAGACACGGACGAAGTGACGTTCGAGCGCCGACGCGATCGAGCGGGCGAGTGACGTCTTCCCGACCCCTGGAGGTCCGGCGAGACAAAGAATCGGCCCACGGAGTGAATTCGTCAATTGACGGACGGCCAAGTACTCGAGGATCCGGTCTTTCACCGACTCGAGCCCGTAGTGGTCGTCATCTAACACATCGGCGGCATGTTTGACGTCGAGTTTATCTTCCGTCTCGATGCCCCACGGGAGCGAGGCGATCCAGTCGAGATAGTTGCGGATGACGGCATATTCAGGTGACGTCGCCGGGACGACGTTCAACCGCTCGGCTTCGCGCATGACGTTTTTCCGTGTCGTCTCAGGCAAATCGAGCGCCTCGAGTTTCTCACGGAGACGGTTCGGTTCAGACTCTTGCGACTGGTCGCCGAGCTCTTGCTGAATCGTCTTCATCTGTTCGCGCAAATAGTACTCTTTTTGTGCCTGTTCGATCGTCTTCTTCGTCCGTTCGCGCAACTCTTGCTCGAGCTCGATGATCTCGACCTCGTGCGTCATAATCTCGAGCAGCTCTAAGCCGCGTTTGACGGCGTCCGGTTCTTCGAGCATCGCTTGGCGGATATCGACGTCGACGTCGAGCTTCGACGCGATATAGTCAGTCAACGACTCGAGCCGTTCATACATCTCGAAACGACGACGCTCGTCCGGTGACAATCCTTTGATGGACCCGACGAGTTTTCCGAACTGTTCTTTCAATAAGCGCACGAGTGCCGTCCGCTCGACTTCTTCCCCTTCGACGAGTTCAAGTGGCTCGACGTCTGCGAACCAGCCTTCCTTCGTCTCTTCGATCGAGTTGATCTTGACGCGTTCTTTCCCGACCAAGCGGACGCGGACTGTCTCGTTCGACAGCTCGCTCATCTTGGCGATATGGACGCGTGTCCCGATCGCGTACAAGTCTTCCGGTTCAGGTGATTCTTTCCCCGTCTCTTTTTGTGTCACAACAATCAAATCTGTCTCGTGTTCCTTTGCGGCAAGGAGTGCTCGTAGGGAGAGCGGACGCCCCACGTCGATTGTCACTCCGATGAGCGGATACACCACGACTCCACGCAAAGGAAGGATTGGTAATTGTTCCATTACAACGCCTCCTGTGCAAAAAGGCCCAAAACTCGGATGTGCCGAGTGTTTGAGCCTTTTTCGTTCAAAATTATGCTGTCTCTTTATTGTCGCCTGTCTGTTCGACAGTACCATCGCGAAGTACGTATTTCGGACCGGCAAGACCCGTAATCGTTTCATCCGTGATGATGACTTTCTCGATATCGTCGCGCGATGGGACAGTGAACATCACATCGAGCATCATTTCTTCGATAATCGAGCGGAGACCGCGTGCGCCTGTCTTACGTTTAATCGCAAGTTTGGCGATTTCAACCAACGCCTCGTCTGTGAACGAGAGTTCGACATCGTCGAGTTCGAGCATTTTCTCGTACTGACGAACGAGAGCGTTCTTCGGCTTCGTCAAAATCTCGACGAGTGCTTCTTCGTCAAGCGTCGTGAGCGTCGCCATAACCGGTAAACGACCGATGAATTCCGGAATCAATCCGAACTTCTGAAGGTCTTCCGGAAGCGCGCGGGCGAGCAAGTCTTCTTGCGTCAACTCGCGGTTTTCTTGATCGTTCCCAAATCCGATGACTTTCTTCCCGATGCGGCGTTTGACGACCGCTTCGATGCCAGCGAACGCGCCGCCGACGATGAACAAGATGTTCGTCGTATCGATTTGAATGAACTCTTGATGCGGATGCTTACGTCCACCTTGCGGCGGTACGCTTGCGACCGTACCTTCCAAGATTTTAAGAAGTGCCTGCTGAACGCCTTCACCCGATACGTCACGCGTGATCGATGGGTTTTCCGACTTACGGGCAATCTTATCGATTTCATCGATATAAATAATCCCTTTTTCAGCCTTCTCGACATCATAGTCAGCCGATTGAATCAACTTGAGCAAGATGTTCTCGACGTCTTCCCCGACGTAACCAGCTTCTGTCAAGCTCGTCGCGTCCGCGATTGCGAACGGGACGTTCAAGACGCGTGCCATCGTCTGAGCGAGAAGCGTCTTACCGCTACCAGTTGGTCCAATCATGACGATGTTCGACTTCGAAAGTTCGACATCATCAGAACGGCCGCCGGCGTTGATGCGTTTATAGTGGTTATAGACAGCTACTGAAAGCGCACGTTTGGCGCGGTCTTGACCAATGACATAATCGTCTAGGATGTTACGAATCTCTTGTGGTTTTGGAATGTCTTTAAATTCGACTTCTTCCTCCACACCGAGCTCTTCCTCAACGATTTCATTGCAAAGTTCGATACATTCGTCACAAATGTATACGCCAGGACCGGCGACTAATTTACGGACTTGTTCTTGCGATTTTCCGCAAAACGAGCACTTGAGTTGCCCCTTTTCCTCGTTAAATTTGAACATTCGGTACACCCCTTCTAAATGAAAATGGATGTAAGTGCGATAAATCGCCTATTTGTATTCCCAGGTGCGCATGCACCGTGAAAAGACATTTACATCTCTGCGTTGCAATAATTGTAGCATGAACAAATCACTTCATCAAAGATAAACACATGCAAAGTGTCGTGACGAAAAAAAGGACGACTGCTAGGCAGCCGTCCTTCTGTCATCCGATTACTTCGCTTTCCCGTTTTCAACGAGAACGTCGATCGCTTTACGGAATTTGAGATCACCTTTAAGTGTCTCGATTCCGCCTTGTGGCGCGAGCATCGTGCGGAGTTGATCCGGTGCGATGTTGTAAAGTTTAGACATTTCTTCGAGTTCTTTCTCAGCATCTTCGTCAGATACTTCGATCGCTTCTTTCTCAGCGATTGCTTTCAAGACGAGACGAGCTTTAACGCGCTCTTCAGCTTGCTCTTTCATCTCTTCGCGCATCGCTTCTTCAGTCGTTCCAGTAAGCTGGAAGTACATGTCGAGGTCGATTCCTTGTGAAGAAACACGTGTGCCGAACTCTTGAACCATGCGATCTACTTCTTGGTCAACGAGTACTGCAGGTACGTCGATTGTTGCGTTAGCTGTTGCTTGCTCGACGAGTTGGTCGCGCATTGTGCCTTCCGCTTCTTGTTTCTTCGCAGTTTCTAAACGCTCACGGATTTTCGCTTTCAACTCGTCGAGTGATGAAACTGACTCGTCGATGTCTTTTGCGAACTCGTCGTCGAGCTCAGGAACTTGCTTCGCTTTGACTTCGTGAAGTTTGACTTTGAATGTCGCTGGTTTACCCGCCAAGTTATCAGCGTGGTACTCTTCAGGGAATGTTACTTCAACGTCTTTTTCTTCGCCAGCCGTCAAGCCGACCATTTGCTCTTCGAATCCAGGGATGAATTGGCCTGAACCGATTTCGAGCGTGTAGTTTTCAGCCGTGCCGCCTTCGAATTGCTCTCCGTCAGCGAAACCTGCGAAATCAAAGACAGCTGTATCGCCGTTTTCGATTGCGCCTTCTTTGACAGCAAGCTCTGCGCCTTGCTGTTGAAGCGCGTCAAGTTCAGCTGCAACTTCTTCGTCAGTGACTGTTGTTTCAACAGCTTCGTACTCGAGACCTTTGTATTCGCCAAGCTCAGCTTCTGGCTCAACGACGAACGTTACTTTGAACGTTACAGGTTTGCCTTTTTCGAGCGTGCCGTCTACATCGATGTTTTCGAGAGCGATTGGTTCGAAACCAGCTTCTTCGACCGCACCTTGAACTGTGTCACGGTAGAGGATATCGAGCGCATCTTGATAGAGTGCTTCTTCTCCGTACATTTTGTTGAACATTGGGCGTGGCAATTTCCCTTTACGGAAGCCAGGCACGTTCAAAGTTTTGACGACATCTTTGAATGCGGCGTCGACTGCTTTATCAAAAGCTTCTGCAGGTGCTTCGTACGTGAGTACGCCTTGGCTACCTGATGTTTTTTCCCATTTTGCTGTCATGCTAAGTCCCTCCAACAATTCGTTTATACGTACAAGAATGTACAACAATCCGTATTATAGCATAAATCCGGCGACTGCACACAAGGATTTAGTCTAGAAACGCCTCGGTGAAACGCATGTCCGCCTCGAGGATTTCCGCTGCTAGGCCGTCAGTTTCCTCGTGTTGCAAGATGGCCGTTTTCGCCTGTCCGAGTGCCACCTCCACGTCAGACGCTTCTCGCGGTGTGAACGGGTAGTGCGTGTACATGTAATTCATAAGCAGTTGTGTCGCAATCTCGTCACCGTACACGACCCGCTGCAATTGATTGGTCATCGCTTCCCACGCTTGCGTATGCACGGTCGCCTCGTCTTGCGTCAATCGGTGCCGTGTCCCGAGATCGGTCCATTCGATGACCGGCAACTCGTCGAACGCTTTTTGGAGCACGATCAACTTCATCAACTTTGGACGTTCCGCGACGAGGAGCTCTTTCAAGACGTTGTCGAGGACATCGTCGATATTGAAATGGACGTGTTCAAGCGTCTCGATCTGTTCGCCGATTCCGCCTCGATGAAGGATTCGCTTCACTTTGGCAATCGCGGCCGGGAACTCGGTCAACTTCAACACTTGCAGTACTTGATGCGCTTGTGTGTTGACGTGATCGGTCTTCTCTTGCCATTCGAGATAGAGATTGATCCAGTGGGCCGCCTCGAACGGTTGGTCACGCATGATGTAATACTGGGCGATTTGAAGCCCGCCGGCTGCAGGTTCTTCTGCGACCGTCATCTGAGTCGTGACGAGTTCTTCGAGTTTCTCAAGCGTCTCCGGTTCTTCCGGACGTTCCATCAGACATTGGAATAGTTCCATGAAAACAAAGGGATCACCGGGCACTGCCTCATACCAATCCCACAGAATCGGTTCGACCCGTTGCCGTTCTCCGGCCGTGTCCGCCTCTTGAATCATCTTCTGAAGCCGCGACCAGTTCCCAGGAAACGGGTACGCTTTCTCTTTTGCCATCTCTCCACACCCTTTCCATTCATCTCCATCTTCCGTTAGGAATCGATTCGTTGTCAATCAATACCCCGAAAAACGAAAAAAGAGACAACCTCCGTGGAGGCTATCTCTATTTTAAATGGAAGTGTCCCAAGAGGGATTCGAACCCCCGACCGACGCCTTAGCTTACCACCATGGCTTTCGCCACCAACGTGTGTTGTTTGTAGTCTGGACTATATCTTCACCATTTCAGGTGCGACACGTGTAGTCTCTACGGAACCTCACGAGCAAGGTGCTCCTTCAATGGCTCTACCTCTAAAGGATGACCTTTAGTCCTTCGAACCATCTTGTCCCCGAAAGGAAATAAGTTTCCTCGGTATTACCATCAGCATGATCTGTTAAGGCTTCACCGATATAGTGTCGTCCACTCCATAGGTTTCTGTTTCCCTATAAAGGCTCCTATTTGTCTTGAAGGGCGTTGCTCTATCCAGCTGAGCTATTGGGACATTGACAAGAAAACTATAATAGAAAAATGGTTTGCTGTCAATTCCTTCTTTTCATTCCGTCACAGCTTTCCGCTCACATCGAGATCCTCGACGGCCGAACCGTCCTCAGACCGATAAAAGCGGACGTTGGCCAGCCCGTTCTCGAGATCCATCAGTACATACGTCTTGTCACTCCGTCCGCGCGGCATCCGAATCGAGCCCGGGTTCACATAGAGCACCCCGTCCTCAATCAACGCTCCGGCGACGTGCGAGTGGCCGAACAACACGACGTTCGCCCCGACCTCTTCGGCCCGATAACGCAACCGGTTCAAGTCGTACTTCACGTCGTGGTGATGGCCGTGGACGATGAGAATCGTGCCTTCAGCCGTCTCCTCGATTCGCTCGAGCGGCAAGTCGCCACCGAAGTCGCAATTGCCGCGCACGGTGTGGTACGGGAGCAGGTGCTCGTCGACGAGCGCGAGTTGCGAGTCGCCACAATGATACGCGTCGTCGATTTCTTGTTCGTGCCGATTAAAGATGATCGATAGTTCTTCTGTCAATCCGTGACTGTCACTGACTACGAGAAAACGCATACGGGTCACCCTTTCATGAACGGAATGATTTCTGCCTCTAACTTTCGTAGTGCTTGACCGCGGTGACTGACCGCCGCCTTTTCGTCGCGTTCAAGTTCTGCTGCCGTCTTATGGAGCGACGGGACGATGAAGAGCGGGTCATAACCGAAACCGTTCTCCCCGTGCGGCGCATACCCGATCGTCCCTTCAATCGTTCCGCGTACCGTCAACGTCTCCCCGGACGGTTTGGCCAAACAGAGGGCACAGATGAAGCGTGCCGTCCGGTCGGTCGCCCCGTTCAACTTCTCGAGCAAGAGGGCGTTGTTCGCCTCATCCGATTTTTCAGGTCCGGCGAAGCGGGCCGAATGAACACCCGGTGCCCCGTCGAGCGCGTCGACTTCAAGCCCCGAGTCATCAGCGAGGACAGCATGGCCGAAGAAGCGGGCCGCCTCGGTCGCCTTCAGCTCGGCGTTCGCTTCGAACGTCGTGCCCGTCTCGTCCGTCTCAGGTGCGTCCGGGTAGTCAAGCAACGATTCGACCTCGAAGCCGAGCGGCGTGAGCATCCCTTCGATTTCTACGACTTTTCCTTTATTGCGTGTTGCGACGATGAGTTTCATGTTGTCTCCTCCAATTGTTCCCCGACATACCACCACGAGGCGCCGAGCGCGTCTTCGGCCGCTTTGAATAGCGTCTCGATCCCGCTTTGGGCCATCTGGAGCATCTCGTTCATCTCGAGCAACGTGAACGTTGCTTCTTCCCCCGTCCCTTGTACTTCGACGAAGCGTCCGCTCGCCGTCATGACGACGTTCATGTCGACCTCGGCCGCGGCGTCTTCTTCGTAGTTCAAGTCAAGGAGCAGTTCGTCGGTCCGTCCGACCGAGATGGCCGCGACGCCTTCTTTAATCGGCGTGTCGTCAAGCTTGCCTTGACGGATGAGCGCATCGACCGCGAGGACGAGGGCACAGAAGCCGCCCGTAATCGAGGCCGTGCGCGTACCACCGTCCGCTTGGATGACGTCACAGTCAATCCAAATCGTCCGTTCGCCGAGCCGTTCCAAATCGACGACCGAGCGGAGCGAGCGGGAAATCAAACGCTGAATTTCCATCGTCCGGCCTGACTGCTTCCCTCGGACCGATTCGCGGACCGTACGGTTGCCGGTCGCGCGTGGGAGCATGGCATACTCGGCGTTAATCCAACCTTGCTTCTTGCCGCGCAAGAAGTTCGGGACGCGTTCTTCGACGGTCGCCGTACAGATGACTTTCGTGTCCCCGATTGAGATGAGGACCGATCCTTCCGCATGCTTGTTCACATGGGGAACGATTTCGACGGGCCGGAGCTCGTCATGGTTTCGTTCGTTACGCATCGACACCGGACACCTCTACTTTCTCCGCTCTCACGGGCTGACCGAGCCACTCTGTCGCGAGTCGGTCAAAGATGACGACGTCCCCCGTCGCATAAAACTGATGCGCCGGGACCGTGTCGAGGTCGTTCTCAAGCTCTTTGAAATCAAGGATGGCCGCCACTTCGAGCGCCGTCTCGTCACCAGATGAAATCAAATGGACGTCCGGTCCGACGACGTCTTGAATGACCGGAGCGAGCAGCGGATAATGCGTGCACCCGAGGATGAGCGTATCCATCTCGGAAGACTGGAGCGGGCGGATCGTCTCGGCGACGATGGCGCGGACACGTTCCCCGTCAAGTTCGCCGGCTTCGACGAGCGGTACGAACGGTGGACAGGCGAGCGAATACACATCGATCTCGCCGGCAACGTGCCGGAGTGCCGTCTCGTACGAGTTGCTCTCAATCGTCATCTTCGTACCGATGACGCCGATATGTTTATTGCGCGTCCCTTTGACGGCCGCGCGGGCTCCCGGATCGATGACACCGATGACCGGGATGTTGAGGCGTTTGCGCGCCTCTTTCAAGACGACCGCTGTCGCCGTGTTGCAGGCGATGACGATCATCTTCACGTTCTTGCTTAACAGGAACTCAATCAGTTCCCATGTATAGGCTTCAATCTCATCGTGCGGGCGCGGGCCATACGGGCACCGTTCCGTGTCGCCGATATAGATAATTTCTTCTTTCGGTAGTTGGCGCATCAGTTCTTTGACCACCGTCAAGCCGCCAACTCCTGAATCGAGTACTCCAATCGCTCGTTTCATGATCATCACTTCCATTCCCATCTATCTTACCAAAAAAGCCGATTCTGAAAAAGAAACGGTCTCGTGACAAACAAAAAAGACGAGGTAGCCGATTGGCCGCCTCGTCCGTCGCTCAATTACTGAGCAAGACCTTCGCTTGTGAGCATGTCAGAAAGCGTGTTAACCGCTTCTTCTGCATCGTCACCAGCTGCAGTGATTTTGATTGTAGAATCTTTTGCGATTCCGAGTGAAAGAACACCCATGATTGACTTGAGGTTTACTGTTTTACCGTTGTACTCAAGGTTGATATCTGATTGGAACTTAGAAGCTGTGTTAACCAACTGTGTAGCTGGACGAGCGTGAATTCCTGAATCTGCAACGACTGTGAACGTTTTTTCCATGACGTGATAGTCTCCCTTCAAATTTCAATTCTACAGGTGAACCTGCAGAATAATTGTTTGTGAACTCATTATCAAATGATAGCGGATTCGCAAAAATTCTGCAAGCGATTTTTATATTCTGGAGTCCATTCGGTCGGACGACCGGATTTCGACAAGTGCACGAGGCTCGTGCGCCCCGCGAACATGAGCTGTTCTCCATCATATGCCCCGTAATGAATATCACATGAAGTGTTTCCGACCGTCAAGACATTGGCATACACCTTGATCGATTGGCGCGGCATCACCTGGCGGACATAGTCGCACTGGGCGTCCGCCACGACGACGAACCCATCTTTTAACGAGAACCCTGTCGCTTCAAGCAACTCGATCCGTGCATCCTCGAAATAGATGAACGGGATCGTGTTATTCATGTGGCCGTACGGGTCGCACTCCGAAAATCGGACTTTGACGTCTAGCGCGACCCCTGCTCTGACACGTGTTTCCCAATCGGCTTCCCGGAAGTACTTCGTCATCCGTAACCCTTACGCCTCGACCGCAGAACCGGTGCGGCCTTTGTCGCTACCGAAGAACGATTTGAACGAGTGAAGCGTCGTCTGACGGTTCATCGCAGCGATTGACGTCGTGAGCGGAATGCCTTTCGGACAAACTTCGACACAGTTTTGTGCGTTTCCGCACTGTGCGAGGCCGCCGTCTTCCATGAGCGCTTCCAAACGGTCTTCCGCGTGGAAGGCGCCGGTCGGATGCGAGTTGAAGAGACGGACTTGCGAGATGGCGGCTGGTCCGATGAAGTTCGATTTGTCGTTGACGTTCGGGCATGCCTCGAGGCAGACACCGCACGTCATACATTTCGATAGTTCATACGCCCATTGACGCTTGTTCTCTGGCATCCGTGGTCCTGGTCCGAGATCGTACGTCCCGTCAATCGGAACCCAAGCCTTCACTTTTTTCAACGCGTCGAACATGCGCTGACGGTCGACTTGAAGGTCACGGACGACCGGGAACGTCTTCATCGGAGCAAGACGGATCGGCTGCTCGAGTTTATCGACGAGTGCCGTACACGATTGGCGCGGCTTGCCGTTGATAATCATCGAACAAGCGCCACACACTTCCTCGAGACAGTTCATGTCCCAGTTGATTGGTGTCGTCTTGTCCCCGTTCGCATTGACCGGGTTCCGGCGGATTTCCATCAACGCCGAGATGACGTTCATGTTCGGGCGGTACGGGACGGTGAACTCTTCAGTATAGGTCGGTTGATCCGGCCCGTCCTGGCGTTCAATGATAAAACGAATGTCTTTTTGATCTGCTTGCATCGGCGTCGTCATTTCGTCTTCGCCCCTTTCTTCGAGTAATCCCGTTTACGTGGCGGGATTAACGAAACGTCGATCTCTTCAAACGAGATATCGACTTCCCCATTGTCGTAACGTGCCATCGTCGTCTTCATGAAGCGCTCGTCATCACGTTCCGGGAAGTCCGGTTTGTAATGAGCTCCACGGCTCTCGTCGCGTTTCAAGGCGCCAAGTGTGATGACGCGTGCGAGGTCAAGCATGTGGTCGAGCTGTCGGATGAACGATGCCCCTTGGTTGCTCCAGCGGGCCGTATCGGTCGCGGAGATGTTGTTATAGCGTTCACGAAGTTCACGGAGTTTGAGGTCCGTCGCTTCGAGTTTATCGTTGTAACGAACGACCGTGACGTTGTCGGTCATGAGTTCGCCGAGCTCACGGTGGATTTGATACGCGTTTTCCGTACCGTCCATCGCGAGGATGTCGTTGAACCGCTCGATTTCTTCACGTTCGTTGAAGTTGAAGAGTGCTTCTGGCACGCTCTCTGTCGCTTGGTCGAGACCGCGCATGTAATGAACGGCCGCAGGACCGGCTTCCATCCCGCCGTATACGGCCGAGAGGAGCGAGTTGGCACCGAGACGGTTGGCACCGTGCATCGAGTAATCGCACTCACCGGCAGCGAATAGCCCTGGGATGTTCGTCATCTGGTCGTAATCAACCCAAAGTCCGCCCATCGAATAGTGAACGGCCGGGAAAATCTTCATCGGGACTTTCCGCGGGTCGTCGCCGACGAACTTCTCGTATATCTCGAGGATACCGCCGAGTTTGATGTCGAGCTCTTTCGAGTCTTTATGCGACAAGTCGAGGTACACCATGTTCTCGCCGTTGACGCCGAGCTTCTGGTTGACGCAGACGTCAAAAATCTCACGCGTCGCGATATCACGCGGCACGAGGTTTCCGTAGGCCGGGTACTTCTCTTCAAGGAAGTACCATGGCTTGCCGTCTTTATACGTCCATACACGTCCGCCTTCACCACGTGCTGACTCACTCATGAGACGAAGCTTGTCGTCCCCTGGGATCGCCGTCGGGTGGATTTGGA
The DNA here is from genome assembly GCF_018618345.1 of Exiguobacterium sp. s36. Classification (NCBI taxonomy): domain Bacteria; kingdom Bacillati; phylum Bacillota; class Bacilli; order Caryophanales; genus Exiguobacterium; species Exiguobacterium sp. s36. The sequence continues at coordinate 83,675 of NZ_JACSLW010000004.1, forward strand.
TGAACTCGCCGTTCGCATAGACGGCGCCTTGACGGTAAACCGCTCCAGCCGCTTGTCCGGTGTTGATGACCGAGTTCGTCGATTTACCGAAGATGACGCCTGGGCCACCTGTCGCAAGGATGACCGCATCCGATGGGAACGCTTTAATTTCCATCGAGCGTAAATCCTGACAGACCGCACCACGGCAGACGCCTGATTCGTCGATGATGGCACGGAGGAACTCCCAGCCTTCATACTTCTCGACGAGCCCTTGCGCCTCATAGCGACGGACCTGCTCGTCTAGCGCGTAAAGGAGCTGTTGCCCTGTCGTCGCACCGGCGTAAGCCGTGCGGTGATGGAGCGTGCCGCCGAAACGTCGGAAGTCGAGAAGACCTTCTGGCGTCCGGTTGAACATGACGCCCATCCGGTCGAACATGTGGATGATTTTCGGTGCCGCTTCTGCCATCTTTTGGACTGGCGGTTGGTTGGCGAGGAAGTCGCCCCCATAGACCGTATCATCGAAGTGTTGCCAAGGAGAATCCCCTTCCCCTTTCGTGTTGACGGCACCGTTGATGCCGCCTTGTGCACATACTGAATGTGAACGCTTGACCGGTACAAGCGAGAATAGTTTTACCGGAACACCCATCTCAGCCGACTTGATTGTCGCCATGAGTCCAGCTAGACCGCCACCGATGACGATCAAACTTTGATTTGCCATGAACTTTTCCCCCTATTACAAGATGCCAGCGAACGTCAAGATTGAACGGATGCCGACAAAAGATAGTGCCAAGAAGACCGCGCCTGAGACGTAGCTCATGAAGCGCTGTGAACGAGGCGACTGTGTGATCCCCCACGTGATGGCAAACGACCAGAGACCGTTCGCGAAGTGGAACGTAGCCGAGAGGATCCCGACTATGTAGAAGATAAGCATGAGCGGATTGTCGACGATGTTTTGCATCATCTCCGCATTCACTTCAACGCCACGTAACTTCGCCAAGCGCGTTTCCCAAACGTGCCAAGCGATGAAGATGACGAGGAAGACGCCCGTGAAGCGTTGGAGCATGTACATCCAGTTACGGGCGTATGAGTAACGGTTCGTGTTAATCGAACCGAGAAACGCATAATACACGCCATACACGCCGTGGAAAATCATCGGCAAAGCGATGATGGTGACTTCAAGGAAGTACAAGTACGGTAAGCTCTCCATGAATTTTGCTGCCTTGTTAAACGACTCCACCCCATCGACGATATAGTAGTTGACCGACAAGTGGACGATCAAAAACAGGCCGATTGGGATGACCCCAAGTAGCGAATGGACTTTACGACTGAAATAGTCACGCTGCGAAGCCATTCTAGTTCCCCCTTTGTACGAGCCCTTGGCTCGTTTTGTAAATAAAAGCGTTTTCAAATGTAAATATAGCTTTCTGTCTCCTATTCTACTCTTGTGAATTTTGTATGACAAGACAACCTGACCGATTTGTGACACATTCTTTTGCAAAATACCCGGTGACCAAAAGCCGATTCGTCGTTATAATGGTATAGAGAGATTGGAGTGATGGAAGAAGATGGAAACGATGAGCCAACCCACTTTCGCGATCGAACTGTTGCGCGATTATGTGTTGACGGATTTGCTTGGGGACGATTACGCCCAAGTCATCTATTGGTCGGGTAAACGGGTCGCACGCAAGTTCCCGGTCATGCCCAATGAGGAACTGAGCGCCTTCTTTAGTGAGGCCGGCTGGGGAGATTTGACGCTGTTGAAAGAAAAAGGAAATAAATTCTTGTTCGAGCTCATGCCCCCACCCGCGACCCAAGAAAAGGCAACTGGCTACTTCCAGCTCGAGGCTGGTTTTTTAGCCGAACAGATTGCGGGTCGTTTCCAATGTGTCGCCGAAGGCTACGCCGACGTGACGCGCAAGGCCGTCCACATCACCGTCCAACTAGACCGAAAAGATACGTACGAATGAAAAAGAGCCGATGCGAATTTTGATCGCATCGGCTCTTTCTTTTTGAGTTAATCCTCTAACTCATCCATCTCTTCATACGGAAAGAGGCGCTCATTGGCGAAGATATAAAAGTCGATGAGTTCCGACCTTGAGAACGTACTGTCTTCACCCGCATACGCCGCTGCCGCTTTTTGAATGACATGCAGGAGATCAGTCGGAATCGATTGTCGCTTCGCCCACTCGAGCACTTCTCGTTTGGCGAGCACACGTCTATCCGTCTCGTAGGCCATCACCCGCACGAGGTTCAATACGCTGTACACGGGATGGTTATCAAGCGAGCTCAGGCAATCCAATGCGTCGTCCTTGATTGCTTCTCGGTAATGTCCATCCTCAAACCCGACCACCAACTCATGCATCGGAGTCCCGAACAAGACACAGCCTCGCTCCATGATGACTTTGAGGTGGGCGGCCAAATCCGAATCGGTCATTTCTCGTTGCTCATGGAGCAACTCGTCGATTGACGTTTCTTCTAACCGCATGCGCCACTGCTCACTATAATGGAACTCGAACGGACTCGGATGGACCCATTCTTGTAACGCTCGTTCCGTCAGCACGGTCAGCTCGAGCGGATAAGGCTGCGTCGAAGTCTCCAGGCACAGTCGCATCAAACCGAGCCGTTCCTCGTCCGACAGGTCTCGGTCGCTCACGAACAGTAAATCGACGTCGCTCTGTCGCGGATGAAAGCCTCCCATCGTCAAAGACCCGTGCACGTACGCATGTCGAATCGCGTCGGTCACGTCCGCCAAGTCACGCACGAACTGTTCAATAAAAGGGGATGTCTCGTCTGGAAAATCGGCTAACGCGTCTCGGTTCATTCATCGGTCTCCTCATGGACGTATTGGATTACGGTCTCGGCCAACTTCTCCGGCAGACCCGCTTCTTTCAACTGTTCGAGCGAGGCGAGACGGATCTGCTTCATCGACCCGAAATGACGAATCAATTGCTGACGCCGCTTTGGCCCGACGCCCGGGATATCGTCGAGCACCGACTTCGTCATCTTCTTCGTCCGCAGGCTGCGGTGGAACGTGATGGCGAAGCGGTGGACCTCGTCTTGCATGCGTTGCAGCAAATAGAACGCGCTCGAACGTGAGTTCAATTCGACGACCCCGCCGCCTTCCCCGAACAAGAGCTGGCTCGTCCGGTGACGGTCATCTTTCTTCAACGAGCCGACGGGCAAGTCGAGCCCGAACTCGTTTTGCAGGACGTCGAGGGCGGCGTTCAATTGCCCGATGCCCCCGTCAATCAACAGCAGATCCGGCAGACGTTTCTCTTCCGTCAACAGACGGCGGAATCGACGGCGGACGACCTCTCGCATCGTCTCATAGTCGTCCGGTCCTTGGACGGTACGAATCTTGTATTTGCGATATTCCTTCTTGAGCGGCTTGCCATCCTCGAAGACGACGAGCGCCGAGACGGCGTCCGCACCTTGGATGTTGGCGTTGTCGATGATATCGACGCGCGACAAGTTCGGGATACCGATTGCCTCACCGAGTTCACGCATGGCGAGGAGCGTCCGCTCTTCGTCGCGGGCGAGCAACTCGAACTTTTCGTTCAAGGCGATGCCCGCATTTTTCGTCGCCAAGTCGAGCAACTGTCGCTTCGCCCCTCGTTTCGGCTGCATCACTTTCGTGCCGATCGCCTCGTTCAACAGATCGATGCGGACGATCTCAGGGACGAGCACTTCCTTCGGCAATACGTTCTGCTCGTAGAACTGGACGATGAAACTCTCGAGTTCCTCGGACGGTTCCCCGTGAAGTGGGAACAGGGACACGTCGCGCTCGATCATCTTGCCGCCTCGCATATAGAACACTTGGACGCACATCCAGCCGCGGTCGAGTGTGTAGCCAAAGACGTCACGCGCTGTCGGGTCGGCCGTGATCATGTTCTGTTTGTTCATAATCGATTCGACGGCCCGGATTTGGTCACGGAGCTCGGCGGCACGTTCGAACTGCATGTCTTCGGCAGCCAGTCCCATGTCGACTTGGAGTTTGGCGAGCGTCTCGCTCGTCTCCCCGTTCAAGAAGCGTCGAATCTCTTGGACGATCTCTTTTTGCTCGTCCGTGTCGATGGCGAGCTCACACGGTCCGAGGCACTGCCCGATGTGGTAATACAGACAGAGCTTGCGCGGCATCGGTTGGCATTTTCGCAGCGGATACAACTTGTCGAGCAGCCGCTTCGTCTCGTTGGCGGCATAGGCGTTCGGATACGGCCCAAAATAGAAGCCGCCGTCCCGCTTCAGCTTCCGTGTCGTGAGCAACCGCGGATACGGCTCGTTCGTGATTTTGATATACGGATACGACTTGTCATCCTTCAAGCGGATGTTATATTTCGGGTCGTGCTTTTTGATGAGCGTCATCTCGAGCAAGAGTGCCTCGAGCTCGCTCGCCGTGACGATATATTCGAAGTCCCGAATCTCGGCCACAAGGCGCATCGTCTTGATGTCGTGCGCCCCGGTGAAATACGACCGGACCCGGTTCTTCAGATTTTTCGCTTTCCCGACGTAAATGATTTCCCCGTACTCGTTCTTATGCAAGTAACAGCCGGGCTCGTCCGGGAGGAGCGCCAATTTATGTTTAATGTGGTCAGAATGACTCAAATTCAATCACCTCAGTTTAGGTTCCTTCCAGACGGGAAAAAATTGATGAAGTCTCAGAGGGAGGGTTTTGGAATGAAACGGTACGATGTCATCATCATCGGCAGCGGCTCGGCAGCGAGCCAAGCCGCCAGCGTGTTACGTGACGCCGGTAAACAAATTGCGATTGTCGAGAATTGGACGTTCGGCGGGACGTGCCCGCAGCGCGGGTGTGACCCGAAAAAAATGCTCGCGGAAGGAGCCGACCTGATTGCCCGGGCCGAACGGATGAAACCGCTCGGTGTGACCGGCGAACTCAAGCTCGACTGGCACGCCTTCAAACATCGTGTCGACGAGTACCGCTTTGCCGTCCCGACGACGAAGATGCATCATTGGCAAGAACACGGCATCGATTTGTTCGAAGGCGAACCACATTTCATCGACGAAGACTCGATTGTCATCGAAGGACATGAAATCTCGGCGCATCAATTCTTGATCGCATCGGGGCAAATCCCGCGTCCACTCGACATTCCCGGCGGAGACGCTGCCATCACGAGCAACGACGTCTTCGACCTTGAGGTGTTACCGCAACACGTCATCATCGTCGGAGCCGGTTATATCGCCTTCGAGTTCGCCCATATTCTGCGCCGGTTCGGATGTGACGTGACGCTCCTCGTCCGGTCGCGGGCGTTGAAGCCGTTCGACCGTAAAGTCGTCAAACGGCTTGTCGATGAGACGATTCAAATCGGGATCGATGTCCGCTATGGAATCGAACCGGTCGACATCAATGGCGACGTCGTGACGCTATCAGATGACTCTACCCTTGTAGGACTCGTGCTTAACGCCACCGGGCGGATTCCGAGCATCGAGCGACTTCGGTTGGATGCGGCCGGCATCGAGTCCGACCACGGCGGCGTCTTGGTCAACGAGTTTCTCCAGACGACGAATCCGAACGTCTATGCGGCCGGAGACGTCGCCAAGAGCCGCAACCCGGCCCTCACCCCGTTCGCCGGACAGGAAGGCCGCATCGCCGCGCTCAACCTGCTCCGCAACAACACGCGTCCGCTCCCCGAGCGTCCCGCCCCGACGGTCGTCTTCACGACACCACCGATTGCCAAAGTCGGGCTGACGGTCGACGAGGCCAAGGCGCAAGGGATCGACTATGAATGTAAAGACAACGACTTGTCCCATTTCTTGACGTATGAGCGGATCAACGACACGACGGCGTTCTCCCGCATCTTGCTCAGCAAAGACGGTCATGTGCTCGGCGCCCACTTGATTGGGCAACACGCGCCGGAACTGATCAACTTGTTCTCATTCATTATACAAAACAATATGACCCATCAACACGTCAAACACTTGGAGTTCGCGTATCCGACGTCCGCGTCCGATATTTCGTACCTCATCTAAAAAAGGCTCTTCCATCGTGCGATGGAAGAGCCTTTCGTCATTCGATTCCTTTATCCTTATCTTCTTGCAAGGCGTCCTGGAGCGATTTGTCCCAGAGCTTGACCCCTTGGGCGTGAGCTGCCCGAGCAATTAAGTGTCCGCCGACCGGAGCCGTCAACAAGACGAAGAACAAGCCGAGCAGGAGTCGTGCGTCAAAGATACGCTGGTCGACCCAGACGTGCAGGAGCGCCGCGAACAAGACGAACATGACGCCGAGCGTCGCGCTCTTCGAGGCCGCATGGGCCCGCGAGTAGATGTCCGGCAGCCGGATGAGACCGATGGCCGCGACGACGGTGAAGAATACCCCGATGATTGTGAAGACACCGGTCAAAATGTCATAAATCATTGTTGCGGTCATGTTGGATGATCTCTCCCTTCTCGAGGAATTTCGAGAACGCCACCGTTCCGATAAAGGCTAAAATCCCGAGCAAGAGGATGACTTCGAAAAACATCGTCGTGTCGAGCAGAATCGACAACAGCGAGACGACGGAAATCAAGCCGATTCCGATCGAGTCGAGCGCAATGACACGGTCAGCCGTCGTCGGTCCTTTGACGACCCGATACAGCATGCCGAGCATGGCGAGCACGAGGATGGCGAGCGCCACGTAAATAATAATATCTAACATTAGCTGGTCGCCTCCTTAATCTTCGTCTCAAAGTTATCGTGAATGCCTTGCTTGAGCGACTCTTTATCCGGCATATGGAGCGCATGGATATATAGCGTCTTATTGTCGTCCGACACTTGGACGACGAGCGTCCCTGGTGTCAGGGTGATGAGCATCGACAGCCAACTGACCTTCCAACCGGCATCGAGCTCGGTATGGTACCGGAAGATGCCTGGTTGGATTTTCAGTTTCGGGCTGAGGACGAGCCGGAGCACCTCGACATTGGCGAGGACAAGCTCCCGACAGAAAATCAAGAACAGTTTAAGCAGTTTCAAGACGCGGATGAAATAGAAATCCGTATTCTTGAAGAAGCGGCGCATCATGAAGATGACGAGTAATCCGAGCAAATAGCCGATAAGAAATCCGCTCGTCGTGAACGTACCCGTGAAGAACATCCAAATGAACGCCAGGAAAAAGTTGATGAGTAGTTGGTAAGCCATCTCTAAATCACTCCTTAATCACGGCATCGATATAGATTTCGGGTTGCACGAGCGGTTCAATTGCCTGGGTAATGAACGGATGCATCGCCTCGGCGCCGAACCCGTAAGCCACGGCGACGGCGACGAGCAAGAACGTCGGCACGATGAGTTTCTTCATGTGCGGAACGAGCGGACCGTCGTAGGCACGCTTCTCTTCTCCCCAGAATCCGTACAAGAAGATTTTGATGACGGAGAAGAGGACGAACAAACTCGACAGCAAGATGAGGAGTGGCCCGAACAGGCTGCCCTCGGCGACCCCACCTTGAACGATTAACAGTTTCCCGAAGAATCCGCTAAGCGGCGGAATCCCGGCGAGCGACAAGGCGGCGATGAAGAACGTCCAGCCGAACAGCGGGAACCGGGTAATCAAGCCACCCATGTCGCGTAACTGACCAGACTTGGTGATGCCGATCATCATGCCGACGAGCATGAACAAGGCGGCCTTGATCAACATGTCATGAATCAAGTAGTAAAGCGCCCCTTCGAGCGACGTCTGCGTGTTGAGCGCAATCCCATAGAGAATCACGCCGACTGCGATCATGATGTTGTAGATGATGATCAATTTGACGTCATTATAGGCGATGGCGCCAATCATCCCGATGACGATTGTCAACACGGCGAGAATAATCAAGAAGTTCTGCGTGAACGACCCGACATCAAACAGGAGCGTGTATGTCCGCAAAATCGAGTATACCCCTACTTTCGTCAGAAGCGCCCCGAACATAGCAAGGATTGGCGTCGGTGCCACGACATACGAGCCCGGGAGCCAGTAGTGTAACGGTACGAGTGCACCCTTTAAACCGAAGACAATCATGAACAATACCCCGATGACGACGAGAACGGATTGATTCTCGACGAGCGGAATCTTCTGCGCGAGGTCAGCCAAGCTGAGCGTGCCGACCGTTCCGTAAAGCAGCGCGACGGCCATGACAAACAACGCCGAGGCGATGACGTTCACGAGCAAGTACTTGATTGACTCGCGAAGTTGGACCCCTTTCCCGCCGAGGACGATCAACACGTATGACGAGATGAGGAACACTTCGAAGAAGACGAACAAGTTGAAGATATCGCCTGTCGTGAAGGCACCGTTCACCCCGACGAGGAGGAACAGCATCGCGACATAGACGTAGTTCGACTCATACGCGTCCGAGAAGTAATGGGTCGCGAACCAGACGATGAAGAAGACGATCAACGTCGACGTGGCGACGAGCAATGCCGACAGCATGTCCGAGACGAGCGTGATCCCGAACGGTGCCGGCCAGTTTCCTAAATTGACGGTCAAGATGCCGTCCTGTGACACGGTGAAGATCAGCAGCACCGTCACTGCGAACGTTACAAGTAAAGCCCCGAGTGCCACTCCGCGTTGCAGACGAATCTGCTTCGGCGCGAAGAGGAGGATGATGGCCGCAAGCGCCGGGATGACAATCGGAAAGATCGGTAAGTTAATCATTCGATTCCGTTCCTTTCATTTCCTCAATATTATCCGTATTCAGTTCTTGATAGGCCCGATACGCGAGCACTAGGAAGAACGCGGTCACCCCGAAGCTGATGACGATGGCCGTCAAGACGAGCGCTTGCGGGAGCGGATCGGTATATTCCGTCACCCCGTCGACGAGGACTGGTGCCGCTCCGGTTTTCAATCCGCCCATCGTCAAGACGAGTAAGTGGGCGGCGTGACTGAGCAGGCCGGTGCCGATGATGATGCGCAACAAACTCTTTGAGAGAATCATATAGACAGCGCTCATCGTCAAGACACCGATGATGATGCTAACGAAGATTTCCATTATTCACTCTCTCCAATCGTTTGAATGATCGTCATCGTCACACCGATGACCACAAGGTAAACACCAAGGTCGAAGGCGATTGCCGTGTGAAGCGTCTGTTCGCCTAAGAGCGGCAAGTCAAACTTACCATACGCATGCGTCAGGAACGGACGGTCCCAGAAGATGCTGTGAAGCGACGTCAGTAACGCGATAGCGAGACCGAGCGCCGTCATCTTGCGATAGTCGAACGGAAGCACGTCGGCGAGCGTTTTCGAATCAAAGGCAAGGAGCAACAATACGAGCGCAGCCGCCGTCATCAAACCACCGATGAAGCCTCCGCCCGGCGAATAGTGCCCGGCGAAGAAGAGATTGATTGAGAACACGATGATGATGAAGAAGATGATCACCGCGGCCGTCTGTAAGATGACGTCATTGACTTGATCATTTTTTCGGTTCATGTTCACGTGCTCCTTTCGTACGTTCTGTCGTTCTGAATTTGATCATCGTGTAAATCCCGATGGCCGCGATGGCAAGGACGACGATCTCGAACAACGTATCAAAGCCCCGGAAGTCGACAAGGACAACGTTGACCATGTTTTTCCCGGCTGCTAAATCATAGACATTTTCTTTATAGTACTCTGAGATTGACGACAGGGAACGGTTCGATAGCGCCATGAAGCTGAGGAGCATGACCGTCACCCCGACGATTATCGAGACGATTGCATTCTCGATTTTGAATTTCACGCGCACTTCTTTCTTGCTGATCTCTGGCATATGGTAGAAGACGAGCAAGAACAGCGCGACCGATACCGTCTCGATGACGAGCTGCGTCAAGGCCAGGTCCGGTGCATTGAAGAAGACGAAGAACAACGCGACCGAATACCCGACGACACCGAGTAGAATGATCGATGGCAGGCGCGAACGCATGAACAGAATTGCGATTGATGCCAAGATGACAACAGCCCCGAGGACGTATTCATACGGTGCGACAGGTTCCATCTCGCCGAACGAGAAGTTGAACAAATCGAACCAATACATCGAGAACAACATCATGCCTGACAAGAACAAGAAAATGTAGACCAAATACGAGCGGATGAAGCCCGTCATATAGTTATCTTTGAAGCGGTACGCCGCCTTGTTCGACCAGACGAGCGTCCCGTCATACATGCCGTTGAGTGTCAGGCGGTGTGGAATCCGGTTATAGATGCCCATCCACTTGTTGATCGTGTAGAACATGAGCGTCCCGAGCAGGATGACGCCGATCGTCATGAACAGCTCCGGTGTCAATCCGTGCCAGAAGTAGATGTCTACTTTGACTTCTTGCCCGCTCGCGACGAGCGTCGGATAAATCGATTCGACGGCCGGCTTGATGAGCGAGTTCGATAACACGTTCGGCACGAATCCGAGCACGACGACGAGGATGGCGAGAATCGCTGGCGGGATGAGCATCCCGATCGGTGCCTCGTGCGGCTGTTTCGGCAATTTGTCGAACTGGGCTTTGCCCATGAACGTCCGCGTGAAGATAATCAAGCTGTAGATGAACGTGAACACACTCGCGATGAATGCGACGACCGGAATCAAGATGCCGATCGTATCGAGCGCGAAGAAGTCCATTGAGAACACTTTCGTCGTCGCCTTCAAGAACATCTCTTTACTGAGGAATCCGTTGAATGGCGGTAACCCTGCCATCGACAATGAGCCGATGACGGCGATCGTGAACGTGATCGGCATGACGGTCATGAGACCGCCGAGTTTGCGGATGTCACGCGTCCCTGTCTCGTGGTCGACGATTCCGACCATCATGAACAGCGAGCCTTTGAATGTCGCATGGTTAATCAAATGGAAGATTGCCGCGATCGTCGCGACCATATAGATGTTGTCATCCATGCCGTCATAATGAAGCGCCGCGGCACCAAGTCCGAGGAGCGACATGATGAGACCGAGCTGACTGACCGTCGAGAAGGCGAGAATCCCTTTCAAATCGGTCTGTTTGACCGCGTTGAACGAACCCCAGAACAAGGTGAACGTCCCGACCGCGGCGATCGTCCATAGCCAGATCGGTGACTCTTGGAACACCGGGCTCATCCGTGCGACGAGATAGAGACCGGCCTTGACCATCGTCGCCGAGTGGAGGTACGCACTGACCGGGGTCGGTGCTTCCATCGCGTCCGGCAACCAGATGTGGAACGGGAATTGCGCCGACTTCGTGAAGGCTCCGAGCAAGATGAGTATCATCGCCGCGATAAAGAACGGGCTGTCCGCGATCACTGCCTGATTGGCCACCATGTCGCGGATGCTGAACGAGCCGACAATCGACTCGAGAATCACGATTCCCCCGAGCATCGACAGACCACCGAATACGGTGATAAGCATCGATTTACGCGCCCCGTAGCGAGAGCGCTCTTTCTCGTACCAGTACCCGATCAAGAGGAACGACGAAATCGACGTGAGTTCCCAGAACATGTACATGACGACCATGTTGTCCGAGAGGACGACACCGAGCATCGCGCCCATGAACAAGAGCAGATACACATAAAAATGACCGAGCGACTCTTTGTCTTTATTCAAGTAATAAATCGAATAAAGGACGACGAGCGCCCCAATCCCTGTAATCAGGAGGGCAAACAATAGTCCGAGCCCGTCCACGTAGGCCGTGAAGTTGATGCCGAGCGATGGCATCCATTCGACCGTTTCCGTCACGACGTCTCCCGCGCTCGTGATTCCGATGAAGCGGAAGAAGTACACGAATAGGACGACCGGAACGATTAACACGAACCAACCCGTGTGGATTCGCTTCAGCGCCCGGAACAAGAACGGGATGAACGGTGCCGCGAGAAGCGGCAATAAGATAGCTAAATGTAACACCGACAAGAAAATTCCTCCTTCGAACAGAGTCTTACAAACGATGGCTTAATTATTAAGGTCATTTGACGCCATCACGTCTTCTTCATGAGTATAGCGTAAATTTTCAGTCTGTTTCCATGATAAAACCTTCGCGTATTTTGACGCCTCCCCGATTTCTCCCGAACTGTTAAATATGAAGGGAGTCGACAAAAAGCGACGAAAAAAAATTACAATCGCACTCTATATGTATGCGTTTTCAGGTGGTGATTTGTCCGAATTCTCGCCCTCAATCCGTACCGAACCTTAACCGTTGATATTCCATGCGAAACGACTAAACTCCTTCTTCCCTAACACGCCCAACAAAAAACAGCCGACCAGTTGCCCGGTCGGCTGTACGTGATTATTGTGCTGTTGCGATAAACTCTTTGAGTGCTTCTTTTGGTTGGAAGCCCATTGTTTTCGAAACAGGTTGTCCGTCTTTGAACATCATAAGTGTTGGGATACTTTGGATTTGGAAAGCGCCCGCTACTTCTGGGTTCTCGTCAACGTCGAGTTTAACGATTTGGACTTGGTCGCCCATCTCTTGGTCAAGCTCTTCGAGTACCGGTGCGATCATGCGGCACGGTCCACACCAAGCTGCCCAGAAATCGACGAGGACGACGCCCTCTTTTACTTCTTGTTCAAATGTTTGAGTCGTTGCGTGTTTAATAGCCATTTGGTAAATACCTCCCCAGTAAGATGTGAGAGCCGAATGAATCACTCTCATGCATTTCATGTTCAGAGTATACCACGGAGGGTACGTTTCCCCAAACGTTCTGCATATCAGCTATTGACGAGGTGCTTGCGGAACTCTTCCGTCAGGAGTGGGACGACGTCGAACAAGTCGCCGACGATACCGTAATCGGCCACGCTAAAGATGTTCGCTTCCGGGTCTTTGTTGATGGCGACGATGACTTTGGCGTTGCTCATCCCAGCCAAGTGTTGAATCGCGCCCGAGATGCCGCAGGCGATATATAAGTCCGGCGTGACGACTTTCCCCGTCTGACCGATTTGAAGTGCATAGTCGCAATAGTCGGCGTCACATGCTCCACGTGAAGCACCGACGGCACCGCCAAGCAGTTCAGCGAGTTCTTCGAGCGGCTTGAAGCCGTCTTCGCTCTTGACGCCACGGCCACCGGCGACGATGACTTTCGCTTCCGTCAAATCGACTTTCCCCGTCGCCTTGCGGACGACTTCTTTGACGATCATGGCGAGGTCTTTCAGTTCAACGCTCGGTGTCTCGACCGTTGCGCTCGCCCCGGCCGTACGCGGCAGTGCGTCGATGTTGTTCGGGCGGATCGTGAAGAACATGACCGAGTCTTTGAACTTCACTTTCTCGAACGCCTTCCCTGAATAGATTGGGCGGACGAACTCGGCGTCTTTGCCTGATCCTTCGATTGAAACGACGTCACTGATGAGACCTGCGTCAAGACGCGCCGCGAGTTTCGGGGCGATGTCTTTCCCGAGTGCCGTATGACCGAGCACGATCATGTCCGGTGACTCTTGGTCGATGACTTGGCGGAGCACTTGCCCATAACCGTCCGGCGTGTAGTGCTTGAGACGCTCGTCTTCGATGATGAGGACGCGACCCGCGCCGTACTCCCCGAGTTCCGTCGCGAGTGCTTTGACGTCATCCCCGATGACGACCGCCGTCACGTCGTCCGTCAATTGCTTCGCTGCGGCGATTGCTTCAAATGATACGTTCCGTAACGCGCCTTCACGCGCTTCTGCGAGTACTAAAGCTTTCATCTATGTGTCCCCCTTAAATGACTTTGGCTTCCGTGCGAAGTAATTGAACGAGCTCGCTCACTTGAGACGACGTATCCCCTTCAAGGATGCGCCCGGCTTTCTTCTCTTCTGGCAAGAAACGTTCGATCGTCTCGATTTTCGCTTCGATCTCGTCTTCATCGAGGTCGATGTCCGACAGTTCGAGTTCTTCGAGTGGCTTCTTCTTCGCCTTCATGATGCCTGGAAGGCTCGGGTAACGCGGTTCGTTCAATCCTTGCTGCGCTGTCACGAGGAGCGGGAGCGCCACTTCGATCACTTCAGTGTCCCCTTCGACGTCGCGTGTGACCGTCGCTGTCGTGCCGTCGATATCGAGTTTCGTGATCGTCGTCACGTAGTTCATGTCCAACAGTTCAGCGACACGTGGTGCGACTTGGCCGCTACCGCCGTCAATGGCGACGTTCCCGGCGAAGATGAGATCTGGCGCTTGCTCTTTCAAGTACGTGGCGAGCACTTTCGAAATCGTCACATGGTCTGCGTCCTCGACGTCATCCTCGATCGAGATGCGAACCGCTTTGTCCGCTCCCATCGCGAGCGCCGTTCGAAGTTCTTTGTCCGCGTCTTCTGGTCCGACCGTCACGACCGTGACTTCTCCCCCGAGATCGTCACGCTTACGGATGGCCTCTTCGACCGCATATTCGTCATACGGGTTGATGATGAACTCAGCGCCGTCTTCTTGAATTTCCCCATTCTCGAGCTGAATCGCTTCCTCTGTATCGAACGTACGCTTCAGCAATACAAAAATATTCATCGTAGTTCCCCCTTATAAGTTGTTCGCACCATCATTCATGAATCAGCGTTCATTTTTTGAGCTAGCGAGAGGGCTTACGGTTAAGCAAGCCCTTTTTTTAACATATGGTGTACTTTCGGTAGTGTCGACATCAAGTCATACTTGAAGCCGCTCGCCATCCAACTCGTGACCACTTCATCGATCGTGCCGAAAATCATCTGCCGAGCGAGTCGATAGTCGAGATCGCGATCGAATTCGCCGGTGTCGATCCCGTGTTGTACGACCGCATCGATTAAGTTCAAGTACGGTTTGAGCACTTCGCTAATCTTTTGACGGAGCGCCAAGTTCGACTGCCGGAGCTCGATTTGCGTCACGACGGCGAGGTCGTAATCGGCCGATAGTTGCTTCAAGTGCGACTCGATCAACTGATACAGTTTGTCGCCGGCCGTCGTCTCCCGCTCGATTTGTTGTTTCGAGTAGTCGATGAACAGGCCCATCTTCGTCTGGAACAATTCAATCAACAGATGTTCCTTGTTTTTGAAGTACAGATAAATCGTTCCGTCGGCGACGCCCGCCTCTTTGGCGATGGCCGTCACCTTTGCACCGTGATAGCCATGATCCGCAATCACTTTCACTGCCGCATCGATAATGCGGTCACTTTTTGATCCATTCTTTGTCATAAACACCCAAGCTCCTTACCGCTGCTTAAAAATGAATGATGGTTCATTCATTTATTATTCTATCATGTGACACGCTTGTGTCAACTGCTTTGTTTCACTTGTTTCGCCTTCTCTTCGTCGACGAGGACACGACGTAAAATCTTACCGACGAACGTCTTCGGCAACTCTTCCCGGAACTCATACAGCTTCGGTACTTTATACGCTGCGAGCTTCTCGCGACAGTGCTTGTCGAGCTCTTCTTCCGTCACGCTGGCGCCGTCACGCGTCACGATGAACGCCTTGACCGTCTCACCGCGATACGGGTCCGGTACGCCGATACAGACAGCTTCCTTGACGGCCGGATGTTCGTATAGCACTTCTTCAATCTCACGCGGATAGACGTTGAAGCCTCCGGCGATAATCATGTCTTTCTTCCGGTCGACAATATAGAAGAATCCATCTTCGCCCATATAGCCGAGGTCACCGGTCGCGAGCCATCCGTCCTTCAAGACGGCTGCCGTCTCTTCTGGCTTCTGCCAGTACCCTTTCATGACTTGCGGACCGTGCAGCATGATCTCCCCGATTTCACCGATATCGGCCAGTGTCTCTCCGTCTGCCATTACAATTTTAGCAGAAGTGTCCGACAACGGCACCCCGATTGAGCCGACAATCCGTTTATCCCATAAGAAGTTCGCATGTGTGACCGGTGACGTCTCCGACAAGCCGTAGCCTTCGACGATGCGTCCGCCCGTGATGCTCTCGAACTGCTCCTGTACTTCGACCGGCAGCGGGGCCGAGCCCGAGATACACGCCTCGATTGACGACAAGTCGTATTTCTTCAGTTTCGGGTCGTTCAAGATGCCGACGTACATCGTCGGGGCGCCCGGGAAGAAGTGTGGTTTCTTCTTATTGATCGTCTTCAAGACGTCGGTGACGTCGAAGCGTGGCACGAGGACGAGCTCATATCCGTTCGCCATCCCGAAGTTCAGGCAGCACGACATGCCGTAAATATGGAAGAACGGCACGACACATAAGACGCGTTTCTCGTCGCCGCGATTATATCTATAGAAGAAGTTCGAAATCTGGTCGACGTTCGCCGTCAAGTTAAAGTGGGTCAACATGACGCCTTTTGGCAGACCTGTCGTCCCGCCCGTATACTGCAGCACCGCGACGTCTTCTTTCGGATCGACCGCGACCGGCGTGATTGGATCGAACTGTTTATAGTCCTTGAACGCGACCGAACCTGTCGTATCGATGACGATATTGTTCTCGCGCTTCACTTTGATCGGATACAGCTTATTTTTCGGGAACGGTAGATAGTCGGCGATGCTCGTCGTGATAATCGTTTTGACGTCCGTCTTCTGCTTCACACGAAGTGATTTTGGATACAGGAGGTCGAGCGTGACGATGATGCTCGCACCGGAGTCCGTAATCAAGTTCTCGAGCTCATGCTCCGTGTAGAGCGGATTCGTCTGGACGACCGTACCGCCGGCGTACAGGACCGCATAGAACGAAATGACGAATTGTGGACAGTTCGGGAGCATCAGACTGACACGGTCCCCTTTTTGCAGCCCTTTCGATTGAAGCATCGTCGCCAACCGTTTTGCCGCATCGTCGACTTCGGCGAACGTCAACTCTTTGCCAATGAATGAGATGGCGGTCTTGTTCGGGAAATCGGTCGCGGCTCGGGATAGCGCATCATAGAGCGGCTTCACCTCATAGTCAATCGTTTTCGGCATGTCAGCTGGATAATCTTGCAACCACGGTTTGTTCATCGCATTTCCTCCTTGGAATGAATAGTCATTCAGTTAACTCTATTATAATGCCAAGAAAACGCTTTCATCTACCCTTTACCCGATAATTTTCAGAAAATATCGAAAAAACGTGTGCGGATGAAAGTTTCCGCACACGTTCAGATTCTCTTGAAATAGGCTTCCGTCTGTTCTTCGTTGCTGATTTTCTCGTCCAAGCGGTCCTTCAACTCTTTTTCCCACTTGATCGTCGAGAAGTCGATGTCGAGCCACGCCTCCATCTCCGGGCGTGAGAATGCGTACGTCCGGTTCGGGAAAGCGAAGCGGACGATTTCCGCGTTTTGGACGAGCGTGAAATACGTCGCCGCGTTGCGGATCGCCAACCGCTCTTGCTCAATGCGCTCGATTTCCGGGTCGCTGTAGCGCACCGTCAAGCCGTACGGCCGTTTCGACGTCTGTAGCTCGATCGACTTGTAGCAGTCATGCATCGGCAACGTCTGGGCGATGCCCGAGACGGCGCTGTTGTCCCCGACGTATGAATCTTTGTATTGGAAGGCGTTCGGTCGATGGGTATCCCCGCATCCCGCGAGCATGACGAGCAAGACGACGAGCAGACTGAGCCGTTTCATGAAAATCCTCCTTTTAAGATTTTAGTTTCAAGTTAAAGCGGTAAAGCAACCGTTTGGCGAGCAAGTGGGCGATGAAGCCTCCGAGCACGAAACCGATGATATATAAGACGATATTTGGCGAGAACGTTACGGCTGACAGCAGGATGCCGCCGAGCATACCGAAAGTGAGCACCATGACGAGATGGACGAGCCAGAGCCAGTCCGAGAACATGAAGAAGCGGCCGTTGTTCTCTTGCGGGGCCCGGTTGAACGCCCATAATCCGAGGCCGAACGAGATGACGATTGACGCGAGTACACTGAGTGGTGCCACCGTGACAAAGTCTTCCCATAACCCGTTCGATCGGAAGATGTCATACGTGTCGATGTTGAAAACATTCGCCAGCGGTGAGATGACGCGCAACGGGATACTTTCCATCCACATTTGGGTCAAACTGTACGACACATCAATGAAGCGCTCGAACGTGTACAGCGACCCTTCAATCAAAGTAACAATCCCGATCGGGAACAGAAGGGCAACGAATGACCAGAGCGCCTGGGAAATCGACTCGCCCCCAAATGAACCCATCCAAAGCGAGATCGAGAAGACCGAGATGCCGGTCAACATCATAAATAGAATCATGATGGAGACCTCTAAATCTTTTGGCTGAATCAAAAAGCTAAAGTTCGACAAGTGGATGATTGCCATCAAAAGCGGACCACCGAGCAACGTCGCGACGACGAAGCCACTGGCCCCAATCAGCCATTTCGATATGTACAATTGGGTCCGTGTGAACGGTAGTGACATCGAGAAGTCGGACATTTGGCTGTTCCGTTCTCCGCCAATTAATACCGACGCCATGAGCAGTCCAAAGACGACGTAAAGGAAAATGACCATCCCCATCGGAATGAGTGACATCAAACCGTTGTAAAGCATCCCAACGCTTTCGCCCGATTCAAAGAACCATCTGTCCGGCAGGTTTGAGGCGTCCAATGGAACCCCCTCAAAAGACGAAGGATTGGCCCGGATATTCTCGATTTCTCGATTAAAGTCTTCCAGTTGTGTCCACGCCGGTACCGTGAACACGATGACGCTCAACACGACGAGCAACATCCATAAAATCGAGACTTGTTTCCAATCTTTCTTTAATAGGACTTTAAAAGACACTTGCCTCACCTCCTAATTGGACCCGGAAGATGTCTTCGAGCGACATCGGGATTTCTTCGACGAGCATCGGGTCGTGCGCATCGACGAACGTATCGAGCTCTTTCGTCCGTTCTTTCGCCATGAACAAGGCGACGCGTCCGGTCACATTGATGATTTCGATGTCCTTGCGCTCGAGCAGTTCGACCGGTACTTGGTCGTTGAAGACGACTTGCAGTTTGACGCTCGTCTCGCGCGCCTCCTCGAGCGACATGATCGCCTTGACGCGCCCTTTCTCGATCATGATGATGCGGTCGGCGATTCGTTCGAGCTCATGTAACTGGTGACTCGAGACGATAATCGAGCAGTTGCGTGCCTCGACTTGGGCGATCATCAGCTTCAAGACGTCCGACTTGGCGACGACGTCGAGTCCGTCCGTCGGTTCATCGAGTAGATAATATTTCGCTTGGACGGCGAACGCGAGCGAGAGCGTCACCATCGCCTTTTGACCTTTCGAGAGCTGGCGAATCTTCTTGTTGTCGATGTTATAGCGAGTGAGTGTCTCTCTGAAAACGGAACGGTTGAACGACGGATAAATCGATTCGTAGAGCGCTGCCGCCTCGTTAATCGTATAATGTTTGAGGGCGTCGGCCGAATCCGGGACGAAGATGACGTCACGCTTTAATTCTGCTTTTTCAAAGATGCTTGACGGTCCGTAGCGGACATCACCTTTATCCGGTCGAATGATGCCGACCATCGTTCGGAGCAACGTCGTTTTTCCGGCTCCGTTCCGGCCGACGAGCGCGATGATTTCACCCGAGTTGACCGTGAAGTCGATATCTTCTAACACTGGCTGGCGATCGATCGTCTTACTCAGTTGCTGTACTGTCAGCATGGTTCTCCCCTACTTTCTTATACTCTGTCTCAAATAGCGTCAGCGCTTCGGTGAGCTCAATATTGGCATAATGGCAATCGATGGCGAGTTTCTTGATTGCTTCAAGGATCGGCGCGCGCGGCGAGTCTTGGTCAATCCAGTCCTCGGACACGAACGTCCCGCGTCCGCGATGCATCTCGAGCAAGCCGAGCCGTTCGAGTTCCTGATACGCCTTGCTGACCGTGTTCGGATTGATGACGAGATCGGTCGCGAGTTCACGCACCGACATGACTTTATCCCCTGGACGTAAAATGCCACGGATGACGAGCGCTTTCGTCTGGTTAACGATTTGTTCATACAGCGGTTCCGCGCTCTTCATATCAATTTTATATAACATGGGTCACACCCTTTCTTGTGTACGTAACTTAAGTGTATTATATGTATTAGTACACGTAAAGATATTAGTTCTTCAAGGGCACTTTCAGTTTACAGGTATTTGGTAATAAATTGAATACGACTTTGGACCGAGGTAGGACACTTCCATTTCAGGTACATTGGTAGAGAGGTGAATCAAAAATGAGAAAACGATGGTTAGTCGCGACCGCTGTCGCCGTGACCGCGCTTGGCACGACATGGTCGACGTATGCAAAACAAGATGAGGAAGAACGATACGCATCCTATATTGAAGATACATATGGAGAGGACGTCCAGGTCACGCTCAAGCGTGACTGGAAGATGGGCGGCTATGCGGCCGAGTTCACGCTGACTGATCCGATACTCGAAGGTGACTACTGGGCCGAGACGTATCGGTCTGATCAAACAATCCATGACAACGTGCTCGAACATGTCTGGCAACAAGAGGCCGAAGACACGTTCAAGGAGCGACTCGAGCAACTCGACTTGTTGACTGAGGCAGAGACGGTTCGCGCGAGTGTGCCGACCGGTGTGGATGAAGGGGTTGCGACGACCGTACGCCCTACCCCGACGTCCGTCTTCGACGTCGAGTCGAAAGAGTTCTTGGACGTGTCGGTCATGTTCCATGAGGACTGGGCCAATACCGATTCGCAGAAACAACGGATGCTCGACGTGATTCGTGCTTTGGAGGACGACGTCTACTCGATTCACTTCTCGTTCGACGGGACACCGTATGAGGATGACGACTTCACCGAGCGGTATTTGAACGTCGCCCGCGACTCCTTACCGGGAGAACCGGCGATGCATGAAATTCAGACGATTGAGGACTTGAATCGTCATGATCGACTGTATGGCTTTGACGAGACGACGTTCATCCATGACTACCACTTCGATGGCACCAAATATGAAGAATGATTTCCATTCGCACGAGCGGATGGTTTTTTTGTGAGCATTCTCCTTTACAGCACAGCATGAATGTTTTACATTTGACGAGTCAACAATTGACTTATCAAATGAGAGGGGTGAGACACCACAGATGGAATTACGAGATATCAGCCGACTGCTGTACCAAATCAAACTGGCGGACCAACGCGTCGCGACCTCGTTCGAGAAAGAGACGGGCTTCAGCCTGACTCGCTACGAGATGCTCATGATTGTGCATGACAAGGGCGTCTGTTCGCAAAGCGAGATTCAGCAGGCGATGAAAATCGACAATGCGGCCATCACCCGCCATTTGAAGATTCTTGAAGAAAAAGGCTACGTCCGACGGGAACGGAACACCGCGAACCATCGTGAAGTGTTCGTTCATTTGACCGACGAAGCCAAGCATGACTTGACGAGTTGTGAACAAAACCATGACCGCGGTAAACACTTGATTACGAAAGTGCTGTCCGAGTCAGAGATCAATCAGCTGTCGAGTCTGCTGCAAAAGCTTAACCAACTATAACAAGAGAGAAAGAGGTAATATCCATGGCAACTACATTCGAAAACAACACATTCACTGACGTGATGCTCGGTCGTAAATCGATCCGCGTCTACGACGAGAACGTTAAAATCTCACAACTTGAAATGCTTCAAATGATTGAGGAAGCGACAACGGCTCCTTCTTCAGTCAACATGCAACCGTGGCGCTTCGTGGTCGTCGAAAGCCCAGAGGCGAAAGAGACGCTCAAGCCGCTCATCCGCTTCAACGTCCGTCAAAACGACACGTCGGCTGCGATGGTCCTCATCTTCGGCGATATGGAATGCTACGAGCTCGGTGAAGAGATTTATGACCAAGCTGTCGCCGAAGGCAAGATGCCACAAGAAGTACGCGATCAACAGCTCGGCGCGATCCTTCCGTACTACAAAAATTTGTCGACACAAGAGATGAACGACATCGTCAAAATCGACTCGAGTCTCGCTGCGATGCAATTCATGCTCGTCGCCCGTGCTCACGGTTACGACACGAACCCAATCGGCGGTTTCGAGAAAGACCAACTCGCGGAAGCATTCGGTTTAGATAAAGACCGTTACGTGCCGGTCATGATTCTCTCGGTCGGTAAAGCTGCAGAAGAAGGCTACCAATCGGTCCGCCTCGACGCTGAAAAAATCACATCATTCAAATAATCGGAGGACACCCACATGATCTTAATCAATGCTATTTTCGACGTGAAAGAAACAGAGTTTGACAACTTCTTGGCAGACATCAACAAGCTCATCGACTCGTCGAAACAAGAAGCCGGTTGCTTGAGCTATGAGCTGTTCCAATCGACGACTTCAGAGAACCGCTTCGTCATGATCGAGAACTGGGCCGACCAAGCTGCCGTCGAGCAACATAACCAAAACCCGGACCTCATCGCATTCGCCCAAAACGTAGGCAACTACGTGTCGGCGAAGCCGGTGCTCCATGTGACGGAAATCGCGACGGCCAACTAACATGTCTGGGCTCACCCTCGTCCTCGGAACGCTCGTCGCACTCGAGTTCTTCTACATCCTGTATTTAGAGACGTTCGCCACTCGTTCAAAAACGACGGCCCGTGTCTTCAACATGACGGAACAAGAGCTCGCGCGTGATTCCGTGTCGGTGCTGTTCAAGAATCAAGGTGTCTATAACGGATTGATCGGCGTCGGCTTGCTATACGGGTTGTTCGTCAGCCAGTCAATCGAGATTGTCACGATGCTCCTCATCTATATCGTGCTCGTCGCGTTGTACGGCAGTATCACGAGCAATAAAAAAATCATTCTCACGCAAGGCGGATTGGCGATTTTGACGCTATTGTCCATGTTGTGGTGAGCTGAAAGCGGTCGACTTCGTGTCGGCCGTTTTTTTGTACGCGGCGTGCGCTATACTGAAAAGTGAGGTGATATTCGATGACATACACATGTCCTTGTTGCGGCTATCAAACACTTAACGAAGACCCACCCGGCACGTATGACATTTGCGACATCTGTTTTTGGGAAGACGACGGCGTTCAGTTCAGCGATCCAGATTATGAGGGTGGTGCCAATAGGGTGTCGCTCAGGCAAGCGCAACAGAACTACATTCATTTTGGCGCATGCGATCGAGGTTCGCTCAAATTTGTCCGGACTCCGAACGAGCACGAGATCAAAGACCCGAAGTGGTGACCGTTAACAAAAAAATAGGCATACAAAAACCGCTTCTACGCATTGGTAGAAGCAGCTGTTTTGTTTATACACCGAGAATCGCGAACGAGACTCCGACGACACCGATGAGCGCCATCGCGTAAACCGGTACGCGTGGCATTTCACCGTTATTATCGAGCGCCTTCCCGAACATGTAGAACACGATTGGGTGGACGAGGAACGGCATTGAGAAGATAAGCGGTATGAGAAGCGATGCTTCTGTCCCGAACATGCCGCCTTGGACGGCTGCGAAGAGACCAAAGTGCGAGATGGCTGACGATTGAGCCATCGTCGTGTAGTCGAACGCGATCGTGCTGAAGCTGAGGATGACGAGTCCACCGAAGACCGCCATCATCTGCCAACCGAACGAGAACTGCATGAGCGCTTTCACTTCTTTGAAGTCTTCTCCGTTGGCACCGCGCAAGTTTTTGAGCGAGAGTGCCGTTAACGTGAGACCGACCAAGACGATGATTGCCGTCGGCCAAATCCAGAGCGCCCCGTTATCGGCACTGACTGCCAAAATCGAGAACACGAAGATGTGACCGAAAAACGGGATGTTGATCATGATTGGGGCACGTTTGGCTGCCACTTGACCGAAGTCACCGGCCGTACATGCGCCTGTGAGACCACTGTGCGAGAGCGAGCCGGCCATACCTGGTGCGAGGTTGCGGATGTGTCCTGTGCGGGCGAACCACATGAGGAGCGCAATCCCACCGAACATCCAGAACAATTGACCGAAGAAACCGTACACGAGAATCGAGTTCATGCCTTCGATGGCGAACGCATCACCGATCCGTGAACCACCGACCATGAAGTTGGCTGCCAAGACGACCGGGATCCCGGCGAACAGAAGCGCGCGGACGGTCGGTCCATACGTCCAGTTGTGGAAGATGGCACCGAGTGCTGACGAGAGCAACATCGCGAAGAAGATCTGCGGAAGCGCGATAATCGGTTGAACCGCCACGGCGATGCCGTACGACACGAACAAGATGACGAGCATCAAGACTGTCTCGATGACGCCTTTACGCATGTATACCTTCTTATCGTCGATTTGCGCCTTGTGGTCGATCAAGAGGAACGATGCCGCGAGACCGATCAACGCGAGAATCGGATAGTAGAGCATGATGCCCTCTGCCGCGCCCGGTTGAATCATCATGCGGAAGAACCCTTCGAGACCGACGAGCAAGAAGAATGAACGGAGGATGAAGATGAACTGTGTCCGCCCTGTCCCGAGGAACATCTCTTCTTTTGATGGAACAACGATGTCTTTCATGTCTAGCTCTTGCTTGCTTAAAATCTTGCGAAGTTCTTGTCCACCGACGAAGAACGACACGACGAGCGCGATGATCGTCGTCCGTGACATGTAGTCGACGAGCGGGAACTCAGGGAGACCCGGTGTCGCGATGCCCATCTCGACCATGGCGAAGCCAAGTCCGAGACCGAAGATGACGATAACGAGGATTGGTGAGAACCGTGAACCAGCCACGACCATCCGCGATAAAATGACCATCGGGATGACGAAGGCCATGAGCAACCAGAATTGGTTGAGTAATTGTACTTGCGATAATTGCTGAACGATTTCCATGGATAAACCCCTTATACATTTTTTTCACACTGTTTCGAAGTTTACAGGATTGAACATTCTGTGACAAGGGGGTGTGACGGATTGTAAACATTGAAAGCGGAACCAACTGAAATGGTTCCGCTTTCGGTTACTTATTCGGTTGGCGAAGGCCCCAAACACCTTTATTTCCCGTGGAATAAAACAAGTCGTCTTTGCCATTGAAGCTGGCCGAATCGCTCGAATGGGCACGAATCTGTTTATTGACGTGAGCCTTCCAATCTTTATACCGATCGAGCTCGAGTTGATAGTACGACCGCTCGATATATTCGTTGATTTCTTTCAATGACGCCGTCCCACCGTGATGCTGGAGGGCGAATTGGATTTTGCGAAGTAGTGCGCGTTTCAAATTATCCCTCACCTTTCACTAAATACTTCTAAGTACTCTTCAAACTTTTGTTCCACTGCTTTAAAGATTCTATCATGAGCAACTTCACCTTCAATACGGTATTCTTCCCTCACATAAAACATATCATCAATTAATTCAAAGGGTGGAGAAATATTGCTTAATCTAGTTGAAGTGGTCGATAGATACTTTAATGGCAGTGTTCTTAAATGCCGTTCCATTTTTGCTTGTGAAAAGTTCGTTGTAAAGTCAGCACTTATATTTTTAAGAGTATAAGAACGGAGTTGCTCGTTAACCAAATCATAATAAGGTCTCGCGAGTTCAGTTATTGAAATTGGAGCACACCAGTCTTCTGAACCCCGCTCTAACATTATCTTCAGTACGTTCATTTTATATGGTCCTTGCCTATCGAATTCATCTATATACTGAATTAACCGCTTAAGCCGATCTTCCATAATTACGCCACCCTCATTCTGAAGCCTTACGACTGAAGTAGTGATGTAGCCGCACTTCAACGATTTGACTGACCCACTCGTAAACCAAAGGATGAACAAACGCTTCATTCTGCTCGATATGTAATGCTTCCTCTGACACATAGAACGGTCCTTTAGCTATTTTATCAAACGGCATCCGTAAGAGTAACCTTTCAATCTTTCGTTGATGGAACGGTGATTGGAAGTCTTTCGTCTGTCCGTCAATTTGTTGACGATATGGGAATGCATTGATGAACTCATAGAATGGACGAGCCGCCTCGCTCGCTGAGAGTGGTTGAAGCCATCCCGCGACCCCACGACTTAACATGATGGATAACACAATCATCTTATAGCTCTTCGTCATGTCTGTGTATTCTACTTCAAGCAACAGCGACTTCACCTCTTCAAACAGGTGACTTTCTTCGTCATCCAGCTCCCCCACCCGATTGAGGAACCCGCAAAACCCTCCGTCTTTCTTCCATTCAGAACGATAGGCATCTATCGAGTATTCACCTCGCTGGATTAACTCTAGGTAACTCGGACGTCTTCCGAGTTCTTCTTTCACCATGAAGTAGTTACGCTCCAACTGTTGTCGCCGTGTCGAAGAACGGGTTACCATTCGCTTCAATAAATCGATGGCGTGCAAATCGAATTCGATGGTACATTCGCCTGGCAAATCCACATCTGTTGGAAGTGCTTTGAAAATCGGCTGTCGTTTCGTCGTCAACAGCGCCAACTTCTTATCGATGTTCTTATAGTTCCCAATCAAATCGATGATGGTGCAGTGCGTCTTCCCGCTCAATAGACGTAATCCACGGCCGATCTGTTGCGTGAAGACCGTCAACGATTCAGTCGGGCGGCAGAACAATAGCGTATCGATTTCCGGAATATCGACACCTTCATTAAATAGATTGACCGCGAATATGATATCGAGATGTCCCTGCTTCAATTGACGCATCACATCAGCACGATCATATTCGGTCTGGCTATGTAACGCGATAGCCTGCACACCTTGCAGGCGGAAATAGTCGGCCAAGTACTCAGCCTGTGTAACTGACGAACAGAACCCAAGCGCTCGAGTCTGGTGATGCATCCGCCAGGCATCAAAGATTTTTTGAGCGACACTTTCCTTCAACTGCTCCGCCAACAGTTCGTCCTGATCATAGCGACGACCATTGATCAATCGAATCTGTGAATAATCGATTTCATCATAAATCCCTACGTAATGGAATGGCGTCAAATACGACTCTTCAATCGCTTCTGTGAAGTGCATCTGATATGCGACATTGTCATCGCATAATGCGTAGACGTCTCCCCCATCTAGTCGGTCCGGCGTCGCCGTCAATCCGAGCAAAAACTTCGGTTCGAAGTAGTCCAGGACACGTCGATAAGATGGTGCCGCCGAATGATGGAACTCGTCGACGACAATCAAATCGAACTGATCTGGTGTGAACTGCTGCATTCGATGTTTCGATGCCAACGTTTGTATCGAAGCAAATAAGACATCTGCCGATTCCTCATCTCTCGAATCACCGCCAAGCAATAATCCCGTCTTCCATTCGCTCGAGACTTTCCTATACGATGCTTCAGCTTGAAACAGAATCTCTTTCTGATGGGCAATAAAAAGCACTCGTTTGAACTGGCTGGCGAAGAAGGCGCTCAAGTACGTCTTGCCTAGTCCGGTAGCAAGCACGAGCATCGCTTTGCGTCTGCCTTCGTCCATTGTCTCGCGTAAAGCTTTTAAAGCAGCGTCTTGCACAGTGTTCGGCGTGATTGTATCGTCCTCGATATAGACCGGAGTTGATTCTGCCACTTGCTCGGCTTCCTTCATTCGATCTTGTCGGGCCGTATACTCTTCCCGATAAGGCTGTAATGAGATGGTGTTCATGATTTGGGCGTAATCACTATAGAACAGCTCATGAAACGCGTCGACGGACTGTTCGAACACGTCTTCCGAGATGCTCGCCGGTATCTCGACGTTCCACTCGACACCTCGATTTAAGGCACTATGCGACAGATTGGACGAGCCGACAAAGAACGTCCCTCCATCTTGGGTACGGAATAAATACGCCTTCGGGTGGAATGACTGGCCTTTCGATCGATAGAGCCGTAGCTCCACTCCTTGAATGTTCATTAACATTTCAAGCGCTTCTGGATTCGTCAAATAGAGGTAGTCTCCAATCAGAATACGGACTTGGGCACCTCGACTGACTGCTTGCTTAAGTGAAGTGGCGAGTTCTTGAACACCAGATACTTGCGCAAACGCGACGACCATGTAAATTTCAGTCGCCGCGTCGATTTGGTGTTGTAATGGAATTCGTAGATGACTGGTGTGCAGACGTAACTCACTCATGGTCAAGGACCTCTTCCAAGAAGAGGCCTTTTTCAAAACCGCCCCGCTTCTCTCGCTTCCCCTCACGGATGCGATTCAATTCTTCGAAACTCGCGCCATGCATTTTCCCAAGTGTATAGACAAGTTCAAGAATGTCAGCAAGTTCTTCGAGTGACTCTTCATCGATGTTCGTCTCTTCGTACTCTTTGATTTCTTCATAGAGTTTCAAGCGTGCCTGTTCGAAATGTTCGGCTTGATTCAAGTGTTTGACGACAGGAATTTGTCCTGCTTCGTGAATGATTTCAGGAATCCGGTCGCGGATTAATTTATTATGAATCATACTTAGTCCTCCTATTTGAAATAATTTCATATTACTTATAACTAGATCTTTATTTTGATTTTTGAAATAATAACAATATATAACTTATTTTAAAAATTTATCTTACTAAATTCTTTTTAGGGAGGTACCTATGTCAAACATTATAAATAGAGAAATCAAAGAAATTATAGCATATGGAACATCTACAAACCCAAAAATTTCCTTGTCAGAAGATCAAGCATTTAATGTTCTATTGCTTCAATATTACTGTTTTAAAGAATCAGATATTTCAAAAGTGTGGTATGAAATTCTTTCAATGATTACAGACGGTAAAGATGATGGCGGAATTGACGCTATCTATTTTGATGAAGAAGACTCAAAAATAATTATTCTACAGAATAAATATTCAAATGCAATTCAAGTTCAAGATGTGGTAAATGAAATTAATAAGATTATCGCTACTATGAATGATTTTAAGGAAGCTCACACAGGTAGTTATAATAAAAAGACAAAGCGACTTTTGCAAGAATCGTTGGATAGGTTAACAGATGAAAATGAAGGTAACGTTGAAATTTTATTTTCTTCGTTGGCGACTATTGATATACATAAAATAAAATCAAAATTACTAGGTATTGAAGATAGAGTTGCGTATATAACAGTATTGAATAAAGGTAACATAGAAGAAATGATTGAAAAACTTCAGCTACAACATGAGGTAGTAGCCGAAGATAGTTTATATATCGATAATACGAAAAATGTGTTGAAGTATGCTAGCGATCAACATAAAGGTATTTTTGTTAATGTTAGCTCAGAATCAATAAGCCGCTTATATAATAAATATAATCAAAAAGGACTATTTAATTTAAATATTAGAAGATATATCAGAAATAAAAATGTTGACGATGGAATTAAAAACACTCTAGATAATAATCGTGATGAATTTTGGTTTTTAAACAATGGTTTGACAATTGCATGTACAGATTTTGTAGAAGATGGAAACAAAATAAGACTATATAATTTTTCCATAGTAAACGGTGGTCAAACAACAAATTTAATTGGAGAATATAAAGGCAAAAATAGAGACGAATTTTATATACCCTGTAAAATTGTTTCGAGTGTAGATGAAGTCTCTAGCCAAGATACAATGAAGTTCTTTAACACCATTGCGGAAGCTACAAATTCACAAAAGCCTATTCAACCAAAGGATTTAAAATCGAATTCCCCAGAAATGCGCTCCTTACAAACATTGTTACTAAAACATAGAGTATTTTTGGAAATTAAAAGAGGAGAAAAAACAGCCAAAGATATAAACATTAAAATCAAAAATGACGAGTTGGCACAACTAATTTTTTCTTTCGTAAATCAAAAACCAGGTACATCTAGATCAAATAAAAATTCGCTATTTAATAACAATAAATTTTACAAACAAATTTTCTTTAAGCGTTATTCTAGCGAAGTTGAGAAAACAGAATTTTTGTTAGACTTAATTGAACTCAATGACAGATACAATACATTACAAAAGAAATTTAAAGCAGAACTTAGTGATCAATTTAACCTAGAACAAGCTAATATATTTAATAATGGAAAATTTGTTCTGTTTGCGCTATTTGGATTATCTTATAGAATAATTAATGAAGATGTAGAGATAAGTTCTTTGAAATCTAATTCCTCTTTAATTGAAGATGATGACTTTATTTATGGACCTTTTATCTCTAACTACAAAGAAGACGATATTGAACAAAAATTAAAAGACTTGATTACTTTCTTTGTAAATATTCTTGATGAAGAATATACAAATCAATATGAAAACAAAAAAGTAACTAGCGTTAGTAACTTTTTTAAGACTGACAAAAAATATATCAATGACATTTTAAAAACTACAGTCAACAAATTAGGTAGAACTTATCTCTATAAAGAGTTCCTGGAATACGGTCAAATTTTTAAAAGAAAATAATAATTTATAAAAAAGTATCTTGCGATTATTCTTTCTGTTATGAGGTACTATTTATCTACTTAAAGGCCCTATAGTCATGATATCCGACTTTAGGACCTTTATTTTTCTCTCTCAAGTTAACCTATTAGCTCCTACTCCACAATCTCAAACGCCTTCACATACACGACATGGTCGAGGAAAATGATCCACTCATCCTCGAACTGAACGAACCCGTCCGTCGCATGACGGAACGACTGATAAATCGATTCGAGCGCCGCATAACGACTCTCCGCTTCCACCACTTGCGTCAACACCTCATCGTTAATCATATGGAACTCAATTTCGAACTGTTTCATTGTTTCCACTCCCTTTCACTCGATTCAACACGCTCATAACTCTTTTCCCCATTCCGTCCCATACTCCTCTCGAAACCAAGACGAAAATTTATCCGGCTATCAGCAGGAAACTTTTTCCTTTACACTATGATAAATAGTCAGAAAATTACGTGTTCTTACATATTTAATAATGACTATCTTATCCCACCAAGAGAGGAAGCTTCCAATGGACTATGCCTTTGAATGCAAACACCTGACGAAACGCTTTGACAATGGCGACGTCGCGACACTCGCTCTCGACGATGTGAACCTCCACTTCGCCCACGGCGACTTCATTTCCATCATCGGTCCATCCGGTTCGGGCAAGTCGACGCTACTCAGCTTGATTGGCACGCTCGACCGTCCGACCGACGGCACGCTCTTATTCAACGGTGAACCGATCTCGACCTTGTCCGCAAAACAGCTCGCCGACTTCCGCTTCGACAACATCGGTTTCATCTTCCAACAGTTCCACTTGATTCCGACGTTGACGGCGCTCGAGAACGTCATGGCACCGCTGTTCGGACGCAAAGTCGATTATGACGGGGAAGAACGTGCCCTTGAACTCTTAAAAGAAGTCGGCTTGAGCGACAAGGCGAACTCGCTACCGTCGCAGCTGTCCGGCGGTCAGCAACAACGCGTCGCCGTCGCCCGTGCCCTCATCCACCGTCCGAAGTGGCTGCTCGCGGATGAGCCGACCGGGAACCTCGACACGCATACAGGTGATATCATCTTCGACCTGTTGACGCGTCTGAACCGGGACAACGGCTGCGGCGTCTTGTTCGTCACGCACGACCCGGAGCTCGCCGACCGGGCGAACCGAAAAATCGAGATGCGCGACGGGCAGGTCGTCGCCTTGAGCGACGTCCATCATGCTTAAGTTCATCTGGAACTCATGGTGGCGGAATAAGGAACGCTTCATCCTGCTCATGGTCGGGATGCTCATCGTCAGTACCGGGCTCAGCTATTTGCTCGGGGTGACCCAGGCAAACAACGGTACGGTCGTCAACGAGCTGCAAAAGCGTTGGGACTCCTCGTACCATATCGTCGTCCGTCCGGAAGGCAGCCGCAGTGTGACCGAAGACTTGAACTTGCTCGAGCCGAACTATATGAGTGGACTCGAGGGCGGAATCACGCGCGAGCAATACGAGACGATTCAACAAATCGCAGATATCGATGTCGCGGCCCCGATTGCCATGATTGGGTCGACTTATTCGAGCTCGTTCACCCAAACGCATACGTTTGATAAAGCGGGTCTTTATCGACTCAAGATGAATACGCTCATCGATACGGGCATTGAAAAAATCAACGACTTCCAAGATCTGAAAGCTTATTTTTGGGTCGGCTGGATGCCAAACGGCGATTCGACCCACATCGGAATCGGTCCGACCGCCCTGTACGAAGAATTCCCACTCGATTACGGAAGCGACGTTATGCTCGCCGGGATTGACCCGGTCGCCGAAGCGAAACTCGTCGGGTTAGATGATGCCGTACAAGCGACAGAGTTCAGTCGTTACTTCAATGAAGAGGATGTCCCAGAACCTTACGATGAAGAAGTCACAACGATCCCGATTTTGATGAGTACAAAAGACTACGTCGACGCCTCGATCAACTACACCATCGAAGAAGTCGATGTCGATACAAGCGATCAAGAAGCGTTCATCAAAACGTATCTCGATAAAGGGAAAGAGGAATACCTTGATAGTTTGAAAGGGACGAAAGTTGCCTCATACGACTTTACAGCCCAACAAATGCACGACAATATCACAAAACACATTTTAGAAGGGAAACCGCAGCCACAAGATCCTCGTCTCACTATGGAATATACTTGGATTGCGGAGAAGGCATCACCACTCGTCTACGAGGGCGTGACGAGCCCGTTCCCGAAACGTTGGCCATACTCGTATCAAATCAAGCCGTTCCTCGCTGAGGGTCGCGTAGCTTATGGTCAAGAAAGTATGTATCGCAAGTCCAATTTATACGCGGAAGACATCAACGATGCACCGAAAGTGAGATATAACTACATCGGATTATTTGACCCTTCGAAACTGAAGCTATCAAAAGACCCGCTGACGGAACTACCGATGGAAACGTATTTCCCGGCCAGTGCCGAATGGGTCATGAACTCGAAGGATGAGCCGGTCAACCCACCGACGACCGTCAAGCCGACGAACAACCCGTACAGCTTTCTCACAAAGCCACCTTCGATGTTGACGACACTCGACGCCGCATTCGCCATCGCCGGCGACAAAGCCATCTCTGCGATTCGCGTCAACGTGAAAGGCGTGGACGTCTTAAACGAAGAGAGTGAGGCGAAGCTTCAAGCGGTCGCCAAAGAGATTGAAGACAAAACGGGTCTCATCACGGACGTCACGCTCGGCTCGTCTCCACAGTATGCCGTGACGTATCTGCCTGGACTCAAAGATTCGAGCGCGCTCGGCTGGATTCAACAGCCATGGATTAAACTCGGATCGTCGATTACGATTTTCCAAGAAGCGAAACTCGGCTTCTCTGGCGTCGTCGCGAGCGTCATCCTCGTCGCGATGCTGTACGTATTCAGCTCGAACATCATCATGCTGTACGCCCGGAAGAAAGAGTTTGCCATTCTGTTGTCGCTCGGTTGGAGACCGAGCCAACTGTCGAAGCTGTTGTTCCTGGAAGCGACGATTCTCGGTTCGATGGTCGCGCTCATCTCATGGATGATTCTTGGGACGTTCCTATGGACGGCAGCCGGTTCAACGTCGATTGCCCGCATCTTATTGATTGGACTCGCCGGTCTGTTGATTTACTGGCTCGGGACGCTCATCCCGATTCGACTCGTGCAGAAAATCAAACCGTATGAGACGATGCAGTCAGGTGAGGTGTCGAAAGGACGCCGTTTGCTCCGCTCTCGCTCGAGCGTCGGCATGAGTTTGAACCAGCTCGTGACGTATTGGCCGCGGACGACGTTGTCGATTCTCGCCATCGCCTTACCGACGAGTCTGTTCGGTTTCTTCCTATTCGTCACATTCCGCCTTCAAGGCGTCTTGTATACGACATGGATCGGCGAGTTCGTCGCCCTTGAAGTCGGGACAATGCATTACGTCGCCATGGGGGTCGCCTTACTCATCGCGATGCTGACGACGACAGAAATCATGTGGCAAAACGTCTCGGAGCGCAAGCCACAGCTCGCTGTCTTGAAAGCGCTCGGTTGGCAGAACACGTCCATTCGTCGCCTCGTCTTGACGGAAGGCGCGTTGACCGGTTTCTTCGCCGGACTGCTCGGCGTGACAGTGACTATCATCATCGTCACCATCATGTATCAGCAGTTCCCGACGTCCGAGTTGCCGTTCCTGTTCGCAACCATCCTCATCCCGGTCGTGACCGGTGTCCTCGGGGCACTCCTCCCAGCAGAGCGGGCTGTCCGCATCACACCGGCTGAAGCTATCGGCGGACACGTCGTTAACCAGAAGAAAGTCGAGAAACGGTTCCGTCTTGTGCTCGGGACGACTGCGACCGCTCTCGTCGTCGGCATCATCAGCTTGTTCGTCTTCACATCACCTGAAGTGAAACCGGTGACGGAAGAAGCGAAGACGACACCAGCTCCGACCGCACAGACGACCGGTGCGAAACAAGCTGATTTAAAAGCAGATAAACCGAAAGAAGCCAAAGCAACCACACCAAAAGAAGATGATCTTCAAAAAATCATGAACCTCGGTACGTTCCAAACGTTTATCGGGGATCCACAAATGAAGAAACGTGAATTCCAAGTCGGGGAACCGGTCTACGCCTCACCGGATGGGACCGAACCGGAAGCTGGAAAACGATTCGTCAGTCTCCCGCTCTCTCTCTTTCATGAGGATGATGGATATGGCGGCACTATGGACTATCGACCGAACGGGTTCCGTATGTACACGTCAGACGGGAAAAAATATAGTCCAGTCGATATGGTCAACCACAATAAAAAAGCGTTCAAGAACGGTTTTCGTTATTTCGCAGGCGAGAAATCCGAAATCGATTTAGTCTTCCTCGTTCCAGAGAAAGAGAAAACGCTCGTCTTGTATGCTTCAAGTGGCGCCATGCCGAAAGTGTATACCGTTAAAATTGAAGTGCCCTAAAGCAAAAAACGGAGCGTCGTCCCTCACTGGGATGGCGCTCCGTTGCGTTTACATCATTTTGGCTCATATCGAAATTCTGACACTTTTTCGTTGGCTCTTGAATACAGCGACTCCATCGAGAATCGACTTGGACGGCTCGTGTCCCCACCGTATAAGGCCTCGATGGTTTGATCGATATACACGTTTTCCGCTTCTAGATATTCAATAAAGAGGTCTTTATACTCATCGGCCGAAGTATCTTTATGTTGCACACCCTCCAGTTCAACTAAAAACCTATCGTTGTCTGCTTGCATTCTCTGCAACTCTTTAACTGCTCCAGATATGGCGACCACATCTGTTGGCACACTTGATAACGCGAGCATCTTACCTTGATGGTCGCGCGCTGATGAGAGGATGGAAGCGGCATCGAAATGGATGACTCGTCTGTCGTCAACCGGTTCAACCGTGCCAACGCAACCGGTTAAAATAGACGTCATGCCGATGAATAGACATATGGATAAAACGAACTTATGGATACGCTTCCCTCCTCTGAACTTAATCACGCTTCTTCAAATGTCTATCCCCGCAAGAAGCACTTTCAGTGAACAAACTTGAACGTTCGCTTCCCTGCTGATTTTGCTTGATATAGCGCCTCATCCGCTTGTTTCAAAAGCGTGACCAACGTCGTACGCTCATCTCGTATGTAGGTGACGATGCCAATGCTCGTCGAGACTTGGTAACCCTCATCCCACCTGCTTAACTCATCGATAATCTGAGTCGCGATGTGGCCCCATTCGTCTCGACCCGCAGCCTGTGAAAAGTGGAGCACGAACTCATCTCCGCCTAACCGGACCGCGAACGCATCACCTTGTTCGTTCACAATCGTTTGAAGCCTTGCCGCCACTTCTTGCAGGACGGTGTCCCCGATGTCGTGACCGTACCGATCGTTCACGCTTTTAAATCCGTCCAAGTCGAGGAAAAAGAGCGCGCCATGCTCATTCGAGCCATCTTCAAAGTACTTCGTCAAGTAGCGTCGATTGTACAGCTCCGTCAACATATCTCGCCACACAAAACGTTCTAGTTCCAAATAATACGAGAACAGCTTGACGATTCGTTGGAGCAACGCGATACTCCTCGAATCCAACAGACTCGCCTCATCATTGACGGCACACAACGTGCCAAACTTTTCACCGTTCGTCAGTGAGATTGGGATACCTAAATATGAGCGGATGTTTACGTCGTCGAGTAGCCGTTCCACTTCCTCCACATCACAGTCTCGCTTGATATCTTCATATCGCAACGGTTGATTGTTCTCGAAATCAATGCGATTACAAACAGAATTGCTCAAATCGACGACCATGTTTTCCGTAATCTGAATCGATGATTTTTGATTGGACAGTTTCAAAATGACCTGTTGCGAGTCTGTGAACGCAGTCAAATAAAACATTTGCTCGGGCAAAATTTCATTTGCGAGATCAAGGACATCGTTCGCAAGCTCGTCAAAGCTCTCATACATCTTCAATTCTTCAAATTGTGTGTTCATAAAAACTCCTCCACCCGATCCCTTTCTGCGCACATCCTATGCATTGAAAGGTTATGTTTCTCTCTTCGTCTTCATACATTTTACCATATGAGGATTGAAAGTAGAGAAAGGTGCAGGGATGAACGCTCGATTTGTACACTCGCTTCTTCTCCTTCGTTTATGCCTCGTCCACGACCTCGATGATGACGCCCGTATCCCCGACTTTCCCCAAGTCGAGCACGGTCGGATCTTCGTATGCCAAGACGTGAAACTCTTGCTCAATCGTGCGAATGACATAATGCGATAGTTCGCCTCGGTCTGTATTGACTCGGTCCGTCCCCATCCATTCCTTGGCGAACTTACTCAAAAGAGAGGTTTTCAATTTCACGATGGGATGCCCGTTCGCTAACCCTTCCTCCGGAATCCCGTGTTCTTCAAGTGTACCGAGAAACACCGCATATTGCTCGAAACGGATGCTGATTCGGTCCCGTTCTGAGGCCCACGTCAGCAACAACGTCGGGTCACTTGCCCCGAAAAACGTCCACTCGAGTGGGTAATAGGTGACGCCCTTCATCTGGAACGACTCCGTCTCGAGCACATAGTCTTCCGTCGTCATCAAAAAATCTAAATCAATCGCCATTCACGAATCCCCCTAGCAATCTTGATATAGTCTCGCAAAGCATAACACCATACATACTCATTGACTAGGATGATTATAATTGAAAGGTGATTGAGATTTGTAAGAAAATTCAACACTTCGGCAATACGATTCTCAGAAACCGACTATAAAACAATATTCCCTAAGTGAAAAAATATCGTATGCTACAAGAAAGAATACTGAACACGCCTTTCTTTGTGAGCATAAATAAAATAAAGAACCTGTGATATCAGATAAATCGAAATCACGGTCGCTATTCATTTGGTTTAAGCATTCTCTTCTAAGATGATAAAGTCGGCATCGATGATATCAGGGTTTACACGTTTCATTTCTTTGTAGCTTGAGACAAGCTCTTCATATGACACATCGACACTTTCCTCAAGTGCTTCCAACAACCGATTTCCCATTTGTGACATTGTCGAATATGTGAGTCCTCCCGAAATGACTCCTCCCGCAATCGGAATGAACTTAGACACGCTTTTCGCAAACGTATTTCGCGTCATCTTTACCCCAATTAAGCTAGACACCTTTTTAATGATTGGATAGTAAAATGTCTTCATAAGTGCTTTATTCGGCAATTGCTTCAATGCCTGCTTCGACAACTGTGACGATAACACTTTAATCGTCGCCGTCGCACCACCGACTCCGAACATAACCCCTAAGAAGAGAATCAAGTCCCCATTCACCCGTTCGACGTCCAATTCATCTTCATCCCAGAAATCCTCGTAGCCGTGCAAATACCCAATTTCTTGCGCTAACCTCAGCGCGACCCCGAAAAATTGAGCCGTGTCAGCTGGAATAGTAGCTGCGAGTGCAATTCCACCCGGTAATCCAGCCGCAAACGATGCCGTAGAGCTTTTCATCGTTTGGTTCATAATATTCTTCTTCGCGACTTTGCGAATCAACGCCGGTGAAACATTCGCTTCGATTGGTCCCTTCTCGACGATTTCAGCGAGTAGCACAGGCGGGACATGCTTACTGAAACTTTTCGCTAAAAACTCTTTTCGGTCCACTTTTACACCCGGCAATTTCACCGTGTTCGTAATCAACACTTCAAACAAATCTGATCCACTCGACAATCCCGACACCTCTTCCGTTTTGATTTAATACTCATCATCTATATCGGCTATATTCATTATTGAGTCTTACACTATCAGTATAAATCTTCTATAAGAAGAATTGGTAAAATATTTCATTTTCAGAAATCGATTATCTAAAATCCTACTCATAAAATCAAAAACGGAGCGCCCATCTCGGACGCTCCTTGCTTCGAGTTAATAAAAGATAAACCACAGTGCCGCTGCCACTAAAAACAGGCCGGCCCCGATGAAGAGAATCTTCGCTAGTCTCTCATATACCATGTCTTCACCTCACCAACGCCGCGCCGACGACGAGCGAGACCCCAATCGAGAGCAGGAACGCCATCAGTCCGACGGCGATGTTCCCTTTCCCGATCTCCTCGTTCACTTTGAGCGACGGCGTCAAAAATTCGAATAGCCAATACGTCACCAACAAGAGCACGAAACCGAAGCTCCCGCCGACCAACACATCCATCGTCTGGTCGTGGTGGCTCTCGACGACGCGGAAGATGTTGGCGAGACCGACGATTTTTCCGCCGGTCGCGAGTGCGACGGCGATGTTTCCTTTTTGAATCTCGCGCCAATTGCTGTACGGCGTCGTCACCTCAAAGATGGCGAGACCGACGACAATCATGAGTCCGGCGATTGAATATAAGCCGAGCGATTCAAGCAATACGTTGACGTTCACATTCCCCATTACCATGTTCCCCTCACTTCAGTTCGACGACCGTGACACCGAGTCCGCCTTCCCCCATCCCCCCGGGGCGCTGACTCTTCACGTGACGATGTCCTTTAAGATACTCCTGCGTCGCTTGGCGCATCGCCCCGGTCCCAAGACCGTGGATGATGCGAACGTTGTCGTACCCCGACACGAGTGCCTCGTCGATATATTTGTCGAGGCGGGAAAGTCCTTCTTCGACCCGAACACCGCGCAAGTCGAGCTCCGACTTCGTCGAGCTCTGACGCTTGAGCGAGCTGCCTTTCGACTGGAGCGACTGCTCTTTCGAAGGCCCGATCTTTTGAAGGTCGTCCGCTTTGACGTTCACTTTCATAATCCCGACTTGGACGTTGTACTCGTTATCGTTCAATTGCTTCACGATATAGCCCTTTTGGTTGAACGTCGTCACTTTCACTTCTTCGCCTTTACTGAACGTACGTTTCTGTTGCGCTTTTTGTTTCACTTTTTGAATCTTTTTATCTTGGAGCGTCGGTTTCGCCGATTCAAGCTGTTTCTTCGCGGCGATGATCTCGTGCTCTTTGACGATGCCTTCTTCACGAAGCTTCTTCAAGCGGTCGATGACTTCGTTCGCTTGGCGCTTCGCTTGTTCGACGGCCTTTTCGGCACGAGCCTCGGCTTCGCCGTACATCGTGTCGCGCTCACGCTCGAAATCGGTCAGCTTCGCTTCGAACGCAGCCTGTTCAGTTTCGAGGTCGTGGCGTTTGACAATCAATTCTTTCTCGAGCTGCTCGGCGCGATGCTTGGCCGCCTCGAGCTCATTGATCATCGATTCGACCGACTCGGCGTCGGTGCCGACATGGCTTCGCGCCTTGTCGATGACCTGTTCAGATAAGCCGAGACGTCGACTAATCTCGAACGCGTTCGAACGCCCCGGTACGCCGATCAATAGGCGGTACGTCGGGCTGAGCGATTCGATATCGAACTCCATCGAGGCGTTCATGACGCCTTCCCGGTTATAGGCGTACGCCTTCAGTTCCGAGTAGTGCGTCGTCGCCGCCACACGGGCGCCGCGACGTTTCACTTCGTCAAGGATGGCGATGGCAAGGGCCGCCCCTTCTTGCGGGTCGGTCCCGGCACCGAGCTCATCGAATAGGACGAGTGACATGAAGTCGATCTTGTCGAGCATGCTGACGATGTTCGTCATATGCGAGCTGAACGTCGACAAGCTCTGCTCGATTGACTGTTCATCACCGATGTCGGCATAGATGGCGTCAAAGACGGATAGCTCCGTCCCGAATTCGGCCGGCACGTACAGACCTGACTGCACCATCAGTTGGAGCAATCCGAGCGTCTTGAGCGTGACCGTCTTCCCGCCGGTGTTCGGTCCGGTGATGACGAGCGACGTGAACGCCTCGCCGAGTTCGACGGTGATCGGCACGACCTCATCTTGCGGGATGAACGGGTGACGCGCCTGTTTCAACTTGATTTCACGTTCATCGTTCAGTTTCGGTTCCGTCGCTTTGAGCTGATGCCCGTAGGCGACTTTTGCGAACACAAAGTCGAGCGTGGCGAGCACGTCGAGGTTCGTCACGACCGAATCAGCGACACCGCCGACTAGGTCTGACAGTTCGCTCAAGATGCGATCGATCTCGGCGCGCTCTTTCAAGCGGACTTCTTGAATCTCGTTGTTGATCGACACGATCGCCTGCGGCTCGATGAAGAGCGTCTGGCCTGATGCCGATTGGTCGTGGACGATCCCGCCGAACGCTTGGCGGTACTCCATCTTGACCGGGACGACGTAGCGGTCGTTCCGAATCGTGACGATGGCGTCCGACAGCATCTTCGCGTTGTTGCGGAGGATGTTGTCAATCCGTGAACGGACGCTGCCTTCAAAGCTACGGAGCTGGGTCCGGAGGCCACGGAGACGGTCGCTCGCCGAATCTTGGACCGTGCCTTGGTCGTCGATGGCGTGACGGATCGTCTGTTCGACCTCGATCAGCTTCGTCAAGCGCTCGGCATACTCGTCGAGACGCGGGATGCGGAGGTCTTCATTGTCCTCGTGCAGCTTCTCGAAGAAGTTCTTCACTTGGCGGCCGCTGTACATGACGGCGGCGACGGCGAGCAGTTCGCTCGTCGAGAGGACCGAGCCGATGGCGGCCCGCTTCACTTCACTGCGGACGTCGGTCAGTCCACCGAGCGGCAACCGGTCGCGGAGTCGGACGACCTCGGTCGCCTCGCGGGTGACGTTCAAGTTCGACAGTACCCGATCGTACGTATAGTCGGGCTGCATGTTGAGCGCCCGTTCTTTTCCGAGCGAGCTCGCGGCGTGGGCGGCGAGCTGCTGGCGGAGTTTTTCATATTCTAAAACGCGTAACGCGTGATCCATCTAGCATGTTCCTTTCTGTCGCTTCGCGTCGATGAACGCCTTGGCGTCCTCGAACGAGAGGCAGTTGATGATGTCTGACGGTTCGAGATAGGCTTTCCGGGCGTGCAGGACGCCGAGTGCCATATCTTCCATCATATCAGGGTGGTGCGTATCGGTGTTGATCATCAGTTTAACCCCGGCCGCCTTCGCTTTCTTCAGCGTCGAGGCAGTCAAATCGAGCCGGTTCGGGTTCGCGTTCAACTCGAGCGCCGTCCCCGTCTCTTTCGCGAGGGCGATCAAGCGCTCCTCGTCGATCGGATAACCGTCACGGCGCCCGATGAGGCGCCCGGTCGGATGGGCAATGACGTTGACGTACGGCGAGCGGCAGGCGTTCTCGAGCCGAGCCATAATCTCGTCGACGGATTGGTCCATCTTCGAGTGAATCGAGGCGACGACGTAGTCGAGCGTCGCCAAGAACTCAGGCTCATAGTCGAGCGTCCCGTCCGGGCGGATGTCCATCTCGACACCGCGCAGGACGTGCATGTCGTGTTTCTTGGCGGCAGCGAGAATCTCTTCCCCTTGCGCCTCGAGCCGTTCTTCGGTCAAGCCGTTGACGAACGACATGTATTTACCGTGGTCGGTGATGGCGATCCACTCATAGCCGCGCGCTTTCATCGCCGCGACGAGCTCGTCGACCGTCAACTTCCCGTCCGACCAGACCGTGTGCATATGGGCGTCGGCCTTGATATCGTCGAGTGTGACGAGCTTCGAGAGGTCGTGCTCGAACTCGAGGTTGCCCGCCCGGAGCTCCGGCGGGATGAACGGTAGTCCGTAGCGTTCGAACAGCTCGGCTTCCGTCTCCGGTTGCCAAAGGCCGTCCGCCGTCTCGACGCCGTACTCAGAAATCGACTCGCCCTTCGCTTTCGCGAGCTGGCGCATGCGTACGTTATGGTCTTTCGAGCCGGTGAAGTGATGGAGCGTCGCGGCGAAGGCTCCCGGTTCGACCATGCGGAAGTCGACCGACACCATCTCCTCGCGCTCGAGGACGAGCGACACTTTTGTCTCTCCGGCCGCGATTACCTCGTTGATGAACGGGAGAGCGAGCAACTTGTCACGGAGGGCGACAGGCTCTTCGGTCGCGATGATGAAGTCGAGGTCTTTACACGTCTCCTCGGCGCGGCGGAAACTGCCCCCGACCGAATGGCGCAAGGCGAGCGGTTCAGCTTCGAGCACCGTTTCAATCTCTTCGACGACCGGGCGCATCATGGCGTATGCGAGACGCTCCGGACGTGACTCGAGGTTCCGTGCCGCCGTGAGCAACTTCTCGACGCTCTTGGCGCCGAAGCCCGGGAGGCTCGCAGCCGTCCCGTCCTCTAATACGGTAATCAGCGTCTCGAGATCGACGACGCCGACTTCGCGGAGCTTGGCGAGTTTCTTGCCGCCGAGCCCTTGGATTTTGAGCAGTTTCATCAGGCCATATGGAATCTCTTCTTGGAGTGACTCGAGCACTTCACTGCGGCCCGTGTCCCGCCACTCTTCGAGGACGGCGGCCGTCCCTTTGCCGATCCCGGAGATTGTCGTCAAATCCTCGATGTCCTCGAGTTCGAGTTCGGTGTTCTCGAGCGCCGTCGCGGCTTTGCGGAAGGCGTTGATTTTGAACGGGTTCTCCCCTTTAATCTCCATGTATTGCGCGATCTTTTCTAGCAGCATCATCGCTTCAACTTTATTCATCGTGCTTCCCCCTTTTCCATACAGAAAAGGCCGAGACACAAGCACTAGCTTGCATTCCGGCCTGTCGTGTTACAACATCTTATTCGAGAACCATTCAGAGAGATATGGCGTGTCTTGAATGATGTACGTCGCGAGCGACGAGTTGTCGACGGCGCTCTGGACGCTTGCCATCGGTACGAACGCGATGACCCACAAAATGAAGAACGTGATCACGTACGCCTCGAAGAAGCCAAGGACCGCTCCGATGATTCCTTTCAATTGACGCAAGATCGGCAAGTCCGTCAAGAAGTCGAGCATCGATAGGATGAGATGCAAGACGAGCTTCGTGATGACGAACAAGACGACGAACCAGAAGACGTTATAAAACGTCATCTCGAGTCCTGTCAGTGCGTTTAAATCGATGACACCTTCTGGAAGCGACCCATCGAGTTGCGACGGGTATGGAATCCATAGCTTAAACGCTTCGGCGAGATCACGGTAGTACGCATTGGCGACGAGGAAGCTGATGATGAGCGCGACCCAATGGCCGAGCTGCAAAATCGCCCCGCGACGGAATCCGTTAATGATCCCGATGAACAAGAAAAACAGTATAAGTAGAGTAACCATAAAGTGATTTATTCTCCCGTATTTCGTTTAGTTTTGACGTGATCACTCGCGATTTGGATAGCGGCGAGCACCGCTGCCTGACGAGCGTCTAGATGAGGGGACTGTTCACGAATCTCACGGATCTTGCTATCGACCAGAAAGCCCACTTCCCTCACATGATCGGCCGGCTCTTCGCTGACGATCGTATAGTCCTGACCCGCGATATGAATCGTTGTTCGTTGTACCTGCACGCGTCACCCCTCCTTTACGTCTATTCAAAATTAATCATAACATCGTTTGTATATTAGGAAAAGAAGAAGGTCCCTCCCTTTTCCACTCCAACATTTTGTGATACCCTATTTCAAAGTTGTCAAACGTCAATCTTTGTTGAAAAATGAAAGATAGGGTGGCAACACGTCGCTAAATGTGCGAAAATAGCAACAATTCAAACATTAAGAGAGGATGATTTATTTGAAATTACGTATTGGCCTTCTAGGTCGCATCATCATCGCTATCGCATTCGGGATTCTACTCGGTAGCATCGTACCAGAAAGCCAGAACTGGATTGTCCGGACGTTTGTCACGTTCAACGCAGTCTTTGGGCAGTTCTTAGGCTTCGCCATCCCACTAATCATTCTCGCTTTCATCATTCCAGGAATCGGGGAACTTGGAAAAGGCGCTGGGAAATTGGTCGGTTTGACGGCCGCCATCGCTTACGTATCAACAGTCGTTGCCGGGACGCTCGCCTACTTCACGACGAGCAACTTGTTCCCGCAAATCTTGTCACGCAGTACGGCCTCTGCTGAAAACCCGGAAGAAGCTCTTTTGAAAAGCTTCATGGAGTTCGAGATTCCACCGGTATTCGGCGTCATGACGGCGCTCATTCTCGCCTTCGTCATCGGCATCGGGATTGCCGCCATCGAAAGCAAGCGCTCGCTCGATTTGGCCATGGATTTCCGCGATATCATTGAACTACTCATCAGCAAAGTCATCATTCCACTATTACCGATTCACATCGCCGGAATTTTCATGAACATGACGTACGCCGGACAAGTCGCTGAGATTCTCTCGGTGTTCTCGCTCGTCTTCGTCACGATCATCGTCCTTCACTTGACGATGCTCTTGATTCAATACTCAGTCGCAGGTGCTCTCAACAAAGAGAACCCACTTCGTCTCTTGAAGACGATGATGCCGGCTTACTTCACAGCCATCGGGACACAGTC
The DNA here is from genome assembly GCF_018618345.1 of Exiguobacterium sp. s36. NCBI lineage: Bacteria > Bacillati > Bacillota > Bacilli > Caryophanales > Exiguobacterium > Exiguobacterium sp. s36. Next base: position 127,875 of record NZ_JACSLW010000004.1, read on the forward strand.
GTCAGCGGCGACAATCCCGGTCACACTTCGTCAGGCGAAAGCGAACAACACGGACGAAGGCGTCGCCAACTTCGTGGTGCCGCTCTGTGCGACCATCCACTTGTCAGGGTCGACAATCACGCTCACATCGGTCGGTGTCGCCCTCATGTACTTGAACGGCATGCCGATGTCATTCGCCATCGTGCTCCCGTTCATCCTCGCCCTCGGCGTCACGATGATCGCAGCACCAGGCGTACCAGGTGGAGCCGTCATGGCCTCGCTCGGTTTGTTCGGTTCGATGCTCGGATTCAGCGAAACGATGCTCAGTCTTGTCATCGCCCTCTACTTGGCACAAGATAGCTTCGGTACGGCGACAAACGTCACGGGAGACGGCGCCATCGCCAAAATCGTTCATTACTTCAAACGCAACACCAACATTTTGGATGACGCAAAAGAACGCGAAGAAATCGCGTAATCTCATCTATAATTTGATAGAATGAAAAAAACGGGCAAGCCATCAGGTTTGCCCGTTTCGTATACATACGATGAAAGGGTGTTCATATGGAACTGATTCGTTGGAACGACCTATCCGGATTTGAAGAACGTGTCATGCCCCACCTGCTCGAACATGAGGCCGAGAACAGCTTGATGATTGGCGTGCTCGATGCCATCAAACAAGGCCGATACGAGTCGTATCATCAACTCACCGTCGAAGATGACGGTGATGTGCTCGCGATCCTGCAAGTGACTCCGCCCCATCCGCTCAACTATGTGCTCGTGAAGTATGAGCGAGAGGATGACGTCCTTCGTCTGCTCGTGCCTGAACTATTAAATGGTGATATCCCATTCACCGAGGTCGTCTCGCAAGCTGATCTAGCGATGAATTTCTACACGCTCTGGTACATCCTGACGGCGCGAGAGCCGAAAGTCTTCATGGAGCAAGGCCTATATCGTCTTGATCGTGTCAACGACATTCCGCTGTCGGAAGGGTCGATGCGACGGGCTACCGAGGACGATGAGGCATTCCTCGTGAAGGCGTATAACGCGTTCGAAAAGGATACCGGTTTACCGGTCTCGTCGAAGGCAAACGCGACACAAAAAATTGCGACGATGCTCGAGAATCAAGAAGTGTACGTCTGGGAAGTCGACGGCAAGGTCGTCTCGTGCGCGAAGAAATCGCGCGAGACCGCGAACGGCGTCACTGTCTCGTTTGTCTACACGCCAAAAGCGTTGCGCAAGCGCGGCTATGCCCGCTCGCTCGTCGCCGAGCTGAGCCGGGAGCTCTTGACGTCGAAACAATATTGTACGCTCTATACGGATTTGAGCAACCCGACATCGAACAAGATTTATAAAGAAGTCGGTTATGAAAGAATCTTCACTTCTGCGTGGATTCGATTGCCTAGCTGATTTGATGCGCCTCCCCTATACTGTAGGTGGAGGCGATTTTTGATGAACAGATTATTCGGTTGGTGGCTCCGCATCCCGCGCCGGGTACGGTTGACCGCCTTGACGGTCGTCACACTCGCCGTGCTCGGCTATATGGTGTTTCTCGGCGGCCGGAGCATGCTCGACGACCCGAACTGGGACACGCTCTGGCTGAGCGTCATCGGCGCCGCCCTGCTGACCTTTATCGCGTACAAGGCAACAAAAAAGTGATCGACGCGTTCGTCGATCACTTTTTGTATAGGCTTAGAAGAATGAAGCTGGGTTGACCGTGCTGCCCGCGCTCGAAGATGAGTACGAGTAACCACCACGGTGGATTTCGAAGTGCAAGTGTGAGCCAGTCGAGTTCCCTGTGCTACCCATGCCGCCGATGTGTTGACCTTGTGTCACACGTTGGCCGGCCGATACTGATACCGAGCTCATGTGTGCGTATACCGTCGTCCAAACTTGACCGTTCAAGACGTGCGTGATGATGACGTGGTTCCCGTAAGCGCCACCCCATCCAGCTGTCGTGACCGTACCTGTTTGTGCTGCGTTGATCGGTGTGCCGACCGGTGCTGCGATATCAAGTCCGTTGTGGAACGAGTAACCGTTCGCACCACTCGCCGCGCCCCATCCTTGTGAGAGACGACCGTTTGCCGGACGTTGGAACATGCCGCCGCTTGCCGGTACAGAAGATGCCGCTGCCGACGCTGTCGGTGTGCTAATCGCGCTAGCGCCAGTGTTTGTCGCTTGTTTTTTCTTCGCAGCCGCTGCTGCCGCTGCCGCACGTTTCGCTTCTTCAGCCGCACGACGTTGTGCTTCCATTTCAGCCTTGATGGCTTTCTCTTGCGCTTTGAGTGTTGACTCCATTTCTTGGAGGCTCATCAATTTCGATTCGAACTTCACTTTCTCAGCGTTGAGTTTCTTAATCTTCGCTGCGCGCTCTTTCATTTTCTTGTTGAGCGTCTTTTGACGTTGTTCGAGTTCTTCTTTTTGTTTCACGAGAGCATCGCGCTCGGCTTTCAACTCAGCTTGCGCTGCAGCCAATTTTTCTTTCGTCGCTTGATACTCTTCGAAGATTTGTTTGTCGTTCTCTTGAATCGTACCAGCCGTGATCATGCGTGTGAGCAAGTCACCGAAGTCTTTCGATCCGAAGATGAACTCTGCCCAGTCGATCGAGCCGCCGCCATTTTTTTGCATCGTGGCCATGCGCTCTTTCATGAGCTCTTCTTGCGCCTTCATTTTTGCTTCATATTGTTTAATCTGCTTTTGAAGGGCTGCAATTTTTTGTTGTGTTGCACGAATCTCAGCTTTCTTTTGCGCGACGTCATTGATGACGTCTTGGAGTTCAGCATCTAACTTGTTGATTTCTTGCTGCTCTTTGCTGATCGCCTGTTCACGTTTTTTGATCGAGGCGTTCGCTTTGCTCTGTTCACTGTTATTCTGTTGTTGCTGCTGTTGCACCTTTTTCTGCTTGTCTGTAAGTGACGCTGCATAGCCAGGTGTCGTGCCGCTAATGAGAAGAGCTCCTAAAGTGACGGTTGCTGCAAGTTTCTTCAAGTTAACCAATGTGCTTCCCTCCGCTGAGTTCTCTGAATTTCTATATAATATAGATCGCATAAATTATAAATTAATAGGCGAAATTCGATATCGCTCTGAGACTCATTATAGCAATCTAAACCTAAAGTTATTTTACACTTATATTTCATTCCCATTACATTGACCTGTTTTAGGTTTTATCCGTTTAAAAATGGGGGTATAAAGGGCTTTTGCAATTTTGCTTGTCACACAAACGTTATAAATCAAAAAGAAAAGCACTTCATGAAAGCGCTTTTCAAATAACTACCTATACGATTTTTTTACCACCATGGAGACACGAATCCCGATCGTGACCGTTTATGACGTCCTTGTTTGAACAGCAGAAACCCGCCAATCAATAGAATGCCACAGGCGGCACCAAAACTATCGAGCATGATGTCTTGGATGAGCGGCGTCCGCTCGGGTGTCAAACTTTGATGGAACTCATCAAAGATGGCGACCGTGTTCGCGAGCGCCCAGGCGAACAAGAGCGTCAGCCCAGGATGGAGTCGCGTACGCGATACCGCTTTGACGAGAAGTGCCCCGAGTGCGAAGAAGACGGTGAAGTGCGCCGCTTTCCGAATCAAGAACTCAATCAAGCCGGCACTCCCTTTCGCCTCGAGCGATACCGCTCCTCCGGCATACTCGAAGTCGACGGTCGAGAGGACAGGTTCGGCCCACGTCCAATTGATGCGTTCGAGCGGTGAGACGATGCTTTGGTCCGAATACGGGGTCGCGCTCGAGAAGAATAAGCCAATCAGGATCAAACCGATCCATATAAATTCATTTTTCAATATGTACATGACACCTTTCCTTTCTACAACGAGTCTCATTATACGCCGTCCATCACGTTTCATTGTAACAACGACTTCATCATTTCATGACAATTTGATTGCGAACGACCGATTCAAAGTCGTGTCTTGAAATCGCGATTGGTATAATGAAAAGAAAAAAGGGGGAATCAACATGATCTATCAATATGAAGCAGCCGACATGAGCGGCAAGCTCCAACCGCTATCCAAATACGAAGGTGACGTCCTATTAATCGTCAACACGGCGAGCAAGTGCGGCTTCACCCCGCAACTCGACGGGCTCGAGAAATTATATGAACGTTATCAGGGCCAAGGGTTCCATATCCTCGGCTTCCCATGCAACCAGTTCGGCAATCAAGACCCGGGGTCGAACGAGGAAATCAGCGAGTTCTGTCAATTGAACTACGGCGTGACGTTCCCGATGTTCGCCAAAGTAGACGTGAACGGCAAAGACGCCCACCCGCTCTTCCAATACTTATCGAAAGAAGCACCCGGCCTGCTCGGCTCGAAGACAATCAAGTGGAACTTCACGAAGTTCCTCGTCGATCGGAACGGCAATGTCATCGAGCGGTTCTCGCCGCAGACGACGCCGGACGAGATCGAGACGGCCGTCAAACGCCTGTTATAAGTCAAAGGATGGTCCGCCGCAATCCGGCAGGCCATCCTTTTTTATTAGCGTGGTGTGATGAAATTGATCGTATAGAACGGGCTCGACTCCTCATTGTAGACGAGGCCGACCGACACGTGCGTGAAGCCATCTTTTAAGATGTTCTCCCGGTGGCCGAGCGAGTTCATCAGTCCCCAGTGGGCATGGAACACGCTCATCTGCCCCATCGCCAAGTTCTCGCCGGCAAGGGAGTAAGCGATTCCGGCCTCGTTCATCCGCTCGAACGGATCGCGGCCTTCGGGATCCGTATGGCTGAAGAAGTTGTTCCGGGCCATGTTCTCACTATGGGCGCGGACGACCGGTAATAGCGGCTCGTAATCGGCGAGCGCCGACAGTCCGAACTTCTGGCGGTCCCAGTTCATGAGCATTCGCATCAACTGTTCGTTCGCGACGAGATTGTCTTCCGACACGTCACCGTAATAGCCCTCACTCGATTCCTCGACGTCCCGGTCGACGGTGAGCACGGCTTTCAGCTTGTCGTCGTCATGCTGATCGAAGAACAGCGTCACGTAGTCATCATCAATCGCATAGACGTTGAACGACGGGTCGTCCGGAATCAAATAGCGCTTCAGTCCCTTATTATACGATTTGACCTCATCGAAGCCGATTTTTTCGATTTGTTGTCGTGTCGTCTCGCCCACGATGAGCCCTTCAAAGATGCTGCCCGTCTCGAACTGATACTGGCCTTGCTTCGACCCGTCGGCATCAATCAACTCGAGGCTGCGGTCGCCGCTCTTCTCGAGCAAGTACCAGTCGTGCCCGGCATATTGGCTCGTGAAGCGCGGGGCGTCGGTCGAGCGTTCTTGCTGCTCCTCCGCCACTTCCGTCGACTTCACTTGAATGCTCGTCGGCGCCGACACGTTCGGCACTTCAAATTTCCAGGCCGCATACATGCCGATTGCGAGCAATAAAATCACTAGTTTACGAAACATCGCGTCTCCTTTCGAAAACCTACTCCTCTCGCTCACCGAATGCACGCAAGCGCGCCTTGATATCGATGAGCATCTCCATATAAGCGATATACGTCGCTTGATCTATATTCAGCATACCACTCACTTTGAGCGGTACCTCTTCGGCCTGCTCACGCAGTGCGCTCCCGGACGGCGTGAGTGACAAGAGGACACGACGCTCGTCGTCGGTCGCCCGCACTTTCTCCACGTAATCGAGTTGCATGAGCCGCTTGACGAGCGGTGACAACGTGCCCGAATCGAGCGTGAGTCGCTCCCCGAGCTGTTTCAAATCGATATTGTCCTCTTCCCACAAGACGAGCATGACCAAGTACTGGCTATATGTCAGGTTTAACGGCGCCAAAATTGGGCGATATAGTCTTGTAAGCTCTTTTGAAGCGGTATAGAGCTGAAAACAGATCTGATGCTCTAATGTTAATGAACTTTTCATAAAATTTCCTCCGGCTATAGTCTTAGGACAAGCATATCATTTGCTTATCTGTTTGACTGCCCTATAATTAGATTGTGCACAACTTAATTGCCTAAAAACGAAATGGAGGAATTGAATCATGAAACCATTATTCACAGCTTCTGCAACTGCAATCGGTGGCCGCGAAGGTCGCGTCACATCGACGGACGGCGTCATCGACTTGAACGTATCAATGCCTGGCTCAAAACACGCGGACGAAGCGACGAACCCGGAGCAACTCTTCGCAGCAGGTTACGCGGCATGTTTCGGTAGCGCCTTGAACCTCGTCATCGGCAAAGAACGTATTAAAACAGACGGCACGAACGTCACAGGACACGTGACGCTCAACCAAGACGATGAAGGTTTCTTCATCTCGGTCGAACTCGAAGTCGAAATCAAAGGTGTCGATCAAGCGACGGCGGAACGTCTTGTCGAAGCGGCACACCAAGTTTGCCCGTACTCGAAAGCGATACGCGGCAACGTCGACGTCAAGTTGACTGCCAAAACAGCATAATTCGATGGCCCGCTTCCGAGCGGGCTTTTTTTGCGTCCGGAGCATCAACAGAGTAAACTGAAGAAACGAACGATTCATCGAGAGGAGGCGGACGATGTTCAAAGGCAAACGTAAATATGTGACGATCGGCGTCGGAGTCGCGTTCCTCCTCGCCGCTTTCTATAACGGACTGACCGTCCGGAACTATACGGTCGAGTCGGACAAGCTCGCGTCGGGACAATCGTTCCGGGTCGTCCTATTGTCCGATTTGCACAGCTATTCGTACGGGGACGACCAACGCGTCTTAATCGACAAAGTGCGGGAACAGGAACCGGATTTGATCGCCCTTCCCGGCGATATCCTCGACCGCTTCCGCTCACCCGATGCCTCCTTCGAATTGATTGAAGGGCTGCAGGGCATCGCGCCGATGTATTTCGTGACCGGCAACCACGAGATTGACGGCTCTGACGACTTTGTCCGTCACGACGTCAAAGACGTGTTCCGCTCCTACGGCGTGACGGTGCTCGAGAATGAGACGGCCTCAGTCAACGTCAACGGGGTCGATCTCCTCGTCGGTGGGCTCGAAGACCCGCTCCGGACGTATACCGAAAATATTCAGGCGAGCTGGGAAGAGACGGCCTTGACCTCGCTCGGCGATGTCGACACCGAGACGGCGTTCAGCCTGCTCTTGTCACACCGGGCCGAACAAGTCGAGACATACGCCGCCCTGCCGTTCGACCTCGTCCTGTCAGGCCATGCCCACGGCGGGCAGGTTCGCATCCCCTATTTATTGAACGGACTGTACGCGCCGGACCAGGGCTTCTTCCCGAAGTATGCCGGCGGCCTGTACGAACACGAGTCGTTCACCCACGTCATCGGGCGCGGCTTCAACTATAGCGTCAGCGTACCGCGCGTATTCAACCCACCGGAGATCGTCGTCATCGACGTCACTGGGACCGGGGCTCCTCAGTGAGTCCCTTTTCCTATTTTCCCCAAAAATCGGATTCGCATGCGTGCGGGAGGGGTACAGTACTCTTGTTGTGACTTACTTGTTTTTGAAAAAAGGGAGGAAGTGGACAAATGCGTGCTGTCACCTATCAAGGAGCGAAGAACATCGAAGTGAAAGACGTGAAAGACCCAGAGATTGAGAATCGGGAAGAGATTATCGTCAAAATCACCTCGACGGCCATCTGCGGATCAGATTTGCACATCTACTTAGGCAACATGCCGACCCGACATGGCTACGTCATCGGGCACGAACCGATGGGCATCGTCGAGGAAGTCGGACCTGACGTGACGAAAGTGAAAAAAGGCGACCGGGTCGTCTTACCGTTCAACGTCTCGTGCGGCCATTGTTTCTATTGCGAGAACGAGATGGAGAGTCAGTGTGACAATTCGAACCACGCCCCGCATACGGACGCGGGCGGCTATTTCGGATTCACCGAGCAGTTCGGGAACCATCCTGGGGGGCAGGCCGAATATTTGAAAGTGCCTTACGGCAACTTCATGCCGCTCGTCATTCCCGAATCGTGCGAACTCGACGACGAAGCACTCCTCTTCCTCTCCGACGTCATCCCGACCGCTTGGTGGAGTTTGGACAGTTCCGGGATGAAAGCCGGCGACACGGTCGTCGTCCTCGGTTCGGGACCGGTCGGACTAATGACACAAAAGCTCGCCTGGGTGCGTGGTGCGAAACGCGTCATCGCCGTCGACCCGGAATTGTATCGCTTGAACCGAGCCAAATTGTCGAACAACGTTGAGACCGTTCTCATGAAAGACCCGATTGATACGGGCAAATACATTTATGAGATCACGAACGGCGGTGCTGACGTCGTCATCGACTGTGTCGGCTTCGACGGCAAAATGTCTCCAATCGAGAAAGTAGAGCAAAAGTTGATGGTTCAAGGCGGCACGCTCAGCGCCATCAAAGTCGCCAAAGAAGCGGTCCGGAAGTTCGGGACGGTTCAATTGACCGGGATTTATGCGATGAACTATAACCAGTTCCCGCTCGGCGACTTCTTCACCCGTAACGTAAGCATCCGGACGGGACAAGCACCGGTCATCCACTACATGCCCGAGCTGTTCCAGATGATCGTCGACAAGAAGTTCGATCCGACCGACATCATCACGCACCGCTTGCCGCTCGAACAGGCGGCCGACGCATACAAAATCTTTAACGATCATTTGGACGACTGCGTCAAAGTCGTCTTGAAGCCATAACAAAAGCGGTCCCCGACTTCTGTCAGGGACCGCTTCTTCGTTTACCAAATCGTTCGTTTCTCACAACATTGCGCTTCCCGTTCGATTTGAACGGTTGAACGCTCGAACGTGGCGAATTGACGGATTCGTTCCGTCACATCATGCAAGACGCGCTGGTCGTCCGTGTCGGACTCGATTAAGACGTGACACGTGACAGCGAGTTCGTTCGATGAAATCGACCAGACGTGCAAGTCATGGACTTCTTTGACACCGTCGATACCTCCGAGCTCCCGTTGCATCGCCACGACGTCGACTTGGTCAGGTGTCCCTTCCATCAAGATGTGAATCGCCTCCCGCGTCACCCGGTAGCCGCTGACCAAGATGAGCACGGCGACGAACAGGCTCGCGATCGGATCGGCGAGCGTCCAGCCGAACGCCATAATCAACACGGCCGCGGTGATGGCCCCGACCGAGCCGAGCAAATCGCCGAACACGTGCAACAACGCACTGCGGACGTTCAAGTTGTCACGCTCGCCCCGCATGAGCAGCCACGCCGCGAGCACGTTGACAAGTAGCCCGATGATCGCGACCGTGAGCATGCCGCCGCTTAAAATCTCTGGCGGTGCGAACAAGCGTTGATACGCCTCGATGATGATATAGATGGAAATGACGAGCAACGTCAAGCCGTTGACGAACGCCGCCAAAATCTCGAAGCGTCGATAGCCGAACGTCCGCTCCGGCGTCGCTTGGCGTGCCCCGAACCGGACAGCGAGGAAACTGAGCCCGAGTGCCGCCGCGTCGCTGAGCATATGGCCCGCGTCCGACAACAGCGCCAAACTGTTCGTCCAGATTCCGCCGATGACCTCGACGACCATAAACGTCGCAATCAGGACGAACGACCAGAATAATGCCCGTTGGTTCGTCGTATGATGATGGTGATGGTCGTCCCCGTGATGTTCGTGATGTGCGCCCATATTGTCGCCCCCTCTCTCTACTAGTTTATACCTTCCACCCCTAACATTCAAACGTTCATTTGAATGAATACATAAAAACAATCGCCGAAAGGGATGTCCTCTCGACGATTGTCGTTATTTCTGTTCGAGCCGGACCCGCATGACACCGTCATATGGGAACAACTTCAACTGGCGAGTCTCGCCCTCATACCAACTGCCGGCGTTTTGACTGCTCGTCGCTGTCACATCAGGCGTCGCGACCGCTTGTCGGTCCCAGTCGATTGCCCGCACTTGCTGGTCACGTACCATCAAGAAGAAGCCGTCATAGAAATGGTATTCGTTCACTTGGTCACGCTGGACCGCTTTCGGGGCACCGAGTGTGGCCCGGACACTGTCGATGTCTTGGCCGAGCACTTCGAGTGTCGCTTCATCAGCCGTCGGGACGACGGTTTTCCATGCCGCGGTCACATCGTCATCGGAAATGCTCGTCGCTTCTCCCGTCACTTGTGCTTCCGTCACCCATCCGGTCGTCCGCTCATTCAATTGGAGCTTGACGAAACCACTGACGGCCTCGAGCTGTTCGAACCGGTCACCGAGGTCGGCCTCATAAATGACCGTCGCGCGGTCGTCGGCGAACACTTTCGTATAAGGTGCCGCGATATAGACGTACGTTCCCGCTGACTCGTCGGCCTCCGCTTCCGGCTCGTCTCCTTCTGTCGCCTCTGATTCATTATTGACCGACTCGGTCGCGATGTCGTCTGTCTCCGGCAACGCCGAGTTCTTCGTATCCATGAGGGCCGCGAAGGCGATGACGCCGACGAGTGAAGCAATCAATGCGATGACCGTCGCCGTTTGCCATAACCGCTTCCGCTTCCGTGATGCGGCCCGTGATGCCCGAACTTCTTCTTTCATATGATTCCACCCCTATTTGTTTCGTCTATTCTGTTCGGATTCGGCAAGGGGGATGCCGTTTCCTGCCTCGTCGAAGAAAATATGCGGTTCGCTCGTCAATGTCTCAAGCGTCTGGAGCGTCGCGTCAACGTCGACCGGCTTTGTATCTCCGGACTCGAGCACGCGTACCGTCTCCCCAAGCTCGATCGTCCGGTCCGTCAAGCGGTGGAACGTCCGGTCATGCGAGATAAGAATCAATCCGCCTCGATACACTTCGAGCGCGGCCTCGATTTGCTCCCGTGTGGCCACGTCCAAATAGTTCGTCGGCTCATCGAGGGCGAGCAGGTCCGCGTCCGAGAAGTACAAGATGAGGAAGGCGATGCGGCACTTCTCACCCATGCTCGCCTCTCGGATTGGCTTATACACCTCATCGCGGCGGAACAAGAAATGGGCGAGCAGCGTCCGCGCCTCCGTCTCGGTGATGTCACTTTCGGCCAGGAGCGCCTCGAGCAACGTTCCTTCGGCCGGTAATCGGGCGAGCGTCTGTGAGAAGTAACCGATTTTCAGTTTCGGATGACGCTTGATATCCCCTGCCTCCGGTGCGAGTTCGCCAATCAATAGTTTCAACAGCGTCGTCTTCCCGCTCCCGTTCGGTCCGACGATGGAGATGCGGTCACCCCGGTTCACCGTGAGCGAGAGTCGTTCAAAGAGGGGTTCGTCGTAACCGAACGAGATGTCGTCGACCGCAATCCACGTCTTCGCCTCGAGTGGGTCGGCTTGGAAGCGGACCGAGATATGGGCCGCATCTTTCGGACGCTCAGGTCGCGTCCCTTCGAGCTGTTCGAGTTTACGTTCCCGGGCCTTCATCTTGATGGCAAGGTTCGCCGCGCCTTTTTGAGCGCCAGGACTTCGCACGCTCGCCGTCGCTTTCGCTTTCAAATGCCAGCCCTTATATTGGGCGATCATATCGAGCAGCTCCGACTTCCGCGCCACATAGCGGGCATGGGCCCGCTCGTCGCGTACCCGTTCCTCGGCCTTCTGATGTTTATACGCCGTGTAGTTGCCCGGATAGCGGACGATGGTCCCCTCATTCAGCTCGAGGATGACGGTCGCGACGTCATCGATGAATTGACGATCGTGGGAGATGGCGAGAACCGTCCCCGAAAACTCGTCCACCCAGCGTGTCAGCCACTCGATTGAGTCCAAATCGAGATGGTTCGTCGGCTCGTCGAGCAGGACGATGTCGACGTGTCGCATCGTGAGACGGGCGAGTTGGACCCGTGTCTGTTCACCGCCGCTCAACTCGCGGAGTCGGCTCGAGTCATGTCCTTCAAGTCCAAGTCGTTTGAGGGCCTGTCTCGCCTCAAGTTCGAGCGCGAAGGCGTCAACCGCGAGTGCCTCGTCATACGCTTCGAGCACGCGCGCCGAATCCCCTGATGTGACGGCAAGGTAGAGATTGTAGCGCGCCAAGTCGCCTTGCATGACGTAGTCGAGCGCGGTCTCTTCTCCATCAAACACCGTCTGTTCGACGACACCGATCGTGCCTAAGACGTCAATCGAACCTGACTGTGGGGCCAGTTCACCTATGAGCAGCTTGAATAGCGTCGTCTTGCCGGACCCGTTCTGGCCGAACAAGACGGCCCGTTCGCCTGCAGCGACGTCGAACGAGACGTTGTCGAATAAGGGTTGCCGGTCGTGGTCGAACCGGACTTGCTTCATACTTAACATATTGTTTCACCTCGCTAGTTTGTCCGATACGCGATGAAACAAAAAACACCATCCGCAACGTGCGGTGGTGTGAAGAGATCCGATCAAGCGGAAAGAAGGGTCACCCCTTAGCCTGAAATTGGACACACTTCACCCGTGACTGTTCGTGCGAACAGTGATGATTCGTTTCATCAGTTGAGGGAGTGTGACTTTTTCATGGCACGCGGTACCTTCCTTTCCTAAGTTACTGTCACCGTACCAAATTGAAAGCGGATTCGCAAGAGCCGGACCACAATCTCCCATTTTTTCTACACCTTCCGGCGGATGCGGGGTCGTCAGTCGAGCGGTATGATTAAACCATCTTAGATGATGAGGTGACTGTTATGCGATTACGAAACCTACTCGTCCCGAGCGCCGTCCTGGCGAGCGTCGGTACGTTCTTATATACCCGATTGAAACGAAGACTGCCTCGACCGGCTTTTAAAGTCCCGACGGTCAAACCAGACCTCGCCTCGTTCGATGAGACGATGGTCAGTGCCACTTGGGTCGGCCATTCGACCGTGCTCATCCATTGGTACGGATTGAAAATTTTGACGGATCCGGTGTTCTCGAAGCGGATCGGCGTCCACGTCGGGCCGGTCACGTTCGGGATGAAACGTCACACCGCCCCTGCCCTCTCGATTGAGGAGATCGGGCACGTCGACGTCATCCTGCTCAGCCACGCCCATATGGACCACTTCGATCATAAGAGTCTGAAACGACTGATCACCCGCGACACGGTCGTCATCTCGGCCCCGGGCACGAGCAAGCTGTTACGTAAATATCCGAGCCTGCAGACGCTCGAGATGCATCCGCACGACAAGCTGACGCTCGCGAACGGGCTTCACGTCCAAGCCATTCCTGTCGCCCACTGGGGCAATCGTTTCCCGTGGGACAAACATATGGGCTATAACGGCTACGTCTTGAAATATAAAGGCGTCCGCATGTTGTTCGCCGGGGATACGGCGTTCACCGAGTCGTTCAACGGGCTCGCGAACAAAGAACCGATCGACCTCGCTTTCTTCCCGATCGGTGCCTATCAACCGGAGTCGTTCGAGGAAGCCCACTGCACGCCGGAACAGGCATGGACGATGTTCAAACAGAGCGGCGCGAAACGTTTCTTCCCGATGCATTGGGACACGTTCGCCTTATCGTACGAACCGGTCGAGGAGCCGTATGAGCGACTCATCGCCGCTGCCAAGCTCGAACGTGACCAAATCGTGATCAAGTCCCACGGCGAAAGCATTCGGCTGTAGCTTTCGCTTTCACTTCCGTGCGATTTTCGGTAACGTAAGAGTTGAGAGGGAGGGAATCAATATGGAATGGACAACACTCAACAATGATGTGAAACTGCCGATGCTCGGGCTCGGCGTGTACAAAGTGGAAGACGGGGCGGTCACGGTCGATACGGTCAAAGCAGCGCTTGACGCGGGCTATCGATTGATCGACACGGCCGCTATCTATCAGAATGAGGAGAGCGTCGGCCAAGCGATTCGCGAATCCGGCGTCCCGAGGGAAGACATTTTCGTGACGACGAAACTGTGGAACGAGTTCCACGGCTATGACGAGGCGCTCCAAGCGTTCCAAGACAGCCTCGACCGGCTCGGTCTCGAGTACGTCGACTTGTTCTTGATTCACTGGCCGATGCCGCGCTTCGGTAAATTCGTCGAGACGTATAAAGCGCTCGAACAGTTGTATGAGGAAGGCAAGGTCCGGGCCATCGGGGTCTCGAACTTTGAAATCAGCCACCTTGAACAGATCATCCAGTCGTGCTCGATCGTCCCGGCGGTGAACCAAGTCGAGATCCACCCATACTTGTCCCAAAAAGAGTTGATCGCGTTCTGTCAGCGGTACGATATTCAAATCCAGGCGTGGAGCCCGCTCATGAAAGGGCGCGAGGCGCTTGAGGATCCGGTCATCGCCGAGATCGCGAACAAGCACGGGAAGTCACCGGCTCAAGTCATCCTGCGTTGGCACTTACAGAACGGTGTCGCCGTCATCCCGAAATCGGTCACGCCGAGTCGAATTCGTGAGAATATAGAGGTGTTCGACTTCACGTTGACGAAAGAAGAGATGCACGCGATCGACGGACTCAACCGGAACGAGCGGACCGGGTCTGACCCGAACGAGATGCACAAAATCCACTACTGAGGAGAGATTTGACATGTTCAAAAAACTAGCTTCTGATTTGACGGGCTTCAGCGATATCGGTGAAGTCATCGACCCGAAAGATTTCGATAAGGCGGATTCGGACGATTACGTCCTCCATGAGGACAACGAGAAGATTTACTTCTTAATCAAGTCGAAATCGGACGAGTATTGCTTCACGAACTTGGCGATGATTCACCTCGACGGGACGAGCGCGATGAGTTCGAAACGCGTCTTGTATCGCTATCCATACGCCCACTTCCCATTGAATAACGTCATGTTCGAGACGGCCGGCACGGTCGACATGGACGTCGAAATCAAATTCACCATCGGCGACAAGCCGTATTCGATTGACGTGAACAAGAAACAAATCGAGCATGTGAAAGACTTGTATAAATCGCTCCTCGCCATCGCCGAGAAACAACGCGAAGGCCGGAAGATGATGGAATACGCCAACGCCTCGCTCACGCATTCGGTGTCGATTTTGAGCGGGCTTCGTCAAGGCGATATGAATGTCGCCTCGACGTTCAAGGAATTGAATGAACAGAGCTTCGACTGGCTTAAAGGTCACTACCACGAGTGGAACCGCAAAGATTTCGGTGACGTGTTCGAGAAGTACATCAACAACTAATGAAAAATGGCCCACGATTCAGACGAATCGTAGGCCATTTTTATTTACTTTCATCAATCAACTGTTCGGCGAGCCGTTGGAACAAGTGGCTCATATGGACGGCCGAGGCGATGGCGAGCGACTGTTGGATGCCGTTCGTCTCGTTCGTGCGCACGTTGGCGAGAAGCGTCTCGGCTTGTTCCTCGAACGCCTGCATGTTCTGTTCTTTCTGAACCTGGTACGCGTCATAGAAGTCCTCGAGCGAGAAGCCCTCGTCCGACTCGTTCAGCGGCCGGAGCGTCTCTTTGATGTCATTGATCGAGAGCAATCCTTTCATCTCGTAAATCAGGCTGAGCAACATCAAGTGCTCGTTCGTGTACTTCTTGTTTTTGACGGGATGGAACAGCTTACCTTTGGCGTAGTTGTTGATCATCGTCTTCGTCAAAATCGTCTCGTCGTCACTCCGCTTCATCTTGCCGTAATGTTGCTCGAACAGCTGGATGACTTGGTCCATATATAAGTCAATCGTCGGGAGCACCTGCTTCGGCAACGTCCCTTCCGTCTCTACAATTTCATGCGGTTTCATCGAATCACCTCCCCTTCAGTATACGGACAAACCGGATTTGTCGAAACAAAAATCTTGTCGTTCTGACGTATACAGCTTATCATGTAGTTATGGATACTACATGACGTGATAAGGAGTGTTTTACATGAATTCGATTTTTCGGGAACCGATTAACGCACTGACCCACTTGGCCGGTGCCGTGCTCGCGTTCGTCGCGTTGATTGCGATGACGGTGAAAGCGTCACTGCTCGGCGAGCCGCTCGCCATTATGGCTGCGATTTTGTTTGGCATTAGCCTCGTCTTTCTCTATTTGTCGTCCGGTCTGTACCACAGCATCATCGCCTCACCGAACGTCATCGCCTTTTTCCGGAGAATCGATCATGCGATGATTTACGCCTTGATTGCCGGGACGTACGCCCCACTCACATTGCTCGCGCTTGAGGGACCGACACGTTGGGTGTTGTTCGGTACCGTCCACGCGCTCGCCTTGTTCGGCATCGTCTTCAAGCTCGTCTGGTTCCACGCCCCGCGCTTCTTGTCGACGGCGCTCTACATCGGCATGGGTTGGTTGTCCGTCTTCTTCATCGGACCGCTCCATAACGTCATCGGCAACGCCGGCATCTTCTGGCTCATCCTCGGTGGCGTCATGTACACGATTGGTGGGCTCATCTACGGGTTCAAACCGAAGTTCGTCAACTGGCGCGGTTGGGGCTTCCACGAGGTGTTCCACTTGTTCATCTTGTTCGGCAGTTTCGCCCACTTCGTCTGCGTGTTCTGGTACGTCTTCTGAGTCCTCCTTGCGAGGACTTTTTTTGTGAGCACATTCATTTACTTCGATTTCAAGACATCCTACACTGACTGTAGGAGGGATTAAATATGAAAATTGAAGTTTGGTCAGACTATGTCTGTCCGTTCTGTTATATCGGCAAGCGCCGTCTAGAAGAAGCGCTCGAACAGTTCCCGCACGCGGACAACGTCGAAGTGGAGTTCAAGAGCTTCGAGCTCGACCCGAACGCACCGACGTCGGACTCGCGTTCGATTTACGAAGCACTCGCGAAGAAATACAACATGCCGCTCGATCAGGCGAAAGGCACAACGGCCCAAGTCGCCGCCCAGGCCCGCACCGTCGGACTCGAGTACGACTTCGACAACATGGTCGTCACGGGTACACTCGACTCGCACCGGTTGACGCACTATACGAAGACGGTCGGAAAAGAGAAAGAATTGTCAGAAGCGCTCCTTAAGGCGTATTTCGTCGACGCGAAACATATCGGCGACCACGACGTCCTCGTCGAGATCGCAACAAGTGTCGGACTCGATGCCGACGCCGTGAAAGACGTGCTCGCTTCAGACGTGTACACGGAAGACGTCCGCGCTGAAGAGAAACGCGCGAGCGACCTCGGCATCACCGGCGTCCCGTTCTTCGTCTTCGACAACAAATACGGCGTCTCTGGCGCCCAACCGACCGAAGCGTTCACGCAAGTGCTCGAGAAGACGTGGGCCGAGTCGGCACCGACGCTTCAAGTGCTCTCGGGTGGTGCGACGTGCACGGATGACAACTGCGATATTTGATGTGAAACGAATAAAAGCAAAGCATTCGCCCATATTTGGACGAATGCTTTTTTGTTAATTTAAATCTTTCATCATATCCTCAAATGAAATGGTTTCAGAACTTTCTTTGTGCCTATGCATTGCTTCGTTGTAAAATTTCAAATCGAGTTCATTCTCGATACGTTCAAAGACAGTGTCCCGAACGAGAGTCGAGAGGGAGAGGTTCTTAGACTTTGCATACGCTCTAATCAGACGCTCGTCTTCTTCGTTGAGTTCAAAAGATATCGTCCTCATACAATCGACCTCCTATATGGAACATTGTATTACAAAATGGAAATGTTCATGTAGTCAAAACTTATATCTCTCGGAAGCCGAATCCCGGCTTCTTTTTTGTAGCTTTCTAAATCGTTCTGAAGGATAATTATTATTACCTAATAAGAATCGAGGACTTAACCATATGTGGAAAAATCGCAACGTCTGGATCATCTTGACCGGGGAGTTCGTCGCCGGTCTCGGGCTTTGGCTCGGCATCATCGGCAACTTGGAGTTCATGCAGGAGAAAGTGCCGTCTGACTTCGTCAAGGCGCTCATCCTCGCTGGCGGATTGCTCGCCGGGGTCGCCATCGGGCCGCTCGCCGGCCGTCTCACCGACCAAGGCTCGAAAAAGAAAATCATGCTCATCTCAAGTATTGTCCGGGCGCTGAGCGTTCTATTCATGTTCGTCGCCATCGAGACGGGAAGCGTGCTGTGGATGGTCGTCTTCCTCGTCTTCCTGCAGGGGTCGGCCGCGTTCTACTTCCCGGCACTCCAGGCCGCCATCCCGCTCATCGTCAAGGAACGGGAGCTGCTCGCCTTGAACGGGGTGCATATGAACGTGTCGACGCTGTCCCGGGTCATCGGGACGGCCATCGCCGGCATCTTGCTCACGCTCATCTCACTTCGGGACGTCTACGCGCTCTCGCTTGTCGCTTATCTGCTTCTCGCCGTCGCGACGTGGTTCTTGAAGATCGACGAGACGACCGTCCCGTCTGCGAAGAAAGTGGACGCGAAATCGTCCGGCGGGTTCAAGGACGTCTTTCCAATCATCAAATCGATTCCGGTCATCTTTATGACACTCGTCATGACGCTCATCCCGCTCCTCTTCATCGGTGGGTTCAACTTGCTCGTCATCAACATTAGCGAGCTGCAAGATTCGACGGCAATCAAAGGATGGATTTACACGGCCGAAGGGATTGCCTTCATGGTCGGTGCGTTCCTCATCAAACGGATCGGTGAGAAGTTCTCCGTGTTCTCCATCTTGTTCACGTTCTCGTTTTTGATTGGAATCGCCCAGCTCATGCTTTACTTCGCCGACATCCCGGCCGTCTCGATCGCCGCATTCGTCTTGTTCGGCTTCTCGGTCGGTTGCTTCTTCCCGACGGCCGTGACGATTTTCCAGACACGGATGCCGAAAGACTATCACGGCCGCTTCTTCTCGTTCCGGAACATGCTCGACCGGATCGTCTTCCAAGTCGTGTTGCTCGTCACTGGCTTCTTCCTCGACTTGATCGGCTTACAGCTCATGGTCGTCTTGTTCGGGATCAGCTCGATCCTCATGACGGCAGCGTTCCTCGTCTATACGCGCAAACACAAACTTCATATCGAACCGGACGAGGCCGAACGCCTCTCTTCATAAAAACAAGCGGTGACCGATTCGGTCATCGCTTGTTCGTGTCTTCGATGTCACGCCACCAGTTGGTCGTGTCGTTCCGTCCGTCGAGTGTGATCCGCTCACCGATTCGTGGCGTGAGCACGTCCTCTCGTGGTAAGAGCCCCACCATCTGCTCAGCTGGGTCGAACCAGGCATGGAACGATAGCGTGAACGCGCCCCAATGAATCGGGAGCATCTTGTCGGCCCGCACGTCACGGAACGCCTGTGCCGTCTCACTCGGTTGCATGTGCACGTCCGGCCAGCGCTCATCGTATTGTCCGCATTCGAGCGCCGCGAAATCGAACGGTCCGTACGCGTCGCCGATTTCTTTGAAGTGTGGTCCATACCCGCCGTCCCCGCTGAAGAACAGGCGGTCCGTCTCGCCGAGGACGACCCATGACGCCCAGAGCGTCGCGTTGCGGTCGGTGAGCGAGCGGCCCGAGAAGTGCCGAGCCGGCGTACAGACGAACGTCCATGAGCCGAAGTCAAACGTCTCGCCCCAATCGCGCTCGACGATGCGTTCCGCCCCGACGCCCCACCGTTTCAAGTGGCTACCGACGCCGAGCGGGACGATGAAGACGGCAACCTTGTCTTGAATCGCTTGAATCGTCGCATAGTCCAAATGGTCGTAATGGTCGTGCGTGAGCAAGACGACATCGATGTCCGGCAAGCCGTCGAGCTCGAACGGCAAGTCTTCGCTGAACCGCTCGTTCTTCGCGAACGGGAGCGGCGATGGGCTCCGGCCGAACATCGGGTCGACGAGCATCGTCTTACCGTCCATTTGGACGAGCATCGCCGAGTGTCCGAGCCAATAGATGCGTGTGAAGCTTGAACCGAGTTTCTCGCTGAAGTCGATCGGGACGACCGGTAAGCGCTCGCTCGGTTTCCGGAGCGAGTCCGGATTCAAATATTCCTTCGACATCGAAATCATGTCGTCCGATGAGAACCGCATCGGCGTCTCGAGCTGATTCTGAAACTTGCCGTTCACCAGGTTCGGCGACCGGAGCGCCTTCGGCTTTTTCCCGAGCGGTTTATATTGCGTGAGCACGGTACCTGTCACGGCAGCCAGGCCCATCAATGAAAATAATAGTGTCTTCTTCAATTCCATCCACTCCTCTACCTTATTCATTATACGGTACCAACGCCGATTCCCCTGTTTTCGAATACAAAAAAGACGGCACGGGCCGTCTTATGAGTTCTGTAAAATCTTGATGTCATTGACGATATCCTCGATTGGCACGTCTTGGAATCCTTGATACGCCTTGATGATTTTCCCGTCCTGGTCGACGAGATAGAACCACGTCGCGTGATCCACTTGGGTGCCTTCTGACGGTTTGCGGACGAGCGCTTTGAAGTTTTGTTGCGCGAACGCCTCAATCTCTTCTTGCGAATAGCCCGTCAAGAATTGCCAATCGGCTTTCGCCAAGTCGTAATCAGCCATGAACGCTTGAATCTTGTCCGGCGTATCGACGGTCGGGTCGACGCTGAACGACACGAATTGGACGTCTTCGACGCCTTCCTCGACGAGCGCTTCATTGAGTTTCGTCATGTTGTACGTCATCGGTGGACAGACCGTCTCACAGCTCGTGAAGACGAAGTCGGCCATCCAAACTTTGCCCTTCAAATCGTCCAGACTAACCATCTCTTCATTTTGATTCATATAGTCGAACGACTCGATCTCCCAATTGAGCGGGTCTTCAATCTCCTGGCCGCACGCGGCGAGCACCGCCATCAAGCTGATCAATCCGATGAGCATCCATTTTTTCACACGTTCCATCTCCTTCATTGTCAATTGCGTCTCACGCGCCAGACGAGGAGCGTGATCAAAGTAAATGCCGTCAAGGCAAGGAACGGAATCGTCACGAACCCGAACCAGTTGATGTATTGCACGTTGCACGGTACGCCTTGCACGCACGGCTTGATATCGGCGAAACCGGGTACTTTTTGAACCAAATAATGGTACAGTGAAACCAGACCTCCGAGGATGGAGAGCGGCAATACATACTTCTTCACCGCCCGGTCGTCCGTGAACACGGCGACCCCGAGCAAGATGACGAGCGGATACATAAAGATGCGTTGAATCCAGCAGAGCTCACATGGCACGAACTCGCGAATCTCGCTGAAATAAAGACTGCCGAGCGTCGCCGTGAGGGCGACGAGCCAAGCGAGATACAGACCATAACGGGTCAAGAATGACTGCTTCATGGCGTGCCTTGCTCGATCAATCGCTCAATCGTCTCGTAATCGAACGGGTCCTCGAGCATGACGCCGTTAATCATGATTGACGGTGTGAACTGGACACCTTGCTCTTTGACGAGCCCGTCATCGAGACTCACCTGTTCGAGCACCGTCGAGTTCTCACTCAAATCGTCCTCGAGCTTCGCCACATCGACCGATGTCGTCTCGCTCGCAATCTCTGTCAACCGCTCGACCGTGACCCATGCCTCGTCGTGCTGTTGACTTGCCGGTTGCGCGTCGTAAAGCGCCTTATGGAACTCCCAGAACGCGTCCGGGTCTTGTTTATACACCGACTCAGACGCGAGCGATGCCAAAATCGACTCTTGTCCGTGGAACAGGACGTTAATGTAGCTGAAACTGATTTTCCCTGTATCGATATAGTCTTCTTTCAACTTCGGATAGACCGTTTCGCCCCACTGTTTACAAGACGGGCATTTGTAATCCCCGAATTCGACGACCGAGACGGGTGCGTCCGCATCACCGAGCGTCGGCTGACCTTCCGTCGACACGTGTTCTGTCGTCGCCGGTGCCGCCGTCTCGGCTTGTTCGGTCGGTTGATTCATCAAGACGACCACGACGGCCACGAGGGCGACCGCGAGCAGTGTCGCGATGACTAATAGTTTGTTCTGTTTCAATCGTTTCACCTCTATTTGTATCGATTCGTCTTTCATTATAACGAAAGCGCTATCTGTTTCCACGAAATCGACCTTGTTTTTTCTCAACTTTGCTTCATGTCATGGAAAAAATGACGATGAACAAAGTGGATGTTGTGATTGTAGGAGGAATTTGTTCATGAAATCATTTTCGATGCGTCTCGGTCTCATTTTGGCGCTCAGCATCGCCACACTCGTTTTTTTACTCACTATCACGCTTACGTATATGACGAGTCAACGTTCCGCCGCCTCGCTCGAAGCGGAGATTGGGGAACGGTTGTCGATGACGTCGCATCAGCTCGTCGACAAGCTCGACTTTTACATGTGGTCACGCTATCAAGAAGTGCAATTACTTCAAGGGCTTGACGCCTTGAACGACCCTGCCTCGAGCCGGGCCCTGCTCGACCAGGTCCAGACGAACATCCCCGCTTTCTCGTGGATGGGCGTGACCGACGCGTCGGGGAACGTCGTCGCTTCGACGAACGGAATCTTAGAAGGCGCCAGCATCAAAGAACGCCCTGTTTTCCTCGAGGCACAGACTGAGCCGTTTATCGGCGATGTGCATGAAGCCGTGTTGCTCGCCGAGCTGTTGCCGAACCCGAGTGGCGAAGTCCTCCAGTTCGTCGACATCAGCGTCCCGCTCGTCCGTGACGGGACCTTCCAAGGCGTGCTCGCGACCCACCTCAGTTGGGAATGGGGCAATGAAGTGCTCCGCCACTTCAACCGGACGCTCCACCATCAGTCCGAGTATACCGACTTGTTCGTCGTCAGCGGACGTGACAACACGGTGTTGCTCGGTCCCGACCACCTCGTCGGCAAACCGCTCCCAACGTCATTGAAAGAAGGCTGGCACGTCGACACGTGGCAGGACGGAACTTCTTATTTGACTGGTGTCGCCACCGGTGAAGGTTATGAAGATTACGCCGGACTCGGTTGGAGTGTCGTCGTTCGCCAACCGACCGAAGTCGCGTTCGCCCCGGTCATCGAACTAGAGAACAAAATATTATGGATCGGTCTCATCGCCTCGCTCGTGACGTCTACGCTCGGATGGTTCCTCGCCTCGATTGTGACGCGACCGTTACAACGGATCACCGAAACGGCTGCTCTGATGAAGCAAGGGAAGGCCAAGACGTTCCCGCACCAGTCTGGGATTCATGAGATCGAATCGCTCGCATTCGCCCTCGAGTCACTTGTCTCGTCTCTCACCGAATCTGAGACAGAACGTGTCCATTACGAGTCACTCGCCAACCGTGACGTCTTGACCGGACTCGCGAATCGAACGGCGCTTCGACACTATTTGAACGAAGCCCAAGCGACGAAGAACGAGTACGTCTGTTTCTATATCGACCTCGACGGTTTCAAAGCCGTCAACGACACGTATGGACACGCCACAGGCGATGATGTCTTGATTGAGATTGCCGAACGGTTGAAACGCGTGACGCTCGATGGTGCCTACCCGGTCCGGTTGAGCGGTGACGAGTTCTTCCTCTTGTTCGAACGGAATGGAAAGAGTGAACGATTGATCACTCAAATCGGACAAGACCTCATCACTTCCCTGTCCGAACCGATCGCCATTGAAGACGGGACGACAAGCGTAGGGGCAAGTATCGGCGCCTCGCTCTGGCAGACGGAGACGGTGCCACACGCCGCCATCGAACGGGCGGACCAGGCGCTCTATCGCTCAAAGGCGAACGGAAAGCATCAAATCACGCTCGATGAGACGCTCATCGTATAAGCAAAGGTCCATGCCGCTCGGCATGGACCTTCTTGTATTACGCTTCGAACAACAATTGTTCTGGATCTTCAATCATGTCTTTAATGTGCTTGAGGAATGTCACGGCCTCACGACCATCGACGATGCGGTGGTCATACGAGAGCGCCACGTACATCATCGGGCGGTTCTCCATCGTTTCCGCGTCGATAGCGATTGGGCGGAGTTGAATCGAGTGCATCCCGAGAATCGCGACTTGTGGGCCGTTCAAGATCGGTGTCGACAAGAGTGAGCCGAAGACGCCACCGTTCGTGATCGTGAACGTTCCACCTGTGAGGTCGCTCAACCCGAGCTTGTTATTGCGCGCTTTATCGGCGAGGTGCAAGATGTCTTTCTCGATTTCACCGAAGTTCTTGCGATCCGCTTCGCGGACGACCGGGACGACGAGGCCGTCCGGAGCCGACACGGCGATACCGATATCATAGTATTTTTTCAAGACAATCTCGTTGCCTTGAATCTCAGCGTTCAAGTACGGCATCCGTTTGAGTGCCGCAACGGCCGCCTTCGTGAAGAACGACATGAAACCGAGTTTGACGTCATTGTCTTTGATGAACTTCTCTTGGCGACGTTTGCGGAGCGCCATGACAGCCGACATATCGATTTCGTTGAACGTCGTCAGCATCGCTGCCGTCTGTTGCACTTCGACGAGACGGTTGGCAATCGTTTGACGACGGCGCGTCATTTTGATGCGCTCTTCGTCTTTGCCGCTCGCTGCTGGTTGCGGTGCCGCTGCCGGAGCTTTCGGTGCTTGTGGCGTTGGCGTCGGTGCCGGTTTCGACTCGTGGCTCGTCACGTCATGGACGTTGATGCGGCCAATCGGGTCGTTCGTTTGGATGGCTGACAAATCGATGCCTTTCTCACGGGCCAGTTTACGGGCCGCCGGTGTCGCAATCGGTCCTTTGCCAGGGCTCGCGACGTGTTCTTCACGGCGCTCGACTTTCTTCGCTTCTCCGACCGCTTCGACTTTCGTCTCGGCTGGTGCTGGAGCCGTCTCAGAAGGTGCTTCTGTCTTTGTCTTCGTCGCGACGGCCGTGCCGCCACCCGATCCTGAGCTGAGGCGAGCGATCACTTGTCCAACTTGGACCGTGTCCCCTTCGGCCGCCAATTGCTCGTCGAGCGTGCCCGACTCATCGGCCGGCACCTCGATGTTGACTTTGTCCGTCTCGAGTTCGACGATGGCTTCCCCTTTTTCGACGTGGTCGCCTGGCTGTTTGAGCCAAGACGCGACCGTTCCTTCCGTAATGGACTCTGCTAATTCAGGTACTTTGATTTCGATCACAATGAGTTCCCCCTTAACTTATTTACGATCTTTTTGGTATGTGCTCGTGCCGGCAGCAGCCGAGACGGCGTCACGTGAAATGGCTTCACGGATGATTCGTGCTTGCTCTTGTTTATGGGCTGTCGGATTCCCTTCAGCCGGGCTCGAACGGCGGCGACGGCCGACGTAGCGGACGTTCAGACGGTTCGATGTGACCGCTTCGAGACGAGGCTCGATGTACGTCCATGCCCCCATGTTCTTCGGCTCTTCTTGGACCCAGACGATCTCTTTCGCGTTCGGATAGCGGCTAATCAATTCACGGATCTCACGGACCGGGAACGGATAGATTTCTTCGACGCGGATGATGTGCAGGAAGTCGAGTGACTCCTCTGACTTCATCGTCGCTTCTTGCAAATCGATTGCCATCTTCCCTGAACAGAAGACGAGACGTTCGACTTGCTCCGGATTCTCACCGAGACCAACTTGTTCGATGATCGGACGGAAGTTATTGTCTGACAGTTCATCGACCGATGAGGCTGCAAGCGGATGACGGAGCAGGCTCTTCGGTGTCATGATGATCATCGGACGGATTTGTTCCGTGCCGAGCATCTTCGCCTGACGACGCAAGATGTGGAAGTACTGCGCGGCCGTCGACAAATTCGCGACCGTCCAGTTTTTCTCTCCAGCGAGCGTCAAGTAACGCTCCATGCGGGCGCTCGAGTGCTCTGGCCCTTGGCCTTCATAGCCGTGCGGCAACAGCATGACGAGACCTGACTTCTGTCCCCATTTGGCGCGGCCGGCCGAGATGAACTGGTCGAACATAACCTGGGCCGAGTTGGCGAAGTCACCGTACTGTGCTTCCCACAGCACGAGCGTGTCTTGGGCGAAGACGTTATAGCCGTATTCGAAACCGAGCACTGAACCTTCCGAGAGCGGGCTGTTGTGCACCGAGAACGAGGCGTTCGCCGTCGACAAGTGATGGAGCGGCGAGAACTTCTTGCCTGTCTCGACATCGTTCAACATGATGTTACGTTGCGCGAACGTACCTCGCTCCGAATCTTGTCCGCTCAAACGGATTGGTGTGCCGTCCGAGATGATCGAGGCGTAAGCGAGCGTCTCGGCATGGCCCCAGTCGACTTTCCCGTTGTCCGCGAACGCGTCACGGCGACGGTCGAGCACTTTTTGCAGCTTATGGAACACGCCGAAGCCTTCCGGCCAGACGAGCAATTCGTCATTCAATTGCTGGAGCACGTCACGTTCGACACCTGTCTCAACGAACGGGAAGCCTTTGTGGACCGCTTCCGGCAAGATGATGTCGGCATCTTCTTCTTCGGCCGGGACGAGGTCACGGGCCGATTTGAGACGGTCTTCAATCGATTGCTCGATCGTCGCTTTGTCTTCTTTCGACATGACGCCTTCCGCTTCGAGCACGTCGGCATACACATGACGGACCGATTTGTGTTCTTTGATGGCCTTATAGAGCACTGGGTTCGTGTTCATCGGCTCATCCATCTCGTTATGACCGTAGCGGCGGTAGCCGACCAAGTCGACGAGAATGTCTTTATGGAACTTGGCGCGATACTCGCTGCACAATTTAGCGACAGCGACACATGCTTCCGGATCGTCCGCATTGACGTGGAACACCGGAATCTCATAGCCTTTGGCGATATCACTCGCATAACGTGTCGAGCGCGAGTCGCTCGGGTCGGTCGTGAAGCCAATCGTGTTGTTGGCGATGACGTGGACCGTCCCGGCTGTACGATAACCATTCAAGTTCGTCATGTTGAGCGTCTCGGCGACGATGCCTTGACCTGGGAACGCGGCGTCCCCGTGAATCAAGATTGATGCCGCCTTGTCGTCATGTTGGACGGCCATCCCTTTTTCAGAGCGGTCGTCTTGCGCGGCGCGCGTATACCCTTCGACGACCGAACCGACGAACTCGAGGTGACTCGGGTTGTTGGCGAGGTTCAAGCGGACTTCTTTCTTCTCTTCTAACACTCTGCGGTCGAGACCGAGGTGATATTTCACGTCGCCGGACCAACCGAAGTTGATGCCGATCGATCCTTCCGACGGAATCAATTCTTTATTCGGGGCGTGCTGGAACTCAGCGAAAATCATCTCATACGGTTTTCCGAGCACATGCGCGAGCACGTTCAAGCGTCCACGGTGAGCCATCCCGATGTTGATATGTTCTGACCCGCTCGAGATGAGACCACCGACCATGGCGTCAAGGAGCGGCACCATCGCGTCGAGCCCTTCGATTGAGAAGCGTTTTTGTCCGACGTATGTCTTATGAAGGAACGACTCGAACAACTCTGTTTCCGCTAGACGTTGGAACAACTCGATTTTCTCGTTCTTCGAGTATTTCACTTTCAATGCGCCCTGCTCGATGCGGCGGCGAATCCAACGCTTCTCTTCCATATCATCCAAGTGACGGAGCTCGATGGCGACCGGTCCTGTATAGACGTCAAGCAAGTGACGAACGAGCTCGAGCGCGTTCGCACCCGGCTTCGGCACGTCTTCCGACAACAAGTGAGCCGGTACTTGCTCGAGGTCCGCTTCACTCAAGCCGTAGCGGTCAAACGCAAATAAGCCGTGCTCGCGCGGGTGGTCTTTGAGCGGATAGATGTCGGCCGCTTTATGGCCGAGTGCCCGGATATCATTGACCAACCGTGTCGCTGCCACGACTTTCTCTAAATCAAACGATGCAGCCGGCGCGACAGGTGCGCTCGCTTCCGGTGCCCCGTGCTCGTCAAAGTATTGACGCGTCTCCGCATCGACTGATTCTGGGTCTTCCACATACTGCTCGTACAATTCAACGATATAGCCTAAGTTTGGACCATAAAATGCTTGCACTTCTTCGCGACCGTTCGACGACTCTCCCATTGAATAAATCCCCCTATCCGTTCCTATGCGCCCGATGTGTGAACGCTTTCATTTTAACATTAAGCACGAAGCAGTTCATCCTTCTGATTCGTCCTGCAAAAAGAGCCAAATCTTGCCTCTTTCTCTCCTCTCCATACTACACCTTTCCATATGGAAAGACCCTTTCAAATTCACAATTCGTCCATACTATTTCAATAAGTTTTCCTTATCAACAAATTGTGAAATCAGGCTTTTGTTTCAACAATTTCAAAAATAGGTGAAACCTTGTTTCAATCTGCCCCGTATAGTACGGTAATCCAGTTGGAAAATACTCTCAACGAAAGCAAGGTGACCTTATGTTATCCGTACAAAACGTACACAAGAAAATGGGGCAGACGAACGTCCTGACAAACGTCAGTTTTGACGTCACCCCTGGAGAAATCTTCGGATTCCTTGGACCGAACGGCGCCGGGAAGACGACGACGATCCGCATCATCACCGGACTCATGCCGGCGACACACGGAACTGTGACTGTCGACGGGTTCGACGTCTCAACAGATCGCCAACAAGCGCTCAGTCGCATCGGAGCCATCGTCGAGAACCCGGCCTTCTATCCATATTTGACGGGCCGCGAGAACTTGATTCATGCGATGAACTTGATTCCCGGCTTAAAGAAAGTCGATTTGAACGCCCTCGGTGCCCTCGTCGGACTCGAGACGAAACTTGATATGAAAGTGAAACAATACTCGCTCGGGATGAAACAGCGCCTCGGGATTGCCCGTGCCCTACTCCATAACCCGAAAGTTTTGATTCTCGACGAACCGACGAACGGGCTCGACCCGGCCGGAATCGCCGATTTGCGTAACTACTTACGGCATTTAGCCGACCATCGCGGCATCGCCATCCTCATCTCAAGTCATTTATTGAGCGAGATGGAACTGATCACCGATCGGTTCGCCATCATCGACCAAGGACAAATCAAATCGATTCAAGGTGACGGCGAAGCGAAGACGGAGAGCGTCATCCTCTGTAAAGTCGACCGCAAACAAATGAACGAGGCGCTCGATGTCGTCGCACTCGCGTTCGATGACGTGAAAATCATTCAACAATCGGCCGAGACGTTCATCGTCCCACGTCCGGAAACGGATATCCCGCACTTGTTGAAACATCTTGTCGATCGCGACATCGCGGTCTATCAAATCGGCATGAAACACGAGACACTTGAGGAGCAGTTCTTGAAAGTGACGAAGAAAGAAGGAGGCACGAACAATGCGTTCATTACTAGCCAATGAATTTATGAAGTGGCGGCGCACGATCAAACCGTTGATCGCGCTCGGCATGTATACCGGGATTATCATCTTGACGTACTTCATCGTCCGGAGCGGCGACAATCCAGGTGACGCGGAAACATTCGTCAACTATGCGACGATGGCCGCCATGACGTTCCTCGGTATTTTCACGATCGTGTTCACAGCCGAGATGATTGGAAATGAGTTGAAATTTGATACGTTGAAGCACTTGCTCATGAGCCCGTACTCGCGCGACCGGATTTTACTCTCGAAACTTGTCGCCGCGCTCTTGATTATGCTCGTCCAATTCGTGTTCATCCTTGCCGTCACATATGGCTTCGCCTGGACGCTCGACGGAGCATTGACGTTCGAGCAGTTCCGCAACGTCTTACTTAGTGTCTCGAGCGGCGTGTTCGTCATCTTCTTGACGCTCATGTTCTCGGTCGTCTTCAAGTCCGTTGGCGTCGTCATTGGTTTCACCGTACTTGCCAACTTCGTTTCGACGATGATTGGCGGACTTCTTATCGCTTGGAAGCCGGACATTGCCAAATGGATCGTCTTCTTGCATACGGACCTGTCGATTTATTACCAGAGCCCTGGCTTCATGGAAACAATGGACGTAACGATTTGGTTCTCGGCGTTCTATGTGTTGATTCATATCGTCGCGTTCTATATCATCACTGCATTCGTATTCCGGAGCAAAACGTTTGCTGAATGACGATTAACGCCGTCGGCAGAGTGGTACTTCATAATGTGAGACTCATTTTGAATGGAGGGACCACGATGTCAAAGACGGCGTTACTCATCATCGACATGTTCAATGATTTCGACTTTGTCGGCGGGGAGGACCTACTTCGAAACACGGAACCAATTGTCGACCCGATATTAAAACTGAAGCGTCATTTTAAGGCGAACGATTGGCCAGTCATCTATTGCAACGACAACTTCGGTCAGTGGAAAGACAGCACCGAGGATATCATCCGTCACGTCGAGTCGTCGAAAGGCAGCGCCATCGCAAAACGGATTGCACCGGAAGACAAAGAGTATTTCATCATCAAACCAAGGCACTCGACGTTTTACGGGACGCAGCTCGATATCTTGTTGCGTCAACTTGAGGTCACATCGCTCGTCCTGACCGGTGTCGCCTCGGACATCTGTATCTTGTTCTCGGCGAACGACGGCTATATGCGCGAGTATGAACTCCATGTCCCGCGCGACTGCGTCGCCGCCGAGACGGACAAACGAAATGATAGTGCCTTGACCGTCATCCATGAGGCGCTCGGCATTTCGACCGATGATGCCGACACGTATATAAAAGATACCCAGGTGTGATAAAAGCCTCTGATTGTTGGACACATAATCCCAACATTTCAGAGGCTTTTTCGTTTTGTTTTCAGCTATGCTTGATATATTAAGAAACAATGAAGGATGTGACAACATGTATCTCACAATTGGATTATCGTTACTCGTTTGCGTGCTTGCCCTCATTTTTACAATCATGGTCGGACTCGGGAAAGACAAATCAGACTACAATCAAAAGAAAAGCTGGTCAATGGTGTCGTGGACGTATATCGTCTTGTTCCCGGTCTCATTTTTGGCGCTCGGCCTGTTATACTATTTCATTACCCGATGACCTCGTTCATCGGGATTTTTTATTTGACCGCGACGGTGATGCCGATTGGATAATGGCGCGTCCCCCGCTTCGGTTCGACGAGCACGCCTCGCTGGTAATAGAACTCGGTCGATGTGAATGCCGTAAATAATTTCTCAAACTCGGCCTCAGTGAACTGATGGGCATGGAAGGGCTCATTCGTCGGTTGCCCGACGCCTTGACCGAACGGTGTCGACAACACCAAGATTCCGCCTGGCTTCAATAAGTCCCACACGTTCGCCATGAACGCCTCATATTCGGTGACATGTTCAATCGTCTCGAAGCTGACGATACAATCGAACGACCCCAGTTTGTCCGGCAACGTCCGGTCGACGACATCGCCGACGATATAGTTGACGTTCGGATGGTGATAACGCCCTTTCGCATAACGTGTCGCCTCTTCTGACAAGTCGACGGCGACGACCTCGGTCACAATCCCTTTCAAGTTCTTCGCAATCAATTGACTGCCATATCCACTCCCACTTGCAAAATCGAGGACGCGTCCGTTCATGTATAACAAGGCGAAATGGTAACGGGCGATATGTTCGAGCAACAAGCCGTTCAGCGGGTCCATGCGATCTGGGATGACCCGTTCTCCCGTATAATCTAATGTCATCTCGTTCTCCTTTTCTGATGTGCACTTCTTTCATCTTAGTCTTCCTAGCGCGCGACGACCACAAAAAAAGAGAAAAGATTGTCTCCAACCTTTCCTCTCTTCGTTATTGGTCTTGCTTGAAGCGGAGTAAATCCGAATAGATGAGCTGATCGTTCATCTCGAGGATTTTGTTCGCTTCTTCTTCAAGTGGCGTACATGCTGCACCGTCTTCGGCGACTTCGCCAGTCTTCGCGTCATAACACATCGACTGCGTGAACAGATGGTCTTGTGTCACGACCGTTCCATCACGGAAGATGGCGCGGTCATAATGCTCTTTCGAGAACAAGTCATTCCCGAATCCGACCTGTTCAGACGTATCGATTCCGAGCAAGTGCTGAATCGTCGGGTTCATGTCGACGTGACTTCCGATCGTCTCGTGCACTTCACCTTTGTCTTGGCCCGGTAAGTGGATCGCGAACGGGACCGCTTGGAGCTTGGCCACATCGTATGGCGTCAACTCGTCTTTCCCGAGCAGATCCGCCATGGCGGCGTTATGGTTCGTCGAGATGCCGTAATGGTCACCGTAGACGACGAAGATCGTGTCATCCCACATGCCGTTCGCCTTCAACTCGTCGATGAACAAGCCGAGGGCGTAATCCTGATAGGCAAGCGCCTGCGGGAAGTTGTTGAGCGTCGTCGAGTTCGTCTCAAATTTCGGGACGAGCTCGTGCTTCTCACTCGGCATCGTGTACGGGAAATGGTTCGTCAGCGTGATGAACTTCGCATAGAACGGTTCCGGTAGCTCTTCGAGCATCGGTACCGATTGGCGGAAGAACTCATCATCGAGCAGACCCCACTCCGTCATATCCTCAGGGTTCCCGAGGTCGTAGCTGGCTTCGTCAAAGAACTTGTCGACGCCGATGTTTTGATACATCTGGTCGCGGTTCCAGAACGATTTGTTGTTGGCGTGGAACACGGCCGAGTAATAGTTGTCATCTTTGATGACTTCCGGTAACGCGTTATATTCGTTGTCGGCGTTCGTGAAGTAGACTCCTCCACGCGAGAGGCCGTAAAGCGAGTTATCGAGTGCGAACTCGGCATCTGACGTCTTCCCTTGACCGGTCGTATGGTAATAGTTCGGCCAGTAATGGGACTCTTCGATCAGTTTGTTCAAGTTCGGCGTGATGTACTCGCCATTCGACGCTTTCATGTTGTGCGTGAAGTTTTGGGCCGACTCGAACGAGACGACGACCACGTTCTTGCCTTTATACTTCCCGAACATCTCCGGGTCCGGAGCCGCATAGTTCTGACGTGTGAAGTTCTCGACTTCGTCCAGTTCAGAACCGTCTGCGAGCGCCTTCTGGGCCGACGTCTTCGTTTGGAGCATGGCGTCGTAGACGTGGAAGTTGAACGTTCCTAAGTTTTTAACCAACAGCTCTCGGTCGAACGAGCGCGTCAACAGTTCTGGACGCTCCGTTTCGGCGAGGACGAGGTTGAACCCGAACAAAGCCGCGGCCGCACCGAACGTGATTAAGACGCGGCGTTGCGATGCCTGGCTCGTCTCGTTCATCTTCCATAATAGGAATGGAAGCACGACGAGGTCCCCTAATAGAAGCAAGTCTTTCCATTCGAGAAGCGACAGGAACGAAGACGAGAGCGTCTCCATGTTCGACGACTGGAACAAGACCGGTACGGTCAAGAAGTCTGTGAACTCACGATAGTACGTCGTATCCGCGAACAAGATGAGCGAGGAGACGAGGTACAGACTGTACAGTGCCCACTTCCGCTTATTCCCCCCAAAGAAGAAGCTGAAAGCGAACAGGAACAACGTGAAACTGAGCGGGTTGATGATGAGGATGAATGCCTGGACCGCGTTCTCGGCCGGCATATTGAAGAAGAACTGATACGCGATCAGCGACTTCGTCCATAACAGGATGGTGAACATCCAAAACAGACGGTGTGTCTTGAACGAGTCGAGCGCCGTCTGGCGGAAGCGGTCCATCCTTCCTTTCGATTGATTCGTGTGATTCATGTAAACACTCCTTATATGGAATTCAAGTTAAAGATTCATTTTCTTTTTAGACGTATAAGCTATATTTTAACGTTCCCTTGAACTCAATTCAACTAATTGACGTTTACAACTATACACAAACTTAACAATCCGATTGCAATGTTTACGAAAAAAAGACTACCGAGTCGCCTCGGTAGCCGATTACGAGTGATTCGCTCACCCGATGATATCCATCCAAATTTTTACTGTACTCGCTAAAATGAGTAACGCTAAAATCATCTGCAGTGATTTCGTCTTCATGTTTTTACCGACGTTCGCGCCGAGCGGTGCGGCGATCAAACTGGCGATAATCATGATGACGGCAGGTTCCCACACAATTTGGTCGGTGATGATTTTCCCTGCTGTCGAGCCGATTGACGAGATGAACGTGATGGCGAGCGAACTCGCGATTGCCATCTTCGTCGGAATCCGGAGCACGACGAGCATAATCGGCATCAAAATGAACGCGCCTGCCGCCCCGACGATTCCCGCGGCCACCCCGACGACGAACGCCGAACTCGCTGCAATCACTTTATTGAATGTGACTTGGTCGAGCGGGACGTCCTCGACGTTCTTTTTCGGTAAGAACATCATGATTGTCGCAATCGTCGCGAGCACGGCGTAGACGACGTTAATCAAGTTCTCAGACAAGAGCGTCGAGCCGTAGCCGCCGATGAAACTCCCGATCAAGACGGCGACACCCATATACAGGATGAGCTGCTTGTTCAAGTAGCCGCCTTTCCGGTATGCGTAAATCCCACCGATTGTCGCGAAGAAAACTTGAATCGCGCTGATTCCCGATACTTCATGGGCGCTGAACGCTGCGAAGCCGAGAAGCGGTGGAATGTACAACAGCATCGGATATTTAATAATCGATCCGCCAATCCCGACCATCCCCGAAATGAACGACCCGATAAAGCCGATCAAAAAGATGGTGATAATAAATCCAAATTCCATATTAACTCCTCCAATTCCCTACCCTCTATATAAGTAAGTTTTATTGTTGTTCCCAAGCGATCATGCCGCCTGAGATATCATAAATTTCCGTGTAGCCACGTTCTTGCAACAGCTGTGCCGCTTGAGCACTTCGATTTCCGCTCTGGCAGATGACATAAATCGGTTCATCTTTCGGATAAGGTAATTCGGTTGCATTTAATGATGAAAGTGGTGCGTTCACCGCTCCTTCAATATGCCCCCCCTCGTATTCATCCACTTCTCGGACGTCTAACAAGGTTATTTCTTCGTTTTCCAATCTGTTTTGTAGTGTTTCGACGTCGATTTTTGTAATTTCACTCTCATCTGACGTAAAAAGAACGATTCCGACCGTCGCTAGCACTAAAATCGATACAATCATCATGATTTTCTTCAATTTTCGACCTCCGATTCTTTTTCTTGCATTCAGTATACCTCAGGGGGTATATTAAAAACAACGAAAGAAACTCACTTCAAAAATTCTTGAATCACAAAGGAGATTTATCACTCATGAAAACCATTTCGACTACTGAACTAGAAACGTTGCTTCAATCTGATGAGACGCTTAACTTGATTGATGTTCGAGAGACAGACGAATTTGCAGGTGGCCACATCAAGCAAGCGAAAAACGTCCCACTCTCTGAATTCGGTGCGAAAGTCGATGAGCTCGATCGTTCGAAACCGATTCACGTCATCTGTGCGGCAGGCGGACGAAGCATGAACGCTTCGGCTTACCTCGACTCACTCGGCTTCGATGTCGTCAACGTCGATGGCGGCATGATGAGCTGGACAGGTGAAACGGTCTAACAATCTTCTATATATACAGTACAAAAACACAGTCGTTTACAGTCAACTATTCTTAGGGGGTATTCCACATGTTATTACGTTATTTCTATGATCAAAAATTAGCACAAGCATCTTATATGGTCGGTTGCCAAATGACCGGCGAAGCCGTCGTCATCGACCCGGCCCGTAACATCACACCGTATCTTCAGGAAGCTGAAAAAGAAGGCATGAAAATCGTCGCGACGGCTGAGACTCACATCCACGCCGACTTCGTATCAGGTTCACTCGAGCTTGCGAAACGCACCGGTTCAACAGCTTATCTCTCAGACGAAGGTGACGCGTCATGGAAATATGCGTTCGCGAAAGACATCGATTCAAAACTCGTCAAAGATGGCGACACGTTCAAAGTCGGTAACGTCACACTCGAAGTCATGCATACACCAGGTCACACGCCAGAACACATCTCGTTCTTGCTCTACGACCGGAACCAAACACAACCGATGGGCATCTTCACAGGCGACTTCGTCTTCGTCGGCGACATCGGTCGTCCTGACCTGCTCGAAGAAGCAGCCGGCGTAAAAGGAACGACAGCCATCGGTGCCGAGCAAATGTTCAACTCGCTCAAGAAGTTCAAAGCTCTTCCTGACTTCGTTCAAGTCTGGCCGGGCCACGGTGCCGGCAGTGCCTGTGGGAAAGCGCTCGGCGCCATCCCGACATCGACAGTCGGTTACGAGAAAGCGACGAACTGGGCACTTCAAATGACTGATCAAGATGCGTTCATCAAAGAGTTGACGACGGATCAACCAGAACCGCCGAACTACTTCGCAATGATGAAGAAAGTAAACAAAGAAGGCATTCAAGTGACGAACATGATCGCTCGTCCGGAAGTCGTCGGTACGGACCGCCTCGACACGCTCGTCGACGAGACACACGTCGTCGATACACGTACAGGGGAAGAATTCGCCAAAGGACACGTCCCTGGCACCATCAACATCCCATACAACACGAAATTCGTCTCATGGGCCGGCTGGCTCGTCAACTTCGACAAAGACATCACGCTCATCGCGAGCGCGGAAGACGTCGAACAAGTGCAGACCGATCTTCAATCAATCGGTCTCGACCGTCTCCGCTTCATCGTCCCAGTCGAAGAGCTCGGTCAAGAACTCTTGACGGAAACGTACACGGACGTGACAGCGGAACAAGCGATTGAATCAGCTGAAAAAGGTGACGTCTTCGTCCTCGACGTCCGGAATGCGACGGAATGGAATGCGAGCCACTATGAGAAAGCAGAGCGCATCCTACTCGGTAAGTTAGCGCGCGACCACGAAGGCCTCCCGACAGACCAAACAATCGCCGTTCACTGTGCGTCAGGCGTCCGTTCACGGATGGCCGCGAGTGTGCTACAATCACTCGGCTACAAGGATATCCAAAACATCCTCGGTGGCTATGGTGCGATGAAGACTGTCCTCAATGCAGAACAAATCGGCTAATGCTATACTACAAACAAAGAAAGCGCCCACTCGTCTGGGCGCTTTTTCTCTAGGAGGGATTGTGTGATTGCGATCGGTCCATTGAACGTTCGACTCGATTTACTGGCTATGATGGCCAGCCTGCTCATTCTCTACATCGGTTTTAAAAAAATCGGCTTATCGGAAAAAGACCGCGACGCCGTCCTCGGCACAT
Source organism: Exiguobacterium sp. s36 (assembly GCF_018618345.1). NCBI lineage: Bacteria > Bacillati > Bacillota > Bacilli > Caryophanales > Exiguobacterium > Exiguobacterium sp. s36. Next base: position 164,409 of record NZ_JACSLW010000004.1, read on the forward strand.
GGTTCGCCGGTTTCCTCGCGTGGAAAGGAAGTGCAATCGTCCTCGGTCTCGCGTCGACGGGTAGTTTGGCCTTATCCCTTTATGCGACCGGGGGCACGTGGTCAATCCTGATCGCCGCTGGTGTGATTGCATTTTTCGTCTACCGGCTCTCGCCTAGCCTTCGTGGCTATTGGTTGTTCTCGGCCTTGTTCCTTTGGTTTGCGATGACGCTCGTCGTCCCGAAATATGGGACGCTCCCGCTGCTTTCTTCATCGCAACCGCTCCATCTCTATATGGCCGCCCTCATCGTCTTACTGCTTATCGCGACGTGGCGCTGGATGCGGACACCGACGCTCGGAGCACTGCTCTGGACGGGGGTCGGTGCATTTTCGATTTGGTTGATCGGGTCAATCGTCACCGGTACGTTCGAGTTGTGGTGGGTCATTCCGTTCTTCCTTCTAATCGCCGTCGCCGCCTACGTGGCGCGACCGTCCCAGAAGACCCTTCAATACGGACTCGGTCTCATCGTCGTGCTCGCCATCATCAACGCCAGCCTACCAGACGAGACACCACGACTCGAAGCCGGTTCGTCTCAGACCGGTTTGAACATTGGTCAAGTGCCACCGAACTTCGAATTGAAGCGGACGGATGGGACGACGTTCAACTTGAGTGAGTTGCGCGGCGAACGGATCGTCGTCAACTTCTGGGCGTCGTGGTGCCCACCGTGTCGGGCCGAGATGCCTGACATGGCCAAGTTTGCCCGTGAACAAGACGATGTGACCATCGTCGCCGTCAATACGACGACGAGCGAACGGGATGTCGCTGATGCCGAATCGTTCGTCGCCCCGTATGAAGATGCGTTCGAAGTCGTCTATGACGAAGAAGGAATCGTCGGGGATGCGTATCGGATTCAGGCGATGCCGACGACGTACGTCCTCGATGAAAATGGAGTCATCGTCGCCAAGCAATTCGGCGCCATTGACCACGCCTGGCTCGATGCTCAGACAAATTGAAAATAAAGGAGCGGTTTTCTCTCGATTGAGAAAAGCCGCTCCTTTATTTGTCTCGCCGGTAATTCTACTCATCTTTTTTCGTAAGCTTCAAATTCTTTTGAACCTCGTTTTGGAGAATCAGGATCTTGTTGAATAGATAACCACCCTACTAGACCTGTGACAAGCGAGAACAGACTGATCCCCAGTTGAGAAATCGACACAGACGTCATCAATCGGTCAATGATGTTAACAATAATGAATGTACTCATGATGTGAAGGAACAAAGCTAACATCCCTGTATGTGATTGGATGACATTGAGAGTCGTCAACGCCTTCAATAAAGCCGACAGAAACAAGTTAATCGGGATCTCTGACAGTCCGTATACGAGGAAGAAGAGGAGCAGACTCCACAACGATTCATATTGTAGACCGAGTATTTTCAAGATTAGAAATTCAAGAGATGTAAACACAATCAATATGATTGAAATAATCAACGTACAAATCAATAAAGGTTTGATTCCTTTTATCGTGATTGCCTCCTTCTGTTTAGACAGCGTCCCCAAATTAAAAACCGCCTGAGCGGTTCTTAATTTTGCTTTAAATAACCTTGAGTCTTCAAGAAGTCTTTTACGTCGAGCCGGGTCGGTTTCGATAACATCCGTCCCATTTGTCCGGTCCACGTGTCGCTTCGTTGGTTCGACCCACGGGCCGCGTAGTAGTCGTGAATCGTCGCATCGTACGCATCGAGTTCTTGTTTCAGTTGCTCGGCGTCTGCGACGTATGTGTTCTCGTGATAAATATGTTCGAGCGGGAGGCGCGGTTTTTGACCTTCGACGTGCTCCGGTACACCGACGGCAAGTCCGAAGAGCGGCAATACCCGCTCCGGCAGACCGAGCAGTTCCTTCACGGCGAACATATCATTGCGAATCCCACCGATGTAACAAATGCCGAGGCCCATCGATTCGGCGGCCACGACGGCATTTTGCGACGCGAGCGCGGCATCGATGACCGCGACAAGCAACTTCTCGTCCGTCTCGAGCGTCGCATTCACTTCGGCCTCCCGCAGTTCTCCAATCAACTCGTGTCGATATAGGTCGGCGCAGAAGACGAAGAAGTGACCGTTGTCGATGACGTATTGCTGGTTGCCGGCGATTTCGGCCAGACGTGCTTTCTTCTCCGGGTCGGTCACCCCGATGATGGAATAGGCTTGGATAAAGCTCGACGTCGACGCGCGCTGGGCGCTCTCGACGATGAGCCGGATTTGTTCGTCGGTTAACGTCTCGTCCGTGAACGAGCGGACAGAGCGGTGGTTCAGTAGTGTTTCGATGACTTGATTCATGAAGCTTCCCCCTTTTTTCTTATCTTGGCATAACCACAAGATCGGGACAATTTTGAAAGCTTCTATTCAGACATCCACCTCAAAAATCGCCCACGGTAGCCAAAGGACAGATTCTGTCTCCACGTCTTCTTGATTGCTATATGTACAATAGCGTTCTGCTTCTTCAAGCGTCGGAATCAAGCCATGTTCATTCAAACGAAACGGGAACTGTTCAGCAACGTATTAGTTCGTTGTTTCATCATCATTCTTGCTCAATCGCTTTGATGATTTTGGCTGGGTTTCCAGCCACCACGACGTTCGGAGGAACATCTTTCGTTACAACGGAACCTGCAGCGATAACCGCACCATCGCCAATCGTTATTCCTGCCAAAACGACGCAACTCCCTCCAATCCATACATCGTTGCCGATATGAATCGGGGTAGCGATCCCACTCTTGTTTCGGTCACGTGAAGGTAACGCATGTCCTGCCGTATAAATCCCGACGTTCGGTCCAATCATGCAGTCATCGCCAATCGTTACTTCAGCCATATCTAAAATCGTACAATTATAGCCTGCATAAAATCGATTTCCCACATGAATGTTAGTGCCTAAGTCACAATGAAAATTGTGTTCAACGACCGGATTTTCACCCACTGTACCAAATAGTTCACGGAGGATTGACGCTCGTAACGTATCATCATCGACTTCAGATGCATTGAAGCGCTGCACGAGCCGCTGTGCACGTCTTCCTTGACGCTTCAGAGCGTCAGTTCCTCGTTCATAATAAATGGTCTCTCTCATCACATGTTCCTCCTGACGTATGGATTAGGGCCTGCTAGTCAAAACGAGCCATCCCTGTGCTCTTCATTATACGCAAAAAAGCAGAGCGGCTGTTGCCGACTCTGCTTAAAATAATTATTCCGTCACTTGACTCAAGAACGGTGTGATATCGACGTTAAGTGCTTCCGAGAGACGCGCACCGAGGTCGCGGTCGGCCCGGTAGAAGTTGCAGATCAAGAGGAGCACCGTGTTTTCATGGCGAACTTCTTTAATATGCGCCACCAAGTTGTTCACGAGTGCCGTCTTCTCTTCTTCCGAGTAGCGACGGTACACTTCTCCAGCTTGACCGAAGTCGTTCGTCTTCTCGATTTTTTGACGTCCGGCCACGCCTGAGAGTGGTTGTTCCGTCTCGATATAAGCCGCGTCCGGTTTCGGTGCGTCCTCATAGCGGTTCGGTTCATAGTTGACCGGGCTCGTTTGTTGTTTGAACGGCATCACGCCATCACGCTGATTGTTCGACACTTGTGCGAACGGACAGTTGATTGGGAGCTGCAAGTAGTTCGCTCCGATACGGTAACGTTGCGTATCCGAATAGGAGAACAAGCGACCTTGGAGCATTTTGTCTTCCGACGGTTGAATCCCAGGTACAAGCACGCCCGGGTTAAAGCCGACCGATTCCGTCTCGGCAAAGTAGTTATCGACGTTTTTGTTGAGTGTCATCGTGCCGACGAGTTGATACGGGATGACGTCTTCGAACCAGTCTTTTGTCGCGTCGAGCGGATCGAAGTCGAAGTTGTCCATATCGGCCGGGTCGAGGATTTGGACGTAGAGATCCCATTCTGGGAAGTCGCCTTCCTCGATGGCGTTGAACAAGTCGCGTGTCGCATGGTTGAAGTCTTCGGCCTGTACTTTCGCCGCTTCTTCCATCGACAAGTTTTTAACGCCTTGTTTTGGGACCCAACGGAGTTTTATGTACACCGTGTTTCCGTATTCGTTGACCCATTTGAATGAGTGGACCGATGAACCGCGCATATGACGGTATGAGGCTGGAATCCCTTCATCGCTGAACAAGTGGATGAGCATGCTCGTCGATTCCGGCGTGAGCGACATGAAGTCGAAGAAACGGTCTGGGTCTTGCAAGTTCGTCCGTGGGTCCGGTTTGAGTGAGTGGATCACGTCTGGGAATTTGATGGCGTCACGGATAAAGAAGACCGGTAAGTTGTTTCCGACGAAATCATAGTTCCCTTCTTCCGTGTAAAACTTGACCGAGAATCCACGTGGGTCACGAAGCGTCTCTGGTGAGCCAAGACCATGGATGACGGTTGAGAAGCGAGCGAAGATTGGTGTCTCTTGTCCCTCTTCCTGCAAAAATTTGGCTTTTGTATATCGTTTCATGCTATTTTTAACTTTGAAGACACCGTGTGCTCCGGCACCACGGGCATGCACGACCCGCTCCGGCACGCGCTCACGGTCAAAGTGGGCGAGTTTTTCAATGAGTTGATAATCTTCGAGAAGTGTCGGGCCGCGGCGACCCGCTGTGATGGAGTTGGCGTTATCCCCGATTGGGACGCCTTGGTTAGTAGTTAGACGACGATGTTGATCCATATTGTTGCCTCCTCTTTATAATTATTCTTACAAAGTTAATGATATTAAAAGATAATAATTATTACAAATAAAACGCTCGAGCACTGCTCGGGCGTTTTGCAATCGCTTTCAGTTTTTACGTTTCTTGTGTTGTTCTTTCCGGTGAATCTCGGTCACGAGCAAGGCTGCGATAATGCCGCCGAGTGATCCGGCAACGAGATCGACCATCGTGTCGTCGTTCCCGTTCCCTTGCATCGTCGTGTTCAATAGCAAGTCCGATGTGAATTCATACATTTCCCAAAGTGCCGCCCCGGCCATCGCGAAGACGACGATATAGACGAAGACGAACCGCTTCGGCATCTCAAGTCGGATGTCCTCATCAAGTCGACTTAAGAAATCGAAGCCGAGAAACGCCAAGAAGACGCCGCTCAACACGTGAAGAAACGTGTCCCACCAACCGTTCGAATACAAGCCGACAATCGACCCCAAGTACTGCGACGCAAACAAGAATAAGATATAGGCGACTTTCATTTTAGCGTCGAACTCGGTTTTGAACGTCTTCTCGAGGATGAACGGAATCAAACCCGACACGATCCCTGCCCCGGCGACGCTCGCGTCAAACCACTCTCCTTCGATGATCGACGTGACGAGTATGACCGCCATGAACAACACGAACCCGAATTCCAATAGACGTCCTCGTGTCAGTTTCATCTCTGCGCGCCTTCCTTCGTAAGAATGTCTCACCTACCGTATTCCCGTTTCAGCGACCGTTTCAACAATCCCTTCCGAAAATTCGTGCTTTTGTCGGATTCTTCCGTCATCGGTTTGTCTCATACTGAAAGAAACGATTCGAGGAGGAACACTCATGCCGATCAACCCTTATCTCAATTTCAATGGCGACTGTCGCGACGCCGTCCTGTTTTATGCCGACGTCTTCGCCGAGCCCGCCCCGGACATCATGACGTTCGCTGCCCAGCCTGGACCGGACGGTGAACCGGTACCGGACGAGCTGGCCGACCTCGTGCTCCATGCCCGTCTGAGCGTCCACGGCACTTCGCTCATGTTTTCGGACGCGATGCCGGACGGTCCAGCCACGTTCGGACAGAACATCACGCTCGCCGTCGTGACAGATGACCTCCACGCCATCCGTCGTGAATTCGAGGCCCTATCTGACGGCGGCCGTGTCCTCATGCCGCTCCAAGAGACGTTCTGGAGCAAAGCGTACGGCATGGTCGAAGACCGTTTCGGTGTCCAATGGCAATTCAGTCACGAGGCTTGACCATGACAAAGACCCCATGCTACTTGCGATGGGGTTTTTCGACTCTTTTTATGATTAGCATTATGACGGGGCCATGAATCAACACTGAATTACTTGTGAACGGAGAAACAAGGCTGTAAGCAACATGAGATAAAAATGATCTGGTTCTCTATATCGCGTTTTAAAATGAGGTTCTGCGTATAAAGTGAAAAAACTTTCAGGGAGATGGGATAAACTCATGAAAGAAGACAAACACGAACACTCAAATATTCCGATTTGGGCTTATGAGACTATTGAAATAGAAGATTCTAATGTGCAGTGGGCACGGTTAGGTCTACAAGAAACAAGAGAGTTGTTCGACTTACTTTCAAAGTTTGACATCAAGGAAGCGGAACACATAGGTAGTACGGCCGTTCCTGGTCTACCCGCAAAACCGATTATAGATGTGATGATTGGGATCGAATCGTTTGAAAAAATTCACGATATTGTTGATACGTTAACGTTGCATGATTGGCACTATGTACCACCTGAACTAGATGGACAATCCTGGCGGAGATTTTTTGTGAAAGTAAAAAATGATAAGCGAGTTGCTCATTTACACATCATGAAAATAACAGAAGATCGTTGGGGAAAACAGATTGAGTTTCGAGATAAATTACGAGACAATCCTTCGCTTGTAAATGAGTACGGGCTTCTTAAAAGACGTTTAGCAAAAGAATTTCGTAATGACCGAGAAAAGTATACTCAAGCTAAAGCTGCCTTTATAAATCAAGTATTAAACACCTGACTTGGAGGCATGGAAACACGAATTGGGCAAACATGACTGCAGCAATGCTTCACTTCGGGCAGAACCATCAATAAAAAAAGAATCAGACCGCATATTGCGATTTGATTCGTTAACAGCTCGAGACCCCATCGCAATCGATGGGGTCTCGTTTATTTCTGGGCGACAAAAAAGATTCGTTCTGCGTTCGGGCCCGGAGCTTGGTCCGTAAAGTCGGCCGTGACCGATTTCACATGGAAGCCGGCTCCGATGAGCCATTGCATATATTGCCCCGGCTCATACGTCCGTTGCTCATGCGTCTCTTCGACACGCTCATACGTGCCATCCTCAAGGGCGACAAAGAACGTCAAATCGTGAACGACCGAGAGCGGTGCTTCGCCTGGGTCGGCGAACCAGATATACGAGCAATCTTCCCCGTTCGAGGCATACGTCTTCTGGTTGAAAAGCGTCTGCATCTTGTTCGGCGAATGCACATCAAAGATGAACATGCCGCCCGGTTTCAATTGTTCGTACACCGCCTCGAACGTGTCGATGACATCGGCCTCATCCTCGAGATAGCAAAGCGAGTCACAAAGGATTGTCACGGCGTCGACCGGGTGTGGCAATTCAAGCTCCCGCATATCCTGTTGCCAGAGCGGAAGCGTGATGCCTGCCTCGAGCGCTTTCTCTTGGGCGACTTCGAGCATCGACTCAGATAAGTCGAGTCCGATCGTCTCGTAATACTGCGCCAAGCGAATCGTCGCCGAGCCCGTCCCGCATCCGACGTCAGCAAGCGATGCACCGTCTTTGACATGGCGGCGCACGAAGGCGACCCAGTCCTCGTACGGGGCATCTTTCATCAACTCATCGTAGACGTAGGCGAACCCTTCGTACGCCATTAGCCGACTTCTACTTCCACTTGTGGCGCATCTGCCCACAGTTTTTCAAGGTTGTAGTAGTCGCGGTCATCGCGATGGAAGATATGGACGACGACGTTTTCGAGGTCAGCGAGCACCCAACGTGCCGAGTCCATGCCTTCGAATTTGTGGAGCGGAAGCTCATGCTCTCCGGCCACGTCTTTGATTTCGCGCGCGATCGCTTGGACTTGCTTCTCTGAGTTACCGTGGCAGATAACGAAATAATCTGCAACTGGTGAGATGCCTTCCATGTCGAGGACGACGATATCTTCGGCACGCTTATCGTCAGCGGCCTTCACGATCAATTCTAATTCTTCTTTTACAGTCATACTGTACCTCCTAGGGTGTTTTCACAAAATGGTTATACGTCTCAATCGTCAGCGGGAAAATCCGCACCGACTTGTTCAATAAATAAGCAATCGTCTGGCGCAACGTCGCGACGACGGCCGCTTCGAGCGAACGATCCGCGAGGTCACGTAAGACGTCGACGCCGGGATACGACCGATTCGGTTCGATCGCGTCCGCAACGAATAAAATCTGGTCGAGCCGGGACATGCCCGGTTCTCCGGTCGTGTGGTTCTTGATGGCCGACACGACGGCCGGGTCAAGGTCGTACGCTCGGTCTAACAGGATGGCCCCGACCGGCGCATGCAACAGCTCGTCATCGAACGCAAGCAAGCTCGGGTCGAGGTTCTCCTCGACCACGACTTGCCGCATCATGTCGGCATCCAAATATTTCGCATAGTCGTGCAACATCGCCGCGAGTCGCGCCGCTTCCACATCGGCACCGTACAAGCGGGCCAACCGGTCGGCCGTCTCGACGACACCGAGCGTGTGGATGTAGCGTTTCTCGGGCAACGTCGCCTCAATCAATGATTGTGCTTCCTCATACGTCATACAAGTCGCGCTCCTTGATATAAGTTTCGACATCGAGCGGGACGAGATATTTGATGGACTTGTCCCGTCTCGTCCGCTCCCGGATATCGGTCGACGAGATCTCGAGTTGCGGCATATCGATCGTGCGCACATCTGCCTGTTTCGGGATGCGGTAGCGGCTGCCCGGACGCGCGACAGCCCCGAACGTGACGAGGGTGACGAGCGTCTCGTAATCGTACCACTTCTCAAGTGATTCGAGCGAGTCCGCCCCAATCAAGAAGAAGAACGTGTCGTCCGGAAACAAGTCCCGCAACCGTCTCATCGTCTCGACCGTATAGGACGGTTCGTCACGTTCAAACTCAATCAAGCTTAGTTTGAACGCAGGTTGATCTGCAATCGCCCGCCGGGTCATTTCGATTCGGTCTTTAGCCGGGCTGAAGCCCGCCTTGTGCGGCGGAATCGCCGCCGGCAGAAACCAGACCTCATCGAGTTCCAACTGTTCGCGCGCCTGTTCGGCGATCAATAAATGACCGAGATGTGGCGGGTCGAACGTGCCTCCCATCAGGCCGATGCGGCTCATGGGAGTTTGATTTGGCGATTTTCTTTCTCAGTCGCCTGTTTGTACAAGACGATGACTTTTCCGATGACTTGAACGACTTCGGCTTTCGTGCCTTCAGCCAATTCTCCGGCTACGTCTTTCGGCGTATCGGTACAGTTTTGAAGCACTTGAACTTTCAAGAGCTCACGTTTTTCGAGCGCGTCGCTGATGTCTTTACACATCGCTTCACTCACTCCATTTTTTCCGACTTGATAAATCGGCGAGAGGTGGTGTGCCTCGGCACGTAAAAAGCGTTTTTGTTTACCTGATAACATACTATTTATTCCTCCAATAAGCGTTCAATTAACTTCATTCCGACAAGTTGATCCGGTCTCACACCTGTCCAATATTCAAACGCCAAAGCGCCTTGTCCGACGAACATGGCAGTTCCGTTGACGATTTTCGCGTCTGCTTTGGCGGCTTCCTTTAAAAACGGTGTGACGAGTGGACGATATATGATATCACAAACGACGGTGTTTTGTCGTAAACCTTTTAACGATCGTGGTGAATCGACGCCGTCCATGCCGACCGATGTCGTCTGGATGATGACGTCATACCTTGCGATCTCGACATCTGTGAGCGCCTGCGCCTCGATCCCGAACGCGTCCGCGAGACGCTCCGCCCGTTCCATCGTTCGATTCGTGACCGTGACGTCACGGGTCGGCAAGGCACTGATGATGCCGCGCGCTGCCCCACCCGCCCCGATGACGAGCACATGGCCCGTCCAATCAGTCCAGCGGTCGAGCGCGGCGACGAGGCCAGCACCGTCCGTGTTCGTCCCAATCAGCTTCCCGTCCCGCTTATACACCGTGTTGACGGCACCAGCGGCTTCGGCCGCCACATCGAGTGTATCAAGGTACGGGATGACAGCCTCTTTATACGGGATTGTGACGTTGAATCCGTCCCAGACACCGTCACGCATCTGTTGAAACAAGTCCTCGATTTCGTCCGGGGTGACGTCGAGCGCCTCATAGCGCCCGAAAAGCCCAGACGCTCTCAGCCACTGCTCGTGCAGGACGGGAGAGAGCGAATGAGCAATCGGGTGACCGATGACGGCCAGTCTCATACGAGCGCCTCACGCAATGTGACGGCAACTCCTTTTGGTGCCCACGCGGCGATGCGTCCACCTTTTCCGTGAATCGCAACCCAACCGAGTCCGCTGAAGACGATGTCTGTCTTGACGCCGTCACGGAGACTGAACTCGTGACGCACGAGCGGAGGCAATAGTTGCAACGTTTTCTCGTTCGGCGGATTGAGCATCTTACCGATATGGTTTTCGTATAGTTCATCTGCTTTGTCGAGCTTGGTCCGGTGTGTCTTCAACTCGTTCGACATGTAGACAACGAACGAGCGCTTGTTGCCTTCCATGTAGTCGAGACGGGCGAGTCCACCGAAGAAGAGTGTCTGCTGCGGGTTCAATTGGAACACGTGCGGCTTAATCTCTTTTTTCGGGGTGATCGTCTTCAAATCTTTCGCATCGACATAATGCGCCATTTGATGACGGTTGATAATCCCCGGCGTATCGTACAGGTTCGCATCATCGTCGAGCGGGACGTCAATCAAATCGAGCGTCGTTCCCGGGAAATGACTGACCGTGATGATGGCCTCGTCTTCTGCTCCGAAACGCTTGATGATTTGGTTGATGAGCGTCGACTTCCCGACGTTCGTACAACCTACGACATAGACATCCTTGCCTTTACGATAGTACTCAATCTTCTCTGCGAGCTCGTCGATGCCGTGCCCTTTTTTGGCACTGATCAAGTGCACATCGACCGGGTTCAAGCCGAGTTCTTTCGCTTCAGACTTCATCCAGTTGGCCATCCGGTTCGGGTTGACCGACTTCGGTAACAAGTCGACTTTGTTCCCGACCAAGAGGACGGGGTTCGTGCCGACTGAGCGTTGTAGCCCTGGCAACCAGCTGCCATTGAAGTCGAAAATATCGACGATTTTAATGACGAGCGCTTCTTTGGAGCTGATGCCGTTCAAGATGCGCAAGAAGTCGTCATCTGTCAATTCGACGTCTTGAATTTGATTGTAGTGCTTCAATTTGAAGCAACGTTGGCAAATGACGATCTCGCGATCGAGTGCCGATTTTGGTGCATAACCGGCACCGGTCGGGTCTTCCGTTTGAATAGCGACACCGCAACCGGCGCAATAACGTGTTGTTTCTTCCATAATGTTGTCTGCTGTCATTTAAGTTGCCTCTTCTTCATTCACTGTAGCGCCTCGCCGCTACTCCTGAAGCGTTAATTCCGACGCCTTACGCGCCGTACATGGACAGCCTCCTTCTTCCTGTGCGTTCGAGGTCCTTATTCATCTTTTTTATGTGAATCTTCGGAACGTGAGTGCATCGCTTCACCGATTTTCTCAGCGACGGCCACTTTGGCGCGCTTCGCATCGACGGCGAGTTCCTCAACTTTTTTCGTGATCAACACGTACTTTCCGCGACGTTTCATATGGGCGAACACGACTTTTTCAAGCATGCGATTGAACTTCGTGACGAGTCCGTCCGTCTTGACGACCGGTTGCACGTGGATGACGTGAATCCCGGCCATGTTGGCACCGAGTACGTCCGTGAACAATTGATCGCCTAAGAAGATGGCTTCTTTCGTCGAATAGCCATATTTTGCGAGCGCCTGTTTGAATCCAGACGGTAACGGCTTTTTCGCACGTGCCACATAGTGAAGGCCGAGCGGTTCCGTGAACGTACGTACGCGGTTCTCGTTGTTATTCGAGACGACGATGACATCGAGGCCGTGTGACTTCACTTTTTCAAGCCATAGCAAAAGAAGCTCTGGTGCGTGCGGGACGTCCCAGGCCACGAGTGTATTATCAAGGTCCGTCAAAATTACACGTACCCCACGGTCTTTCAATTCTTCAAGGTCGATGTCAAATACTGACGCGACGAACTGTTTCGGATAAAGTCGATTAAACACGGTTAAATTCCTCCAATTAGCTAAAGCGATTCAACTACTATACATGTAGTGATATCCCTTCTATGGTAAACGAAAACCGACCAAACGACTAGTGTATCGTTCGGTCGGCCTGAAAAAGTTTTAAAAAATCAACCGTTTTGCATCGTCCCGATGACTTCTCCGAGTCGAACCGGGCCGATTTTGGCTGGGTCGATGGTGACGCGGCCTTTCTCAAAACAAAGGATGACGGTCGAGCCGAATGAGAAATAACCGACCTCGTCGCCTTTGCCCGCGTGTTCGCCTTCAAGCGTCCATTCGATCGTATTGACGTTCAACGCCCCGACCATGATGTGCTCGTATACTCCAACGGCCGTCTCGAAGCGTGTGACGCGACGATAGTTGCGTGAGAGCGGACGAACCGTCTCCGTCAACCCGATGTCATTCACCGGTGCCGAACGGTCACCGAGTTCATAATGACTGAGCACCCGCCCGGCGAGCGGGACGTGGACGCGGTGATAGTCACGCGGGCTCAAATAAAGTACACAGACCGTACCGCCGGCGTAACGTCTTGCTTCTTGTTGCGATCCGAGCAGTTCGGCGAGCGTGTACGACTGACCCTTGACCTCGAAGCGGCTGTCGTCCGTAATATCGGCCACGATGGACAGTTTGCCGTCGCATGGTGAGACGACCGAGTTCGGGTTGGCGTCAATCGGCCGGACCCCGTCTTTCAAATGACGTGTGAAAAAGGCGTGCAGGCTCGGATAAGCCTCGATCGGTTCCGCCGCTTCATCAACGTTGATTTGATACGTTTTCGCAAACGACGGGATGAAGGCCCGGCTCGCTGACGATTCAGCGAAGGCACGGAGTCGCTTGGCAATGACCGGGGTCGCGTTCAATTCAAACAAAGTCTGATATAAGCGGCTTTTGATCACTGTGTGCCCTCCTCGTTTTTAAAGAACGTTTCATACTGTTGCTCAGAGACCGCTCCTTCAACACGTCCGACTTCTTTTCCATCTTGGAAACGAATCATCGTCGGTGTCCCGTTGATGCCATAAGTCGTCCAGACGTTGTGGTCGGCCAAGTTGATGGAGACGGCGTCATTCTCTTCGATGAGTGGCTCGACGTATGGTTTGACTTGCTCACAGTATTCGCAACCTGTCTGCCAGAAGTAGACGACGACTTCCTCTTCTTCTGAAATCTTCGTCTCGAGCTCGTCAGGTGTGACGGCGTTGACGCCCGTCTCCTCGTTCGCGTTGTTCAAGAAGAACAACAAGCCTAGACCGATGACGATGATGACTCCGATGATGGCGAACGTGATGAAGTTCGCCCGTTTGGCATTGTTTTTCATATTCGATTCCTCCTAATAATATAAAAAGAACTGACTCGGATATGAGCCAGCTTGGTTGTAGACGTCTTACTTCTCTTGTGCGACGTCGCTAATCCCCATATCTTGGTTAAGCGTGTCCAAGAGTACAATAAAGATCGTGATGACGACGCCAAAGAATGTCGCGAGCATCGCGTTGAACGTCACGCCATCGACAGCAGAAATGATAAAGATTGCTGTATTCGAAAGCAAGATCGCCCAGAACAATGTGACTAAGTAACGCATCGATAGTCCCCTCCATCTCACAGATGATTCATGAAAAATTCATACGTCCTTAGTATAGCATTGTTACCGTAAAATGTGCGACCTCGATTGTATATTCTTTCCGTCGAAACGGGAAATATGGTACGGTTTGAGAAATAAGCAACTCGTAGAAAAGAGGAAACCCTATGTCACGTTATTTAATCGCAGTCGATTTGGATGGAACGTTGTTGCGCGACGACAAGACGATCAGTGAGCGCAACGTGCGCGCGCTTCAAGCAGCCCGTGAGGCGGGTCATGAAGTGATGATCGCGACCGGTCGCCCACAACGCCACTCGATCATGTATTACGAAGAGCTCGGCTTGACGACACCGCTCATCAACTTCAACGGCGCGCTCGTCCATCACCCGAAAGATCCGTCATACGCAGTGACGCACCGGCCGATTCCCCTCAAGACGGCGCACGAAATTATCGAGGAAGTATCGGAAACGAAAGCGCACAACATCGTCGTCGAAGTGACCGACCACGTCTATTTCCATAAAGATCCGCAAGAGTTTTACAGCCCGTACGCCGAGCGCGCGCTCAGCGTCACGTCGGGCAACTTGCTCAAACACTTGCAGGAAGAACCGACATCGCTCCTCATCCACGCGACGAAAGAGCACGTCGACAACGTCCGCGCTCGTTTGAATAAAGTCCACGCCGAGGCCGTCTTGAACCGCCAATGGCGCATGCCAGAGCACATGATCGAGGTCATGAGCCAGAACACGTCGAAAGCGCTCGGGTTGCGCGAAGTATCGAAACATCTCGGTATCAACCGCAAAAACATCATCGCGTTCGGCGACGAGGAAAACGACCTCGAGATGCTCGACTACGTCGGCACCGGCGTCGCGATGGGCAACGCCATCAGCCAGTTGAAAGCCGTCGCGGATGAAGTGACCGCTTCGAATATGGAAGACGGCATCGCCATCTACCTCGAAGAAAAACTTGGCATCAAAGCATAATCCACACACCGACTGTTCATGCAGTCGGTGTTTTTTGCGTTCGATTCTAACCATGGTCAAATAAAGCGCCACAAATAGTCGTCAAAAATCTTGGTCATCACTTTCGGGGTGTTCGCGATGTACACGTTGATTTGTTCCACGTTCGATTCATACGGATCCGCGTCACGTTCATCCGTCGGGAAGTCTGAGATTCCTTTGATGACGATGCATTCGACGTCATTTTTCTTGCAGATATACGCGATGGCGCCTGCTTCCGTATCCGCGATGGTGATGTCGTGTCCTTTCAGTTCCAGGTAGTCGTTCCACATCACGACCGCCCGATCGGCCGTCGCAATGGTACCCGTCAAAAAATCGTCCCCGTAGTTCGCTAGTTCAATGTCGACGATGAACGATTGCTTGATCAGCGGCTCTACTTCTTTGACCGTGCAATCGTATTGAACAGCGCGATGAGGGATGAGGATATCCAACTGGTTGAACGTATCGTCGATTCCGGCGCACGTGCCAGCCACAATCACTTTCATTAAATTGAAGCGAGACATCATATATTGATTGGCACCGACCCCGTTCGCTTTCCGCACACCGGTGCTGTAGAAAACGAGTTCGACATCATCAAGCGTCCTCTTGAAATACTCGCCATACGGGTAACTGAACCGCTCATCCACGCTAACGTCATAATACTCCAATGTCGCTTCATACTCCCATTTCGTCGCAATACTGACTCCAATCATCACACGTCCCCCTCACACTCGTTTTATCTCTACCTATACAATAACCCCCGCTGAGCGTTCAGCGGGGGTTTATTTTAGCGTCGGAACGCACCTTCGACATCTTCAGTCGGGACCATATTGATGAAGACGCTTGGATCGGCGTCTTTACAGATGCGTGTGATTTCACGCACTTCGTGTCGTTGAGCGACCATCATGAGCGTCGCTTTCTCGACTTTCGAGTATGTGCCGATCGCCGGCATGAGCGTGATGCCGCGGAAGACGTGCTGGTGCAACTCCTTCGTCACTTCGTCCGGATGACTCGTGACGATGAAGAGCGTCTGGCGCTGCGTATTCGTATAAATCTCATCGATGACTTTCGACGTCACATATAAGAAGACGATTGTATAAAGCGCGGTCTGCCAACCGAACAACGCACCGGCCCAAAGCGCGATCATCATGTTCATGAGGAACAGATAGACGCCGACCGAGTTGTTCGTGAACTTCGCTAAGATCAGGGCGACGATATCGAATCCGCCGGTCGAGGCACCGAAACGAATCGTAATGCCCGAACCGATGGCGAGCAAAACCCCACCGAACACAGCGTTCAAAAGCGGGTCGTCCGAAATGATTGACGACTGCGGAAGCACGCGAATGAACACGGTGACTGCCGCGACGCTGATCAATGTATGAATCATCATGTTCTTGCCGAGCATGAAATAACTGACGATCAACAGCGGTAGGTTCAAGACGAAGAACCAAATCCCTTCCCCGAGCTCAAACGGTGTCCCCGCAAACAGTTGCGTAAAAATTTGGGCGAGCCCCGTAAATCCGGTCGAGTATACCCCCGCCGGGATTAAAAATAATGTCATGGATAATGCAACGAACACTCCCCCGATAATCGAAACGATTCCGATGCGAGCGTGTTCTTTAACGGCTTCCGTCAAGTTTTGTCTCCCCTTTCAAAAATGGCTAAGAATCAAGATAACATAGTTTTCTAGTGCTGCCTACCATAAAAATAATGGGATGTGTCCACGCTCTTCATAAAAAAACAAGCCGGCCGAGGCCGACTTGTTGAGCTGATGCGTTTGGTCACGCTTTCACCGTCTCGATTGTCACGGCATCGTTTGCCGGGACCGTGACGATGTTTCCGTATACGCGGATGGACACGTCCGTGCCACCTGTCTGTTTGATCGTCACTTGTTCACGCGTCGACGTGACCGTCAAATGATGACCGCGCCAGAGCATGTTGAACGAGTACCCGTTCCAGCCCTTAGGAATCATCGGGCTGAATGTGAGCTCCGACTCAAGGGCGCGCATTCCTGCGAAACCGTGAACGATCGACATCCATGAGCCGACCATCGACGTGATGTGAAGCCCGTCTTCTGTATCGTTGTTATAGTTATCGAGATCGAGTCGTGCCGAACGTTGGTACAACTCGACCGCCTTGTCTTCATAGCCGACTTCGGCTGCGATAATCGAGTAGACGCAAGGCGACAAGCTCGACTCATGGACCGTACGCGGCTCATAGAAGTCGAAGTTGGCCCGCTTCTGTTCGACCGTGAAGCGATCGCTGAACGTATACAGTCCTTGGAGCACGTCCGCCTGCTTGATGAAGTTCGAGCGGAGGATACGGTCCCACGACCAGTTTTGATTGAGCGGCAAATGTTTCGGATCGAGGTCTTTCACCAAAATCTGTTCTTTATCCATGAAGCCGTCCTGTTGCATGAACACGTCTGGGACGAGGTCATCTTTCGGGTAGTACATCTTCGTTTGGATATCGTTCCACTTCGCGAGTTCTTCGTCTGAAAGACCGAGCGTCGCGACAAGTTCTTCAAGGCGCGCCGGCTCTGCTTCTTTCAAATAGTTGTACACTTCTTGCGTGTACTCGAGCGTCCAAGCGGCAATCAAGTTCGTATACCAGTTGTTGTTGACGTTGTTGTCGTATTCGTTCGGACCTGTGACGCCTAGAATCATATACACGTCTTTGTGCGGGACAAAGTTGACGCGGCTCGCCCAGTAACGCGAGATCTCGACCAATACTTCAAGTCCGTATTGACCTAGGTATGACTTGTCGCCCGTGAAGTTCGTATAGTTGAAGATGGCGTGCGCGATCGCACCGTTCCGGTGAATCTCTTCATGCGTGATTTCCCACTCGTTGTGGCACTCTTCCCCGTTCATCGTCACCATCGGATAGAGGGCGCCTTCCATGCCGACGTTTTTGACCGAGTTCTCTTTTGCTTGCGGCAATTGGTTGTGACGATATTTGAGCAAGTTCCACGATACTTCCGGTTTCGTCGTCGCCAAGTAGAAGTGGAGGCAATACGCTTCCGTGTCCCAGTATGTGGCGCCGCCGTATTTCTCGCCGGTGAACCCTTTCGGTCCGATGTTGAGGCGCGAGTCCTCGCCCGTATACGTCTGATACATGTTGAAAATGTTGAAGCGGATACCTTGCTGCGCTTCAGCGTCGCCGTCGATGCGGACGTCCGCGTCTTCCCAACGAGCGAGCCATGCTTCCGTCTGCTCGGCGAGAAGCGTTTCGAAGCCTTTTTCGAACGCCATCTCGACACGTTGCATCCCTTCCGATTGTAACGCCTCGACTTCATAATCACGGTTCGTGACGACCGAGACGTACTTGTACGCCGTCGCCGTCTCACCAGCTGGTGCCGTGACCGTGAACTTGTTGGCGACGTAAAGGTCCGTCGCTTCGAGCACTTCGCAACGTGCCCCCTCGACGTCAGCAATCATCGATGCCGTGACGTGCCAGTCGAGCTTCTTCGTTTTCGTTGTCACGAAACCGAAACGCTCTTCGACGCCGTGTTCGACCGGCAACCAGAACTTCTCATCGTAGTTCGAGTCTTCGTTGACGACATCGCCGTCCAAGAAAGGTGTGAATTCGACTTTCGCTTCGTAGTTGACCGGAGTGACGTTGTAACGGATCGCCAAAATCTCTTTGTCGACGATTGAGAAGAACCGGACGACTTCGACGTTCGTCTCTTCCGTCCCGTTCACGAGCGTGAACGTCCGCGTCAAGACACCGCGCTGCATATCAAGTTCACGCGTAAAGTCTTTCACTTCCCACTTCGCCAAGTCGACCGGCGTCCCGTTGATGGCGACACGAAGCCCAACGACGTTCGTCGCGTTCAATACTTTTGCGAAGTATTCCGGATAACCGTTCTTCCACCAACCGACACGTGTCTTATCTGGGTAATAAACACCGGCCACGTAAAAGCCTTGATGTGTATCGTTTGAATACTCTTCTTCAAAGTTGCCACGCATCCCCATATGTCCATTCCCGAGCGAGGTAATTGATTCCGCCAGGCGATTTTCTTCCGGATGTAGGCCTTTTTCCGTTACTTTCCATTCGTCGACTGCAAACAATCGTTTCATCTGTCTGCCACTCCTTTTTCTCTACAAGGCTACTCGTCATTAGACAATCGAATCATGCAACCGTTTGTCTATGAAAGCGCTGTATTTCAATCTCACCTCTCATTTTACACGACTCGCACGAGAATGCAATCGTTTGCATAAACTTTTTTCTTACTTTTTGGAGCAAACAAAAAACCTACCACCTTTTCAAGAAGGCAGTAGGTGCTCTAGTCACTTGTCTTGGTCGCGCCCGAACGCCGCGTTCGCTTCGTGCCCTTCGAACGCCGGGTTGTTTCCGTCATTGAACCCCGTGTCCGGTTCATCGAGAATCAAGGCGTAGCCTCCGTTCAAAATATCGCCATACGCGCGGTTGACGTCGTCGTCAGCGAGACCGAGGTCGAGCAACGCCCGCTTCACTTCCTGCTCGCCTTCGGCCACACCCGCGAACTTTTGCATCCAGTTCGCGCTCGCTGCTTCCACTTTTGCGTCGGTGTTCCGTTTGACGAGCGAGACGTCATCTTTGTCTCTCGCGACGACATATAAGTCGCTCTCCTCATAGCCTTCCTCGGTCAGTTGATCGATTTTGGCGACGAGGGCCGCCTCGTCTTGGTATGTGTCTACAAATCGACGTTTGCTCATCGTGTCTCATCCTTTCGGGTTGTCTGGTCATGAATCGTGACGTCGGCCTGGCCGACCTCGGTCACTTCAATTTCTTCTTTACGGAGCGTCTCCGTCATCGTCTTCACGTCTTCGGTCACTTGTTTCCGAACGATAATCTCTTCGACGACGACAGGACGTTTGACGATGAACGCCCGTTCCTCGATGACTTGAATCCGGAGATGGTCCCCTTCGTCAATCGTGCGAATGCCGGGCTGATTAAAGTCATAGTCCTCGAGCACGTCTTCTGACCCTGGTGTCCGCTCCACATGAACCTGTTCCCTGCGGACCGGAACTTCAATCTCTTGAACTGTCTCCGCGACGTGTCGATTGATGACGACCTCGCCCGTTTGAACGGCTTGTTTCTCGACGGTCAAGCGTTCCTCGTGCAAGGCAAGCGTCTGTTCTTCCGTCTCCGGTTCTGATTTCATTTTCGGGCGGCCGGCCTCAAGCGATTGGTCGCCACGGTCGGCATCGACGTACAAGAAGAGTCGTCCCTGCTCGACTTCCTGAGCGAAGCGATCCTGTTGCTCCTTCGTGAGCCGCATGCTACCAAGCCAGCGTTCAATCGGTCGCTCGCTCGATGTGACGAGTGAGGCGACCGTACCCGGTTCGTCGGTGACGAGCACATATAACTTCGACTGGCGTCGGACCGCGTCCGCAACGTCGGCTCGTTTGACGAGGACGTACATGTCCTCTTCGGCGTATCCTTCTCGTTTCAAATCGACCGTTCGATTGAGCAGCGCCTCCGGCTGGTCAAATACTTCAGAGATAATCGCATGTTTCATAGCATTGATTCCTCCTATGGTTACTTGGCGAAAAAAAGGATGGTCCCTCAGAGAGAGCCATCCTTGTCGAGGTACTTGGTCAATCGATTACAGGCGGTCACGCTCGTCGCGACGTTTGCGATCGAGATCATGATCGCGATGGCGAAGGTCGTCTTCCCCTTCGATATGCGCTTCTTCTTTACGCAACGTCTCACGTACCGTTTCCGTATCTTTGACTTTCTCTTTGCCGACGATGATTTCTTCGGCAACGACATCTTTCTTCGTCACATCGACACGTTCTTCCGTGACCGGTACGCGAATCTCATCGCGGTCAGTCGTCGCATCGAACGAATGCCCCGTCGCTTCACGGTCCCCATCGACACGGCGACGTTCGACATACACTTCATCGTGCTCGACTTCGACATCGACGCGTTCTTCGCGTTCGACGACCTCTTTCTCGACGCGAACTTCACCAGTCTGCACACGTTCCTTGTTCACAAGGAGACGCTCTTCGTGCAACTCGAGTTTCTGTTCGTCCGTCAAGTCCGTACGGTTACGGATGTCCTCATCCATATCGTTGAAGCGGTTCGAGTTGACGCCTGCACCTGTTGCACCGATGCCGGCACCGGTTACGCTAGACCCTGTTCCGAAGTCACGCGCGGTCATATTGCCCGCTTCGTTACCTTCTGATCCGTAACCAGCTGATGTGCGGCCGCCTTCGAACGTATCGTTACGTCCGTCGTCAAACACGCCGTCATTCTTGTCGAGCAAGAGGACCATGCCGCCGTTTTCGATATCTTGGTGATGACGCGCCGTCTCTTCTTCTGAGAAGCCGAGTTTATCGAACGTGTGACGTACTTCGTCTCCGCCGTCTGCTACTCCGAAGAAACGATCGAGCCATGACGCTTTCGTTTCTTTTACTTCTGCATCCGTTGAACCTCGAACCATTGAAAGGTTCGATTTATCTTTCACTACTACGTATAAATCATCTTCGCGATGCCCTTGAGCACGAAGCTCATCAATTTTTGAAACAAGCTCTGACTCCTGATAGTAAGTGCCTACATAACGTTTGTTATCCATGATTGTATCTCCCTTTCAAATTCTTTATTTTTTGGTTGTTGGCTGAGCGGATTCGCAATGATCTGCCATTCGGCCGGTAATGTAAATGTTCCCCCACTCTTTCTTTTCAAGCACTATTTTCACATTTGTAACCTTTTTGTAACATCATGACTTTTGACCGATTGATTATTCTACTATTATTATGTCTCATTTTTTACACAAAAAAAATTCTTCCGCAGTATGCGGAAGAATTTCGCTTAATCGACGACTTCTGTTTTCTTTTTCTGACCACATGACTGACGAACGACCAAATAATGCGGAACGATGACGCGTTTCCCGTAAGGTGGCGCGCTGTCTCCAATCTGTTCAATCAGACAGTTCGTTGCCTCGAAACCGAGGCCGAAGATGTTGATTTCGACCGAAGTGAGCGGCGGATTCGAATGTTCGGCGATGAAGACGTTGTTGAAACTGACGACGGCGACGTCCTCAGGTATCTTAAGCCCCATCTCACTGAGCGTGCTGATGACGCCGAGTGCCATCATGTCGTCACTGACGACGACGGCTGTTGGCGGCTCTTCTAGTCGAAGCAACTCTCGTACAGCTTTAGCCCCACCCTTTGTCATGAACTCGGCACGGGCGATATAGTCTTCCCGGACCGGGATGCCCGCTTCCATCAACGCTGTCGCGTACCCGTTACGACGATCTTGCGTGACGGCGAGTTTATCCGATCCCCCGATGAAGGCAATACAACGATGACCAAGATTATACAAGTGCTTCGTCACTTCACGCCCGGCCAAGTAGTTGTCCGTATCGACATATGTGATTGACGAGGCGTCCCCAAACGGCTTCCCGACGACGACGAACGGGAATTTTGTCTGACGTAAATATTGAACGACTTTGTCATCTTCACGTGAGTACAAGACGATGACACCGTCGACACGGCGCCCTTGGACCATCTCGATGACCCCCGACAAGACCTCTTCTTCGGTCACGCCCGTCGTCATGTAGAGCGAGTAACCGTTTTGGTGTGCTTTCGTACTAATTCCACGCAATACTTCAGGAAAAAAAGGATTTTGTAGCGTTTTCGTCGCTGCGCTTGGCATGACGAGGCCAATCGATTGCGTCGAGCGGTTGGCGAGACTTCTCGCGTGAATGTTCGGATGGTACCCGAGTTCCTCCATCGAACTGCGTACACGCTCTTTTGTTTTCTGACTGATTCGCGGACTGTTGGCGATGACGCGAGACACGGTCGACGGTGCGACATTGGCGTGTTTAGCGACATCTTTAATCGTGATTTGCATGATGCTCCCCCTTGCTTCCGTTAATTCATAGTTCCCTAGTCAGGGTATCGTCAGCTCGCGCTCTTGTGACGTCTCCACATGACCAATCCAGTCAAGAAAATCGGGATGGTAATGACGAGTAGACCGATCGTCCACATGTTCACTTCCGACTCTTCGACAATGTAGGCGTTCGCGCTTTCTCCTGCGAGCTTGATAGTGAACGTGCCACGGCTTTCCGTGACAAGTTGTGAGAACAAGAGACCACGAAGGCGTGTATCTTCTCCGACTTCGTTTACCTCGAATTCAATCTCTCGGTCCTCAGCGTTCATATTGATGGCGTATAAGGCGACATCGTCGCCGTCACGACGTTCAAACACGGCCATGCCGTCCTTCGAAGCGATCATACGCTGTTCGCCGGTCGCGAAGACTGGATATTCTTCTCGCATCCGGTTCATCATCGTGACGTATTCATGGAGCTCTTCATTTCCAGGGAAATCGGTCATGGCCCGGTTCGCCGGATCGGCTCCGCCCTTTTGTGCGTTCTCCGTCCCTTGGAAGACGATCGGCATGCCTGGAGACGCATAAAGGGCGAACAACCCGAGGCGTAGGCGACGCTCGGCCGACTCGGCCCCGCCGAGTTCCGCGACGTGCATGAATCGTTCTACGTCGTGGTTATCGAGGAACGTCGCCATTTGGTTCGGGTCGTTGAAGAACGTCTCGGCGTAGCTGGCGGCCACGTCGATTTCGTCTACACTCGCCGACTTTTGCGTCATCGTCTTCGAGACGCGGTCGTAAAACGTGAAGTTCGTGATGCTGTTGAAGCCTAGGTCATCATATTCCGCGACGTACTGTGGATCTGGGTCGAACACTTCGGCCAACAGATAAAAGTCGGGGTCGACGGCCCGGACCGCTTTAACGAAGTCTTCCCAAAACGGTTTGTCGACGTGACGTACCGTATCGAGACGATAGCCGTCAATGCCGGTCTCTTCAATCCAATACGTTGCCGCCTCGAGTAAGTAGTCTTTCACTTCCGGATCTTCCGTCTCGAAGTCCGGCAAGTCGAACAGCCAGTGCGTCTCGACTTGTTCTTGATCGTTCCAAAGCACGATCGGCAACTCGTCATGGAACCAGTCCGGTCGTTCTTCGACCCATGGATGTTTCGGACCGACGTGGTTGACGACGAAGTCGAGGATGACTTTCATGTCCCGTTTATGGGCCTCGTCAACGAGTTCTTGCAAATCTTCTTTCGTCCCAAATTGGGGATCGATGTTATAAAAGTCTTTAATCCAATATCCGTGATAACCGTCCGGCATGTTCTCAAACACCGGTGTCAGCCAGACGGACGTGAACCCGAGCGACTCGATATAATCGAGCTTTTCAATCACGCCGCGGATATCGCCCCCGTGAAAGGCTTTCGGGTCATCTTTGTCGACCTGCGCGTTGTTGTCCGGATTCCCGTCAACAAATCGGTCGACCATGATAAAGTACATGCGTTCCTGTTCCCATGATGCTGCTTCTTTCGCTCCGACGATTGTTGGAAACAAAAGAAGCGACAGAAGAACGAGCACGACGCCTCGCCTCATATCGCTTCCCCCTTAAGTGAGTATTATCCTTTCGTACCACCGGCAGTGAGACCCGAGACGAAGTAGCGTTGGAACATGAAGAACAAGAGGACGATTGGGAGGGCCGAAAGGACGGCGCCTGCCGCGAACAACGTGAAGTTGTTGTCGAACTGTCGAGAGATCATGTTGTAAAGACCAACCGCGAGCGTCTGTTTCTCTGGTGAACGAAGGACGAGCGATGCCAAGATGAAGTCGTTGAACGGGCCCATGAAGTTGAACAAGGCGATCGTTGCGACGATTGGCTTCGCGAGCGGCAAAATGATTTGCCAGAAGATACGAAGGTGACCGGCACCATCCATCCGAGCAGCTTCATCGAGCTCTTTCGGAATCGTATCGAAATAACCTTTTGCCAAGTACGTGTTCATCGGGATTGCGCCTCCGGCATACAGCAAAATAAGGGCTGTGTGCGTATCAAGAAGGTTGAGCATGTTCAAGAGCACGTAGATGGCGATGATGGCAACGAATTGCGGGACCATCTGTAAGACGAGGAACATGACGAGCGAGTTCTTCCGTCCCACGAAACGGTAACGCGAGAAGACATAACCTGTAATCGTTACCAAAACGACTGAGAGCAACATTGTGATGACTGCAATTTTTAATGTGTTCACATACCATAAACTATAATCCGAAATAGATAGATCGAACAAGTTTTTATAGTGAATAAATGTCGGGTTCGACGGAATGATGGTCGATGTGATCGTACGACCCGGGTTGAATGACGTCCCGACCACCCAAAGCATTGGATAGAGAATGATGATCGACGCAAGCGTCAAGATGACATAAGAGAACGCCAAATT
Organism: Exiguobacterium sp. s36; assembly: GCF_018618345.1. Lineage (NCBI taxonomy): Bacteria > Bacillati > Bacillota > Bacilli > Caryophanales > Exiguobacterium > Exiguobacterium sp. s36. The sequence continues at coordinate 189,231 of NZ_JACSLW010000004.1, forward strand.
GATTCGTTTTTGTTTTTTCATATCAGATCATATCCTCGTCTTTGAAAGATTTTGTCCGACGGAACTGGATGACGGCAAGTGTCATGATGAAGAATGACAAGATGAGCGTAATCGCAGCCGCAAGTCCGTATTGCGGGTTGGCTCCGAGCGACAATTTGTAAATCCATGAAATCAAGATATCGGTACCACCGGCAGTTTGGCCCGGAACAGCCGGTCCACCACCGTTAAAGAGATAGATGATGTTGAAGTTGTTGAAGTTGAACGTGAACTGCGTGATGAGAATCGGTGCTGTTGCGAACAAGAGCATCGGCAATGTGATTAAACGGAACTTATCAAAGATGGTCGCACCGTCAATCGTCGCCGCTTCATATAAGTCACCCGGGATGGATTGAAGCACCCCAGTCATGAGCGTCATGATGAACGGGAAGCCGAGCCACCATTGAATCAAGATGAGCGCACTGCGTGTCGCCGTCGGATCGGTCATCCAGTTGATCGGATCAAGTCCGAACGCCGGAAGAATCGTCGTATTGAATACCCCGAACGATTCGTTGAACATCGAACGGAAAATCAAGATCGTGATGAACGCCGGTACGGCCCATGACAAAATCAAGATTGAGCGGAACAAACGACGGAAGCGAAGACCTTCTTGGTTCAAGAGAACTGCAAGGAAGATCCCGATGGCGATGACACCGACCGTCGAAGCGACTGTCCAGACGAGCGTCCAACCAAGAACGCCGACGAACGTGTCACGGAAAATATCAATTTCAAAGATTCGTGTGAAGTTCTCAAATCCGACCCATTCCACGAGTTTCGCCGGTGGTGCGTTGTTGTAGCGATAGTTCGTGAAGGCGATCAAGAATGTGAAAATCAACGGAAGAATAACTGTGAAGACGAGCAAGATGAGCGACGGAATTAACATCAGGTATGGGAATCCGTGGTCGCGCAAGTTGCGAAGTTGCACTTGGAACGTTGCAACGTTTAGGTGCTGATCACGAATGCGACCGACTCGGTAAGCGTCACGAATGTTCCAGACGTAGAACGCGATTCCGAAGAAAAGTAAGATCAATGCGACAATACCTTCTACCATCAAGAAGATGGAATGGTCGTTACGAGGTCCTGCCACTTCGCCAAGCGTGATCAATCCCCAAAGGCCGCCACGGTCGCCAGGTCCAGCGCCTGCTCCTTTGAAAAAGAGATCGTAGTTTACTGCAAAATAAGACATGATGACAATAAAGAAAGCGATCGCTTTCGCTTTTTGGTTGTTATAAAATTGACCGGCTCCCGGAATGATCGAGAGTAATGCAGCGTTCCGAGCATGATTGGTCGGTTGTTTGTCCGGACGTTGATCCGGCGTTTTCGGGTTCGCAATTGAAGCCATCCTCAATTTCTCCTTTCAATTTGAGCAAATCAATCGAGCAAGCGTTTGCTCAATTCTAGAAAATGAGGGGGAACGCCAGTCGGCGTACCCCATCATCTCTTGTCCTTATTGGTTGTTCGCTTGGATTTGTTGCTCGATGACTTTAACAGCATCGTCAGCTGATTTTTGTGCATCTTGCTTGCCAGTTGCTACGAGCTGAAGTGCTTGTGCCATTGGCTCCCAAACTTGTCCCATTTCAGGAATGTTAGGCATTGGGATTGCGTTCGTCGCTTGATCGAATACCGCTTTCGCAACTTCGTTCGACGTGATTGTCTCATTCGACTCGAGTGCTGCTACTGGTGGAATCTCGTTGTACGCTTCGAACATTTTCAATGCGTTCTCTTCGTTCGTGAGTTCTGTGAGGAACATTTCAGCCCACTCTTGGTTTTCTGTGTAAGCAGAAAGTGCGTATGTCTTCACGCCCATGAACGTCTTGATTGGCTCACCGTTTGGAAGTGTCGGCAATGCAGACGCTCCAAGGTTGACGCCAGCATCTTGGTAACCAGCTACGGCCCATGGTCCGTTCATGACTGTGTGTGCTTTCTTCTCAGTGAAGAGTTGGTCCATCGCTTGGCCACCAGACTCGCCGATCAACCCTTTAGGGAAGAGGCCTTCTTGGTACCATTTGCCGATGTAGTCGAAGCCTTCAACTGCGCCTTCGTTGTTCAAACCGATGTCAGTTGGGTCGAGCGCGCCGCCGTCTTCTTTGAAGACGTAACCGCCGAAGCCAGCCACTACACCGTGAGCGAAGTAGAAGTTATCCCAAAGACCGAGGAAGCCGTACTCGCCTTTGTCTTTAAGATCTGTAGACAACTTGTACAAGTCGTCCATTGAAGTAGGAGCTTCTGATACCAAATCCTTGTTGTACATGAGGACTGGTGTTTCAACTGATTTCGGATAGCCGTAAGCTTGTCCGTCGAACATGACAGCCGATTTCGAAGCGTCTGTGAACGCTTCAAGTGCGCCTTCATCCGTAAGTGGAGCCAAGTGACCTTGGTCAGCGATCGTTCCGATTTGGTCGTGTGGTACGAGAACGATATCAGGACCTTTACCAGCTGGGCCATCAAGCGCCAACTTGTCTTTTTGATCCGTCATTTGGACTTCAACGACTTCAACTGCGACGCCGTGTTCTTCTTCAAACGCCTTCGCAACTTCTTTCGTCGTTTCCGACTTTTCAATATCTTCCCAAATTACGATTTTTTCTGGCTTGTTCTCGCTAGAAGAACCGCCTTCGTTAGTAGAACCGTTGTCCGTACCGCCACCACATGCAGCAAGTGCACCGAAAGCGAATACTGCCGTTGAAAGTCCTGCTACCATTTTTTTCATCTTCATGATGAAAAACCTCCCCAAGGAATAGTATGGTCAGATTTGCGCAATCGCACTGGCCTACTGATTTTAAACAACTCCGCTACAGAATCAGTAGGTTAGTGAAAACGTTTGCATCCTCACCTCAATTTTTATTATACAGTTGTGTAAGCGTTTTACAAGACTTTTTTTTAGGAATTTTTCCTGCTGTTGTCCCATTTATCTCTTTTTGAACTTTTTGTAGGTGTTTTTCTTATGAAACAAGGAATCGAACGATTGACAAAATGTAAACGCTTTATTACCCTTTGCTTGAGCAAACGTTTTCACAACTGTTATTTCTTTTCTGAACAGACAGTGTAAAATGGTTATAACCCTTAATAGAGAAAGGAATTCAAACCCATGATCAAAGAAGCCATCTACCACCGCGCCATGTCCCCTTTCGTGTACAAGTACGACCGAGAAACGATACATATTCGATTCCATACGAAAAGAAATGATATCCAATCTGTTGACTTAATTTGGAATGACCCCTATGACTGGCATTCGGAAGACCCGGCCATGTGGAACTTCGATCCGGACAAGCCGAGCTTCTGGCGTACGTTCGAGACACCGATGGAAAAGATTGGACACGACGACCAATACGACTATTGGTTCATCGCCATCAAGCCGCCATTCCGCCGGCTCCGTTACGGCTTCCGCCTCCATGACGGCAATGAGACGGCCGTCTATACGGAAAAAGGTTGGTTCGAAGATAAGCCGCTCGATGACACGGGCTACTATTTCTGCGTCCCATTCATCAACCCGGTCGACATCTTCCATGCCCCGTCGTGGGTGAAAGATACGGTCTGGTATCAAATTTTCCCGGACCGATTCGCGAACGGCGACTCGTCACTTGATCCGGAAGGCACACTCCCTTGGAACAGCACCGAACCGACAGTCACAAACTTCTTCGGCGGCGACTTCCAAGGAATCATCGATCATATCGACCATATCGTCGACCTCGGCATTACCGGTATTTACTTCTGCCCAATCTTCAAGGCGACGACGAACCATAAGTACGATACGCTCGATTATATGGAAATCGATCCTCAGTTCGGAACGAAGGAACAGTTCAAACAACTCGTCGACCTTCTACACGAGAACGGAATCAAAGTCATGCTCGACGCGGTCTTCAACCACGTCGGGTACAACCACCCGTGGTTCCTCGACGTCGTCGAGAACGGACCGCAGTCGGAGTACCGGGACTGGTTCTACCTTCGTGACTTCCCGATCGAGACGACACCGAAGCCGAACTACGATACGTTCGCGTTCGAGAAGAACATGCCGAAAATCAATACGGAGCACCCGGCGCTAAAAGCTTATCTATTAGAAGTCGCGCGCTATTGGGTCGAGGAGTTCGGCATCGACGGCTGGCGTTTGGACGTCGCCAACGAAGTCGATCATGCGTTCTGGCGCGACTTCCGGAAAGCCGTGAAACAAGCGAACCCAGACGCGTACATCCTCGGTGAGATTTGGCATGACGCGCAGCCGTGGCTTCAAGGCGACCAGTTCGATGCGGTCATGAACTACCCGTTCACGAACGCGAGCCTCAACTATTTCGCACTCGACCGGACGTCCGCTTCCGAGTTCCGGGATGAATTGACGCGCGTCGAGATGATGAACACGACGAACGTGAACGAAGTGACGTTCAACTTGATCGATTCGCATGACACGCCGCGTGCCCTTACACGAGCGAAAGGACATAAAGGAAAGTTCAAGTTGCTCATGACGTCAATGCTCACGTATACAGGTAGCCCATGTATCTATTACGGTGATGAAATCGGTCTCGAGGGTGAACAAGATCCAGGCTGCCGCCGTTGCATGCCGTGGGATGAGACGCAGGAAGACCGTGAACTGTTCCGCTATATCCAAAAATTGATTCGCCTTCGTAAAGAGCACCCGGTGCTCGCCAACGCCGGCTCGTATCGCTTCAACCTCGTCGATGACGAGTCGAACGCGCTCATCGTCGAACGCTGCACGAAAGACGAGACGTATTTGATATACTTCAATAACTCAGAGACGGTATCGAAGCTGAACCCGCTCTGGCATACAGGAAGCGCTTACGATTTGCTTCACGACCGCGATGTAGACTCACTCGAAGTCGAGCTCGCACCGTTCAGCGCGACGATTTTGAAAATGAAATAAATTCGGTTTTGCACCCGCCTCGGCGGGTGTTTTTTTTGTTGAAAATAATTTGCTAAATCCCTTTCTTTTTCATTTCAAAAGGAGTAACATGACCCTTGTGATTTTGACAACGTAAATATTTCATAGAGAGAATTGTAGAAACAAGGGAGAATACACATGCCGAATAAAAACACCGAACAGCTCAGTTTATTTAAAATATCGTGGCCAATCTTCATCGAGCTCGCGCTCCATATGGGGACCGGGATTATCGCCACGCTCATGCTTGCCCATTACTCTGATGCCGCCGCTTCTGCCGTCGGCGTCGCCAACCAAATTTTGAACGTCTTCTTAATCGTCTTCAGCGTGACGTCGGTCGGCGCGACCATCTTAATTGGTCAAGCCATCGGCGCCAATCGGATGAAGAAGAGCCGTGACTTCGCCCGTTCTGCCGTCAGCTTGAACATGTGGCTCGGTGTGATCATGGTCGCCGTCGTGTTCTTGTTCGGTGAGACGTTCCTCCGCCTGTTCGGTCTATCGGATGAGCTGTTCGACCACGGTCTCTTGTTCTTACAAATCGTCGGGTTGTCGCTCTTCACCGAGGCGCTCATCATGGCGCTCAGTTCCGTCCTCCGGAGTCACGGGATGACGAAACATGCGATGCTCGCGACGCTTCTCATCGATATCATCACGGCCATCGGAGCCATGATCGCCGTCATGGGTTGGTTCGGCCTCCCGGTGACAGGTGTCGCCGGTGTCGCCTGGGCCATCGTCATCGCCCGTTTCTCGGCGATGGTACTCTTGTTCTGGATCGTCAAGAAGCGACTCATGCTCCGCTTCCCGCTCAAAGAATTGATTAAGCCGCAACGCGATGATATCCGTGCCTTGCTCCAAATCGGGGTACCATCGGCCGGAGAGAACTTGTCGTACCAGTTCTCGCAAATCATCATCACCGGTTTCATCGCCACGATGGGTGAGGCGTCCCTCGCCGCTCGCGTCTACGTCATGAACTTGTCGATGCTCGCCTTCTTGTTCACGGTCGCAGTCGCGCAAGGAACACAGCTGTTGATTGCCCGTGACATCGGCGGGAAACGGTTTAAAGAGGCGTATACCCGCGCCGTCAAGACGTTGAAGCTTGCCATGTTCGCGTCACTCGTGGCCTCACTCGGACTCGCCGTCTTCGGTAAGTCGTTGCTCGGCCTGTTCACGTCGAACCCGGACATCATCGCCGTCGGCGTACCGATTTTATGGGCGACACTCATCCTGGAGCCAGGTCGTGCCATGAACATCGTCTTGATGGGATCGCTCAAGTCGGTCGGCGACGTTCGCTTCCCGGTCATGATTGGAATCGCCTCGATGTGGGGCGTCGCCGTCGTCTTCAGTTATTTGTTCGGTCTCCAGATGGGGCTCGGCGTCCTCGGGATTTGGCTCGCCTTCTCACTCGACGAGTGGTTCCGCGGTTTCTTCGCCTTCCGGCGCTGGAAATACGGGACGTGGCAACAAAAAGGCTTCCAGTTCGAACCGAAGCCAACTTCATAACCAATCAAAAAGAAGCGGTCGCTGTGACCGCTTCTTTTTTTATCGATTATCGATTTAAGAATGCCTGCATCGCCTGGCGATGAACGTCCGTCTGCCCACATTTCCGTTGCCAGATAATCTCTTGCTCGAGCCCGTCCTCGAACGAATCGGCTCGGAACAACGCCTTCATGCCTTGCACCGCTGTCGGTGACTTGGCTGCGAGCGTCTCGGCGTATGTCGTCAACCGCTCCAAGTACGCCTCATCCTCGACGAGCTCCGTGACGAGACCGAACGTCTCGGCCTGTTCGGCGTCAATCGTGCTGCCGCTCCACATCCAAGCGAGCGCGAGATCTGGTCTCATCAAGCGTCGTAAATGGTATGGTCCCCCGGCGTCGGCGACGAGACCGATTTTGATGAACGCCGAACTGAACTTCGTCGACCTTGCGACGAGCCGGACGTCCGCGGCGAGCGCCAGACTGAGACCCGCCCCCGCGACGACCCCATGAATGCCGGCAATGATTGGTTTCGGACAGTCGGCAAGCGCCCGCACGAGCGGATGATACACCTCTTCTAAATACACTCCATAGTCGGCGTCACTCTCAATCGTCAAGTCCTGTCCCGATGAGAAGGCACGTCCTTGCCCGACGAGCACGATGACGTGGACGGCCTCATCCGCCACGAGCTGCTCCATCGCTTCCCTCGCCTCGCGAAGCAACGTCTCATTTAATGCGTTCAATTTTTCCGGCCGGTCCCATTTCAGCCAGCCGACCCCGTTCCGCTGTTCCAGTTGAATCGTTTCCATCCTAATTTCCCCCTTCATGATAAAATGAATCACTATTCATTTCTCTATCATGGATTCTGTTTCCTTCTTGTCATGAAAATTTTCCGAGTTCGATTGCCCGACGCTACCACTATTTGCTATTCTTAAAAGAGTCGTTCAACGAAAGGGTGGGACCGATGCAACTGACAAACGCCGCAAGACAACTGAAACAACGGAACGTCCCGTTCACGTATCACACATATGAAGTGGACGAGTCCGACGTCTCGGCCAAGCATGTCGCCGCATCACTCGGTAAACCGCTCGACCAACTGTATAAAACGATTTGTCTCGAGAACGAGCAACGCCGATTCGCCTTCTTTTTGATTTCAGGAGAGCTCGATATCGACTTAAAAGCGGCCGCAAAAGCCTGGGGTGCCAAAAAGGCGTCGCCCGTACCGATGAAGGAACTCGAGGCGCTGACCGGGTACATCCGGGGCGGGGTCTCGCCGATCGGTGCGAAGAAACGATTCCCTGTGTTTCTTCACGACAGCGCCAAACGAAAAGACACGATTATCATCTCGGCCGGAAAACGCGGCTATCAACTCGAACTCGCTCCGGCTGACTTGCTCGGATTCACGGACGGTCGCTGGTTCACTCAATAACAAAGATGGAGGCAATACCTATGTGGAAAGAACGAATCCGCTCGTGGATTCCTAACTCATTTACGTTCGGCAACTTGTTCTGTGGCGTCTTGGCCATCGTCTATGCGGCGCGCGGCGACTTTTCGAACGCGACGTTACTGATTATCATCGCCATGATGCTCGATAGTCTCGACGGACGGCTGGCCCGTATGCTCGGAGTGGCCGGTGACTTCGGGAAAGAACTCGACTCGCTCGCCGATGTCGTCACGTTCGGGGTCGCCCCGGCGTTACTCGCCTACTACACGTTCTTTATCGATTACGGCAATTACGGCCTCTTCTTCGCCGCCCTATTCCCGTTGTTCGGCGCCTACCGCTTGGCCCGCTTCAACTTATCGGCGACGAACGTCACGGCCAGCTACTTCTCAGGCGTCCCGATCACCGCGGCCGGCGGACTGCTCGCCGTCGTGACGACGTTCGGGGACCAGATTAATGAACTGCTCACCCCAATCTTTTTCACGGGTCTCGCCCTGCTCATGGTCAGCCGCGTGCGTATCCCGAGTTTCAAAGATGTGCCGCTCCCGCGCCATTCGTTCATCATCACAGTCAGTCTCATCTACTTGACGTACATGATTTTCGCCCGGTGGAAAGAATGGCCGTCGTTCTGGTTCATCGCCGTCACATTCTACGTCTTATTCATCGCCTTCTCGTTCGTCAAGAAACGAAAACGGATGGCGAATTGATGGGTCCCTCTCGAGGGGCTCTTTTTTTGCATGCATTTATTAGACGGATGTCACAAACCTCTCTAGAATGGTAATAGAGGTGATGAAATGAAAGTGTATCCATGGATTTGGAAATGGTTTTTAGTTTGGTATGTCATCGGGGTCGTCCTCGTTGGCTTTGATTTGTTGCCGAGTTGGCTCGAATGGGCAAACCCGGTATTCTTATGGCTCGCTGGGGCCATCGGCGGTTGGGTGATTGCGGACGGCGTCCGCCACGCCCGCTGGATTGTCCCGTTCATCTTCTTCGGCTCGATCGCTGTCGAGACGCTCGGTGTCAAAACCGGGTTCCCTTTCAGCGAGTATATTTATGCCGAGGCGTTCGGTCCGACCGTGTTCGGTGTACCGGTCACAATCGGTGCGGCCTGGCTCGCCGTCATCGGCTCGAGTTTTGCCGTCGCCCGCTTGTTCTCGTTCAAGAACCGCACGCTCTGGCTCGTCCCATTCCTCGCTGTTTGGCTCGACATGGCGATCGATCCCGTCGCCGCGAACGTGAAAGGCTATTGGGAATGGGCCAATGACGGTTTGTATTATGACATCCCGACGCAAAACTTCGTCGGCTGGTTCGGACTGTCGCTCATTTTCTCTTGGTTGCTTGACCGGTTTGAAGTCGAGGCGGAACCGATGTTGCTTGGGCACGGCCGTTATTTGTTCGTCATGCTTCACGCCTTGTTCGGAGTCACGGCCGTCAACGCCGGTCTCTACGGGATCGGTGTCCTCAGCCTCGTGACCGCCGCAGGTCTCATCTTGATAGAACGGAGGAGCCGTCATGATCGAAGCGAGCAAAAAGAAATGGTTCAATAACCTGTTCTCGACGTTCGTCAAAGAGCGTCAAATCCGTCCGTTTTTCCATACGATTCACGTCCGGGCCGATGACGTGCCGACACCTGGATTGTTTTTGAGCACACACAGCTCGTGGTGGGACGGGATGATTCTGCTCATGTTGAACGAATATTATTTGCGTCACGACGTCCACGTCTTGATGGATGAGGATGGACTGCGCCGCTTCCCGTTCTTCCGCCACTTAGGTGCGTTCTCCATCAAAAAAGGCAAACTATCGGACGTGCGCGCCTCGCTCGACTATGCTAATCGGCTGTTACTCGCTGGCAAGTCCGTCTGGGTGTTCCCGCAAGGACGTGAGTATCCACAGGAGCATCGCCCGCTCGAGATCGGTTCCGGTGCAACGATGCTGATTCACAATCCAGAAGTCCGGTTGTGCGCCATCTATTATACGTTCGCGTCCCACGCCGCCCCGCTCGTCTATGTGCGGTTCCGCAACCATACGGTCGTCTCTAAGACGCGACGTGACCAAAAACAAGAGCTCGCCAAAGCACTTGAGCGACTATATGACGATACGCGCGACGACGTGATCGCACAATCCGACCGCTATATCGAGCTGTTCCCTCCGAAGCGCAGCTTGGCGGATTGGACAGAGCACGTGCTCCAACTCGGAAGAGGCCACTCATGATTCTGTTCGTCATCACGTCCCTGATGCTCGTCTTCACGCTGGTGAACTTGCTATTCCTCCGGCCGCTCACCGCTCCGGTCCCTGTCCCTTCGACCGCAATTTGCATCCCGCTTCGAAACGAGGAGCGGAACGTGCCGAAGCTCGTCACAAGTTTGAAGGCCGCCTTGACGGATGAATGCCACGTCTATTTATATGAGGACCGGTCCGAGGATGATACATATGAGGCGCTCGTTCAAGCGATTGCGGACGATTCCCGCTTCACCATCTTCCGTGGGGTGCCGCTCCCGGAAGGCTGGGCAGGCAAGGTCCATGCATGCCATCAGTTGGCGACCCGGACGACCGAGCCGTATGTATTGTTCCTCGATGCCGACGTGACGATCGACCCGACGTTCATCGGTCGACTTCACGGCACACTCGCCCGCGAAGGAGCGGTCTTCTTGTCCGGCTTCCCCCGTTTCCCGACACCGACTTGGCTCGGCAAACTGTTGATTCCGATGCAGCACGTCTTAATCGCCCAGCATTTGCCCCTGTTTTGGCGAAAAGTCCGTCATCCTGCCTTCGCCGCGGCCAACGGGATGAACGTCCTCGTCGAGCGGGCGAGCTACGAGGATGTCGGAGGGCACGCCTCGATTCATGATTCATTGATTGACGACATCGATCTCTGCCGCGAGTTCAAACGTCGGAAAAAGATCACGTCGCTCGTCAACGTCTCGCCGTATATCACGTGTGACATGTATGCGACGAATGAAGAAGTCTGGAATGGGTTTTCAAAGAACGTATTCAAGGGAATGAATGAAGCAGTGGGCATCGCCCTTTATTTCTTTCTCTACTACGGCATCCAGCTGTCTGCTTTCATCGTCTTTCTCGTCCGCATGGACTGGATTTCATTCTTGGCATGCGCGTTCGTTTTGCTCGCGCGCCTCGCCATCGATGTCAAATCGGGTGGCCGCCAGTTTTGGCTCCACCCGTTCAGTCTCATCGCCTACTTGCTCCTCTTGTCGAGCGCGGTCGTGCGCAAATGGCGACGGAAGCCGATTTCATGGAAAGGCCGGACGTATCAATAATTAGGAGGCATACTATGAAACATATCGCCATTATCGGGGCCGGTCTCGGCGGCTTGAGTGCCGCCGTCACCTTGGCCGCCCGCGGTTACGACGTGACCGTCATTGAAAAGAACGAGCATGTCGGTGGGAAGCTCATGCCGATTATCACCGATGGACACCGCTTCGACTTCGGACCGAATACGATTACGATGCCGGACGTGTTCCGCTCCGTCATCCGCAACAGCGGCGCCAACCCGGATGACTATTTTGAGCTCGTCAAACTCGAGTCGCACACGGTCAACCACTTCTCCGACGGTTCGACGTTCACATTCGATTCGGACCGCGAAAAAATGGAAGCTGAGGTGCGCCGTCTGACCGGCGACAAAGCCGATAAAAATCAATTGGCCGCTTACTTAGACGAGGCGGAAAAACTGTTCGAGATTGCCAATCACCGCTTCTTCACGCGGATGGACTCGAAAATCGATACCGGTCTTTGGGCCGACATGATGAAAGTGCATCCGCTCAAGAGCCTGCATGCGCTCCATAAAAAGTACTTCAAGGACCCTCGCATCATCCAAGCGCTCGACCGGTATGCGACGTATATCGGCAGCAGCCCCTACGTCACACCAGGCACGTTCGCGCTCATCTCGCATCTCGAGCTGAATGACGGCGTCTATTTCGCCAAAGGCGGGAACTGGACGATCGCGAAAGGCTTCGCGAAACGGGCGAGCGAGCTCGGCGTCGAGTTCCGGCTCGGCCATGAGGTGACGAAAATCGAAGTGACGAACGGGAAGGCCCATGCGGTCGTCATCGACCACGAAGAGGTCATGTCTTGCGATGCCGTCCTTCTGAACGGGGAACTGCTCACGCAATATCCGCGTCTCGTCGACGCGATGGACCGTCCCTCGTTCCCGGTACCGACACGCGACACGATCGAACCATCGGTGTCCGCTTTCGTCATCATGATCGGCTTGAACAAACGATTGAACCTCGCCCATCACAACGTCTATTTCTCAGACGACTACGAGGCCGAGTTCCGGGCCTTGTTTGAAGAGGAACGCTATGCCGATGAGCCGACGATCTATATCTCGAACTCGGCCCATACCGACCCGTCAATGGGAGAAGCCGGCGATAACTTGTTCATCCTCGTCAATGCGCCGGCCCATATGACCGATATCGATGCCGAGACGTATGAGCATTTGATTCGTCGACGGCTCCGCACGTTCGGTGTCGATTGGGAAGACAGCGATGTCTTGTTCCATCGCCGCGTCACTCCACTCGATTTGACCCGTGATTTTTACGCCTACTACGGAGCGCTTTACGGGACGTCGGCCAACTCGAAAAAAGGAGCGTTTTTCCGTCCGTCGGCCCGTTCCGAAGACGTCTCAAACATCTGGTTTGCGGGCGGTTCGACCCACCCTGGTGGCGGTAGCCCGATGGTGACGCTTTCAGGACAATTCGCGGCCCGATCGATGTTAGAGGACATACCTCTGACAATTTGAACATTTTGTGAACAGAGGATTCGACACTTGTCGACACGGGACAGACGTGATAATATCATATTCGAGTTCAAGCAGTTTTGTAACGTTAGTTACACCTGTAGCGATCGAATGGCTTCCCCGAGCCTATCGCGTTTTGAACTTGTCACACCCGAGAAAAAAGTGATGAGCGAGTTTCCCCACTCGTATCCCGCAGCTGGAACAGCATGCATCTGATGTTCCCCCTTAGTCCATCAAGCATCCTGCTTCAGCGAAGATGCCCCATTGTTTCATTCCCCATGAAACGAGGCACATCTTTAGGGTTCATCACGTCCGATTCGTTCGTTTCCCCGATGAACGAATCACATAACGCTTACACCACTTTTGGTCCCCCGCCAAAAGTGGTTTTTTTGTGCGCAAAAAAGGCAGCCGTCTCAAGACGACCGCCCTTGCTTATAATCTGGTCAACAGTTTGCCTTTTTGAATCGTCGAGACATACGCCCGCTTCGTGAAGACGTCATGCCCGTTCTGCCGGGCCGCATCTAAAATCCCTTCATAGAGGAGCGCTGCCGCCGCGACAGGCTTCCGGCTCGTCACAGGATACAAGTGATGCGTCTCCCGAGCGCTGCTGTATAACGCTTCCGCGCGACGGGCCACTGTCTCCCAGACGTCGATGAACGCCGGAGTCACTTGCCGCGCAAACAAATCGGCTTCCTCGACACCGAACTCGGCGAGCAACGATTGGGGCACATAAATCCGGTCCCGATCGAGGTCTTCCCCGACGTCGCGCAAGATGTTCGTCAACTGCATGGCAATTCCTAAATCGATGGCGCCTTGCTTCAATTGCTGGCGTCCACCCGCATCGGCGTCCGGCGCGAGAATCGGTAACAGCATCAAGCCGACGGTACTGGCCGCGTAATAGCCATACTGCTCCGTCTCCTCGAGCGTCGCATAACGCGTCTTATGTAAGTCCCATTTCATGCCTTCGGCCAACTCGAAGAACGGTTCGACGTCCATGTCGTATCGCTTCCAGACATCCTCGAGCGCCACCCAGAGCGCATCCGGCAATGGTTCGCCCGCCAAGAAACGATCGAACTCGGCCAAAAAATGCGTCAAACTTTCCTCGGGGCTATCAGATTCGTCGACCGCGTCATCGAGTGTCCGACAAAACGTATAGACCGCAGCCACGGCTTGGCGGTCAGGTTTAGAGAGCAGGGAAAAGGCCCGATAGAACGTGAGCGAGCCTTTTTTCATTACGTCTTCACATTGACGATACGCTTCTTGTGTCGTCATGGTACAATGCCCCCATTTCTTCTTCCATTCTTTTCACTAACAGTTGCGAGCCGATCATGACGATTGGAACGCCTCCGCACGGATGGACCGATGCCCCGACCGCATAGAGACGGTCGATCTGGGCATACGGACGGGCCTGCGGTTTGAACGCGGCCGACTGGGCCAATTTCGGGGCGATGCCGAAGCTTCCGCCCTCGAACAAGCCGAATCGTTCCGCGTCCATCGGCGTCCGGACTTTCATTTCCAAGACACGGTCTCTGAAATCGGGCACCATCCGTTCGATGCGGCCGATCAAATGCTCGATTGCACCGCTCGTTTCAAAGTCTTTCCGTTCCAATTTACGAGGCACCGGTACGAGTACGTACAGCACACTCGTGCCCGTCGGTGCGAGCGAGTCATCGATGAGGGACGGATTGAACGTATACATCGCTGGATACTTGCTCAGTTTACCATCTTCGAAGATGGTCCGCATCGACCCGGCGAAATCAGTCGGCAAATCGAATTGGTGGACCGGCAAGTCGATGTCCCCGTTCACGGTAAAATACAACAAGAGCGTCCCACTCGACGGTTCATACGACTTTGGCTTGACGCCATCAATCAAGCGTTCCATGAGCGGGAAGTCGCCGTTGACGACGACCGCATCATACGGATGGACGACTCCGTCGACGACGACCGCATCCGCCCGACCTTCGGCGACGCGGACGCGTTCCACGTTCGCGTTCAGCTTGAACGTGACGCCCCGGCGCTTCAACTCTTGTTCTATTTTCGTCGCCAGCGAGAAATATCCTCCTTTGACGTACCAAATCCCCTCTTCTTGCTCCCGATACGGAATCAAGCCATAGAGGGATGGCGTGTCATACGGGTTGCCGCCGATGTAGAGCGTTTGCAGACTATAGGCGACACGAAGACGTTCGTCCTTAAAGAAGCGTTTCATGTTCTCGTGGGCCGTCTCATACGCTTTCAAGCGCATGAGGAGCATCAATAACTTCGGCTCGAACAAATCTGTCTTGCTCTTATAGCCCCGGTCCAAGAACGCGTCGAAGCCGAGGCGATACTCTTCTCGTTTTTGGGCCATATATTTTTTGAATCCGGCACCCTCGTTGAAAAGACGGTCGATTTCGGCCGCCTGGCGCTCGATATCGCGATATTTATAGAACGTCGTCCCATCCTCATAACGGAGGCGATAGAGCGGGTCGACTTCAAGCAGTTCGAGCTCACGTTCCGGGAACCCGGCTTCTTGAAGCTGACTTTTCAGTTTCCCGGGTAACAGGACGATGGTCGGCCCCTCATCGACGCGGGCGCCGTTCTCGAATTCGACATAATTGAGTCGCCCCCCGACGCGGGATTCTTTCTCATAAATGGTCACGTGTAGCGACGGATATTTATGGGTCAGAAGCAAGGCCGCGTAAAGCGACCCGATTCCGGCACCGACGAAGCTGATGTTCATTGGCCGACACCTGCCCGGTCACGCAATAGGTTCGCCGTGATCCGCGCCGACTCAAAAATCGTCGGCAGTCCGCTGCCTGGATGAGTGCCCCCTCCGACGAGCCAGACGTGATCGAGTTCCTCGAACTGATTGTGCGGACGGAAATACATCATCTGCGATAAGTTGTGTCCGAGATTGAACGTGGCTCCTTCATATACACCGAACGCTTCCCAGTCGTTCGGCGTGAGCGGCTGCATAACCTCGATATGGTTACGAATGTCGCGATACGGTGAACGCGTCTCAAGCGCATCGAGGACACGTTCCGTCATCGTCGCCTCGAGCTTCTCCCAAGGCAAGTTCGACAGATTATTCGGGACCGGCACGAGGACGTAGAGTGACGATTTACCGGCTGGTGCCAGCGTCGGATCAATGTTTGACGCGTTCTGCACGTAGAAGGAGAAGTCTTCACTCAGCTTCAAGTCTTGCGTCATCTCTTTCACGTTACGCTCGTAGTCGTCTGCGAAATGAATCGAGTGATGGGCGACGTCGTCATAGACGCGATCGAGCCCGAGATAGAGCATGAACGTCGAACACGAGTAGCGCTTCTTCTTCAGTTGTTTCGGACTCCAACGCGTGAGCGCATCGCTCGGGACGAGCGTCGTCATCGCATGGGCGAAATCGGCCCCGACAATCACTTCATCGAACGCGTAATGCACGTTGTTCGCCACGAGACCGTTGACACGCTTCCCATCGAGCAAGAGACGGTCAACGCCTTCTCCGAGACGAATCTCACCGCCCTCTTCTTCGATGACGCGCGCCATCGCTGTACATAGTTGGTTCACGCCGCCAATCGGATGATGGACGCCGTAGGCATGCTCCATATACGACAAAATCGAGAAGCCGCCAGGGCAATCCCAAGCCGACATCCCTAAATATTTGGCTTGGAACGTGAAGGCGTACTTCAGCTCCTCGCTCGTGAAGTATTCCGATAACACGTCATATAACGATTTACCAATCGACAAGAACGGCAACGCCTTCAAGACGCGTGTGGCCACGTAATCCGTCAGCTTGTCATGCGCCGTCTGCAGGACCGGCATCAACTTCGACAGCTTGATGGCTTGTTCGGCCATGAAACGTTCATAGCCTTCCCCGTTCCCAGGGAATTGCTCTTCAATCGCCTGATGCATTTGATCGCGGTCGGTCGTCATCGACAGTACCCGGTTCCCTCGATCGAAATAAAGGTCGTACATCGGTTCAAGGCGTTTCATCTCGACGTAGTCATGTAAATCGCGACCCGTCTCTTCGAAAATCTCTTCTAAAATATACGGCATATTTAAAAAAGTCGGGCCACGATCGAACGCGAATTCTCCGACTTGAAGACGAGACGTTCGTCCACCGACGAACGCCTGCTTCTCAAATACTGTTACCTTCACACCACGGCTTGCGAGCAGCATCGCAGCCGCAAGTCCTCCTGGTCCGGCACCGATCACGGCGACTCTTTTTTCCGACACGTTGAACAACTCCCTATGTGAATAGTCTCTTATGCTTCTATCTCATTATAGAAATGACTGGAGACAAGTTCAAATTTGAATCGGCTCGTCGTGTGTCCGCCATGTGTCAATTGCCGCGTTCGGCAATGACGATATACCATGATCCTTCCGGGATGAATGGGATAAAGCGAATATTTTCAAAGCCGACTTGCTGCATTTGACGACGCAACTCTCGAATTGTCGGTAACGGATGCAAGTTGTCGTGGAGGGTCATGAACGCATTGAACGCCGAGGCAAACCGAGAGCCGAGCGGCGTCTCTGCGAGCGGAGTGACGAGGACGGCGACACCGGACGCCTCGAGGTTCTCGAGCATCCGTTCGAGCAATTCGATTCGTTTTTCTGGCGAGAAGTAATAGAGCATGTTGTTCATCATGACGGCATCGAACCGGTCCTCATGATCCCATTCCATGAAATCGGCCACTTCGTAACGAATGTCGCCCGACTCATCCTGCTCCCGGGCTTCGGCGATGACGTCTTCTTCCAAATCAATCCCGGTCAACTTCCACTCTGGTTCGAGGCCATGCAGTTTACGCAAGTAACCACCGTGCCCGCATCCGATATCGAGCATCGTCTTCACGTCGGCCTGACGCAACAGTTGTTGGACGACTGGGAAAGCGACCGTCTCGACGAGCGTCGACGTCTGTGCAACGACCTGTCCATGCGTCGCCCCATCGAACGTCTTCTGTTTGCCCGACTCTAAAAAGTCAGGGTAAGCGATGAGCGCCGGGATATGCAGCTCCATCATCTCTTGCAGCATGAAACCGATACTTCGCTCATCCTCATGCGACAATTGATATTTCAAACTACGTGTCGGGAAGTAACGCCAGCCTCTCTTTTTCAAATGACGAACGGCGACCCCTACTTCAAGCCAACGCTCCAGCGCGAGCTTCGTCAACGGTTGCTTCAAGCGAAGCGTCATCTCCGCAAAGCTGGCACCGCCTTGGAGTGCATCGAACAATCCATATTTATAGCCGATATATCCGTGCCAAAGCGGCAGGAACGATTCCGTTTGTTTCATCCATCTTCGCGCGTGCAAGACGCGTGACCATTCATTCATTTGTTGTTCCATCATTTCACCTCATCATCGTTATCACTGATTTTTTTATTTTCCCCTAATAATTTACGGACAAACAAAAAAATCCCACTCCGATGTGCGGAATGGGAATCAACCTTAAATGAAATTGCTAAAGAACGACTGTCCGTATGGCAACGCATAGCCGATGAAGATCGTCACGAGTGCAAGTACGACGAAACCGCCGAACATCGCGTTCGCTGGTTTTTTCTTCTTCACACGGATGAGCGTCATCTCACCGAAGATGAGCGTGAGCAGTCCGACCGTGATTTTCACGTGATAGAACATGCCGCCACCGTTCAATTGTAAATACAAATAAAGTCCTGTGCCGAACGCGACGAGCAACATGAGTCGAAACACCATGTGGGCAATCTTCCCGCTCTTGTTCGCGTTCTTATAGCCGACGTAGGCGACAGCGAACAAGACGAGTAATAAAATCCAGCTCGTGACGTGCGTGTGTAGGAATGCAGTCAATGGCATTCAAAGTCCCCCTTTCCATTATGTACAATCTCTATTGTACACGAGTCGCTCGCTTTACGGTCAAGCAGGTGATTGAAAAATCTTCGCTTCCACCAAAAAGGCGCCCCATCGATGATCGATAGGCGCCTTGCGTTGCTGACGTGATTAAGCTGTCGTCGTTTCTTGTTCACGGACGGCGTATTCATAACTTGGAATGACGACCGTGAACGTCGAGCCTTGATGCTGCACCGACTCGACATGAATCTGACCGGCGTGACCGCGGACGATCTCCTGACAGATCGGGAGGCCGAGTCCGGTACCGCCGATTTCACGGCTGTCCGAATTGTCGACACGATAGAACTTGTCGAAGAGTCGGTCGAGCGCATCGCTCGGAATCCCGATTCCTTGGTCTTTCACTTTAATCGAAATGGATTGGTCGTGATGGGCCAGTTCAACCGTGATTTTCCCGCCACGCGGCGAATACTTCACGGCGTTCGAGAGCAAGTTACTCATCAACTGTTTGAACTTCTGACAGTCGGCGAACAGTTCGTACGGGCGATCATCGGCCGTGACGAGTTCGAACTGGTGTTTCAACGATGACGCCTCATAGAACGTCATCATATCGCGAATGACCGGCTCGACGTCGAGCTGTTCGCGGTCATACATTTGACTGCCGGCTTCCATCCGTTGTACGTCAAGGAAGTCGTTGACGAGATGCGTCAAGCGCTCCGTCTCGGCATGAATCGTCTGCAAGTATTTCGCTTGCTTCTCGTTCGGCAACTGCTTCTTGACCATGAGCTCGGTGAACCCATAAATCGAAGAGAGCGGGGTCCGTAATTCATGGGAGATGGTCGAGATGAACTCGCTCTTCAAGCGTTCCGCCTCGGTCTCGCTCGTGATGTCACGGAAGACGAGCAACGTTCCTTTCGATAACCCGCCGACGACGATGCGTTCCGCATACATCTGTAGGTTCATTTCCCCTTTACGGATCGAGAAACTCACGCTGTCATGCGGGAAGTCGTCCGTGAACAAACGATCGGTATACTTCAAGAAATCGTCTTCTTGATCGACTGTCGTTGAAATCGTCTCGCGCCATTCGTTCCATGATAGTTCCGCGAGTTCGCTCGACGTGATCTCGTCAAGCTCAGGGAACATCTCATAGAGCGGACGGTTGACGAAGACGTCATCGGTCGAGTGTTCGACGTAAATGACCGCCTCGCGAATCGAGTCGAGAATCCGTTCCGTCTTCCCTTTCTCACGGGTCATCTCTTCAAACAGACGCATCCGGAGAAGTGAGAGCGACAACTGACGGGCGAACGACATGATGTCGCCCATCTGTGTCTGCGTGAAGCGGTCTTTATAACGAACGAGATAGATGAACGCGATAATCGAGTCATCCGTCGGATCATGGACCGGCACGGCCGTCTCATACATATAGTATGGATACGGGAGCGGATGGTCGCTCGCGACTTGTTTCGACGAATGGACGGTCGTCCGCAGTGTCATCGCCCGCGTCAAGACCGAATTCTCGCTATCGAGCAATTGACGCGTGAGCGTCTCGTTCAAGCCGTGGCTCGTGATCGAGAATGAACCTGTCGCATCGACGAAGACGAGCGCGCCGACTTCTGAGTCGGTGATGGCGACGAGCTTCTCGATAATTTCTGGATAGGCCGTGAGCGAATCGCGGGCCGCGAGCGTCTCGGTCAATTCGTTACGATAAGCCAAGTGTTGCTCGTTCTGTTGCGTCTGCTCCAAGATCTCTTCAAGCTCTTGCTGCTGGGCTTGAAGCTCCTCTTGTTGTGCAATCAATTCTTCTTGTTGCGCCTGTAACTCATGGTTTTTCTCAATCAAGTGACGTTCATTGTCACGAAGCGTCTCGGCCATCTTATGGAACGACCGTGACATCGTCCCAATCTCATCTTCGCGTCCCATCTGATCGCTCAAATCGACGATCTCGCCCTTGAGCAGACGGTCCGAAGCGATTGAGAGACGCGAAATCAAACGCGTTTGACGACGCAAGAACGGTTGGATGAACAGTAAAATCAATGCCGCGAACGATAAAATGCTCGCAATCCAGAGGAATTGAAGAATATCGTTATTCAATTTCCAAGCATCGTACACTTTTTGTTTCTCGCTATTCATCAAAGATTTATAATCTGACAATGATGTCTCAATCTGTTGAATCGGTCCGAGCGTATCAATCCCGCGCTCTGGGCTGTACGGGACGACGCCCTGCTCAATCAAGCGCTGGGCGGTCGGTAAGCCTAATACGGTCTCCGGGTCGATCGTCGTCTCGGTGATTTCACCGTCAGCACGCAACTGTCCATATTCCGTCGTCACCGGAAGGATGACGCCAAAATAGAAATCGTGGAACTCTTGCAAGTCTTCCGCAAAAATCTCACCTTGTTTCGTCTGAACGACACTCTTGAACCAGTTGATTTCTTGTTGGAACTCATTCTCTTTCGCTTTGGCGCGATCGAGCGCTTCGGTGTCACCGAAGACGAGATAACCTCGGGCCTCATATTGGACCCCTTGCCAGTCGTCCCACAGCGTGTTCAAACGGTCGATGCGTTGATCGACATCTTGTAGCCGTTGTTCGTTCGCCGCAACACGCTCTTGCATGTGCAAATACATAAAAATCGAGCCGACGAGCGCGAGCGCGAGGAACGAGTAGAGGACGACCATGAGGTCGCGACCAAGTTTTTGTTTAAACCATCTGTTCAATTCACGATGCCTCCTATAATCTTCACCAATTCAAGTGGACTGAACGGCTTCGAAATAAAGTAGTCGACGCCAATCTCATTCGCGCAATCACGATCAGATTGTTGGCTCTTCGCCGTGAGCATCATCACTTTCGTATGTTGACGTCCTGGCAGTTTTCGTACTTTCTCAATGACCTCAAGACCGGTCATGCCTGGCATCATATGGTCGACAATCACGAGGTCGTACTCGTTCTGTTCGATTAGCCGATAGGCTTCAAGGCCGTCTGGCGCTTCATCAATGTCATATCCTTCATCTTCTAATGTATCTAAAACAAGCATGCGTAATACTTCTTCATCTTCTGCTAGTAAAATTTTTACCATGACGATTCCTCCATTTTTTATCCCATTTCATTATTTTAACGGATTCAGTTCGTAATCACAAAAAATAAGGGTGTACGGTGTATAACCGTACCCCTTTTTCTTCACAACGTCTACATTATAATACAACAATTTCCTGCAATTCGAGCGAATAAATGAGCATCTGCCCGACCGTGATTCCCCAAATCGCCTCAATCGCCTCACGATAAAGCGAGAGTTGGACGTGATAGCGGTCACGTAACATTTGTTTTGCCGCGTCACGGGAACCGCTCGAGAAAAGCACAGAGTCCGATTTATAATCGAGAAGTACATACGTCTCTCCGTCATAAAACAGACAATCGATAATCCCTTGGATCAGCACGTGCTCGTCGGTGAACGTCCCCGTTGGATTGACTCGCTCGGCCGGGACCGTGTACGTGAACGGTAGCTCGCGCCAACCTGTCCCGGTTTGAAGCGCTGCGGTCAACGCGCGTCCTGTGTCCGAGGCAAAGAACGCCTTGATTTCAGGACTCGCAAGCCGTGCCGTCTCGGCCTCGACCGGGCTAAGCATGCTTTCCGCTTCCCAGCGGTCGATTTGGACATCGAGCGGCTCAGACGGGTCGATCAATTGGAAGACGAGATGTAACGTCGTCCCCCGTTCGGCCCCTGTCTGCTGAGCTTGCTTCCATTTTGGTTCTCGATACGGGGTGTCCGTCGCCCGGTACGTCTCTTCGAACGCCGCCTGTTCAAGCTGGAGCGCCCGCTTCAATTCGGTCACCGTTTGTTTGGCCGCCGTCTCCGTCGCAGCCTGTGCCGGATAGGCGTAGGCGAACGCCTTGTGGACGAACTCACTGACGTTCGCTTCGTCTTTCACCGGAAAATCGATCGCCTCGAACTGTTTGACATGATGGAGCTGCGCCATCATCTCTTGGAGTGTGGCGACTTCTGCCAAATCCTCTTCACCAATGATGCGATACGTCCACGGTGTCGCTTCTGGTTGCGGAGCGATAACCGGCAAGCCTTGTTGTTCTAAGAACGAGGCAGCCCCTTCAAGTTTCAGGAGTGCCGGCGCGACCCAATCGAGATACGTCTTCGCGTCACGACGCGACTCAGCCGACAACGTCGTCCCGGTCTGCTCGACATGCAGCCACTGCTGAATCTGCTTCCCCGGTTCTTTAATCGTCCCGACCAAAATCAGTTTCTCTTTGGCCCGAGTGAGCGCGACATATAAGACCCGCATCTCTTCGGCTTTCATCGTGGCATCGAGATCGCGGCGAATCATCTCTTTGACGAACGTCTCCGTCTTCGTCCGGGTGACGACATCGATGGCGTCGAGCGAGATGCCATACCGTTTATGGAAGATGACGCGCTGCATTTGGTCGCGTTTATTGAACTGCTTTCCAAGCTGGGCGACGATCGTGACCGGGAATTCCAGTCCTTTCGACTTATGGACCGTCATGATTCGGACGACGTTCTCTTCTTCGCCGAGCGAACGCGCCTCTGACAAATCCTCACCGTTATCTTGCAGTCGGTCCATCACGCGGAGGAAGCGATACAAACCGCGGTATCCGCTCCGTTCATAGGACAAGGCCCGATCATAGAGCGCCTTCAAGTTTTCTTGGCGTCCTTTCCCACCTGGCAAGCCGCCGGCGAAATCGTAGAAGCCGGTGTCGTTGAACACTTGTTGAATCAGCTCCGACAAACTATGGTTCCGTGCGAACGTGCGCCACGCTGACAACGCATCGAGCACATCGCCGCACTTCAGACCGAGGTCATCCTCATCGTCCGCTTTCGCTTTGAGCGCCTCGAAGAACGAGTCCTCCGATTCAAGACGAATCTTGGCCAGTTCTTGGTCACTGAAGCCGAACATCGGTGAACGGAGCGCTCCCGCGAGCGGGATGTCTTGAAGCGGATTGTCAATCAGTTTCAACACGGCGAGCATCATGCGAATCTCGGTCGCCTGGAAATAGCCGCCGTCTGAATCGGTATAGGCCGGGATGTTGTACTGTGTCAAAATATCCATCAGCTGTTCGACGCGCTCTTTTTTTGAGCGGACCAAGATGACGATATCGCGATATTCGCACGACCGCAGCAAGCCGGTCGCCTCATCGGTCACTTTGAACGGTTCCTCGCCCGAGACAAGTTCTAAAATCCGGGTCGCGATGGCGCGTCCTTCGAGCTCTTGTTTCGAGAGATCACGACTCTCACCATTGACGAGAATCAGCTCAGGTCTCGCCTCGAGCTCCTCATACGCCCGGCCTGGCACGAGTCGGGCCGCCTCATCGTATTCGATCTCACTTACTTCCTCGTCCATCAACCGGACGAACAAGTCGTTGATGCCATGGAGCACTTCGGCCCGGCTCCTGAAGTTTTGGGACAGGTCGATCCGTTGTCCCGAACCACCTTGTTTGAACCGGGTCGCCTTTTCGATGAACAGACGCGGCTCGGCATGGCGGAACCGATAAATCGATTGTTTGATATCGCCGACCATGAACAAGTTGCCGACGTGTTCGGCTTCGTGGCTGACGAGTCCGATAATCGTTTCTTGGATCTCGTTCGTATCTTGATACTCATCGATCAACACTTCGGCGAAGCGCTGTTTATAGAGCGATGCGACCGAGGACGGTCCGTCCCCGTCGCGCAAAATCGCGAGCGCATAATGTTCAAGGTCGCTGAAATCGACGAAAGCGCGGTCCCGCTTCGCCTGCTCATAGGCGGCACCGAACGTCCGGACGGTCTTGACGAGCGTCTCGACGAGCGGACGTTGCGTCATCAAGACTTCTAAATAGTCCGCTCCGCTCGTGCCGGCCTGTGCGGTCGCTTCGCTCAACTTCTTCTTCGCCTGGTCGTAGGCCGGTTTCAACACCGTGTGGTAGACATGATGTTCGTCTTTCTTTTGGACGGATTTCATCGTCCCGAATTTGACGGCGCGGGAAGCCGTCTCGAGCTCGCTCCACTTGAACGAGTCCGGATCAAGGTTCGCGAACGGCAAAATCGCCTGTTGCACGTTCTCGGATTGCGCCTCATAACCGGCGAGCCG
Source organism: Exiguobacterium sp. s36 (assembly GCF_018618345.1). Lineage (NCBI taxonomy): Bacteria > Bacillati > Bacillota > Bacilli > Caryophanales > Exiguobacterium > Exiguobacterium sp. s36. Next base: position 213,696 of record NZ_JACSLW010000004.1, read on the forward strand.
AAGCTCGATGGCGACGCGACGAAGTTGACGCAACGCCTTCTCGATGTCTACCCAAAGCTGGTGACCGAATTCGATCAGCAATTGCTCATCGTCCGGGTCCCCGTCAAATTGATACAACGAGACGAGCTCATCCAAATAGGCTTCCGGGTCAGGCAGTGTTCGCGCATAGTGATAAAGTCCGAGAATCAACTCCTCAATCTCACTGTCCCCGCGGTCGGACGTATAGGCGTCAATCAAGGCGAAGAACGCTTGGTCTTGTTCGCCATAGGCGTCTTCGAGCACGTCTTCGAGCACATCGTCCTGCAAGAGCACCAAATCACGCTCTTCAGCGATTTTGAACGCCGGGTCGAGGTCGAGCAAATAGTAATTCTCTCGAATCACCTCGAGACAGAACGAGTGAATCGTCGTGATGAGTGCTCGGTTGAGCATTTGGCGTTGTTTGCGAATATATGCGTTCTCCGGGTCGTCACGAAGCGCTTGATCGAGCGCTTTGGCGATTCGCCGCTTCATCTCGGCCGCGGCCGCATTCGTGAATGTGACCACGAGCATGCGGTCGGCCGTCAGTTCGTCCGTCTCATCCAAGAGACGGCTCGCAAGTCGTTCCACGAGGACTGCCGTCTTGCCGGAACCGGCTGCCGCCGAGACGAGCACGTGCGATCCTCTGGCATCAATGGCCGCTTGTTGGTCATTCGTCCACTTCATCGACGTCACCTCCTAATCTTGACAAGACGTCATCTTTTTCTAGCTTTTTCAATTGCCGTGCCTCGTTGGACAACGCCTCATCAAAGTGACAGACACTTTGGAACGGGCACGTCTGGCATGGCCGGCGTTCTTTATACTCATACGGTTCGACCCCGATTTCACCGTCATACATCGCCTCGGCGCTCGATTGGGCCAAATCGATGGCATGGTCCATCAACTGTTCGAGTTGCGGTGGCGAGACGACTTTTTTCGTCGTGTTCGCATCGAGCGTCCCGTCTTTCTTGTACTTGACCGGGATGACGATTGATTTTTTCTGGTCGAGTTTCGCCGTCCGGTCCATCATCTCTAAAATGGCCGGATCATCGACGAGCAACCCTTGCATCTGATACGACTCGAGCACCTTGCGTTCGGTGTCGGTATCCGTCTCGGCCGGAGCGACGAGCGGGCGATGGACGTGGAAATAGAGCGCGGCCGCTGGGGCGACGTTCTCTTGCGTCCAGGCGTTCGCCTGCTCAATCAACACTTTCAAATAGATGAGCATCTGCATCGCGAGCCCGTAATAAATCTCGGCGAAGTCGATCTCTCGTTTACTCGACTTGTAATCGACGATCCGAACGTACAATTGGTCGTGAATCGAAGCCGTATCGACCCGGTCAATCCGACCGACGAGTTCGCACGTCGCCCCGTTACTGAGCGTGAACGATACCGGCGGGAAATTGCCGCTGCCGAAAGCGAGCTCAAAGGCGACCGGATCGAACCCGTCTCGTTTCGACTGCTCGATTAACACTTCCGCCGTCTTGCTGACGACGTCGGTCAATTTTTTCTTCAAATAGCCATACCGGTTCGAACTCATCAAAATCGCGTTTTGAATCTCTGGTGTGACGAGCTCGACGGCCGCCTCGGCGAGAGACGAACATTCCTCCCGGCTCACATCACGCCATTCTTTCCCTTCCATCTGCACGGTCTGGGACATGTGCTCGATGGTGCGATGATACAAGTTGCCGATATCTGGCGCCTCTAAGCGATACAAGCGGCGCTCTTTTAAACGAAGGCCGTAACTCGCGAAGTGACGGTACGGACAGGCTTGGAACGTCTCGAGCCGCGAGACGCTCGCCCGAATCGAGTTCGTGTACAGCGACTTGGCGACGTCTTCCGGTAACGGCTTGGGCACGTTTTGATAGAAGAGCGCGCTCGTCAATAACCGGATCCGCTCGCGGCCTTCCGGATGTTTCAACAGCTCGTTATATACCGTGAACCACGTGTCTTGAATCGGGTAGTGGCGACTGAGCCGCTGTAATTCGAGCGCCGTGACCGCTGCCGTCTGATTCACGTTCGTGATAAACGACAACTGGTCGCTCGGGCGATGTTCCCCGGCTTCTGCGAAGTGGGTCGTCACGACCTTGCCGCCGCCAAGCCGCGCCTTGAGGTCCGCGATGAAGCTGGCCGGCTGAATCGCCTTGCCGGCGCGGTCGACGAGGGCGTAGCTGACGAACAGCCGATGACTCGGTGCAGTGAGCGCCTTATACAAATAGTACGTCTCATCGTCAAACAAGTGCTCGGTCGCTTTCCCGGCCCGGACGCCGTTCTCGTGCATGAAGTCGAGGTCCTGGTCGGTCAATAGTTTCGACTGGGTCGAGACGAGCGGGATTTGATCTTCGTTCGCTCCGAGCAGGAAGACGACTTTCTTATCAAGCAACCGGCCCCGAACATAATCGGTGACCGTCAATTGATCCAAAGAAGGCGGGACGAGCGCATAGCGCAGACTATCGAGCCCGGTGTCCATCATTTGGAGGAACAGCTCGGTCGAGAGCGTCTCGTCCGGTGCGGCCGCCTCTAGCTGTTCGAGCAAGTGCAACACCGCGTCCCATACTTGCGTATGTTCGCGCGCCTCGAGCAAGCGTGCCTCTTCGAGCGCCTCATCTCGCCAATGGGCAAGACAGGACGCCACGCCGACTCGTTTCAAGAATGCGTAGATGGCATGCGTGTACGCCTGCATCGTCTTCGCTGCCTTCAAGTCATCCAACAACGGGTCGAACGTGTCGACGACGGTTTGCCGATAGCGATTGAGCGCCGTCTCTACGTCGAGTTCTTCCCCGGTCAACCGTGCCTCTTCCTCGGCACGACGTTTCAAGTACCACGCATCATGCCAATGGTAATGTTTAATCCCCCGTTCAATCACGAACGCCTCGAGCCGATCGACCGATGTGCGTCGATGCTCCGCATCGAGCAGAATCAATTCCGTCTTCAGTGCGCGAAACACCGGCTCTTCCCGGTATCCACGGAGTGCGACTTCAATCGTCGCCCTCAGTAATTCGACGACCGGATGATCGAGCATCGGTTGTCGCTCATCGAGGAAGAACGGCAAGTTCATTTTTTGTAGCGCCTGCGTCGCCAAATCACCGTACGCTTCAAGCGAACGGGACACGAACGCGATATCGCGGTAACGGAAGCCTTCCTCACGAACGAGACGCACGACTTCACGGACGGCGGCCTCGACTTCCACCGACCGGTCGACGGCCGCGTGTAACACGACGTTCGAATCGGGACGGGTATACGGGGCTGCCATCACTTGCCCGAACGTGGCCTCGAGATAGGCCAAGCTCGGATGTTGGAAGCGAGGCGCACCCGTATGAGGCGTGTCACTCGACGAGATGCCCCGTTCGGATAACAGCTCTTTGAAGCGCATGAGCGTACGCTGTGTCGGTCCGAACGACGGATGGGGCCGGTAGAGCGAATCCGGGTCAATCGTCAACAGGACATCGAGCGGCGCCTTCTCCGCCAAAGCGACCAGCACCGCCAGCTCCTGCTCGGAAAATTCATTGAACCCATCGACGTAAAACCGGGTCCCGGTCAAGTCGATGTCCGGTAACAGTTGCAGCAGCACGTTAAAGTAATCTTCGGCGTGCAGCGATTTCCCCGCTGTCATCGTCAAGAAACCTTCATACAGGATGGACAGGTCCTGCAGTTTCAGTGACCGGTGTTGGTCTTGTTCGCTCAAGCGGAGCAACTGCTCCGGATCGACGAGTCCTCGTTTGAGGAGCGTGATCAACGCATTCAATTCCTCATAGAAACCGAACTGATTCATCGTCCGGCGGAACAAGGTCAAGCGTTCCTCGTTCATCTCGACGACACGGCGCAACAGCAAATGTGTCCCCGTCTGGTCCAAAAACTGTTCGGTCGCGACGCCACGGTCGCGCATCATCAAAAAGGCGAGACGGCGCATCGATAAGACTTGAATCCGGGTCGACCCGTTCAAGCCGTCGGTCATCGCCATCTTCCGTTCCATTTCAAACGACATTTGGTCTGGGACGAGCATATAGATAGTCGGTCCGCTCGGGTCACGCTTCAGCTCTTCGATGACTTGTTTCGTCATCCATTCGCTTTTTCCGCTCCCGGAACGCCCGACGTGAAAAGTGACCGTCATTTAGGCGAACACCCCTTCCCTTTTTTCTTTATTATGACCCATTCTGCGCAGTTTGTAGAGGGAAATCCTTCGAGACCCCGGCAAGAAAATTGACCAGCCCGCATCCTTCCCAATTTCAGCGGAAATCGATTAGACTGGACGTATGAGGGGGAAATGAACATGAGTGCATATGAACAATTCGGCGGCGAGCGTGGAGTCCAACAGCTCGTAGACGCCTTTTATGATCTCGTCTACGCCGACCCGGTCTTGTTGCCGTTGTTTCCGGACGACAAAGAGCGGGTCAAAGCGCATCAATTCGAATTTTTAACACAGTTGCTCGGGGGACCGAAACTGTATACGGAACGTCGTGGTGGCGGTAACTTGGCGATGATTCATCGTGACCACCCCATCTCTGAGACGCATGCCGGACATTGGCTCGGCTGCATGGAGCAAGCGCTCAAAACGGTCGATGCGCCCGAGTCGATCAAACAACAGCTGTTCCATCGCTTGATCATGTCATCCTCGAACGTCGTCCGCGTCTGCTCGCACCATTTTGAGTAGTCAGCCTTTCGAAAAGCGGGTATGATAAGAAAGTAAGTAAAGGAGGTCGTTTTTCATGACAGAAGAAGAAAAGAAAGAGGCCGTTTCGTCTGAAGAAGAAACGGAAGAAGTAGAACCGACGGCAGTCCTCGCCGACGCCCTCGAAGAGGACGAAGAGGAAGAAGACCAACCCGAAGAAAAGAACATGGACCACATTAAAGGTGTGTTCAACTATATGCACGAGAACGGACGAGAGTACCGCGTCGTCTTTTATCAGGACCGCAAAAACCTCGTCTTCCGTGAACTCGGCAACGGGAAAGTCGAATTCGTCGGACGTTTCACTGACGAGGCATACGATGAAGAGAATGAAGCAGAGATGCGCGAACTCGGCGAGCAACAGCTCGAGCGGATTCTTGCGGATCGTCTCAAATAAAAAAAATCGCCCGAGTTGGGCGATTTTTTTTATTTTCCTTTGTTCCGCTTTTTCTTGCGCAGTGCATAAATGACTCCGGCAATCCCACCAGCGACGGCAATCCCGGCCATGGCAGGCACGAGGATTTTCTTCGTCGGAATCATCTCTTTGACCCGTTCGTACGGTGTCGGCACCGACAACTCGAGTTGAACGGCCGACTCACCATGACCGTTGGCCCGCGCTTTGCGTGCCGCATCAGTGATGACGACGCGCCCCGTCGTATAACGGCGATTTCCATGCTCATCCGTATACGGACGACGGACGCGTTTGACACCGCGAACCGTCTTCCCCCGCGCTGCATCCGGACGGACGACGCGTTCGCTCGTCCACGCCCGGCCTCCTGTCGCACTGTAAGCCGGGCGAATCGTCCGGCGATTTAACCATGTGTATGAATCATTCATCGTTGATTCCCTCCAATATTGTGAAGTCCTTCTCTTATTATACCCATAGAGCATCTCACAAAAACATACCTTCCCTTGGCAGCCGAACAGATGACATGAAAAAAGACCGGCACGATGGCCGGTCGTTTCCTTACTCTGTGAACGGTTTATCCCGGTGGCGACGTTTCGCCAAAATCAAGTAGTAGGCCGGGACGAGCACGAGCGTCAGTACCGTCGAGAACAGAATCCCTGACACGATACAGATGGCAAGTGGTTTGAAGAGCGGGTCTTGTCCGAACGCGACCGGCAAGAGGGCGACGACGGCGGTCAAGGCCGTCAACAGGATCGGACGAATCCGGGCCCGCCCTGCCTCATAGACAGCGGTCGTGACAGCCATGCCGTCCCGAATCCCTTGCTCGATGAACTCGAACAAGACGACGGCGTTCCGCACGACGATTCCGGCGAGCGAGACAATCCCCATCGAAGCCATGAAGCTAAATGGCGTCTGTGTGATGAACAGTCCGACGACAGCTCCGGCAATCGCCAAGTAAATCGTGAACAGGACGAGCATCGGTAGTGACAATGAATTGAACTGGAATGCGATAATCAAGAAGATTAAGAACAAGACGACGACGAACAACGTGGCGAGTTCAAGGAAGAACTCGTTTTGTGTGTCACTTGCCCCCGATTGATCAAAGGCAATCCCGTCATCGGTCAATGCAGATTCTGCATCGGCGAGCACGCGGTCGACGTCTTGTTTGAACGCTTCCTCGTCCATACCTTCGCTCGCAAAGATTTGGAGCGTCACGGTCCGTTCTCCGTTTTCACGCGGAATCTGTTGAATCTGTTCCGTCGTCGTTTCGGTGACGAACGTGCTGAGCGGTGCGACCGGTGGGCCGGCTTCCGTTTCGACTGGGACGAGAATATCGTCTAAAGCGAGCGCCTCACGGTTTGCTTCCGCATCGACGACAATTTTCACATCGCGCTGTTCGACACCATCATCGAACGTTCCGATCGGAATCCCGTCCGTGACGAGGCGAATCTGGTCACTGATCGCTTTCGCGGTCACGCCAGCGGCCGCCATCGCGTCACGGTCGAGCTCATACGTGAGTGTTTGGAACGGCTCTTTAATGTTATCGAGGACGAGTGCGCCGTCAATCTCTTCGAGGTCTGCTTTCACGGTATCCCGTGCCGCCACGAGCTCGTCGATTGTCTCGCCGCGCATCGTGAACTCGACAGGTGCCGAAGTCGGCGGTCCTTGTTGTTGCGTATCCAAGAAGATTTCAGCGTCCGGGTTGTTTTCCCGGATTTGTGTCGTATACTCATCAATCAATTGAATCGCATCGATTGTCTCGTTATCGACACGGACGACGATTTGGCCGGTGTTGTCACCTGTTTGGTCGAGACCACCCGTGAACAGGCTCGGTAACCCGCTCCCGGCAAAGATGGACGTCTCGGTGACGCCATCGATGCTTTGGAACTCTTCCTCGATGGCTTGAAGTCTCCGTTCCGTCTCTTCCAAGTCGGTCTGGACCGGTAATGTGACGCTCGTCACGACTTCTGGTCGGTTCGCGGCCGGGAAAAATTCGAATGGTGTCAATAGAATCAATCCGTACAAGGCGGTCGTGATGACGAAACCGACGAGTCCGAACGTCCATGGACGCTTCGCAACTTTTGGCAACAACGTGTCCGCATAGAAATTACTGAGACGGTTGAGTGGTTTCCCTAACCAACCCGGCTCTCGTTTCGAGACTTTGACTTGTTTCCGGTTCAACCAGTATTGGGCAATCGGGACGAGAGTCAAACTGATGACCATCGAAGCGAGCACCGATAACGCCAATACGGTCGGCAAGGCGCGGATAAAGTTCCCGTTCGCACCTGACAAGAGGGTCAATGGCAAGAAAGCGAAGACGACGGCGAGCGTCGAAGTGACGATCGAGCCCCACACTTCTTTCGTCCCGCGTACGGCACCTCCCATCGCCGTATCCCCTTTCCGGTAACGACGCAGGATGTTGTCGTTGACGACGATGGCGTCATCGACGAGAATCCCGAGGGCGATGATGGCACCGATGATGGAGATTTGGTTCAAGTCGACCCCCGTGAAGCGAAGCGGGATTAACGCGAGCAAGAACGATAATGGAATCGCCAAGCTGACGATGATGGATCCTGATACCGTCAATCCAATCGTCGTGACGACGATGACGGCAATCATGGCGACGATGAACTCTTTTGTCAACGACGAGAAGATCGCGTCGACCGCTTTGGCCTGCTCGTAATAAGGGACGAGCTCGACGCCAGAGACGTCTCCGACTTCTGCGGCGACGACTTCATCGACGCGTTCTTGCAGCGTCGGGATATCTTGTCCCGACTCGATTGTGACCGTCAAGGAAATGGCGGGCATCCCATCGAGCGAGACGAGGTCGGTGACCGCTTTTTCCGTCTCTTCGACCGTACCGACGTCTTCGAGTAGAACGGGCGTCCCGTCTACCGATCCGACGACGACTTGGCCCATATCATTGACGTTCGTCAAACTGTCGATCGCCAACTGATAGATGCCCTCTTCCGTCGACTGGCGTCCGAGCGGTGTCGTCTTATATTCTTCATTGATGGCCGTCAAAACGTCCGGGAAGGCGAGTTGACGCTCCCCGAGTTCGGCCGAGTCGAGCGAGACGACGAATTCGGTTTCTGGCAATCCTTTGATTGTCACACCGGTCACGCCTTCGGTCCGCAACAATCGTTCCTCCAACCGCTCGACATCTTCTCGAGCCGCTTGCAACGTTTCGCGGTCGTCCGAAGTCAACAAATATGAAGCGACCGGCAATTGTCCGATCGAATCATTGACGGTCGGTGCCAGCGCATTCTCAGGCAAGCGCGGTGCGGCATCCGAGATGGCTTGGCGCACGTTCGCCTGGAGCTCACTTCGGTCGAAGCCGTCTTCATACTCGACTGTGATGTTTGAGAACTCGGATGCGGATAATGATGACACTTTCTCGATTCCTTCGAGTCCTCTCAATTCAGTCTCCAAAATATTCGTGACGTTCCGTTCGACCGTCTCTGCGGTCGCGCCTGGATATGGCGTCTGAATCAAGATGATATTGACACTCGTCTCCGGAATTTCACGCTTCGGAAGTTGGAAGAACGTGAGCACCCCGACGACGACTGCGACGAGTAAAAACACGATGACCAGTTTTCCTCGTTCAATCATTTTTTGAAAAAACATGTTGACCCCTCACTTTCAGATGATGTGCAAATACACATATGAACTATTCTTCTTCATCATAGAGGGGTTCGTCATCGATTTCAATCTTTAAACCTGACTGAATGTGTTTCAGTGAAAGCGTTTCTGGAAGGAGTACGATAATTGGATGGCGCGTTGTTTTTGTTTGTCGACCGTGTGACTGGATACCGGGACATCGACCGTTTCTCCCGAATGGAATAAAATTTTGCTCCCTTTTCCACTTTTATTCGCCTTGTGCACATGTGAAAAATTGATCCAAGCACAGTCCGGGCTTTCTTTGGCGATGGTCGGGAAAAAGATTGTATCTGCGTGCCAATCCATGATGACGGGCGTTTTCCGGTGCGGGCCGAGTACGCCACGGGCCGCTTCAATCCGTCCTTGGATACTTGAACCGTAATATAGACAGGCGGATTCGAGTAAGTGAAGGGGTGAGCCTTTCAAGCGTTGAACCCCATCGGATTGATAGACGAGCGTCTCCGCCTCCCCGTACTCATTAAACACCGGAATCAAAGCTCTTGTTTCATTCGTCAACTTAGTCATCTGATCTGCCTCCATCATGGATGTATTGCCTTACCTCTCATTCATAACAAGGAATCATCGTTTTCACAAATCGAACTCCAACATTTCCCATTAAAAAAAATCAGCCAACGAGTGGCTGATTTTTAATTTCGAGAATCTAACTTTAGTTTTTTTATCGAATTCGAGGGCGGAAAGTGAAAATGCACAGCAACTCCGTCACTTGTATTTCCCAATGCGACCGTCCCCTCATGGAGCGTCACAATCCGTTGAACGATGAAGAGACCGAGCCCAAACTTTCCTTGTTTTCCGCGTGAGAATTGATGGAACAAGTCGAGGTTCTCATCGACAGGTGGGCCATCGTTCTCAATCGTGATCTCGACGCCTGCCTCAGTGTGCGACAGACGGATATGAATCCTCGATTCGGCGTAACGCAAGGCGTTATCGAGCACGTTCTCGAACGCGACGCGAATCTGTTCCCCATCACCGAGCATCTCACCGGCATGTCCTTCGACCGTCCAGTCCAAGTTGCCACGCAATTTGAACCGGCTGACGAGCAGCTCCACCAATTTATCGAGATTGATTGGTTCAAGCCGCATCTCTTGGCCTTTGAAATATTCCAGCTTGGTGACGTACAACAAATCGACGACTTTTTTCTCGAGACGCGATGCCTCTTCATCAATGACTTCGGCCGACCCTTTCAAGTCTCCGGTCGGATAGATGCCGTCCCCAATCGATTGGGCGTAACCACGGATGACCATGATTGGCGTCTTCAAGTCGTGGGAGATGTTTTGAAGCAACGCCTGTTGGGCCACGTCCTGCTCTTGCAGCTCTTGCCGCATCGCATCAATCGAGCGGGCCAATTGGCCGAGCTCGTCTTGACGGGCGAGCGGGAGCACCGTCTCCCATTGACGGTTCGAGATTTTTTCGACCGCCCGTTCCATCTCGACAATTGGCTTCGTCAGCTCACGCGACATCCATAAGGCCGGAATCAACGACAGTAAGCTAATGACCCCGATTAAAATCGAGATGCGCCAGTAGAGCGTCGAAACGAGCTCACGGCGATAGGCGTCCCACGCATAAGATGCCTGATAGATGAGCTCCCCGTCGTACTCGTTTTGACGGATGATATAGTAGACATCCTCTCCGTCAATCGTCGTCTGATATTTAGCGACCTCGCTCGTCTGTTCGATCGCCTCTTGATACATCCGGTTCGTCAGTTCGAGCGGGGCCGACCCATAAATGATTCGTCCGTTCGGCAGAAAGATGAGCTGGTTGACCGAACGGGACTCTTGTTGCCGCCGATCATATTCAATCGGATTTTGCGGGATATTTTCCAACTCGTTCGTATTACCCAGGTAATAATCGACATCTTGCAACGTCTCATACACTTGTTCATCGATGAACTGCGTGATCGAGGAACGAATCGTCAATAAAATCATCAAGGCGAGCGTCACGATGATGAGGAGAATCAACACCCAGATTTTCCACATGAGCCGCTTCGGCTGAAGGTGATCGAGCTTCATGGCTTAACGAGTCGATAACCGACGCCATAGAGCGTCTCGAGCTCCAAGCGATGCAATTTCTTCCGCAGGCGCCGCACCAAATCATCGACGACGCGGTCCGAACCGAAATAGTCATGGCCCCAGACACCTTCGAGAATCTGTTCACGCGACAACGCCGAACCCGGATGTTCGAGGAAGAGGAGCAATAAGTCGAACTCTTTCGACGTCAAATCGATTTCATCCTGTTCGTGTCGGATGAGACGTTTCTCGGGATAAATCGTATATTCCCCATACTCGATATGTTCGTTCGATTTTGAGCCGTACACCCGGTCAATCAACTTCTTCACCCGGATGACAAGCTCGCGCGGCAAGAACGGTTTGGCGATGTAATCGTCAGACCCCATCTCGAGCCCGATGATTTTATCGATGTCTTCGTCACGTGCCGAAATAAAAATCGTCGGCGTGAAGGCGTTCGTCGCCTTGATTTGTTTCAACAGTTGGAACCCGTCCAAGTCTGGAAGCATGATATCGAGCACCCATAGGTCCGGCTCGTCCTTGATGGCAGCTTGAGCCGAGATTCCGTCCGTGAACGACCGAACGCGATACCCTTCCTGCTCCAAATATGTGACGAGCATTTTGTTCAAATTGATTTCGTCATCCACTAAATAAATTGTGTACATTCGAGTCACCTCTGCAACGTTTTTACATATCATATCAAACAATTATGGACAAAAGATGGGAATGGGGTCGTTTCTTGGGCGCTGAATGTGCTCGCCACACGTCAACGAATCGACAAAAAAAGAAGGGTCTCCCCTTCCTTACCGTGTCGGCCGAGTACGCATCTGTTGCGCGAGGAACACTGTGCCTCCACTCAGTAAGGCCAGTACGCCGCTAATCATTACGAGTTCCATCTTGCCCCCACCTTCCCCATTGATAGCGATTCTCATTATCACCTATAATATAGCATGTTTTGACTCGCTTGAACATCACAAAAAAAGCTCCCGCCGTCAGGCGAGAGCTTTGAATCATGCGTTGACGTCGTAGCCTTGTTCTTCGATGGCTTCAATCATCGCTCGTTTCGAGATTTTATCGTTATGGATGACATCGACCCGATGGTCCTGGAGCGAAACGTTCGCTGATTCGACGCCGTCTAATTCCGTCAGCGCCCCTTCGACCGCTGCTTTGCAATGGTTGCATGTCATACCTTCTACTTTTAAAGTCGTTTCATTCATGTTGATTTTCCTCCTTGTGTTTTCAATCGTAACGCATTCAAGACGACAGAGACCGAACTGAACGCCATCGCTGCCCCGGCAATCCAAGGGGCGAGCAGCCCCGCTGCTGCGACCGGGATGCCCAGACTGTTATAAGCCAGCGCCCAGAACAGGTTTTGCCGAATGTTACGCATCGTCAATGAACTCATCTCGATGGCGCGATTCACGCCCTCGATGTCTTGTCCCATCACGGTGACGTCAGCCGCTTCTAATGCGACATCCGTCCCGCTTCCAAACGCAATGCCGACATCCGCGACGGCGAGAGCCGGTGCATCATTCATGCCGTCTCCGACCATGGCGACACGTCCTTGGCGCTTCAACGCTTCGACGTGATCCGCTTTCTCGACCGGTAGCACCTCGGCGATGACGTTCGTTTCGGGAATCCCGAGTTGACGTGCGATATCGAATGCGACTTCTTTGCGGTCGCCGGTCAAGACGTACACTTGTCTCGTCAAGGCTAGATGTTGCACGACGGCACGGCTCCGCTCTTTCAATTGATCTTGTAGACCGAACGCCGCGACGATTCCAGACTCGTCAGCCACATAGACAGGCGTCATCGCCTGCATGTCCCAGTCCGGTAAGGCGAATCCGGCTTCTTGCATCATGCGGACTGAACCGATACGTAGAGGTTTCCCATCCACGACCGCTTTCAATCCTCGACCGGCCAACTCTTCGACACGTTCGACCTGGCCGCTGCCTTCACCACGACCAATCGCCTCGGCGAGCGGGTGTGTCGACTGGCGTTCGGCCATGATGGCCAACTTCAAGAACGCCGCGTCTCCGAACGTCGCCACCACTTCCGGCGTCCCTTTCGTGAGTGTCCCCGTCTTATCAAAGACAACGATGTCGACACCATTCAACGATTCGAGTTGGCCACCACCTTTAAATAAGACGCCTTGTTCGGCGGCACGGCCTGTCCCGACCATAATCGATGTCGGCGTCGCCAAACCGAGCGCACATGGACAGGCGATGACGAGGACGGCGATCGAGGCCCGAATTGCCATGTCTAAATCGTTGAACCCGAGTGTCCACACCCCGAACGTCAAGGCGCTGATGGCGACGACGATTGGGACGAACACACCCGAAATTCGGTCGGCCTGCCGTTGAATCGGCGCCTTGTCCGTTTGGGCCTGTTCGACGACGCGGACAATTTGAGCGAGCATCGTCTCGCTACCGACACGTTCGGCGACCATCAACACCCGATGTGAACGGTTAATCGTTCCGCCGACGACGTCAGCTCCGACAGTTTTCTCGGATGGAATCGACTCCCCGGTCAGCATCGACTCATCGATGACCGTCTCTCCTTCGACGATTTTCCCATCGACCGGCACTTTTTCACCTGGACGAACGACGATGACGTCACCGGCTTTGACCAAATCGATCGCGACCGAGCGTTCTTCACCGTCTACGAGTAAAATCGCCTCTTTCGCCTGTAACGACAGAAGCGATTTGAGCGCGTCTGTCGTTTTCTCTTTCGCTCGGGCCTCTAACCATTTTCCGAGTAATACGAGCGTGATTAGGACGGCACTCGTCTCAAAATAGAGTGACGGATGCATCGGATGGGCGAGCATCTCGAAGACGGAGTAAAAATAAGCCGCCGACGTCCCTGTTGCCACGAGCACGTCCATATTGGCCGTGCCGCTCTTCAAACTCTTATAAGCACCCTTATAAAACTGGGCCCCAATCCAAAACTGGACCGGCGTGGCGAGCGCGAATTGCCACCACGGGCTCATCAGCCAATCGGCCTGGAACGCCACACCTGGGATGTGCGTAATCATGACGAGCAGAAGCGGTGCCGACAACAGCGCCGAGATGAGCACTTTTCGCTCGAGGGGGCGCAGGTCGTGTTTTGGCGTCAGTTCCGCCTTTCGTTCTGCGCCGTAACCGATTTTTTCGATGCGGGCGATCAGCTCGTCTTCGGTGATGCCGTCGTCGACGCGAATCGTCGCCGTCTCGAGCGGCAAGTTGACGGTCGCTTCGACACCGTCCATTTTATTTAACACTTTCTCGATGCGGGCCGAGCATGCGGCGCATGTCATCCCTTGAATCGACAGTTCGACGGTTTTCATCGGAACACCTCCTTACTTCTTGATGCGGCTGACGATTGTCATCAATTCGTCAATGTACGGGTCCATGTCTTCCGTTTCACTCGCATGGACTAAACATTTACGCATGTGACGTTCGAGCAGTTGCATCTCGACTTGTTTGAGTGCCGCTTGAATGGCTGACGTCTGGGTCAAAATATCGACGCAGTAGCGGTCGCTCTCGACCATCTTTTGAATCCCACGTACTTGTCCTTCGATTCGGCGCAGCCGTTTGCTGAGCGCTTCACGTTCTGCGTCTTCACGCGGAACGATTGGTTGGTCATGCATGAATTCTTCCATGATTATCACCTCACCATCAATATACCCCTACCCGGTAACGGTGTCAAATCTTTTGAACAAAAAAAGGACGACTGATTTCGTCGTCCTTCTCTCCCGTCAATTGCGTTGGAATTGCTCGCTCTTCAAGACGGTCCGTAAAATCTTCCCGGTCGTGTTCCGCGGCAGCTCCTCGATGATTTCGATATGCGTCGGCTGTTTGTACTTCGCCAGTTTCGTCGCCGCGAACGCTCGAATCTCGTCGAGCGTCACCTGTTCGTCTCGCGTGACGATGAACGCTTTGACCGCTTCCCCTTGTTCGGCATCCGGTACCCCGATGACGGCTGCTTCGACGATACCCGGATGTTGATAGAGCACTTCTTCGACTTCGCGCGGATAGACGTTATAGCCACCGACGATGACCATGTCCTTCTTCCGGTCGACGATATAAAAGTAACCGTCTTTGTCCCGTTTCGCCAAGTCGCCCGTATAGAGCCATCCATCGCGAAGCGTCATCGACGTTTCTTCCGGTAATTTATAATAGCCTTTCATCACGTTCGGTCCACGGACGATCAGTTCACCGACCTCGTCGACCCCGACCTCTTCGCCGAGTTCGTCGACGACCTTGTTCTCGACGTGGACGATTGACGGACCGATTGACCCGGCTTTCCGCTCGCCGTGGAGCGGATTGAAACACGTGACCGGTGACGCCTCGGACAGACCGTATCCTTCGAGGATCTTACACTCGAACTTTTGCTCGAACGATTCGAGCAACTGTACCGGCAGACTCGCTCCACCGGATACGAAGACGCGGACGTGCTTGAGCGCCGAGGCGTATGCTGGAACTTTCATCGCCGTCTGCAACAGGAAGTTGTACATCGTCGGGACACCGGCAAAAATGCTGACGCGATGTTTTGGGACGAGGTCGAACACGTCCTGCGGTGAGAATTTTGGCAAGATGACAATCGTCGCCCCGCGCAGGAGCGGTGCGTTGACGATGACCGTCAAACAGAAGACGTGGAACATCGGTAAGGCGGCGAGCGCTTTGTCTTCCGGCGTGATCTCCAAATACTCCCCGATCGAATGGGCGTTCGAGAACAAGTTGAGATGTGTCAACAAGGCGCCTTTCGGTTTCCCGGTCGTCCCGCTCGTATACAGGATGACAGCGACCTCGCCCTCATCGACTTCGACCACTTCAGCTTTCGTCGTCGCGAACGCCTCGCTGAACGGTAAGAACTCGATGTCCCCATCCCGCTTCAACGCCGGTACGTCTGCATACGGGACCGAGATGACGAGTCGGAGTCGCGGTAAGTTCGTGAGTGCGGCTTCCGCTTGCGCGACGAGCGGCGACAACGCGACAATCGCCTTTACGTCGCCATCGAGCAAGATGTAGGCCATCTCATCCGGTGTGTATGTAGGGTTGATCGGAATGACGACCCCACCTCGGGCGAGCACCGCGAAATACGAAATCAAGAACGCGGGGCTGTTGCCGAGGACGAGCGCGACGTGGTCGCCTTGACCGATGCCTTTTTGCTCGAGCGTCGCCGCCATCGCCTCGACTTGTCCATAGAACTGTCCGTAGCTGACCGTGTCTTCCCCAAACACGTAGGCCGCCTTGTTCGGATGCGCGGCCACCACGCCTTGTAGTGCCGTGACTAAGTTTGCCATGATAATCCCCCTTTGAAAATGAATGACTATTCACTTTTGAGCCGTAAAAAAGAGCACGGCAGCCGCGCTCTTTTTCAGTTATCTTCATTGTACATGAAACGCCTCAATAAGAAAACGCTTTCAAGTCCATCGTCTGCAAATGATACAATCCGGTCCGGCTCTGTACGTGCACGAGCGCCTGTAACGTCTCATCGTCCATGAGCAAGTCGTCCATCAACTTATGGAGCGCCGACTGTTTCGCTTCCGTCGTCGCCGTGATGAAGAAAATCGCTTCGGCCCGAATACTCTCTCCCGCAATCGTCTGCATCGCAAACGGTTGATTGAGATGCAACAAGGTGATGCCGTCTTGTTTTGCGACGTGAAGCGGTACATCGACGACAGCGACCGGTACGGCGACATCGGTAACGCCCGACGGGATCGTCCGCTCTTGCTCCGTCACGACGCGCGCGAACGTGTCATTGACGATACCTCGACCTTCGAGTTCAAGTCCAATCGCTTGGACGGCGAGATCAAATGTCGGTTGCTCCGTCACCCACATCAAATTCGTGTCCATCCATTCAGTGATAAATCGATACATATCGTTTCCTCCCATTGGTTGACTCCATCTCACGAAAGCGCTTGCACTGATTATGATACGCCTCGCCGGAACGACACGCAACGGTCCAGACAACCTGTCACGAAAACGCCAAAAAGAAAGACCTCTGTAGGGAGGCCCTTCTGCATGAAAACCCGCTTCAGCTAATGAGATCGACGAGTTCTTCGAGCTCGACGTTGCCGAAGTAATGTTTGACGTCAAGCTGTGACAATTGTTCCCGAATCGCGCCGCGTTCGAACCGCGTTCCGACGAGGGCTTGTTCGACGTCATGGATATCCCCGACACCGAAGAAGTCCCCATAGATTTTCGCTTCCGTGATTGTACCCTTGTTGACGTTCAAGCGGACGTCGATCGTACCAATCGGGAATCGACGTTTCGACTCGACATCAAACTTCGGCGATTTCCCGAAGTTCCAGTCCCAGTTCGCATAGCGCTCTTTCGAGATATCCTGAACGATTTCCCAGTCCTCATCGCGAAGCACGTAACGTTCTGGTTCCTGTCCGTCATAAATCGAATGGAGCAGCGCCTCGACAAAGTGCTCCATCGCCATCTCTTCTTCTAAGAACTCCGTGATGTTGGCGACACGGCTACGGACCGACTTGATGCCTTTTGAACGCATCTTCTCTTCCGAGACGTTGAGCGAGTTGACGACTTCCTCGATGTTCGAGTTGAACATGAGTGTTCCGTGGCTGAACATACGGCCGCGCGTCGTGAACTGGGCGTTCCCGCTGATTTTCCGTTCGCCGACTTGGATATCGTTACGTCCCGTCAACTCTGCCTCGACGCCGAGTTGCTTCAAGGCGTCGACAATCGGTTGCGTGAACTTCTTATAGTTGTTGAACGAGTTGCCGTCATCTTTTGTGATGAAGCTGAAGTTCAAGTTGCCCTCATCATGATAGACAGCACCGCCGCCTGACAAACGACGGACGACGTCGATGCCGTTCTCTTCGATATACTTCAAGTTAACTTCTTCTGATGTGTTCTGGTTCTTGCCGATGATGATCGACGGGCCGTTAATATAGAACAAGAAATAATCCTCATGCTCGACGTTCAAATGTTTGAGGATATACTCCTCGACCGCCAAGTTGAGTTTCGGGTCCCGGATATCCGGGTTGAAAATAAATTTCACAGTAGGTTCCTCCTAAGGATAATCGTTAATTGTATTATACGAGACGGCGGCCCGGCGCTACAACTTGTTTACTTCCATTCCCCGTTCATGACGCGCTTCAATGCGTTCGCGACGCCGTATTCGTCATGACGCTCTGTGACGTGGTGGCTAATGGCAATCAAGTCTTCGTGACTATTGCCCATCGCGATCGCTTTACCGGCCACCTCAAACATCGGGACATCGTTCAAGTTGTCCCCGATGACGACGACTTCCGATAAATCGACGCCGAAATGCTCGGCCAATTTTTTGACGCCGTGCCCTTTATCAGCCCCGTTCGCCATGACTTCGATATTGTCATTGCCTGAAGACGTGACGTAAACGCCTTCCACGCGCTCATCGATTTCCGTCCATAGTGAGGACATCTTCTCGAAATGACTCGAAAAGGCGATGAATTTATAGACGCGTCCGGCCTCATTCTTGATGAAATCCTCGATGTCTTCGACGAGACGGACGTCCTCGTTGACGTAATAACGTTTTTGGAAGAACTCATACATCTCGAGCGACCGCTCATCGCCGTTCTGCTTCAAGTTCTCCATCGTCGCATCGATCAAATCGAGTCGGCTCGCGACGAGGCCCGCCTCTGAATACATTTCATAGAAGACGTCCGAATATTTGTGGTCTTGATGCAACACCGACACGACCTCGAGCGCCTCTTCTGTCGTCAAATCGATTTCATGTAGCACTTCACCCGTTTCCGTCAGCACGCGACCGCCGTTCGAAGAGACGATCGGGCACGTGAGGCCCACCTCGTCGAGAATCTCTTTCGCGTTGAAGTAATTGCGTCCCGTCGCAATCGCAAAGCGAATCCCTTGTGCTTCTGCCGCACGGACGATTTCTGCCGTCTCAGGTGCAATTTTCGTGTGGTTGTGCAGAATCGTGCCATCCATATCGGATACGAACAATTTGTACGTTGTCATCAACATCCACTCCTCTTTTTCTGTTTCGCTTATAACTATAACAAAAAGAGAGGCCATCGGAATAATCCGACACCTCCCTTCATGAATCTTTAACCTTCTTCTGCGAGCGCTTTGATTTGTTCATGGACGCTCTTGATGCAGTCTGGCATGCCGATTCCGTCATAGGCGATGCCTGCGAGCAAGATCCCTGGATAGACGCGGCCCATCTCGGCGCGCAACGCGCGGACCCGATCGGAATGGAAGACGGCGTAAGGTGGCAACCCGTCCCGAAGCCGGCTGACGACCGTCTCGAGTGGCGCTGCTTTAATCGTCATCAAGCCGCCAAGGTCACGTAACGCCGTCGCGACAATCTCCTCATCTGACGCATCGACGATCTCATCGGCGCCCGGACGTCCGAGAAAGACGCGCAGGACGTGATACCCTTCCGGCACGGCATGCGGCCATTTTTGGTCGATGAACGTGCACGCCGTAATCGTCACATCCGCCTCTTGGCTCGTGACGAAGCCCGTCCCGATGAACGGCAACTCGATATCGTCTTCTTTGAATACGAGCGAACACGTCGCCGTCGCGTGCGGTTTCATATCCGCGAGAAAATTACTGTCGACTTTCGGTAAGAACTGACGGATGAGCCGAGGCGGGACCGTCAAGATGAGGTGGTCGGACTCGATATCGCCTCGATTCGTCAGCAGGCGATAGCCGCCTTCAATCTCCTCGACTTGTTCGACCGAACAGTTCAAGATGATCTCGGTGCGCTCTAGTCGCTCGGCAAGACGATCAGTGAGCGACTTCAAGCCTCGCTTGAGTGAAGCGAACTGTCCAACTTTCTTGGCGCCGACTTCCGCGACCCGTTGTTCAGGACGCAAGTGTCGCATCCCTTCATACAAGTTCCCATGTTTCTTCTCGCCTTCGATAAACTGAGGGAACGTCGACAAAGCGCTCATCTGATCGATGTCTCCCGCGTAAATCCCGGAAAGAAGCGGTTCGATCAGCCGGTCGACGATCGGGTCCCCGACACGTTCACGCAAGTACAAACCAAGGGAGACGTCCGTTTCCGGTGCTTCGACGTCCGGTGGCGATAAGAGCATCGCCCGGAGCGCGGCATGTTCTTCGTCCGATAAGAGTGTCGTGTCCTTGAACGCATCGACGTCGAGCGGGATGCCCATGACCGTCTGTTTCGGAATCGGATGCAGCCCGTCATGATGGAGCACGTACGCTTGCCCGACCCCGTTCCGGACGATTTCATCGCCGAGACCGACGTCATGAATCAAGTCCGTCATCGCTGTCTTGCGGAACACGTACGAGTCGGGACCTCGTTCGACCGCAAATTCCCCCGTTTCAAACGTATCGATTTTCCCGCCTAACCGTCCGCTCGTCTCGACGAGCTTGATCGTGACGTCGTTCGGTAAATAACGCTCGGCATAAAAAGCGGCGGTGAGACCTGTGATCCCACCACCGACAATCGTTACATTACGCATGATGTACAATCACGCTTTCCATGCGATCGGCGATGGCTTCAATGAAGCTCCGCTCCGCGTTTGGCATGTTAGGACGCGCGTAGTGAACGCCGAGGCGGTCACAGACGACTTTACATTCCACGTCGTTATCGAAGAGCACCTCGAGGTGATCCGCGACAAATCCGACCGGCGTGTAAACGAACGCTTCATAGCCATGCTTTTCATAAAGTTCAGCCGTCAAATCTTGGACGTCCGGCCCGATCCACGGGTCAGGCGTGTTGCCTTCCGACTGCCAACCGACCTCATAGTTCGGTACGCCCGCCGCTTGAGCGATTTTGTCAGCCGTCTCTTTCAATTGATCCGGATACGGGTCGCCACCTGCCAAAATCTTCTCTGGGAGACTGTGCGCCGAAACGATCAAGCAAGCCTTCTCGGCCGGCACCGGCAAGTTCGCGAACGTCGTTTTGATGGCTTCCGCCCACCAATTGATGAATTTCGGCTCATCGTACCACGATTCGACCGAACGGATCTCGATGCCGTATTTCGCGGCTTCTTCATGCGCCCGTCCGTTGTACGACTTGACGCTGTATGACGAGTAGTGCGGGGCCAATACGACCGAGACCGCTTCTTTGATGCCGTCGTTCGCCATTTGCGCGACCGCGTCTTCTACGAACGGTTCGATGTGCTTGAGCCCGATATAGAGCTTGAAGTCGATTTCGCCCACGTGGCGCTCGTTCAAGATGTCACGGAGCGTCTCCGCTTGATCGATCGTGATTTTCGCGAGCGGCGACACGCCACCGATGGCCTCATAGCGCTCCGTCAAGTCTTGGAGTGCTTCCGGTGAAGGCTTGCGACCATAACGAATGTGCGTATAGTAGCGCTCGATATCTTCAGGTTTGTACGGTGTCCCATAAGCCATTACGAGTAATCCGACGGTTTTCATAATGATTTGCCTCCCATTTTTTCACGTGAGTAGTCATGGATAAATGCTGTCAATTTGACGAGCACAGACGGATCGACTTCCGGGAACACCCCATGTCCCAAGTTGAAGACGTATCCAGGTTGTTTCATCCCCTCATCGAGGATTTCTTTCACTTTCGCTTCGATGATCGGCCACGGAGCTAGCAAGAATGACGGGTCAAGGTTACCTTGGACCGCTTTCGTGATACCGCGGTCGCGCGCTTCTTGAATCGACAGGCGCCAGTCGAGTCCGACGACGTCGAGCGGCTGGTCTTGCCACTCTTCGACGAGATGGCTCGCTCCGACACCGTGCATGATGAGCGGGATGTCGAGCTTGCGCAACTCGGTGAAGATCCGTTCTGTCGTTGGTTTAATATAACGAACATAATCTTTGCGGCTGAGCGTCCCGACCCATGAGTCGAACAACTGGAACGCTTGAATGCCGGCCTCCGCCTGCGCCGTCGCATACGTGATGACCATGTCGCCAAGCTTCTCCATAAGTGCGTTCCATACGTCTGGCTCTGCGTACATGAGCGCTTTCGTCCGATGGTAACTCTTCGATGGACCGCCTTCAATCATATAACTCGCGAGTGTGAACGGTGCACCCGAGAACCCGATGAGCGGTACTTCCAATCGTTCCCGAAGCAAACGAATCGTCTCGAACACGTACGAGATGTCGTCCGTGTTGAGCGGTTTTAAGCGTTCCACGTCTTCCATCGTCCGGTACGGGTTATCAATGACCGGACCGATGCCGCTCTTGATTTCCACATCTACGCCCATCGACGGAAGTGGCGTCATAATATCTTTATACAGAATGGCCGCGTCGACTCCTAGTTGTTTTACCGGGAGCTCTGTCACGTAGGCACACAATTCGGCATCATGAGTGATTTCGAATAATGTCCTCGTTTTTTTGATCTCACGATATTCTGGTTGGTAGCGTCCGGCTTGGCGCATGTACCAAACGGGCACATAGTCTGTCGCCTCTCCTTTAAACGCCTTCAAAATAGTATCGTTCATACGTCGCGTCATTCCCCTCTATAATTCTCCTACACTCTTCTTCTATAGGTATGTGAACTCAAAAACATTATACAGAAATTAATTAGAATAATGCTAATGTGAAGCATTTTCATTGTGTTTTCTTTGTGTCATTTCTTTGGCGGATACGCGCGGAAGGCCGAATTAAGCTGACCACGAATCAAATCGTCACGCTGTTTCGTCGACAAGCGCTTCTCGCGATCTTTGATGTCTTGAATCCGCCAACCATCTTCGAGCTTCGAGGCCACATCAATCAATCGTTCCACATCATGGAAAGAATATTTACGTGAACCGCCTTTGGTCCGTTCTGGAAAGACGAGCCCTTTTGACTCATAATAGCGGACTTGTCGCTCCGAAAGTCCCGTCAGTTCAGTGATGACGCCCATTCCAATCACTTTCTTCGACTTATAGTCCATCTCTCGCCCTCCTCCCTCATAAAAAAACTATGTCAGATAATCTGACAATTTGCAATCCAAGTCGAATTTTTCGCCTTACACTGAAAACAACTTTTGAATCATCAATCGTTAAAAAGGAGGAATCGCAACATGGAAGACATCTTATATTATATGGACACGCTGTTCGTACTCATCGCCGCCTTGCTCGTCTTGACGATGCAACTTGGATTTGGGTTGCTCGAGACGGGGACGCTCCGGGCTAAAAACGCCGGGCACGTCGCAGTCAAACAAATCATCAGCCTCTCTGTGGCGGCACTCGCCTTTTGGGCTGTCGGCTTCGGCCTCTCATTCGGGGACGGGACCCGTTGGTTCGGGACAGAAGGATTCTTCATGAACGGATCGTTCACGAGCCTCGATTGGGCCAACGTCTCGATCGACATCAAATTCTTGTTCCAGTTGTCATTCGTCGCTGTCGCGCTCGCCATCGCCTGGGGCGGTTTCGCAGAGCGGGCTAAATTGTCTGCTTACGTCTTGTTCGGCGTCTTCTTCGTCGCCATCCTGTATCCAATCGTCGCCCGCTCGGTATGGGCTGGTGGACTTCTCGGGACGATGGGCATGCAAGACTTCGCCGGTTCGGCTGTCGTCCACCTTCAAGGCGGAATGGCTGCCCTTATGGCCACAATCATCTTGAAACCACGTCGTAAAACGGAATCACTCGCCGGTCATAACCACGTCTTGACGGTCGTCGGTGGACTCGTGCTCTGGCTCTGCTGGTTCGGTTTCAATGCCGGGTCGACGATGTCGGTCGCGGACGGATTCTTCGGTTACGTCGCTCTTACGACGATGCTCGCCACGGCTGCTGGTGCGCTCGGTGCGCTCGCCATCGTCATGATTCACAAGAAAACGGCAGACATCCCGACAATCGTCAACGGTGTCCTCGGGGCACTCGTCGCCATCACCGCTGCTTGCGCCTTCGTCGAACCTTGGGCCGCCATCGTCATCGGTGCCCTCGCTTCGATCGCCACGTATGGTACGAGCATCCTTATGGCGAAATATATTGACGATCCGCTCTGCGCCTTCTCAGTACACGGTGTTGCCGGTATCATCGGGACGCTCGCGCTCGGATTCTTCGCCTCGCCTCGCTTGGTCGAGATCACAGGCATCGGTTCGGCCGGCCTCTTCTACGGCGGCGGCTTGACTCAACTCGGTGTGCAAGCACTCGGTGTCTTGATCGCGATGGTCATCGCCGGTGGCGGTAGCTACGCCTTCTTAAAACTCCTCGATGTCACGATTGGTCTTCGTGTCACAGAAGAACAAGAAGATATCGGCCTCGACATCGCCGAGCACGGTGTATCTGCTTACGGTGAAGTCGAGACAGAACCAGAAGCACCGGCACGTCTTCCGAAAATTCTCGGGTCGAGCGTATCGGTCATGTCACCTAAGAAATAACGACAACAGTCAGGGACACCCAATCCGGGTGTCCCTGTTTCATGTCAATCGACTCAAGTAATATCGGACGACCAAATACGCGAGGCCGAGACCGACGAGCGCGTCCCACGTCGCCCCGAACAAGAGCGAGGCAACACCGAGGGCGAGCAGTTGCGCGAACAATAACCGCGTCGCCCACCATTTATAGGCGACGAGCCTTTCGGTACGTGTAATCGGTAACCACGACGCCATCGATACCGTGTCGAGCCGTTTAAATAATGGGACGAGTTGGAGAGCCGTCAACCCGACGAAGAGCGGGACGACCAACCCGACATACCATCCGCCCGAGAGCCACATGACGACGAGCGCGACGGCGGAAAGACGCAACACGAGGTCGAGCGAATCGTTCGAGCGCATGACCCGGAGCCCGTACACGTAACGGGCGGCATCAGCCCGTTTCAACACAGACCGCTCGAGCAGACTGACGATGAACGACCGCTCCCTCACATCTTCCCGCATCGCCGGCACATCGACGAACCAACTGACGACCCGGTTGAACTGGGCTTTGCTCTTTTCTTCGAGCGTGAGCCAGTCAAGCAGCGGGATGCGCCGATTCCTTCGCACATGGAGCAGGACAAACGGGACGAGTGCGGGCACTGACGTCAACAGTGGCACACCGAACAGCATGAGGAAGCCGCTGGCGAGCGCGCTCGGCAAGACAACGTATTTAATACCCTCTAACTTAGCGAGACGACCCGCGGCCGAGATGAGAACACTCGTTGCGAGGATGGCCCCGACTTCGACCGACGTGAGCACTTGCGTCCGGACGAGCAGCGGCAACACGACGAGCATGACAAGGATGGCACGGACGGCGGCAAAGACGACGTTGAATGCGCGAACGCCTGTCATGAACGCTTGAATCTCACCGAGACGCGGCAATAAGAAGACTTGATCTGCTTCTTGAATCAACGTTCGGGGACGATGGCCGAGAGGCAATAGCAACCAAATCAGCGCCACGATCCATTCACTCGGAAAAACCGGGTCCAAATTCGTCAAAAATTGGTTATACACGAACGCCCCGTAGATGAGCGTGAAATAAAGCGTGAATAACAAGCCGCCGTTCGCGACGTAGCGGCTGTATTTCACGACGTCTTCCATCCAGACGCCAAATCGTTGTTTGAATACGTTCATCGTTTCCGCTCCTCGGTCTCAATCGCCTCGACATAGATGTCATCGAGCGTGGCGTCCGGACGCAGACCGTATGTGTCACGAAGTTGCGCGGCCGTCCCGGTCGCGATGACCGATCCTTGGTGCAAGAAGACGAAACGGTCGCAGTGGCGCTCGGCCGTCTCTAAGATGTGCGTCGACATCAAGATGGCGCAGTCTTCCTTATACTCGTCAAACAATCGCAACAGTTGGCGAATCGCAAGCGGATCGAGTCCGACGAACGGTTCATCGACGATGAGGAGCGGTGACTTCGTCACGAGCGCACAGAGAATCATCGCTTTTTGGCGCATCCCTTTCGAGAAGACGGACGGGAACCAGTCCAGTTGCTTCTCCATCCGCATATCTCGTGCCAATCGCTCGGTCCGGGTCGTCAAATCCGCCACGTCGATGTCATACGCTTTCCCGATCAACGTCAAATGTTCACGCAACGTCAGCGTGTCGTACAAGATAGGGGTCTCGGGTATATAACTAATTTTCTTACGATAATTCTTTTCTGACGAGCTGAGTGTTTGACTATCGACTTCGACCGATCCTGAAATCGGATCAAGCAATCCTAAAATATGTTTGATTGTTGTCGATTTTCCGGCTCCGTTTAGCCCTATCAGCCCGACGAGCTCACCTTTTTTTACATCAAACGAAATATCGTGTAACACTTGTTTACCTATATAACCGCCATTCAAGTGGTCGACGTGCAACATGAAAACTCCACCCCTCATTTTCAACTTTTTTTTGTGATATATGTTTTAAAAGCTGTCACATGGGAATAATCTGAACTGTAAGGCATTTTAAAACTTATTCAGTACTTCCATTGTTCCATAAAATTGTTAGTGAGAACAATGGACAAAACAGAAAGGAGAATGTTTTTATGGGTTGGATTATCACTTTAATCGTCGGGGGTATTATCGGTTGGTTAGCAGGTCTTATTTTAGGTAAGGATGTACCAGGTGGCGTCATCGGGAACATCATTGCTGGTATCATCGGTGCTTGGCTCGGTGGCCTCATCTTCGGAGACTTCGGTCCTGCAGTTGGCGGCATCGCGATTATCCCAGCACTTCTTGGTGCGATTATCTTAATCTTGATCGTATCGTTCGTTATGAAATCAATGAACCGTAAACGTTAATCTACGGCTCACGTAAAAGGGACCCTCGCCGAGGGTCCCTTTTTTTGTCATGTCAAAATGAGATAGATGGCTTCATCCCGCTCGATGAACCGTTTCTCGCTCTGTAAGCGCAAGAACGTGAAAATTGACTCGAGCAACGTCCGGTCGTAGCGCCATTCGAGGCCGAGGTCCGTGTCGACTTTTTCATTCGGTTCGCCCAAGAGCGCGAGCAGGTCGTCGGGCCGTTTCTGTAAATCGATATCAATGCGATCGACCCGGCCGTCGACAAACCGGAGTTCCATCCCATCATAGCGCCAGACGTCGCCCCGTTCCATCGGTTCACCAATCTCGTCGACGACTTTCTGTTCCCGTTTGTTCATGAGCGCCTCAAGCGTCTCAATCGAATGACCGGTTTGCGCCTCGACCTCGATTTCAATCAATTCGGCTCGTTCGAGGTCGAATTGTCCGGCCACCGTCTCGTCCTGGTCCGGCAATAACCCAAACGCCAGTTGCGCTTCTTCCGTCAATGTCACGGCCTCGGTTTCGGTCACTGTTTCCCCATCGACGACGGCGACGGCTTTGACGTCGTAACGGCCCGGCATGCGAACCACCTCAACTGCTGTGCCTGCCTCATCAATCCGTCCCGCCTGCACCCCATCTATCCAAATATTCGTCAGTGGAACGTCTGCCGAAGCACGCAACGTCTTCGGCAACAACTCAATCCGATAATCTGCAAAGCCGAACCGCCCTTCGCCCGTATCGACGAGCCGGAACAATCCGTCCGTCTCTATGCCTTGTGCCCGGTCCGACCTGTCCTGCGCCACTTCCGAGATGGCCTCACCACGGATCGACTTCTCTTCATTCAACCACTCCATGAAACGGAGCGCTTCGGCTCGCGTGAGCGGTTCCGCTTCATATTCGACGTTTTCCTGGAAGAAGCTGACGTCTTCGGTCAACAGTGCGTCCTTGAAGCGGACGTGAATCTTGTCGTTGGCAGCAGCCGGTTTATATCCCCATTGATAGAACGCACCGACCGCGAGGCCGACACCGAGCGTCACGAGCAGCCCGAGATAGATATTTCTTCGACGTGACGGTTTCTTCGATCGTACATACGCCATCCGTTTTCTTCCTCTCTCTACTTGCTATTGGTTTCAGTGTAAGGGGCATCGTCTGTCCGGACAATCGTTCTTCCGCCCGAATTTCCATGTTATGATGAGATGGATTATTCATTCATGAATGGAGGAGTCAGCATGCACACTGAGGACAACTGTATCTTTTGTAAAATCGTTACCAACGACATCCCGTCGTATAAGGTATACGAGGATGACGCCGTCGTCGCGTTCCTCGATATCTCTCAAGTCACGAAAGGACATACGCTCGTCATTCCGAAACACCACGCCCGTAACATCTATGAATTGCCGACCGATGTGGCCCGTGACGTCTTCCAAGCCGTCCCTGCCGTCGCGAACGCGATTCAGCGTGAAACAGGCGCGATCGGGATGAACGTGTTGTCTAACGCCGAAGCGATTGCCGGGCAGACCGTCTATCACTTCCACATCCACCTCTTGCCGCGCTACGGGGAGACGGACGGATTTGGCGCCAAATGGGAAACGCATCAAGACGCGTACTCATCTGACGACATGCAGGCAATCGCTGCCGGTATTAAAGCAAACCTGTAACAAATAAATGGACCGATCGCCCAATGTGCGACCGGTCCATTTTTGTCTCGCGCCTCATGACGAGTTGATTGAATCGAGATGGCGCTTCCGCTCCTCTTCGATTTGGGCACGCTCGACTTGTAATTTAATCGCCTGCTCGTATAACTGTTGCCGCGATTTGACAGATTCCGCTTGTTCGAATTCTTTTCTTAACAAATTTAGACGGGCGTCTATTTCAATAAGTCGCTTTTCAAGCAAAGTTTGTTTCCGCGTCTGTTCGTTCTGTTCCGACGCTTCATATCCCGCCTCGAGTGCTTCCATTATTGTCTGTGCCCAAGGGTCATCTCCCAGTCGTTTGGCCGCGTTATACAGGTCTAACATGTCATCAACCCAACGCTTTTGCATATTCACTGGAGGTCACCTTCCTTTACCCATAGTTTAAAATAAAATGATTTTTCGGTCAAAATTGAATGTTCTGAAAAATTTTATTTAAGATATAGGTTTTTAATCTCTCTTTTTTGGTAAAATAATATGAAAAGAATGTATTCTAGTATCAGCGTGCTCGAGGAGGGGAATGTATTGTCGAATCACAATCGTCGCGATTGGGTTGCTTTCGGCTTTGTCGTAGCGTTTCTAGGAGCTGTGACCGTGAAAAAACTCGCCCGTGGAACGGCGAATGACGCGGCGGCCAATCAACACCGAGCGTCTACAATCACTACGTTGAAAGAACAATTCCAAAAAGTCGCTAAAGATGCGTCGCAAGTTGCGGCGGCAGGTAAGTTACAAGGTAAAGAATTGACAGATCAAGTAAAAGCCGAAGTCGAACGCTATCAACAAGACATTCAGCCTTCAATCGAGCGGATCCAAGGAAACCTAAACGAGCTTTCGAACGTACAGTCAGATGCGACCGAAGCGAAAGCGGAAAAGGCCAACTGACCGGTCTGTCGTCATCGCCCGTCGTTTTAGTCACATTGTATCGGAAAGGATGGATCGACATGGAACACGAAAAAGAATTCACTGGCCCTGAGGCCATGCTCTATAGTCATAAAATCATTCAGCTTAGTAAGGCACTGTGGAAGACGGTCGAGAAAGACTGGCAAAATTGGATTAAACCGTTCGACTTGAACATAAACGAGCACCATATTTTATGGATTGCTCACGCCCTCGGCGGCGCCTCGATCTCAGAGATCGCCAAATATGGGGTCATGCACGTATCGACGGCGTTCAACTTCTCGAAGAAGTTAGAAGACCGCGGTTTGCTCACGTTCTCGAAAAAGGAGACGGACAAACGAAATACGTACGTCCAATTGACGCCTGAAGGTGAAGCGCTCTTGCTCGAGACGATTCATGCGTTCGACCCGGAAGAGAACGGCGTCTTCCGCGCCTCGCTCCCGCTTCAAGAATTGTACGGGAAATTCCCGGACTTGACGGACATCACCGCGATCGTTCGCCGATTGTATGGCGACAACTTCATGGACATCTTTGCAGAAACGTCGAAGATGATCACGGAAGAAGCCGGACGTCGCCCCGAGGACGACGAGATCAGTAAAGAAGCTTGACCTGCCGATACAGCGGTTCCGTGACGTCTAGCGCCATCCCTTGGCGCACGCACGCCGCGAGAATCGTCTCGGCCTCTAACTGAGGATGAAGCATCCCAACGAAATGAACGAGCAAAGGTTCCACGGACGACAGCCCGTAGCGCATTTGCTCGTTTTGTCGTTCTCGGATATCATCCAGCAACGCGAAAAATGCGACGACGTCTTGCCTCGTCAAATTCGCCTTGAGCACCTCATGTTCAAAGGGCCGCTCCGACCAATCGACCGCCCCGAGCAACAGTTCCATTTGAAACGATAATTGATTGATTTTCTCTTCTAACGACACGTTCTCCACCCCATCATTTCACATTCTCTTTCATCATTATACGACACGTTTCTGTGCTATGATACTACACAGGCAAGAGAACAGCTGTTATCATTAACAAAATGTGGTATAGTCGGATTTAGAAACTTATAGATTTATAGGGGTGGAATATATGTCAAACGGAATGACGAATGAACCGAACAAACAGAACAAGAAGTTTTCAACAGGCGCCCTCGTCGGCGCGTCAGCGATTGCACTTCTCATCGGTGTCGGCGGCACGTATGCGGCGACAAGCGGCGGGGCTTCTGACAACTCAACAGTTGTTTCTTTTGAAGGCGGCGAAGTGACACGCGGCGAAATCGTAGACAAGAGCTACGATAGTATGGTCCCACAACTTGCGTTCCAAGAAACGATGAACGAATTGCTTGAAAAAGAGTATGGCGACAAAGTCGAACAAGACAAAGTCGATGAAGAGTTCAGCAAGACCGAAGAGCAGTTCAACTCGAAAGAAGAGTTTGAGCAAGCGATTCAACAAGCCGGCATGACTAGCACGGACGAGTTCAAAGAAGCGCTCCGCGGTCAAATGCTCGTCGATGCAGCGAAATCAGAGCTCGTCGAAGTAACAGACGAAGATATCGAAGCACAGTTCGCGAAAGAGAACGTCGAAGTCAAGGCGAGCCACATCCTCGTCGAGACAGAAGAAGAAGCACAAGCGATCATCAAAGAGTTGAATGACGGTGCCGACTTCGCTGACGTCGCGAAAGAAAAATCGACAGACACAGGTTCTGGTGAGAAAGGTGGCGACCTCGGTTACTTCTCAGCCGGCGCCATGGTCCCTGAATTTGAAGAGTATGCGTTCCAAGAAGACGTCGTTGGCAAAGTTTCTGACCCGGTTCAGTCACAATTCGGCTTCCACGTCATCAAAGTCATGGACCGTAAAGAAAAAGACCTTAAACTCGAAGATGAGAAAGATCGTATTCGTGAAGAATTAGCGACTGAAAAAGCCGCTTCTGTCGACGCGAATAAAATCTATGCCGAGTTGATCGAGAAATATAACGTCGATGTGAAAGATGCGAAAGCATCGAAGCAGTTCGACGCCGTGAAAGATGCGCTCAAAGCAGAAAAAGAAGGTACAGAAGAAGCTCCTGCCGAGGAATCGACAGAGCAGTAATAATAAAAGACGTCCCGCGGGACGTCTTTTTTGTATGCCTTCATAACTTCGGTTTATAGAACGCCCGGTTGTCGAGCGCCATGACCCGTTCTGTGAACGTCCCTGGCTCGACGCCTTCGAACGCCTTATCGAACATATTCATCCGGGCATCGATATTGTCGATGAAGAAGAGCATCTCGGCTTCCGGGAGCTGCGGCGCGTTCGCCGATCCCCATTCCGGTTTCCCGTGATGGCTGAGGACGAGGTGTTGGAGCAACGTCACGACTTCACGGTCGGTGCCGAGCTCTCGGGCCACGACTTCGATTTCAGTTGCCATGAGCGCTAAATGACCGAGCAGCTTGCCTTCGAGCGTATACTCCGGTGTGATCGCGTCCGATAACTCGATCACTTTCGCCAAGTCGTGGAGCACGACGCCCGAGACGAGCAAGTCTCGATTCAATTGCGGATAGAGGTCGCACATCGTGTCAGCCAGCTTCAGCATCGACAGGACGTGGAACGCAAGCCCTGAATAGACCGCATGGTGATGGCGCACCGCTGCCGGATACGTGAAGTAAGCTTCCTCGTTCCGGTCGACAAGCGCCGTCACGAGTTGTTTCATCCCCACGTGCTCCATCGCCTCGATATAGCCGCGAATCCCTGTCTCGAGTTCTGACTTCGGCACTGGGGCCGAGCGCACGTATGGCGCGATGTCCGTCTCACCTTCGATGATGGAGATTTGTTTCAACTTCAACTGGGTCCGGCCACGGTAGTCCATCACTTCCCCGGAAGCATGGACAATCTTTTTCGTCGCATATTTGTCCGTATCGGCACTGTCCCATACTTTCGTCTCAATCTCTCCGCTCTCATCGCATAGGATGAGCGTCAAATATGGTTTGCCGTTTCCGGCGAGTCCACGATACGATTGTTTAATCATCACATATTGGTTCAACGTGTCGCCCACTTTGAGCTGACCGATTTTAGTAGTCGTCAAAAAAAGCACCTCTCTTCTTGTCAGTACCTACATCTTAACGAAAGTTCAGGTCAGATGCCAACTTTCTAAGAAAAGCGGGAATACTTCAGAGAGAAGCATATTGGGGGAATGAAAGATGAATTGGAATTGGTATACACGACCAGAAGAAATCGTACATGTCGACAATCACTATGAGGAAGCGTACACATATTGGCTCGAACAATTGACGACGGCGAAAGTCACAAAAATCATCGTCGAACGTGATTATATGTACGGGTCGCTCACGCTCGACTACGAACAACTCGAACGCGAACCACAAAAAATCGGGCACTATTTCGTGACCCGGGACTTTTTATGGACAATCGGATTCGATGAGCTGTATTGCGAGACAGTGGCCGCGAAGCAGTATGACTCGCCAATCGAGGCATTCTATGACCTGCTCTCTGAAAAGATGGACTATTATTTCCACGGTATCGATGAGTATGAAGAACGCTTGATGATGACCCAACGCGAGATGAGCGGGCAAGTCCCGCCCGAATTTATGAATGAGATTTTCGGGCTCCGCAGCGAGATTGAACGATGGTCCGACACTGTCGTCCCATATCGTGAGTTACTCATGGCCGGACGTGAGGCGTTCCTTGATGTCGACTTAGATGAATTGAAAGCCTATCGCCTTGCCACGTATCGGGTCGACCGTCTATTGACGTTAATCGAACATTATCAAGCCGATGTCATCGCGTTAACCGACCTCGCCTCGACGCTGTCGAACTTTCGCGGCAACGAGATTATGAAGGCGTTGACCGTCTTCACGGCTTTGACGACCCCGGTCGTCGCCTTCGGTGCCATCTGGGGAATGAACTTCAAAGAGATGCCTGAACTGAAGTGGCCGCTCGGTTATCTGTTCGCCTGGATGATGATTATGCTCTTCACAGGCTTGGTCTATGCGTGGTTGAAACGAAAGAATTGGATTGGTTCGCTCTTACAGTTCCCAAATCAAATTCGGAACCAAGAACGATTGGAAAAACAACGTAAGAAACGAAGTGAGTGAAAAGACTAAAAAAACGAACAAAAGTTCGGTATACTGAAAGGAGCAGATGAGACAGAAAGGTGATGTACATGGAACGATTGATTATCCACGTCGATATGGACGCGTTTTACGCCTCGGTCGAACAACGGGACCGTCCTGATTTACGTGATAAGCCTGTCATCGTCGGTGGCGCCCCCCACAGCCGTGGGGTGGTCGCCACCTGTTCGTATGAGGCGAGAAAATACGGGATTCACAGCGCCATGTCATCACGGCGTGCGTTCGCTCTCTGTCCCCAGGCGACGTTCGTCAAACCGCGGTTTCACGTCTATCGGCAAGTCAGCCAGCAAGTGATGGCCATCTTCAAGTCCATCACGCCGCTCGTCGAACCGCTCTCGCTTGACGAGGCGTATTTGGACGTGACCGAGAACACACTTATGAGCACGTCCGGCCCTTATATCGCGCGCTATATCCTCGGCGAAATCAAGCGCCGGACGGGGCTGACGGCCTCGGCCGGAGTCGCCCCGTCAAAGTTCGTCGCCAAAATCGCCTCCGGGTTCAACAAACCGAACGGACTGACGGTCGTCGAAGCGGCCGATGTCAAATCGTTCCTCGCCCCGCTCCCCATCACGACGATGCACGGCGTCGGCAAAGTGACGGCCCAAACGCTGTTCAAACACGACTACCATACGATTGCTGACCTCCAGCGCGCACAACCCGAACAGGTTAAGGCCATCTTCGGCCACGACCGCGGCACCCAACTGTACGAACTCGCCCACGGCCGTGATTTCCGCCCCGTCGTCCCGACGCGGGAACGCAAATCGATCGGTTCCGAGACGACGTTCGCATTCGACCTCGATGACCCGGAGGAAGTATATGAACGCGTCGTCCCGGAAATCGAAGATGTGCTCCATCAACTCGACCGGCGTGAACTCAGCTGCCAGACGGTGACGATTAAAATCAAGACAAGCGAGTTCCAGGCCCGGAGCCATCAAATCAAACTGAACCATCCGACGCACGACCACGACGAGATTAAACGGCTCGCCCGCCGCCTGTTCGACGAGATGGCAATCACTGAACCGGTCCGCTTAATCGGGATGACGGTGTCCGATTTAATCACCCGTACAGAGACGGCACGTCAGCTCACGTTCGAAGAGCTGACAAAACCTTCGCTTGAAGAATGAATGACCATTCAGTACAATGAAAGAAAAGGGGGCAGACGGATGGAACAGTATACGATCACAGCGTTCGAGAACGACGGCACGACCGTCTTGAACGATTCATTTACCGCGGCAAGCGATGACGAGGCCAAAACGAAAGGCCTCACGTTGCTCGAGGAAGCCGGGCACCTCCACAAGGGAGCCCGCATCGCACGTCGCGGCCAACTGATCTACTTCGAGCGCTGTAAACTGCCAGGAAAACTGAAAGGCACGGCCTCATAACAAAAGCGCCTCGGGAATCCCGAGGCGTTTTCGTTCATTCGCTATATTTAGCTTCCCACTCGCTGCGCCACTCCGTGTAATCGGGATGCAGCTCTTCCGCCGTCTTCCCATCGAGTGAATAGCTCGATCCGGTAAGCGGCTCGGCCGAATCCGGATATGACGTCCCGCCGATGATTTTGCCGTCCACCATCATGACCGAGACGTTCGTCTGGCCGAGTTCTGCGACGTCATCGAGCGGATGGTTGCGGACGATAAAGTACTCATGTCGAATGTCACGTCCAATATAGTCATCCGGCGGCGTCGTCTGGACTTGCCACGTACTTTCCGTAGGCAACTCAAGCAGATCTTCCTTTTCAAAACTCGACGTTCTATTCCCTCTATAAGAGACGACGTCATAGCCTTGCTCCTCTAAATACGCCTTGGCTACTTTGGCATCCGCCCCGAGCGTCGGTGTCGATTGCTCG
This sequence comes from Exiguobacterium sp. s36, assembly GCF_018618345.1. NCBI lineage: Bacteria > Bacillati > Bacillota > Bacilli > Caryophanales > Exiguobacterium > Exiguobacterium sp. s36. Next base: position 248,597 of record NZ_JACSLW010000004.1, read on the forward strand.
CCCTCATTCGAGCAAGCCGCAAGCAAGAGTGCACATACAATGATTCCGATTCGTTTCCACATCGTCTTTCCACCTCATCATTTAGCATTTATTTACATGTTCAACGGAGAGATCCACATGTCCTTCAAAACGGGAAGATGAGTAAAATCGTGAAAATCGCGATGACCGCTGTCACCACTTGCAGCGGCAAGCCGACTTTGACGAAATCGAAGAAACGGTAGCCCCCGATTCCGAACACCATCGCGTTCGTCGGTGAACCGAACGGGGTCATGAATGCGAGTGATGCCGCAATCGCGACGGCAACGACGAACGGGACCGGACTCACTTGAAGCGCCGCGGCGAGCGATACGGCGAGCGGTGCGAACAAGACGGCCGTCGCCGTGTTCGAGATGATTTGACTGAGCCCCATCGTCGCGAGGAAAATGGCGACGAGCACCCAGACCGGTCCGGCTTGACCGAACGAATCGCTGATCCACGCGACGAGCCAGGTCATAATCCCGGCATTGTCGAGTGCTTGACCGACGGGAATCATCGCGGCAATCAATAATAGCGAGGACCACTGAATCGATTCATAGGCGACGTCCATGTGGCGCACGGCTCCCGTGAGCACCATCGCCAGCGCCGCGAGCCATACCGCCACGGTCGGGTCGACCCATTCGAAGACGAGGAGCGCAACCATCATGAGCATAATCAGCCCCGCTGCCAGCTGATGACGCTCCGACACAGCCCGGTTCGCGACATCGGTTACCCGCTCATTGGCGAGCAATAAGGCCGTCTCGTCCCCGGCTCGCTCTAAGTCGTCCCACTCCCCTTGCGCGACGAGCATATCTCCGCGCTCGAGCGGGACGTCTTTCAATCGTGTGAGGGCAATCTCTTCGTTCGGACGGATGACTTGAAGCACGTTCAACCGATATTCGTTGCGCAAGTGACTATCCGATAAACAACGGCCGACGAGCGGGCTATCCGTCGGGATGGTGAAGACGGCAACGCCGCCCGCTTTCCCGTAGACGGCCTTCAAGTCGACCTGTTCGACCGCCACTCCTTCCCTTCCAGCAATCCGCCGGACATCCGCCTCCGCTCCGCTGACATACACTTTCCCTTCGATCAGACGTGTTTCCGCGCGAGCCGTGACGAAGCGGTGCGTCACGCTTTTTTCTTGTTCGCCGACGACGATCAGACCGTCTCGTGACCAGTTGACGTCGCGGAGCGTCCGCCCGATTAATGGGTGCCCTTTCGAAAGGGATAAGGCGAATAGGCTTACGTGCGGCACCGCCAAGCGTGGCGTCGCCGCGGCGCGCACATCGCTCGTACCGAGAAGCCGATTGCCGATGACATAGAAATAGAATAGGCCGACGACTGCCATGACGAGCCCGATTGGTAAGAGCGCGAAAAAACCGAGCGTGCCGGCGGACGTGTTCCGTAACGTCTCAGCCGCCACCAGGTTCGGCGGCGTCCCAATCAGTGTCATCGTCCCGCCGATACTCGAGAAGAACGCGAGCGGCATCAACAGTTTGGCAGGACTCGTCCCCATCTGTCTCGACATGGCGAGGACGACCGGAATCAATAGGGCGACCGTCCCCGTATTCGACATGAGACTCGACAATAACGTCACCGTGACCATCAAGACGAGAAAAAGACGCACCTCACTCCCTTTTGCGAACGGGATAAGCGCAGCACCTAACCGTTCGGCCAAACCCGTGTGAAATAGGCCGGCCCCCACAATGAACAGCCCAGCAATCATGAGCACGACCGAATTCGAAAAACCGGCCATTGCTTCAACCGGCGTCAATTGATTCGTCAAGACGAGCAACAAGAGACCGATGAGCGCAACCAAGTCGGCTCGGAGCCAGCCTCCAATAAACCCGATAATCATGATTGTTAAAACCACCAAGGTGACCATTACGTCCACCCTTCCTTGTGAATAATTCTACAATCTTACTATACCACGTATATTGTAAGCGTTATCATCGCCGGCGTGACAATCTCGGCAACAAAAAAACGGATGGCTCGATTGCCATCCGCATTACGTCTTATTGAACTTCGTGATCATTGACCATCGGAGCGTAAAGCTCTTCAAGTGGCTTCATGATAATTTTCGTCACTTCTGTGACGAGTTGATGCATGCGTTGCTCTTCTTGCATGAGCTCCATGATCAATTCGTTCTGTTGAACGCCCATCATTTTCGTTTGTGCGTCCATCATCTCTTGTTCAGAGATTTCTTCGCCTTGCATCTGCTTCTGTTGAAGCGTCATTTGGATGTCACGGAAGTCAGCGAATAACTGGTTCGCTTCTGCATCCGCATTGACACGATCGTATAGTGAAGAGAGATTTGTGAACTCCTCAGAATCGCGAAGTGCTTTTTCCAATTGGTAAGCATGATCGTACAAGTTTGTTTGTGACATGTGACGTCCTCCTAAATACTATTAGGGCGTGCCCCTCAAATAATGGCAATCAACCCTTGAATCAACCCAATCATACCACCTAACAAGGCGCCAAGCCATGTTATTGCCCGGAACTCTCGTTTCGAGATCGAGAGAACAATCTCTTCGAGGTACGATGTATCGAGCGAGCTCACCTGCTCTTGCACGATTTGGTCGATTTTGAGGCGGTCCATGACAGTCTCCATTTGATCCGTGAAACGCGTGATGACAAGTCGCACTCCAGCCGGGACGAGCTCGTCGACAACGCGGTCTTCAATGTCCCGTGTGTACGAGTGGACCGTCCGATCGAGCAACTCCCCGACCGGCAAGCGCGAGACGACTTCTGTCGTCACTCCATCAATCAACCGTTCCTCGAGACGGTCGTCAAGCAACGTGTCGACCGACCGTTCGCTGAACCGTTCGAACTCACGTGTAATCATTTCCGCCATACCCGATCGCGTCGAGCTGCCACGTAGAATATTGATAATCTCCGGTCGAATCATCTCGACAAAATTCAAGTTCTGGACGAAACCGGCGATGAACCCAAGCCGACGCTGGACGAACGAGTCGACCATGTGTCGAAGTTGGGCCTCTCCCTCGACGGAATAGAAATATTCCTCCGACTTGACGAGCAAGGTATCGACTATTTCGGGAATGATACCCCGGACACGGTCCATGCCGTCTTCACCGAGAATCTCATACAGTTTACGCGTCTTCACATCCGCGAGGACGAGCCGGAGCTCTTGGCGGAGCTTCGTGTCCGCTTCTGCCAAGACACGAGTCTCGGCATCCGGATAAAGTGGTTCGATGAGCGACCGAATCGTCTGATCCGAGCGTAGCATCGTCCGTACCTCGCCTTGGACGTAATACGTGATGTGGCCACCGACCTGTTCATCGAGCAGGCGCTTGCGCATCCCTTCCGGCGTCAACAAGTGTTTGACGACGGTCTTACCGAGACTCGTCGCTAACTCATCGCGCCGTTTCGGGATCAAGCCTGGCGTGAATGGGACGCGCATCTTCCCAATATATTTAGGATGATGGGGCCGGAATAACATTTTGATGGCGAGGAAGTTGGTCACTCCCCCGATTGTCGCACCGATGGCGATCATAATGAATACTTTGACTAGACTCTCCAAACTGTCTGCCTCCGATCTGAAATATGATACATTTATTGAAGAGGTGATTGTGTTGACTACGTTTGAACGAATTAAATCGATTTTCCCAATGGCTGTCCATCGGTCAGAAAAAGCGTCAAGTGAAGTCCGCTGGTATCAAGCCCCGGACGGCACAGTTTTCGGGCTCCCTAAGCTGGAGCTGACGGAGCGTGAGCGACAGTTGCTCGAATGGTCCGCCACCCCGCTACTGACAAGGCTCGACCCCCGACAAGCCAAATGGCAGGATCGACTACTCACCGACACGTACCGGTTCGCCCGGCCGTTTCGTCTCATGTCACTCGTCCTGCATTATCAGGATGCTGAGGCGCTCGAACAATTTTTAGACGTGTTAGCTGACTTTATGCCTGAAGCAGAGATTGTTCTCATGACCCGGTCACACGTTGAAATCATTGAGACTGATCAGTTCGTCGAGCTGACCGAGTTCGAGGACGTCTTGCGGGCGATTGCGAGCGATTGTTACGTCGAGGCGCACGTCGTCTATAGCGCACGTCCTCTCGGTGACCTAGGGCCACTTTATCACCAGCATCAGGCGCTACTCCCACTCGCCAAGCTCTCTACTAAAGCTTACCCTGCTAGTCAATTATTATACCATTATTTACTACAACGCCATGAGACTTTTGATGTACGTCCCCGTCTGACGGCCCCTGTCGTCGAGTCGCTCGATAAGACGACAATCGATGTATTGGAGGCGTTGTTCGCCCACTCGTTGAACGTGTCGCATACAGCGAAGGCGTTATTCATGCATCGAAACACGCTCAACTATCGGCTCGATCGCCTCTATGAAGCGACCGGTTATGACGCCCGAACCTTTTATGATGCCAGTCTGCTCCAATTGATTGTCACGTTGCACAAATCTGAGTAATCGTTTTTGTGCAACGTGTACATATTCGATGCAAGCGGTTTCATCGTATAATCATTCTTGTAAGCGCTATTATACAAGAACAGATTCTCAGGAGGCTAACGACATGGCAGAAATTCAATTGAATCATATCGATAAAATCTACGCTGGTGGCGACTCGAAGGCAGTCAGCGATTTCAACTTACACATCAAGGACCGTGAGTTCATCGTTTTCGTCGGACCATCTGGTTGCGGTAAATCGACGACGCTTCGTATGATTGCGGGACTTGAAGAAATTTCGAGCGGTGACTTCATCATCGACGGCAAGCGCATGAACGATGTCGCACCGAAAGACCGCGACATCGCGATGGTCTTCCAAAACTATGCCCTCTACCCGCACATGAGTGTCTATGACAACATGGCGTTCGGTTTGAAACTTCGCAAGTTCCCGAAAGATGAAATCGACCGTCGCGTCCAAGATGCGGCCCGTATCCTCGGACTTGAAGAATACCTTCAACGTAAGCCAAAAGCACTCTCGGGTGGTCAGCGTCAACGTGTTGCCATCGGCCGTGCCATCGTTCGTGATGCCAAAGTCTTCTTGATGGATGAGCCGCTCTCAAACTTGGATGCCAAGCTTCGCGTTCAAATGCGTAAAGAAATCATCCAATTGCACAACCGTCTCGACACGACGACGATTTACGTTACCCATGACCAAACGGAAGCGATGACACTCGCGACTCGGATCGTCATCATGAAAGACGGGATCATCCAACAAGTCGGTTCGCCGAAAGAAGTTTACGAAAACCCGGACAACATCTTCGTAGCCGGCTTCATCGGATCACCTTCGATGAACTTCTTCCGCGGAAAATTGGCTGATGGGAAGTTCCTCGTCGGCGGTGAAGAAATCAATGTCCCTGAAGGCAAAATGAAAGGACTTCGTGACCGCGGTTACGTCGGCAAAGAGCTCGTGCTCGGAATCCGTCCAGAATCAATTCACGATGAGCCGATCTACATCGACTCGCCAACGACGCACACGTTCCGCACGCACATCGACGTCGCCGAGCTCATGGGCGCTGAGTCGTACTTGTACGCTGAACTCGGTGGCCACCAGTTCACGGCACGGATCGATGGACGTTCGAACATCCACATGGGTGACGACGTCACACTCGCACTTGATATGACGAAAGCTCACTTCTTCGACACGGAAACAGAACTCGTCATCCGTTAATACAAAAACCCCTTCGATTGCAACCAATCGAAGGGATTTTTTTGTGTCAGCGAATCGCATACCGACGTTCGAGACGATGCTGCCCCGCTTGGATGAGCGTCGACAAGATCCAATAGATCGATGCCGAGAACAAGAGGAGCGGCATGACGAGATACGTCGTCGCTGCGATTTGGTCTGACACGTACGTCAACTCTTGGACGGCGATGACCGAACCGAGTGACGTCGATTTGATGATGTCGATGACCGAGTTGGACACCGGTGGGATTGCACGGGATAACGCCTGTGGAAAGATGATATCCTTGAAGCGCTTCGCACGCGGAATCCCGAGGGCGACACTCGCCTCGACTTGTCCGCGGTCGACCGAATTGATGGCCGCCCGGAACGCTTCCGAGATATAGGCCGCAAAGTGAAGGCCTAACCCAAAAATGAGCGCCTGCATCCCGCTCAGCTGGACGAAACCGGTCAGACCGACGTACAAGATGAGCAATTGCAACAGGAGCGGTGTGCCCCGGAAAAACGAAATATACGTACGCGTGAACAAACGAACGACCTTGACAGGACTGCTGTGCAAGACAGCGATGATCAGACCGAGCACCAAGGCGAGGAGAATCGACAGGATACTGGCGATCAACGTCAATTGTACGGCTTCGATATAGGCCGAACGGTTCTCGATGACGGTCGTGATCAGTTCATTCATTGACTGATGTCCTCACCGAAGTATTTCTCACCGATTTCAGCCATCGTGCCGTCTTCTTGCATTTCAGCCAACGCCTCGTTCAAGCCTTCGAGTACGTCAGAGTCTTGACGCGTCATGTAGCCCGCTTCACTCTTATTGAAGACGTCACCGACTGCTTTCACGTCGTAACCTGTCTTCTCAAGCTCCGTCAAGATGAAGAGACGGTCGTTGAGTGCCGCATCGAGACGACCGACTTGAAGGTCTTGGAGCACTTGGTTCGCGCCTTTGTAGAACTTCACTTCAGCACCGGCTTCTTCAGCGAGCTGAGCGTAAACTGAACCTTGTGTCGAACCGACGACTTTACCGTCCAGGTCGTCGATACCTTGAATGTCTTCGTTGTCCGAAGCGACGATGACTTGAGCACCTGATACCGCGTACGGCGTTGAGAACGCGTATTTCTCTTCACGTTCTGGTGTGATGCTCATCTGGTTGGCAATCATGTCGATGCGTTCTGCGTCAAGAGCCGGTACGAGTCCTTTGAAGTCCATCGGCTCGTATTCGACCGTGTAACCGGCACGCTCGGCCGCTTCGTTCAATACGTCGATGTCATACCCTGTGATTTCACCTTTATCTTTGTACGTGAACGGCGGGTACGTCGCTTCTGTCCCGACTGTGATGACGGCTTCTTCTGAACCGCTGTCTGTCTCTGTCCCGCAAGCCGCGAGCACCCCGAACGATGCTCCAATTGCGAGGACTGCTGTTAATGATTTTTTCATAGTAATTTCCGCCTTCCTGATAATCCTTATACGATTACATGGTTATGAACAATATACTCATCATACTGAGGGGGGCATAGCTTGTCAAACAAAAAACACCACCCTCGTCAGGGCGGTGTCTTCCATTAATCGATTGCTTTCGCTTGCTTCATGACATCGCGTTCAATCGCTTCCCGTTTCAAGGTCGTTTTCTCCGCGCTATCAGCGTGGACACTGAAATAGAATTTGATTTTTGGCTCGGTCCCAGACGGACGCAGGCAGAACCATGAGCCGTCCTCGAAGATGAACTTGAGCACGTTCGACGACGGCAAATCGATCGCTTCCGTCTCGCCTTGCTGCAAGTTTTTCGCGACTTGTTGCTTATAGTCCTCGAAACGGACGACTTCATAGCCGCCGACTTCTTGCGGTGGATTGGCGCGGAACGCCTCCATCATGCGACCGATCTGTTCGAGACCGGCCTTTCCTTTCAACGTCATCGATTGGAGCGACTCCTCGTAGAAGCCATACTTCTCATAGACGGCTTGAAGGGCATCGTATAACGTGCGCCCGTGCTGTTTGTGGAAAGCCGCCATCTCCGCGCCGAGCAAACACGCTTGGACGGCATCTTTGTCACGACAGAAGTCCCCAATCAAATAGCCATAGCTCTCTTCATAACCGAATAAGAACTCATACTGACCCGACTCTTCATACTGCTTGATTTTCTCACCGATGAACTTAAAACCAGTGAGCGTATTCTCGAGGTGGACCCCATACGCCTTGGCGATGGCTGCCCCAAGTTCGGACGTGACGATCGTCTTCGCAACGAAACCGTTCGTTGGAAGCGTGCCCGTCTCCACTTTTTGAGACAGGATGTAATCCATAAGGAGCGCCCCGGTCTGGTTCCCCGTCAAGACGAACCATTCGCCGTTGCGGTCACGGACCGTGAAACCGACACGGTCGGCGTCCGGGTCCGTCGCCATGAGCAAGTCGGCCCCGACGCGATCGCCGTACTGCATCGCGAGTTCAAAGGCAGCCCGTTCTTCCGGGTTCGGATAACTGACCGTCGGGAATGCCCCGTCCGGCTCAGCCTGTTCGTCGACGATGGTGACGTGTTCGAAGCCGTATGCTTTCAATCCTTCCATAACCGGACGACGTCCTGTCCCATGAAGCGGTGAATAGACGATTTTGAGCGGATCGCCTTGGACGTCCGTATGAATCCGAATCGATTGGAGGGCTTCCATGTAAGCTGCATCGACCGATGAGTCGACCGTGACGAGTGTGCCCTCGGCCCGAAGCGGTGCCTCCTCTTTGACGGCAATCGTCAATTCATCCTCGATGGCATTGACGTACGAGACGAGTTCATCGGCCTCGGCTGGTGGCAATTGCCCACCGTCGGCGCCATACACTTTGAAGCCGTTATATTCAGGCGGATTGTGGCTCGCCGTGATGACGATGCCGCCGAACGCGTTCAAGTGACGGACCGCGAATGACAACTCTGGCGTCGCTCGCAAACTAGGGAACAAGTATGTCTTAATCCCGTTCGAGGCGAGTGTGCGTGCCGCCTCAAGTGCGAACTCCGGTGAGAAGTGGCGCGAGTCATGGGCAATGACGACGCCGTGACGTTTCGCTTCTTCTCCCGATGCAGCGATAAAGTCGGCAAAGCCTTGCGACGCCTTGCGGATTGTATAGATGTTCATCCGGTTCGCCCCTGGACCGATTTCACCGCGCATACCGCCCGTCCCGAATTCGAGCGTCTTATAGAAGGCATCCTCGAGTGATGTCTCGTCTTGTTCGAGCGCTTCGAGTTCAGCGCGTAAATGTGGCTCGAGTGCCTCGTGTTGTTTCCATCGGTCATATGTCTGTTGCCATGTCATGGTCAGTTCCCCTTTCGACATTCAAAAATTCAATCGAAGTACTCGCCAATTTGTTCCATCTTGTATACGATGGGAGTAACGAAACTTCGAGGTGATACTATGTTTCCAACAATGCGTGCCCAAGAATTGAAACACATCGTCCATACGGACTCGATCCGCTTCATTGATTGCCGCTATTCATTAAATGACGCCTCATACGGAAAGTATGCATATCGACAAGGACATCTGCCGAACGCCGTCTTCCTTGATTTGATGGAAGACTTGTCCGGACCGTTGTCCGAGCACGGCGGACGCCATCCGCTGCCGTCTAAACAGGCATGGACCGAAACGCTCCGCCGCATCGGGATTCAACGCGATGACTTGGTCATCATCTACGACGACGGCTTCCCGTTCGCCGCTCGTGCGTGGTGGTTATTTAAGTGGGCCGGCCATGAGCGCGTCATCGTGCTCGAAGGCGGCATCCAATCCGGCATCACTTACTGCGGGGAGACGACGACGGACGTCCCGTCCTATCCCGTTTCCGACTATACACCCGTCTTCCAAGACGAGATGATCGCGACGATTGAAGACGTACGCGCCGCCACCGTCACTGGTGGGTTATACGATTCAAGAACGGCCGACCGTTACGACGGCAGCCATGAACCGATTGACCGCAAGCCCGGGCATATCCCGAACGCCGTGCTTTGCCCATATACCGAGGCCGTCACCGACCTCGGGACGCTTCAAGACTTCCATGATTTGAAAGAGCATTACGCCGACGTCCTCGATGTCCCGAATCCCATCTTTTATTGTGGGAGCGGTGTCACTGCCTGCGTCAACATTTTGGCGCTACACGCCCTCGGTAAAGACGATGTGCGTCTGTACCCCGGCTCTTACTCTGATTGGATTAGTTATCCAGAAAACAAGGTCCACCCGTAACGGGTGGATTTTTTTATTTAACGCTCGTCGGTTTAATGTTCCAAACGGCGTTCGCATATTCTGTGATGGTCCGGTCACTCGAGAAAATACCCGATTTGGCCGTATTGACAATCGAACTCTCGGCCCAACGTGCCTTGTCGGCGAATACTTCATCGACACGACGCTGTGCCTGCATGTATGACGCGAAATCTTTCAAGACGAGGAAGTCGTCATTATAGACGAGAAGCGAATCAAAGATCGCTTGGAATTGGTATTCCCCGACCTTGTCGAACGTCCCGTTGACGAGCGCGTCGACGACGTTGCGCACTTCCATGTTCGCATGGTAGATGTCGGCCGCATGGTAACCGCCGAACTTCTTATAGTTCATGACTTCTTGCGGCGTCAATCCGAAGATGAAGATGTGGTCGTCGCCGACCGCATCGCGAATCTCGATATTGGCCCCGTCAAGCGTCCCGATGGTGAGCGCCCCGTTCATCATGAACTTCATGTTGCCGGTACCTGACGCCTCATAGCTCGCTGTCGAGATTTGCTCACTCAAGTCTGAACCAGGGAAGATGCGCTCGGCCATCGAGACGCGATAGTTCTCGAGGAAGACGATTTTGATGAAGCGGCTCGCCCGTTTGTCATTGTTGATCATAGCTGCGAGCGCGTTAATGTATCGAATAACTTCTTTGGCGTAATAATACCCTGGTGCCGCCTTCGCCCCGAAGATGAACGTCCGTGGGACCATCGTGAACGTCGGATCGGCTTGAATCTTTTGATAGAGCGCATGAATGTGCATCGCGTCCATCAATTGACGTTTATAGGCGTGCAACCGCTTGACTTGGACGTCGAAAATCGAGTTTGGGTCGACGGCGATGCCCGTCTCGGCTTGGATATAGCCGGCCAAATCCAGTTTGTTCTGTTGTTTCACGTTCATGACCTGCTCTTGGAAACTCGCGTCTTTGGAGACACCCATCAACTTCTCAAGATCGTTCGGATGTTCGATCCACGATGGACCAATCGCATCGGTAATCAAGTTCGAGAGACGTGGGTTCGACTTGAGGAGCCAGCGTCGATGCGTGATACCGTTCGTCTTGTTGTTGAACCGAAGTGGGAACATCTCATACAAGTGACGCATCTCACGCTGCTTCAGGATGTCCGTATGAATTCGGGCCACCCCGTTCGTCGAGTGTGAGCCGACGACGGCAAGGTTCGCCATGTTGATGTGTTCGTTCGACACGATGGCAATCTCGCCCATATGCGGCTCGAGATGCGGGTAGTTGACGAGGACGTCTTTACAGAAACGGCGATTGATTTCCGTGATGATTTGATAAATACGCGGCAATAACCGCTCATACATCTCGACCGGCCACTTCTCAAGCGCTTCGGCGAGGAGTGTATGGTTCGTGAACGACATGACGCTCTTCGTCACGCGCCACGCTTCATCCCACCCGTAACCGTGGTCGTCCATCAAAATCCGCATGAGTTCAGGGATAGCCACGACCGGATGTGTGTCGTTAATATGGACGGCATAATGGTCGCCGAGGTGTTTCAAGGATTTATTATGACGTAAGTAAGACGCGATCATCGACTGGACGCCCGCCGAGACGAAAAAGTACTGTTGTTTCAAACGCAACACTTTTCCTTCGTATGTCGTGTCGTCCGGATATAGGAACTCAGAGATGGTCGCAATCGATTGTTTGTGTTTGAGCAGGTCTTTGTACGAACCTTTCGTCCGTTCCATGTACTCCTCGTCGTCAAACGGTGACTCGGCGTTCCAAAGACGGAGCGTATTGACGACCTCATTTTTGTAGCCGATGATCGGCATATCGTAAGGTACCGCTCGAACGACTTCATCCGGATGGTGAACGACGCGAAGCCGGTCGCCGATTTGCCGCATCTCGATCCAACCACCGAAATTGACGTCGACGGCTCGATCGGCACGGCGCGTCTCCCACATGTTCCCGTCACGAAGCCAGTTGTCTGGTAACTCGACTTGATAGCCGTCGACGATTTTTTGTTTGAACAAGCCGTATCGGTAGCGAATCCCGTTTCCGTGCCCTGGGAGACTGAGCGCTGCGAGCGAGTCGAGGAAGCAAGCGGCTAGGCGGCCGAGACCGCCGTTGCCGAGACCTGGTTCTGGCTCATACTCGGTGATGTCGGTGAAGTTGAATCCGAGTTCATCGAGACCCTCTTGCACGACTTCGAGGACGTCCATACTGAGCAAATTGTTATACAGAAAACGACCGAGCAAAAATTCAAGTGAGAAATAAATGACTTGTTTGCTCTGTTTTTCTTCTTGTTTGTCGCGGGTGTTGATCCATTTCGGGATTGCCTGCTCACGCACCATCGTTGCCAACGTTTGATACACTTCCTGCTCGGTCCCTTCATCAAACGACTTCCCGTTTAATGCGACAAATCTCTTTTGGAATGAAGTGACGAAGCTCTGTTTGTCTGTAAACATATGTGTGTAAAACTCCTTCCGGTCATGCAAATAGGTGATACAACTCACGGTATTGCTTCGCAGATTGTTTCCAGCTGAAGTCCGCGGTCATCGCTTGATGGACGAGCGCGTTCCAATTGTTATCATCATAGAAGACACGAATCGATTTCTCAATCGTCGCGAGCATCTCGTGGGCGTTATAGTTCAAGAAACCAAAGCCTGTGCCTTCCTGTGTGTATTCGTTATACGGTTTGACCGTATCGCGCAGTCCTCCCGTCTCTCGTACGATCGGGAGCGTCCCGTAACGCATCGAGATGAGCTGGCTGAGACCGCACGGCTCGAAGCGGGACGGCATGAGAAATGCGTCCGATCCGGCATAAATCAAGTGTGCGAGTTCGATATCGAAACCGATATACGACCCGACCTTGCCAGGGTGCGACGCCGTCATGTGATGGACGATGCCCTCATACTCCGGTTGACCCGACCCGAGGAACACGAACTGACAGTCCAAGTTCCCGAGCTCCTCACTCACCGCTTCAATCAAATCAAGACCTTTTTGTTCGACGAGTCGACTGACGAAGCCGATCAACATGACATCGTCACGTACCTCGAGGCCGAACCGCTCTTGAAGCTCACGCTTGTTGGCGAGCTTCCCTTCTTTGACTGTATCGAGATTGTACGTCTGGGCGATGCGCTTGTCCGTGCTCGGATCATTGGTCGCCAAATCGAGGCCGTTCAAGATGCCTCGGACGTCGACAGACCGGTAACGGAGTGTCGCATCGAGTCCCTCTCCGTAATACGGTTCCATGATCTCATCGCGATAAGACGGGCTGACCGTCGTGATTTGGTCAGAGTGGACGATACCCGCCTTCATGTAGTTGACGAGACCGTTATGTTGAATCCCTTCCGCCGTGAAGTGTTCCGGACCGAACTGTAACAACTCGCCGAGGACCGCTTCCGGGAAGATGCCTTGATATTGCAGGTTATGGATGGTAAAGACGGTACGAATGCGTTGATACGCCTCGATATGTTGATAATGGATCCGCAAGAAGGCTGGGACGACACCGGTCTGCCAATCATGACAGTGGAGCACGTCAGGTACGTCTTCCGCTTCGAGCTTCCCGATCATCTCGAGCACGGCACGAGAGAAGAATGCGAAGCGCTCGGCATCATCGTAATGGCCATAGAGCACGCCTTCTCGTTTGAAGTAATATTCGTTGTCGATGAAGTAATACGTGATTCCATCGCGTTCAAGCTTGAGGACGGCACCGAACTGCTTGCGCCAGCCGACCGGAACGATCAGATCGAACATGTACTCCATCTCATCTACGTATTCTTGAGCGATCGTGCCATATTTCGGCATGATGACACTCACTTCTTCACCAAGGCTAGACACCGCTTGAGGGAGCGAGCCGATGACATCGGCAAGCCCCCCCGTTTTCATGAACGGTGCCGCTTCTGAAGCGACATACCATATTTTCATAATATCCCCCTTACACCGTTGTCCGTTTTCCGATTACGATCGGCTCATCGACCGTACCACGAATGACTTGTCCTCGTTTGACGACCACTTCTTTATCTAAAATGGCGTTCTCGACGACAGCACCTTCTTCGATGATCGATTTGGATAGAATGATTGAATTTTTGACGCGGGCGTATTCGCTGACGACGACACCGCGGAAGAGAATACTGTTTTGGACTTCGCCGCTGATTTTACACCCGTTCGCGACGAGCGCCTCATTCACTTTCGACCCGTTCAAATAGCGCGTCGGCGGCTCATGTTTAATCTTCGTATAGATGTGCGGGAAGTCGTAAATGATTCCCTCATGACGAAGTAAGCGCATACTCTCATTATAGTATGAAAGTACAGAGTGAATCACCTGCATTTTGCCAGTATAGTGATACCCGTGAACGTGAAGGCGGTGCAGCTGCGGACGGATGACACCGTCGAGCAAGTCGTACTCTCCTTTTGATGTCGCTTCATCGACGAGACGAAGGAACAGGTTTTTCGACATGACAATCGTCTCCGTATACGTATACTCATCGCTCGGGCTGTATCCGCGCTCACCGATGCCGACGACACGGTCATTCTCGCCGAGGCGGATTGGACGGCAATAGCCACATTTCTGTTCATGTCCTGTATAGGCGAGGGTGATGTCCGCCCCCATCGATTTGTGGTGCTCGAGCATGTCTTGGAAATCGATTGTCGTCAACACGTTCGAACCTGTGATGACCACATACGGTTGCTTGCTGCGCACGAAATGTTCGCGGTGCATCGAGAAGTTGGCCAAATCGCCGAGGTATGCTTCTCCGTCAGGCTTGAGTGCCGGCGGGAAGATGTGCAGGCCACCTTGTGAGCGGTCTAAATCCCATTCTTTCCCTGATCCCAAGTGGTCCATGAGTGAACGGTATTTATCAAGTGTGAAAATACCAACTTGGTTGATACCTTGGGTGATCATGTTCGTTAATGTAAAGTCAATTAGGCGATAACGCCCTGAGAACGGGACAGCCGCTAAATTGCGGTGCCCCGTGAATTCAGGAAATAAGCCCTCTTCAGTTCCTAAGTTGATGATCCCTAACAAATCATTCGTCAACAGTAACGCCTCCTTGCGTCGGTCTTTTTTTAAATCAAACACGTTGTTTGAAGACTGTGCCGCTCTCGATATTTTCATGTGGTTCAATGACAACGATCTCACCACCCGGCTCGCCAACTGTCGCCCCGTCTTGAATGACGGCACAGCTCGCGACGATCGCTCGATGAATCGTTACATCTTTTCCAATCCGTGCTCCCGGCATGATGACCGAGTCTTTGACGAGCGAGCCTTCACCGACACGTACATCGTAGAACAAGACCGAATGTTGGACCTCGCCCTCGATTTGGCAGCCTTCGTTAATGACCGACTGTTCGACACACGCATCTTTCCCGATGAATTGCGGTGTTTGGTTCGGGTTGACCGAATAGATTTTCCAGTTCGGATCGTAAAGGTCGAACGGTGGATCTTCTTCGAGCAAGTCCATGTTGGCTTCCCAAAGCGATTGGATTGTTCCAACGTCTTTCCAGTAGCCTTTGAATTTATAAGCGAACACGTTTAAGCCGTCAAGGAGTGTGTTCGGAATGATGTTTTTACCAAAGTCGAAACTTGATGTCTCATCTTCTGCGTCTTGAATCAAATGCTCCCGAAGTACTTTCCAGTTGAAGATATAAATCCCCATCGAGGCCAAGTTGCTCTTCGGCTTCTCTGGCTTCTCGTCGAACTCATTGATGCGAAGATCGTCGCTCGTATTCAAAATCCCGAAGCGCGGCGCCTCGTCCCATGGAACTTCCATGACCGAAATCGTGACGTCGGCTTGCTTCTCTTTATGGAAATCGAGCATCTTCTCATAGTCCATCTTGTAAATGTGATCCCCCGATAGGATCAGCACGTACTCCGGATCGTAGTCGTCGATATAGCTCAAGTTCCGATAAATCGCATTGGCCGTACCCTCGTACCAGTTTTTTCCCGACTGTGCTTGGTATGGCGGTAAGATGGCCAAGCCTCCGTTGCGGCGGTCCAAGTCCCAGGCTGACCCGATGCCTAGGTAACGGTTCAATTCTAGCGGCTCATATTGTGTTAACACGCCCACCGTCGTGATTCCCGAATTGGTACAGTTCGATAATGGAAAATCAATGATCCGGTACTTCCCTCCAAAGTTGACAGCAGGTTTTGCCGTCTTCCGTGTGAGAGGCCCGAGTCGTTTCCCTTCTCCTCCTGCGAGGAGCATCGCAACCATTTCTTGCTTCATAGTACAGCCTCCTAAATTCATAATATAATCATCTATTACCCTCTTTCTCTATTTCCTAATGTATTCCTGCCCAAATTATTATATGATAACGTTTACATTTTGAATTTTTTTGAAAGATTGACGATATAATGTATGAAGAGAGAGGTGAGACGATGCGAGCGTGGATTGGGACACTATTTTTTGCTGGACTGTTAGCCGTCGGCGGGACGATCAGCGGAGCGTTAAAAGAAGAGATTGAGCAAGCGAAACAGATTATGACGTGGGGTGAAAAGACGGTCAACGCGACCCCGCTCGCGTCGAAACATGCCGTCACGTTGACGTACAAAGGCGGGACGGAACGGCTCTATTTGAACGGTCGTCGCGATGACGTCTCTGTCGCGCGCTTTCCGGCCCACCTCCGTGAAGCCATCATGACCATCGAAGACCGCAAGTTTAACGCCCATCCGGGATATGACCTCGGCGGTATCGCTCGGGCTTTCATCAATAACGCCAATGAATCCTCGCGCCAGGGCGGGAGCACAATCACCCAACAGCTCGCCCGGAACGTCTATTTGACGCACGAGCGGACTTACGAGCGCAAAGTGAAGGAATTATTGCTCGCCCGGGCACTTGAAAAACAATATAGTAAAAAAGAAATTATGACGGCCTACAGCAACGTCATCTTCTTCGGACATAACGTTTACGGGATTCAAGCGGCGGCCGAGACGTATTTCGCTCGTCCGCTCGAAGATTTGAACTGGAATCAAATCGCTTTCCTGTTAACCGTTCCGAACAATCCATCTTTATATGATCCGCTCGATCCATCGGAATCGTTTTATGAGCGTAAAGATCGAATCCTCACCCAGCTCCGTGATGCCGGCGTCATATCGAGACAAGCGTATGAGACGCATCACGGGGTGAAGCTGACGGCGACGTATCGTCAACACGTCGTCCGATATCCCGATTATATGGATACGGTCATGAAAGAGGCAATCCGACTCGTCCGCTCGCGTTACGACCTCGATGAAGAGGCCGCCAGAGACTACTTGGCGACCAATCAAGCGACAATCGAGACGCATCTGTCCGTCGCCCGGCAACAACAGGCGAAACAAGTCATGACGAAATTGCCGAACGGTTTGAACGGCGGCTATGCCGAGCTGACGCCGAACGGACGCATCATCGCCCTCGTCGATTCAGAGATGACCCAATCGGGTGAATTCAATCGGGCCACGCAAGCGTTCCGCCAACCTGGGTCGGCCATCAAGCCTGTCCTCGTGTTTGCGCCCTATATAGAAGAGACCGGAGCGAAACTCGATACCATCCTCGACGGTCGGCCGGTATGTTACGGGACGTATTGTCCGACGAATAGCGGTAATCGTGTCCTCGGTGATGTATCGTTCCGTGATACGGTCGCATATTCCTACAACACGCCGGCGCTCGCCGCCTTCACCGCAATCGATCAAGAAGTAGCGTATACGACGGCGGACATGATGTTCAGCCAGTGGGACGCTAAGACCGATAACAGTCTCGCCAGCGCACTCGGCGGGTTGACCCAAGGCGTGTCGCCCAAAGAGCTCGCCGCCGCCTATACCCCGTTTCTCAACCAAGGCGTGTACGTGTCCGGCCAGACGATTAAACAGATTCGCTTCGAGTCGGGCGCAGTTACAATCACGCCAAGCATGAGGAAGCAAGCCGTCTGGTCGAAAGCGACCGTCACGACGATGCGGGAGGCGTTGTCCGCTGTCACCACATACGGGACAGGACGTTACGCCAACCAAATCAAAGCGCCTTATATCGGTGGAAAGACCGGCACGACGAACTCGCATAAAGACATGTGGTACGTCGGCTTAACCGATGAGACGATCACGGCCATCTGGCTCGGCGCCGACACGCCGCGGCCGTTCCCGGAGCTCGCCAACCGAGCCTATCCTGCTATCGTTTGGACGGAGGCGCATCGCTAAAAAGCCAGGGACATCGCTGTCCCTGGCTTTTTATAATCGTCGATACGTATGGCACGTGTGATTTCCCCATTCCTCGAACAGTTCATGTTGTTGAATCAGTTTCCACGGATTGAACAGCGTCTGTCCGTTCTTGTTGAAGAAGATCCCGGCGCCGATGCAGTACGTCGCGTGTTGGACCCGCCCTGCCTCATCGACGAACGTGAGCACGTCCCCTCGTTCGGTCAGTCCCGAATCGGTTCTCATGTAACCGGCCTGACCGAGTGTCTGGAGGAACGTGCCAGGATGGACCCATTGCGTGGCCATCCATTCGGCACCGGTCACCGCGAACAGCGTGGCCGCGAGGCAATTGCTGCCTGACGTGACCGGGAAAGTGTTGGCAAAACGTCGCACATGGTCAGGGCAAGTATCGGGAATAGAACTCGCCGTCCACTCGTCCCAGGCTTTGGCGTACTCAAACGTCAGTTGACGACGCATCTCGTCTGGCATCACCTGAAAGGCTGACTGATGTAAGATGAGATACGGCACACCGTTTACCGTCACAATCGAAGTCGCCAACGAATCGATCTCCATGTCAGCCGCCGGGAAAACGAGCCCCCGTCCGACCGTGACTTGATAGGTAAGCAACTCGCTCCTCACTGCTGGCGGTAATGTGGCAATCCAACCAGGTGGCGCATGCAAGACAAAGGCGGCCTCGCGGTCGATGGTCCAATATGTATAGGCGTTGGCGAGTCGAATATCCCGATAAGACGGATGGACGTCGAATTCCGCTCGCGGGACAATCAAGACGTTCTCATCTGTGCCAAGTAGCGCAACCAGGCTCTCATCCGCCATGAACAAGTCCATCGGTGGCACCATCGACCTCATCCATGCCCGGACGACTTCTTCGGTCGGCATGAGGGGAATCGTCATGTTCACCGTCATAGGATGATATCCCCGACCGAGTTAAACAAGCGGAGCATCGCCCAAGCGAGGCCGCTCAACAAGATGGCCCACATCATCGCTTGAATCAAGAGCAGACCGATCGCCCGAAACGTCGACATCAACTGACTGACTTGCCATATGTAATAGAACAAATAGAGGACGAATGTGCCGAGCAATACCGCGATGACGGCAAGGAGCGAGTTCAGGAACAAGAAGCTGATTCCCGATCCGACCAAGAAAATCGTCGCCCCTGGCTTGAGACGATGGAGCGAGCTGCCGTTCGTCTCACGCGCGAAGAAGGCGAATCCGAGTTGATTGAACGTGTCGGCCACGAGCTTGAAGGCGCTGAACAGCATGAAGTAAATGGTAAAGAACACGACGAGCACGAGCACTTTTGACTCTTGGACGGACAACAGCGCGATAATCTCGCTGTAGACACCGACACGGGTCAACCATTGAATCACATACTCGCTCGTGGCGATCGCAAGCGACATCGAGAACAGAATAATCCCAATCAACGGGGCATAGCTTAACAAGTACACGTTTGTTTTCATATCGGCTCCAATTTCACAAGAATTTCTCATATTCAGTGCAAATCTATTATCAAGTATATTATAATATTTGTAGTCACGGAGAACAAAAGGGGGATTTTCAGATGGGTTTGTTACTAATGGTCGGAATCAGCGTCGTCTTCCTCGCAGCTATCTTTACAGCTGGATACAACAGAAAACCTGAAGGTAATCAATAAGAGCCGAGATTCTCACGAATCCGGCTCTTTTTTTATTTCAACCCAGCATATCCTTGTTGGCGGAGCGCCTCATAGACGATAATCGCCGCCGTGTTCGAGACGTTGAGCGATCGTACGAGGTTCGATTGCGGCAAGCGGATGCAACGGTCAAGGTTATTCTCGATGACTTCCATCGGCAACCCTTTCGTTTCGCGTCCGAAGACGAAGAAATAGTCTTTGTCGACCGCAGACACGTCGAGGTCACTCGGGTACTGTTCCCCGTACTTGGTAATGTAGAAGAACTCTCCGTCCGGGTGCTTGGCCCACAGTTCGTCAAGCGAATCGTGATACCGTACGTCTACGAACTGCCAATAATCGAGCCCGGCGCGTTTGAGCATTTTATCGTCTGTCGAAAAACCTAAAGGACGAATCAAATGAAGCACCGAATTCGTCGCGGCACATGTGCGCGAGACGTTACCTGTATTCGCCGGAATTTCTGGTTGGAACATTACTACATGGATTGCCATAATCTACTCCTCACTTCACTTGTTCGAGATCAAGTAATCGTTGTTTTTGATGAATACCGCCTGCGAAACCGGTCAATTGCCCCCCGCTACCGACGACCCGGTGGCACGGGAAAATGACAGGCAACGGATTCCGGTTCAGTGCCTGACCGACCGCACGAACCGCTTTTGGTCGTCCGATCTGTTCGGCGATTTGTTTGTACGTCCGCGTCTCTCCGAACGGGATCGTTAAGAGCGCATCCCATACTTCTTGCTGAAAGACGGTCCCATGCATCTCAATCCACTCGCGGTCAGACGATTGAAGCCCGTATTGTTCGACACGTTCAATCAGTTCGGTCAGCCAAGCTGGTGCCGAACCATCATCCGCTTCCGTCTCCGCAAAGTCTAACGCACATAGCTTTCCATCGGCGTTCAATTCATAGGCTAACGTTCCCCATTTAGATGACACGGTCTTCATGACTCCACTCCTCTCGGAATAATCGAATCTCTTCATGTACGAGCTCCGACGTCTCCGTCGACTCAATCTGTTGATAAATCGTCTCGGCTTCGGCTCCGAGAATCGCCCCGATCGCCCAGACGGCTGTCGCCCGCATGTCTTCGCGCTCATCCTGTTGGATGAAGTCTTCGAGCACCGGCACGGCTGACGGTTCCCGATAATGGGCCAACGCTAGAATTGCATTTCGCTGAATCGGTTTTTTCCCGCGCCATGCGCCAGACAGATGACCGAACTTTGCTTTGAACTCGCGATTGCTCATATTCAAGAGCGGGACGAGCAACGGTTTGACGATTTCCGCTTCCGGAAGCAATTCTTCATGATGACGCCAGTCCTTCTTCCGATTATACGGACAGACTTGTTGGCACGTGTCACAGCCGTATAGCCGTCCGCCGAGCTTCGAGCGGAACTCACGTGGCATGAGTGTCTTCATTTGCGTCAAATAGGCGATGCAACGTTTTGCGTCGAGCACACCCGGTTCGATGAGCGCCGTCGTCGGACATGCCGTCATGCATTTCGTGCATTCTCCGCACCCGTCCTCAATCATCTCGTCCGGTGGTAAGTATGTGTCCAGGATCATCTCGCCTAGGTAGAGGTACGACCCCTTCTCGGGCGAAATGATGGAACAGTTCTTGCCGCTGAAGCCGATTCCGGCCCGTTCGGCCACCGCCCGATCGACAAGCTCTCCCGTATCGACCATCGAGCGTGTCCGGACGCCCGGGACGAGCTGTTCAATATACGCCTGCAACTGTTCGAGTCTCGAGCCGACAGCGCGATGGTAGTCGAGCCCCCACGATGCCCGGGCGAACAAACCGCGGCGCTCATCGGCCACACTTCGCGGCGCGTCCTTCAATTTGCTCGGATACAGGATAGCGATTGCAATAATCGACTGCGCTTCTTCAAGTAGCAGCGTCGGTGTCGTCCGTTTGTCCAAGTCAGGCTCCTCGAACCCCGAAGCGAATCCCTTTTCTTGCTGCTTCACGAGACGTTGCTTCATGACGATGAACGGGTCGGCCGTCGTCACTTTCAACTCGTCAATCCCAATTGTCGTTGCGTACGCCACAATCTTCTGCTTAAGTGTTTCCGGGGTCATCCCATTCATCGAATCACCTCTTTCATGCCTATTTTCGCATACAAAAAATCTCCCCGCCAGTCGGCAGAGAGATGATGAAGCGGGTGAAGAGAATCGAACTCTCGTCATCAGCTTGGAAGGCTGAGGTTTTACCATTAAACTACACCCGCATGGTTCATATGAGTCGGCTGTAAAAGCGACTACAATCAATATACATCTATACCTTTCGGAAGTCAACACTTTTAAAGAAATTTCTTTGATGGCTTATCAAGTCTATACGTTTATTGTCTGAGTACATCTAGTTCCCTTATTCATTTTCTTTAAATCATATCTCAATATAAGATAGCTGTGGCGATATAAAAATATCCTGCCGACAAAGTCGGCAGGAATGTGCGTCACAACGATGACGTCTTCGGTTCCCGAAGCAAGTGCTTAATATCGCGGAACGTGACGAACGTCTTGTTCTGAGCATCGTACAGTTTGTAGCGTAGCGACTTCAAACTAGACCATAGACCAATCGTCGTCGCTTTTTGGAGCGGCGGCGTCGACGTATGGGCTTGTTCAAGGTTGTAGTTCGGTACACGCGGGCTCAAGTGATGAACATGGTGGAAACCGATATTCCCGGTTACCCACTGCAACACTTTCGGCAACTCGTAATACGAGCTTCCTTCGATGGCAGCCTTCACATAGTCCCACTCGCTCTCGTCCTCGAAATATGAGTCTTCGAACGTATGCTGTACGTAGAACAACCAGATTCCAAGGACACCGGCTGTGAACATCGTCGTGCCTTGAACGATCAAGAACGCTTTCCAACCGACGAGCGCGATGACGAGCGCATAGAGCACGACGAGCGACAAGTTAATGAGATATGTGTTGTTCCGTTCTTTTTTACGCGCATCTTTCCGATTAAAACGGCTCGTGATAAGAATCAAGAACAACGGGCCGAGACCGAACATGACGAGCGGGTTACGGTATAGACGATATTGCAATCGAGTCCATCTCGATGCCTCGACGTATTCTTCAATCGTCATGACCCAAATGTCACCGACGCCACGTTTGTCCAAGTTACCACTCGAAGCATGGTGAATCGAATGCTCTCGTTTCCATTTCTCATATGGGAACAACGTTAGAATCCCCATAATCGTCCCGACGATGGCGTTCGCCTTCTTATTCTTGAAAAACGAACCGTGCGTACAGTCGTGGAAAATGATGAACATCCGGACGACGAAGCCAGCTGCGACGATGGCGAGCGGGATGGTCAAGAAGACCGAGATTTGGAGCGCCTGATAGGCAAGAATCCAGGCTGCAAGAAACGGCAAGATCGTGTTGATCATCTGCCGGACGCTCTTCTTCACGTCGGCCTTTTCAAACGGCGAGACGTGCTTTCGGAGCTGGGCGATTTTTTCTTTACTCATGTACAACTTCCTCCTCAATTGCAAATAGCGATAACGACAACAAAAATGAAATATGAAACCAAATGCACTATGAGATTGACGAGCAACGTGACCGTCACTAAAATTTATTCATCATAAAATATTATTACCAGGTAATTATATCACATCACAGACGGAAAATCGTTCATTCCAAATGAGTTATCAAATCATTTTTTTGTTTTTTTATCTATTTTCCCATATTAATCCCTTATATGGGATTAATGGTATTTGAAGTATGTTAAAATCCAACTATGTACAGATAGGAGGCAATGATATTGTTCAAAAAACTGAAACAGGTATTTACCCCGAAGCGACTCATCATCACGACTAGCGTCCTCATCTTGCTCATTCCAGTCTTTTGGATCAGCTACACGTTTTATAAAAACTTAAGTCAAGGTGTCGAGAATGAGAATCTTGATGACAAATACGCAAAGCGCGTCAAAGAACTACAAATCGAAGTATCCAAGGAAGACCCATTAGACCGCAGAGGCAACTCCACCGCAAAGACTCGCGTTGAACTAGAGGTCTCTTTCAATGAAGAGAAACCAAATCGAACTGAATTGATCAAAAGCATGCACTTGATGACACATCAAAAAATATCAGCTCGTGCTAAATGGGGGGCGATTCCGATGACACCACAGAATATTCAACAATCGGCTGAATACTTGAATCTTCTAAAATCAAAATTCAAGATCGAAGATGACATATACGCCGAATTGAACATCATGCTCGAAAATTGGTCACAAGGCGACTTCTCCAAAGCCGACACGGAGCAAGATCGTTTGTTGCATTTCCACCAAGCGAATAGAGGATTCTCAAACGGATTGGCGACTGAGAACGAAGAAGAACTCTTTATCCTGAACAATTTTGGACCCGATTACTTACATACTTTGGACGAAGCGACGTACACGTCATATGAAGAATCATCTCCGTGATGGTTCTTTTTTTCATTAATCCTAAAAAGCTCTAACCGAGGTTAGAGCTTACCAAATCTTTGCTCAAGATTTTCTTCCGTTTCTGGTGATAGCAACCAGTTGAACCAACGTCCATGCCCATCCGTTTCAGCGAGCACGTACTCACTCTTCCTGCCATCGATAATAAGATCGAGGTGGAGCAACTTGTCTTGGACATTATTATAGATGTGATAGACGTCCCGGTACTCCCCGATACAGTCGACTTGACGCAAAAGCTCATACTTGGTTTCAAGTGGCATTTGATTCGCCACGTGTGTATGGAAGATACAGACGATGCTGTCCGTTTCAATCGAATCGACTCGTGTTTTTAATAATTGAACTCCATCCCCTTGAATCAACTCCAATGGTTGTGATCCGATCAACGCACTCGCCTGTTCAAATAGCTCGAGACGAGTTGTATGTTCCGGCCATATAAGCGAATTCAACCATAATTTTTCATCGCCATCGGTCAAATCGACGATATTCAAATCAAACCCGATTCGTTCCCGGACTGGAGGAAGCGGTAGATTCAGTCGAGGTCTTCCTTCGCCAATCACCTCCGCTGAAATCTCGAGGGATGACGTGACGTTCCCGACCAGTTCGCTGTCGTCATATCGATAGCTGTACTGGTCCCATAAGAGCTGTAGACCGGCGCTCGTACCAATCTCCACTAAAGACAACGGTTGCTTTGAGTATCTAGAAATCATACCGAACACTGGATATAAATACGCACACCGTCTCACTTCGTTCGTTTGAACGAGCCTAGTCTGTAAGAGAGCAACCAACTCAGTTTCATAAGTTGTGCAAAATTGCTGAAAACTCGGAAATAGTCCTTCATCTACCTCTTTCGCTTCAATGGCCACGCTTGGGTAATAGTCGCCTAATGGATGCTGGTGCCCACTCAAGAGCAGATAATGGACTGCTCCAAACAACAGGTTCGGAATAGGCTGTCCTGGATTGGCTTGCTCACATAATGTGAGAATCGACACGTCTGTCGCTATCTCGTTCGACAATGATTCATAAAGAACACTCGAACCTCTACACTCGTTTGCAGCAAATCTCATAAAAGCTTGAGCGATTTGATCTGTCGGCAATGTACTTCCCCCTTCGTCCCCTTGCACAATCGTACACTCCTTGCTTATTCCTTACGCATCGCTCACTTCCCTTTATTTTTAAATTTTCACATACAAAAAAAAGACCCTAGCCTCAGCTAGGATCTACGGATACCGGTGGTCGGAGTCGAACCGACACTCCAGAGGAACACGATTTTGAGTCGTGCGCGTCTACCAATTCCGCCACACCGGCATATTATGTTGGAGGCGCCAGTCGGAATCGAACCGACGATAGAGGAGTTGCAGTCCTCTGCCTTACCACTTGGCTATGGCGCCAAATTTAATGGAGCGGAAGACGGGATTCGAACCCGCGACCCCGACCTTGGCAAGGTCGTATTCTACCACTGAACTACTTCCGCATAATGGCTGGGCTGGAAGGGATCGAACCTACGCATGTCGGAATCAAAATCCGATGCCTTACCACTTGGCTACAGCCCAATAAAATGGGGCGACTGAAGGGAATTGAACCCTCGAATGCCGGAATCACAATCCGGTGCGTTAACCACTTCGCCACAATCGCCATAATTATATTAGAAAGCAGGGGCAGCAGGAATCGAACCCGCGCTGACGGTTTTGGAGACCGTAGTTCTACCGCTAAACTATGCCCCTAGGTGGTGGGGGGGGGCGGATTCGAACCGCCGAACCCGAGGGAGCGGATTTACAGTCCGCCGCGTTTAGCCACTTCGCTACCCCCCCACATGGTGGCTTTGGACGGAATCGAACCGCCGACACAAGGATTTTCAGTCCTTTGCTCTACCAACTGAGCTACAAAGCCATGTATGTAGTAATTTAATTGAAAAAATGGCGGTCCTGACGGGATTCGAACCCGCGATCTCCTGCGTGACAGGCAGGCATGTTAACCGCTACACCACAGGACCACACTAATTGCGGGGGCTGGATTTGAACCAACGACCTTCGGGTTATGAGCCCGACGAGCTACCAGACTGCTCCACCCCGCGACGATATAAAATTTAAATGGTGACCCGTACGGGATTCGAACCCGTGTTACCGCCGTGAAAGGGCGGTGTCTTAACCGCTTGACCAACGGGCCATACTATTGATTGAAAAACTGGCGGAGAGCAAGGGATTCGAACCCTTGAGACGGTTTTGCCGCCTACACGAATTCCAATCGTGCTCCTTCGGCCACTCGGACAGCTCTCCAAAAAGAGAAAAGTGGCTCCGCAAGTAGGATTTGAACCTACGACCTACCGGTTAACAGCCGGTTGCTCTACCACTGAGCTATTGCGGAACGATCTTGCCTGGCAGCGTCCTATCCTCACAGGGGGAGACCCCCAACTACTTTCGGCGCTGAAGCGCTTAACTTCCGTGTTCGGCATGGGAACGGGTGTGGCCGCTTCGCTATCGCCACCAGACAAGTATTATATTAACATTATTTAGTCATAACGTCAATATTTTTTAAGAGATTGTTCTCTCAAAACTGAAGACTCATCAATTCATGCAAACCTTAGACTAGATCAAAGCCTCGACCGATTAGTATCATTCAGCTCCACACGTCGCCGTGCTTCCACCCATGACCTATCTACCTCATCGTCT
>NZ_JACSLW010000031.1:0-469 GCF_018618345.1 Exiguobacterium sp. s36
GACACTCAAAAACGAAAACCTCACGAGACCGTCTCAGAGTGGTTTGCACGCATTCGATTCGAACAATCTGTGAAACCTTATGCCGATGTACGATATGGAGAACTGGACGTGATCGACGAGCGCTCACTTCATGATTTCAAAGTATCTGTCAGACAATACATCCAACACTACAAAGGAGAGAAATCTTGATGAACATTCGTACGATGATTGAGGAAATCAACCAAGTCTATTTGGGAAACCCAACAGTGGTAGAACTGTGTGTGACATCGCTGTTGGCAAACGGACATGTGCTCTTAGAAGATGTACCTGGAACCGGGAAAACGATGTTGGCCAAGACATTAGCGACGAGTTTCCACGGCGACTTTTCAAGAATTCAGTTTACAGCCGACTTATTACCGTCAGATATTGTCGGTTCAGATTTTTTCAATCTAAAGACGCAAGAGTTTGAAAACAAGCAAGGCCCGATCTT
>NZ_JACSLW010000032.1:0-467 GCF_018618345.1 Exiguobacterium sp. s36
TAGGCGACCATCTCGGCTTGGAACTCCTTCTCGGGTGCCGTGAGCGGTTGATCGCGTTCAAAATTCCGCTCCTGATTGTGTAGCTCCGCATGGGCAAGCTCGTGGATCAGGACGCTGATGTCCTCGATAGATGAGTTCCGCGGGTTCAAGGCAATCGCATGTAGCTCCGGATAGTAACAGCCCTTCGCCGTTCCGATCTCGTCGAGCGGTTCATCCAATAGTGTCACATTCCGGGCATCCGCGAGCGTCGTCAAGGCGTCACGGATGTCTTGTTCGTTCTCCATCCCGCCGTCCCGGTGATACCGTTTGAAGATGTCCGAGACCTCGATTCCTTTCTCGCGTGCGTCGGTCTGCGTGTACTCGAACACGTGACCGATCTTGAAGTACATCATCTTGCGTGACGGGATGCGTCCTTGTTTCACGCCGTCCTTGATTGGCTTCGGTGCCTTGCTGAGCGGTACCCATTC
>NZ_JACSLW010000033.1:0-392 GCF_018618345.1 Exiguobacterium sp. s36
GCATAACTTTGAGCGGCTTTCGAGAGCGCGATCGTCGCACGTGGACTGATCCCCGTCTGAACGTTCCGGTGACTACGTGACGCGGTCGCAATCGAGACGATATAACGTAACACATCTTTCGAGATGTGGATTTTCATGGCATCGGCTCGATATTGCAGGAGTTGCTCGAAATCGACATTCGGCAGTACCGCCTTCCGGGTCTCGGTGACAGATTCCTCCAACAATTGAAGTTCGAATTCTTCGGTCGGGTACCCTGTATGTAGACACATCATGAACCGGTCAAGCTGCGCATCAGGCAAAGAAAAGGTACCAGATGATTCAATCGGGTTTTGCGTCGCGATGACGAAGAATGGGGTAGGAAGGTGATAGGTCTTGCCCCCGACCGTCACCTG
>NZ_JACSLW010000034.1:0-382 GCF_018618345.1 Exiguobacterium sp. s36
AACAAGGTAGCCGTATCGGAAGGTGCGGCTGGATCACCTCCTTTCTAAGGAAAATGCCCATGTGGCATTGCCCATCGTTCAGTTTTGAGAGACCAAAATCTCTCGACAATCAAAATATGAGGGCCTATAGCTCAGCTGGTTAGAGCGCACGCCTGATAAGCGTGAGGTCGGTGGTTCGAGTCCACTTAGGCCCACCATTTTTTTGAGAATTCCAATACGGGGCCTTAGCTCAGCTGGGAGAGCGCCTGCCTTGCACGCAGGAGGTCAGCGGTTCGATCCCGCTAGGCTCCACTTTGTTCCTTGAAAACTGAAGATTCATCAAGACATCAAACCAATTATTTCACATATGGTCCGTGAGGACCGTGTGTCTTAGACGCTAGAT
>NZ_JACSLW010000035.1:0-368 GCF_018618345.1 Exiguobacterium sp. s36
GCGGAGCTACACAATCAGGAGCGGAATTTTGAACGCGATCAACCGCTCACGGCACCCGAGAAGGAGTTCCAAGCCGAGATGGTCGCCTACGTCGTCTCGCATCAACTCGGGTTCCCGACGGACGACTTCTCGCTCTCCTATCTGGCCGGTTGGACGAAAGACAAGGAACTTTTAGACAAGGAACAATTGTTGCAGGAGGTTCATCAGACATCCGCAACTTTCCTCGACCATATCGAGTCACACTTAGAAAAAGTACACACCTTACAACAGGAGAAAGAACAGAGCCCTCTTGATTACCTTGAACAGCTGGAGCGGCCAATGGGATGGAAAGACGCTGACCTCAGTCTTTATGAACGGGTGCATGCCGT
>NZ_JACSLW010000036.1:0-368 GCF_018618345.1 Exiguobacterium sp. s36
GCGGAGCTACACAATCAGGAGCGGAATTTTGAACGCGATCAACCGCTCACGGCACCCGAGAAGGAGTTCCAAGCCGAGATGGTCGCCTATGTCGTCTCACATCAACTCGGGTTCTCGACGGACGACTTCTCGCTCTCCTATCTGGCCGGTTGGACGAAAGACAAGGAACTCCTCGACAAGGAAAAATTGTTGCAGGAGGTCCACCAGACGTCCGCAGGCTTCCTCGAACATATCGAGACACACTTAGAAAAGGTGAACACCTTGCAACAGGAGAAAGAGCAGAGCCCTCTTGATTACCTTGAACAGCTGGAGCGGCCAATGGGATGGAAAGACGCTGACCTCAGTCTTTATGAACGGGTGCATGCCGT
>NZ_JACSLW010000037.1:0-233 GCF_018618345.1 Exiguobacterium sp. s36
CACGGCGACGTGTGGAGCTGAATGATACTAATCGGTCGAGGCTTTGATCTAGTCTAATGGTTTGTGTGAATTGATGAGTCTTCAGTTTTCAGGGAACAACCCTGAAATGGATTGACACGCCCTTGGGGCGATGTTAATATTCTTTTGTCTGGTGGCGATAGCGAAGCGGCCACACCCGTTCCCATGCCGAACACGGAAGTTAAGCGCTTCAGCGCCGAAAGTAGTTGGGGGTC
>NZ_JACSLW010000038.1:0-228 GCF_018618345.1 Exiguobacterium sp. s36
ACCCCCAACTACTTTCGGCGCTGAAGCGCTTAACTTCCGTGTTCGGCATGGGAACGGGTGTGGCCGCTTCGCTATCGCCACCAGACATATATGAGATTAACATTATTTTAACATAATGTCAACTCTTTTTTAAGAGATTGTTCTCTCAAAACTGAAGACTCATCAATTCACACAAACCATTAGACTAGATCAAAGCCTCGACCGATTAGTATCATTCAGCTCCACACG
>NZ_JACSLW010000039.1:0-220 GCF_018618345.1 Exiguobacterium sp. s36
TGAGGTAGATAGGTCATGGGTGGAAGCACGGCGACGTGTGGAGCTGAATGATACTAATCGGTCGAGGCTTTGATCTAGTCTAAGGTTTGGATGAATTGATGAGTCTTCAGTTTTGAGAGAACGATCTCTCTATGTCTGGTGGCGATGGCGAAGCGGCCACACCCGTTCCCATGCCGAACACGGAAGTTAAGCGCTTCAGCGCCGAAAGTAGTTGGGGGTC
>NZ_JACSLW010000040.1:0-219 GCF_018618345.1 Exiguobacterium sp. s36
AGGTAGATAGGTCATGGGTGGAAGCACGGCGACGTGTGGAGCTGAATGATACTAATCGGTCGAGGCTTTGATCTAGTCTAATGGTTTGTATGAATTGATGAGTCTTCAGTTTTGAGAGAACGATCTCTCGATGTCTGGTGGCGATGGCGAAGCGGCCACACCCGTTCCCATGCCGAACACGGAAGTTAAGCGCTTCAGCGCCGAAAGTAGTTGGGGGTC